>DWWS01000049.1 GCA_019119595.1 Candidatus Eisenbergiella merdavium | reverse complement strand
GAGAACGGCACCCGCAGGCAGGACATTGAGATTTATTACAGCTTTGTCGGCAAGATTGACTTGCCCGAAGCCTAACGCCCGACCTATCCGACACAATGGCCAAGTGCCGGATAGGAACGGCAAAATTTTTTACACTTCTATTACTTCTTTATCGCACATCAGTAAAATCACAGGGCATGAAACAGCTCATGGCGGGCGGCGGCGTTGCCCTTATCGGCGGCACCCTTGTACCTCTGCTTTCCGGCCTGTTCGGTTAAGCTGCGGGTAACTGCCTATGCAGAGCATACTTGACGCGATTAACGAATGGATAAAGGAAATCCTCATTGGAGCCATTAACGGTAATCTGTCAACTATGTTCGGGGACGTAAACGAAAAAGTCGGAACTATCGCCGCAGAGGTAGGACAAACCCCGCAGGGGTGGAACGCAGGCATATTTTCCATGATACAGAGCTTGTCGGAAAATGTGATTGTACCCATTGCGGGGCTTGTCATTACCTACGTTCTATGCGTGGAGCTTATCAGCATGGTAACGGAAAAGAACAATATGCACGATATTGACACGTTCATGTTCTTTAAGTGGTTTTTCAAGGCGTGGGTAGCGGTGTATCTCGTTACCCACACCTTTACTATCACTATGGCGGTGTTCGATATGGCGCAGCACGTTGTTTCCGGCGCGGCGGGCGTGATCGGCGGCGATACGAATATCGACGTTGACGCCGCCCTCTCGTCCATGCAAGCCGGACTTGACGCTATGGAAATCCCCGAACTGTTACTGCTCGTTATGGAAACAAGCCTTGTGAGCCTTTGCATGAAAATCATGTCGGTGCTTATCACGGTTATCCTGTACGGCAGAATGATAGAGATTTACCTTTACTGTTCGGTATCGCCTATCCCGTTTGCAACTATGACCAACAGAGAGTGGGGGCAGATAGGCAACAACTACTTAAAAGCCCTGTTCGCCCTCGGTTTTCAAGGCTTCCTCATAATGATATGCGTCGGCATTTATGCGGTTTTGGTTGGCAGCATGATTGTAGCGGACAACCTGCACAGCGCGATTTTTTCCCTTGCAGCCTACACCGTGATTTTGTGCTTCTCCCTATTCAAAACAGGCGCACTTGCGAAGTCAATCTTTAACGCCCATTAAAGACCGAAAGGAGGTTTTCACTTGGCGTATGTACCCGTACCCAAAGACTTATCAAAAATCAAAACGAAAGTCGCTTTTAATCTGACAAAGCGGCAGATTATATGTTTTGCGGCAGCCCTCGCTATGGGACTACCGCTTTTCTTTTTGCTCAAAGACAGCGCGGGAACAAGCATGGCGGCATTTGCAATGATTGTCGTTATGCTTCCCTGCTTCCTCTTGGCAATGTATGAAAAACACGGGCAGCCCCTTGAAGTCGTGATAAAAAACGTCATTCAGACAAAGTTTATCCGACCAAAGGAACGCCCCTATCAGACGGAAAATTTTTATGTCGTCATAGAAAAACAACGAAAACTGGAAAAGGAGGTATCGGCTATTGTCAATGGCAGAACGAAAAATCATGACCCGCGCGGTAAAAAATCCCGTGAAGCGTAAGCTGACCCGCGCAGAAAAGAAAGAAATCGCCGCCGTGATACAGGCAGCAAAGGGCGACGGGAAGCCCCACACCGCGCAGCAGACCATTCCCTACTTGCAGATGTACCCGGACGGGATTTGCAGGGTAACGGAAAAGAAATACTCGAAAAGCCTTGTCTTTGAAGATATTAACTATCAGCTTGCACAGGCAGATGATAAGACCGCTATTTTTGAAAACTGGTGCGATTTTCTCAACTACTTTGACGCTTCCGTTTCGGTGCAGCTCTCTTTCATCAATCAGGGCGCAAGAAAGGAAAAGGCACAGGCAGCTATCGAAATTCCGGCGCAAGACGACGCTTTTAACTCTATCCGCAAAGAGTACGCGGATATGCTGAAAAATCAGCTTGAAAAAGGCAACAACGGACTGGAAAAGTGCAAGTACATTACCTTTTCCATTGAAGCGGACAATCTCGCAGCCGCAAAAGCCCGCCTTTCCCGTATCGAAACCGACGTACTCAATAATTTTAAGGTGCTTGGCGCGGCTGCCCGCCCCATGAACGGGCAGGAACGCTTGAACGTGCTGCATGGGATTTTCCACCCGGAGGGCGAGCCGTTCCGTTTCTCTTGGGACTGGCTCGTACCGTCCGGGCTTACCACAAAGGACTTTATCGCCCCGTCCTCGTTCCGCTTTGGCGACGGCAGGACGTTTCGCATGGGGCGTAAGCTCGGCGCGGTTAGCTTCCTTGAAATCCTTGCGCCGGAGCTGAACGACCGTATGCTTTCGGACATTCTCGACCTTGAAAACGGAATTATCGTCAATCTGCATATCCGCAGTATCGACCAGAGCGAAGCAATCAAGACTATCAAGCGCAAAATTACCGACCTCGACAAGATGAAGATTGAGGAACAGAAAAAAGCGGTACGCAGCGGGTACGACATGGATATAATCCCGTCCGACCTTGCCACCTTTGGCAGCGAAGCAAAGAACCTGTTGCAGGATTTACAGAGCAGAAATGAAAGAATGTTTCTGCTGACGTTCCTTGTGGTAAACATGGCAGACACGAAGCGGAAACTGGATAATGACATCTTTGCTACGGCGGGCTTTGCACAGAAAAACAACTGCGCTCTGACCCGCCTTGACTATTTGCAGGAAGCGGGCTTTATGTCCTCTATCCCACTTGGGGAGAACCTTATCCCCATTCAAAGAGGGCTTACCACATCAAGCACCGCTATTTTTATCCCGTTTATCACGCAGGAGCTTTTCCAAAAGGGCGCAGCCCTTTACTACGGGCTGAACGCATTAAGCAATAACATGATACTCTGCGACCGCAAGCAACTGAAAAACCCAAACGGGCTTATTCTTGGAACACCGGGAAGCGGTAAATCCTTTGCGGCAAAACGGGAAATGACAAACGCCTTTCTCATCACCGACGACGATATTATCATCTGCGACCCCGAAGCCGAGTATTTTTCCCTTGTGCAGCGATTGGGCGGGCAAGTGATACGCCTGTCGCCAACAGGAAAAGGCATGGACGGCATGCCCCAGTATGTGAACCCTATGGATATAAACCTCAATTACAGCGAGGACGACAACCCGCTTGCTTTGAAATCCGACTTTATCCTTTCCCTTTGCGAGCTTGTTATCGGTGGAAAAGAGGGCTTGCAGCCCGTGGAAAAAACCGTCATTGACCGCGCTGTTAGGAATGTGTACCGACCTTTCCTTGCTGACCCCGACCCGGCAAAAATGCCTATCTTGGGCGACCTCTACAACGAACTGCTGAAACAGCCGGAGCCGGAAGCTGCCCGCATTGCGGCGGCATTGGAGCTTTATGTTTCCGGCTCTCTGAACGTCTTTAACCACCGTACCAACGTGGAGCTTTCAAACCGTCTTGTCTGCTTTGATATTAAGCAGCTTGGAAAGCAGCTCAAAAAGTTAGGTATGCTCATTGTGCAAGACCAGGTGTGGAACCGCGTTACCGTCAACCGCGCCGAAAAAAAGGCAACCCGTTACTACATGGACGAATTTCACTTGCTGCTCAGAGAAGAACAGACCGCCGCTTACAGCGTGGAGATTTGGAAGCGTTTTCGTAAATGGGGCGGCATACCGACCGCTATCACGCAGAACGTCAAAGACCTTTTAAGCAGCCGCGAAGTCGAGAACATCTTTGAAAATTCCGATTTTGTCCTCATGCTCAATCAGGCACAGGGCGACCGGGCTATCCTTGCAAAGCAGCTTAATATCTCCCCACAGCAGATGAAGTATGTGACCCATACCGAAGCGGGCGAGGGGCTTATCTTTTACGGGAATGTGGTGCTGCCGTTCATTGACCGCTTCCCGACGGACACCGAGCTTTACCGTCTGCTTACGACAAAGCCTAATGAAAAGTTTTGAATAATGGAAAGAAATGCGAAGAACGGCTGAGTTTCAGCCGTTCTTACCCAAATATCTCTCGATAAAATTTTCTGTTTCGTTGTCATAGCGATTGTAGCCAGGATAACAGACTTTGGTCTTTCTGCCAACTTGTTTGGGATTCAGCTGGAAGATCGAGATGCGCCTATTGTCGTTGAAAGGAGATATCCATGCAATTATTATCGCAAGTTTTTTCTGTAAAAATGCTTTATAGACAGCTAATTGCAATCACTCTTTCCATTTACAAAAACTTTTCATTAGGAAATTTATGCAAAGCTTTGCATAAAACGCCGGAGGAAGTGAGCAAGCCATGAAAACGGACGTAATCATCAACCGTGAAGCCCTCTATGCCCTGCGGGAGCTGCCGAGCGAAAGCGTGAACTGCTGCGTCACAAGCCCGCCTTACTATGGACTAAGGGACTACGGGCTTGACGCACAGATTGGACGGGAGGACACGCCGGAGCAGTACATTGACAGGCTTGTAGAAGTGTTCCGGGAGCTGCGCCGGGTACTTAAAGACGACGGGACATTTTGGCTGAATATCGCAGACACATACTGCGGCAGCGGCATGAAAGCGGGCTGCAAGCAAAAGGATTTAATCGGTATTCCGTGGCTTCTTGCCTTTGCCCTGCGCTCTGACGGATGGTATTTACGCAGCGATATTATCTGGCTGAAAGAAAATCCTATGCCGGAGAGCTGCCGCGACCGACCGAGCCGCTGCTATGAGCATATCTTTTTACTGACGAAATCAAAGAAATATTACTATGACGCTGCCGCCATTGCAGAGCCGATTGCGCCGGGAACAGCAGCGCGGTACCGGCAAGGGCGCGGCGCAGGACACAAATATGCCGAGGAAGTACCCGGACAGGGCAAGGTACAGGGTATCAATAAAACCCGCAGCGGCGGCTATTATGACGACGCTCTTATGCCGACCACAAGGAACAAGCGGGACGTTTGGCTTATCAATACCGTACCGTATAAGGGCGGGCATTTTGCCGCCTATCCCCCGAAGCTCGCGGAAACGTGCATACTGGCGGGCTGTCCGGCAGGCGGCGTTGTCCTTGACCCGTTTTTTGGAAGCGGCACCACCGGGCTTGCAGCGAAAAGCCTTGACCGCCGCTATATCGGCATTGAACTGAACACCGAGTATTGCGCCCTTGCAGGGGCGCGGATTGGAGGTGGTAACACTTGAAAGACCCATTAAAGCCCCGTGATAAAATCACGCAGAAAATGACCCGCGACGGGGCTATCGCAGAAAATCAGACCACGGGAGACACGGAACGTATCAGCAAGCGGACGCAGGACGCGGATTTTCAGAAATCCCCGGAGCAACAGGCAGCACAGGACGCAGCGCAGCTACAAGGTGCAGCTTCCCCGACTTCTCCCTTGCCCCATGTGCCGGGAGCTGCCCCCAAAGCGGACACAGGCAAAACGGAGCGCGTCATGGAGCATATCGAAGCCGCCCATACCCGCAAAGCGTCTAAAAAAGCGGTACGAAAGGCACAGGCAGAAGCTACCGCCGGGACGAAATCTTCCCGGCTGCAATTTACCGACGAGGAACGCGCTGCCCCGGAGCTTGAAAAGTATATCAAGAAATCCGATAAAGCCGCCGACCGCTTGGATAAGGCAAAGGCAGCTATCCCCAAAGAAAAGAAACTGGTAAAAGAGCGCACCTTTGACGAAACCACCGGGAAAGGCAAGACCCGCCTGCACTTTGAGGAAAAGGACAAGCCGCCCGGATTTAAGGAGAAGCACAACCCGCTATCCCGCCCCACACAGGAAGCCGGGATTTTGGTACATAACAAAATCCATTCTGTCGAAAAGGATAATTCCGGCGTGGAGGGCGCACACAAGAGCGAGGAAGCCGCAGAACGGGGATTGAAGTACGGGGCGCGGAAAATTAAGCAGGGCTACCGCAGCCATAAGCTGAAACCCTACCGAGAAGCGGCAAAGGCAGAAAAAGCGGCTTTTCGGGCAAATGTGGATTTTCAGTATCACAAGACCCTGCATGAGAACCCGCAGCTTACCTCTAACCTCATTTCCCGGTTTTGGCAGAAGCAGAAAATCAAGCGGCAGTATGCAAAAGAAGCCCGCAATACCGCAAAGGGTATCAAGGGCGCGGCAGAACGCACCCGCAAGGCGGCAGCCAAAGCCGCCGAAAAAACAAAGCAGACCGCAGCATTTGTGGCAAGGCACCCGGCGGGTGTGGCAATCGCTGTCGGGGTGCTGCTGCTCTTTATCATGGTTATGTCCGGGCTGTCCTCTTGTGGGGCAATGTTTTCCGGCACGTTAAACGGCGTGCTTGGAACGTCCTATACGTCCGAGGACAGCGACCTTGTGGAAGTGGAAAACAGCTACGCCGGATTGGAAAACGAGCTGCAAAGCAGGATTGACAATATCGAGCGCGACAATCCGGGCTATGACGAGTACCGCTATGACCTTGCAAATATCGGACACAATCCACACGAATTAGCGTCCTATCTGACTGCAAAATATCAAAGCTACACCCGCGCCGAGGTACAAAGCGAATTACAGCGGATTTTCAATCAGCAATACAAGCTGACGCTGACCGAGAAAGTGGAAATACGCTACCGGGAGGAAGAACGCACCGACACATGGACAGACGAGGACGGCAACGAGCATACGGACACCTACACGGTACAAGTGCCTTATGAGTATTACATCTTAAACGTCAAGCTGACGAACACCCCGTTATCCACGATTGCAGAAAACAATCTGACCCCGGAACAGCTTGAAATGTACCGAGTGTACTTACAGACAAGCGGAAACAAGCCCCTTATCTTTGGCGGCGGTTCTTCCGATACTTCCGCGTCCGAGGATTTAAGCGGCGTGGATTTTGTGAACGGAACGCGCCCCGGTAATACCGCTATCGTTGACCTTGCAAAGCAGCAAGTCGGAAATGTGGGCGGCTACCCTTATTGGAGCTGGTACGGCTTTAATTCCCGCGTGGAATGGTGCGCCTGTTTTGTGTCCTGGTGCTACGGGCAAATGGGACTTTCCGAGCCGCGTTTTGCCGCCTGCCAGTCGCAGGGTATTCCGTGGTTTACCTCTCACGGACAATGGGGCGCGCGGGGCTATGAAAACATTGCCCCCGGCGACGCTATCTTTTTTGACTGGGATTTAGACGGCAGCGCAGACCATGTAGGACTTGTTATCGGCAGGGACGAAAGCCGCGTCTATACCGTTGAGGGCAATTCCGGTGACGCCTGCAAGATTAAGAGCTATCCCCTTGACTATGCCTGTATCAAAGGGTACGGGCTGATGAACTGGAACTGACACATTTTTTGAAAATCGAAAGGAGAAAAATTTTATGGCAATGAGTAAAATCGAAAGAATTGACAAGGAAATCCAAAAGACCCGTGAGAAAATCACGGAGTATCAGAACAAGCTGCGCGGATTGGAAGCACAGAAAACCGAAACGGAAAATCTGCAAATCGTTCAGCTTGTGCGCTCCATGCGTCTGACCCCGCAGGAACTTAACACCATGCTGAAAGACGGCGGTATTCCGGGCATTGCCCCTATCCCCGCAGACTATGAGGAACAGGAGGAAACCGAGAATGAAGAATAAAATCCTTGCAAGCATTACCGCACTTTGCGCCGCCCTTGTCCTTGTGGGCGGCTTTTCCGTTACCGCCTATGCACAGATCCCGACGGAAGAAACCGACGACAGCGGCGTAATCGTGGAAACCGAGCCGCAGCCCTTGACCCCGGAGGGCAACATGACCCTTGTGGACGACATTGACGGGGACGCTGCCGAGGATAAGCAGTTTATCGTCGTGAAAAGCAAAGGCGGCAACTATTTTTACATTATCGTTGACCGGGCAGCCGAGGGGGAAAATTCCGTCCACTTCCTAAATCAAGTAGACGAAAGCGACCTTATGGCGATTATCGGTGAGGAACAGACCGAACAACCCCCGGCTGTCTGCAACTGTACCGAGAAATGCAAGGCGGGCGAAGTAAACACCGCCTGCCCCGTCTGCTCTGTCAACATGGATAGCTGCACAGGCAAGGAAGCCACACCGGAGGAACCCGCCGAGCAGGAGCAGCCCCAGAACGGCATGGGCGGGCTTTTGATTTTCCTTGTCGTGGGCTTGCTTGGCGGCGGCGCAGCCCTCTACTACGTTAAGTTTATGAAACCGAAACAGAACGTGAAAGGCAGCACCGACCTTGACGAGTTCGATTTTGACGAATACGACGAGGACGAGCCGGAAGAAGCTGACAGCGCAGACACCGAACAGGAGGACGAGGAAGAATGAAACTTGTGATTTGTGAGAAACCCAGCGTCGGGGCGGCGGTTGCCGCCGCCCTTGGCGTAAGGGAGAAGAAAGACGGATATATCGAGGGGAACGGTTATTTTATCTCTTGGTGTATCGGGCATTTGGTAGGACTTGCGGAAGCTGCCGTCTATGGGGAACAGTACAGGAAATGGAGCTATGACAGCTTACCCATTCTGCCGCAGGAATGGCAGTACACCGTAGCTGCCGACAAGGGAAAACAATTCAAAATCTTAAAAGACCTCATGCACCGCGCCGACGTTTCGGAAGTCGTGAACGCCTGCGACGCAGGACGCGAGGGCGAGTTGATTTTCCGCTTTGTCTATGAAATGGCGGGCTGCAAGAAGCCCTTTACCCGTCTTTGGATTTCCTCAATGGAAACGGGTGCAATCAAATGCGGCTTTGAAAACTTAAAAGACGGGCGCGGATATGACGCCCTCTATCATTCTGCTTTATGCAGGGCAAAGGCTGACTGGCTTATCGGCATTAACGCAACCCGTCTTTTCTCCTGCCTGTATGGAAAGACCTTGAATGTGGGGCGCGTCCAGACCCCGACCCTAAAAATGCTTGTAGACCGGGACGCTGCCATTACAAACTTCAAGAAAGAAACCTACTACCATGTGCGCCTTATGCTTCCCGGCGCAGAAGCGGCAAGCGCGAAGATCTGCGTCGCTGATGAAGCAAGCAGACTGAAAGCGGCCTGCGAAGCGTCGGCGGCTGTCTGTACTTCCCTTGTGAAAGAAAAGAAAACCATTGCCCCGCCGAAGCTCTTTGACCTTACCAGTTTACAGCGGGAAGCAAACCGTATTTACGGGTACACCGCGAAGCAGACCCTTGACCTGGCGCAAGCTCTCTATGAAAAGAAGCTCTTGACCTATCCGAGAACGGACAGCGCATTTCTGACCGACGACATGGGAGAAACAGCGACGGGCATTATCAAGGTGCTTTGTGAGAAACTTTCCTTTATGGAGGGCGCGGACTTTTCGCCGGAGATTGCAAAGGTGCTGAACAGTAAAAAGGTATCAGACCACCACGCAATCATTCCCACTATGGAACTTGCAAAAACTGACCTTACTACGCTGCCGGAAAGTGAAAGAAATATCCTTATCCTTACCGGGGCGCGTCTACTCATGGCGACCGCCGAGCCGTACAGTTTTGAAGCGGTAACGGCGGTATTCTCCTGCGCCGACCATGAATTTACGGCAAGGGGCAAGACGGTAATCGCTGCCGGGTGGAAAAACATTGAACGGCTTTACCGGGCTACCCTCAAAAAGAAGCCCGACAGCGACGACGAGGAAAATGAACTTGCGTTAGATGTTCCCGATTTTACCGAGGGGCAGACCTTTGAAAACCCTGCCGCTAAAGTTACGGAGCATGACACCACGCCACCGAAGCCCCATAATGAAGCAAGCCTTTTGTCGGCTATGGAACGCGCCGGGAATGAGGACACCGACCCGGACGCAGAACGCCGGGGGCTTGGTACGCCTGCCACCCGCGCCGCTGTCATTGAAAAGTTAGTCAAAGGCGGCTTTGTGGAGCGCAAGGGCAAGCAGCTACTTCCCACCAAAAACGGCACTAACCTTGTCTGCGTCCTGCCGGACAGTCTTACTTCTCCGCAGCTTACAGCTGCATGGGAAAACAATCTGACGCAGATTGCAAAGGGCAACGCCGACCCTGCCGCTTTCATGCAGGATATCGAAGCTATGGCGCAGGAGCTTGTAAAAACCTATGCTTCCGTATTGGGCGAAAAGCCGGAGCTTTTCAAGACAGAGAAAACAGAACTTGGGAAGTGTCCCCGCTGCAAATCCCCGGTTTATGAGGGAAAGAAAAACTACTACTGTTCCAACAAAGATTGTGGCTTTATCATGTGGAAAAATGACCGCTTCTTTGAGGAACGAAAGACCGCCTTTACACCGAAGATTGCCGCAGCACTCTTAAAATCCGGCAAGGTAAAAGTCAAAAAGCTGTACTCTCCGAAAACGGGCAAAACCTACGATGGAACGGTACTTTTAGCCGACACGGGCGGCAAGTATGTGAATTACAAAGTAACCATTTCAAAGGACAAACAACTTGAATAGCAAGCATAGGAAGCGGGTACCCACTTCCGTAAAATCCCTGCCACTCTTACCGAGCTTGGCGGGGATTTTGCTTGTTGGGAAGTTTCCCAAACCCTCTAAAAATCCTCAAAAATCTTTGGCAGAAATGCGGGCGCACCGTAGTAGGACTATGTAACCACAAACGCAGCGTCCGCGCTGCCATACGCGAAAGGAGGTTTTACACATGGCAAGTTTGCGCGACAGCGTAAAGGACTATCAAGAGGAACTTAGGGACGGTATCGCATGGGTGGCGTTTTGGAAAGAGGGGCGTTCATGGAACGCCGAGCTGTTTCATCTCGAAGTGGACGGCACTTTAGAACCGTTTGACAGGAGCCGGTTAGAGGAAATCAAAGCGGCTGACCCCGCCGCTGTAATCCTAAACGGCTACTACTGCGGGCATTTAGGCGAGGATATGAGCCTTGACGAGCTGACCGCCGGAGTGCGCTATCACTATGAAAACAGCATGAATGACCTTGACGGTTTTATCGGGGCGCATGACGACAGACTTCCCCCGGAGGTTATCAAAGAAGCAAGAGCCGCCGCCCATGCAGTGGGGCTTCCCTTTTCCGAAAAGCCCTACCGGGACGGGGAAGATTTTGACCCTTATGTATTTGACGGGAGCATGAGCATTGAGGACTACGAGCTTATGCACCGCATGATTGAAAAAGAAAGGAGCGAGCAAATGGACGAATGGAAAACAGGTTATTCCTCATATGACCGCGACAGACTGGACGCCGCCGACAAAATGAAGATTGAGCGCGGTATCTATTTTGAAACGAAAGACGCGGATATTTCCCCGCTGACCGCCTTACCCCTTGCCGAGCTTATGAAGCTGCGAGAGGAAAGCGCGGCTGCGGAGCAGACCGTATTTGAAAATCTAAAAGTACAGGCTTCCGCATGGGAGGAACAGGCAGCTAAGACCCTGCTATTTGACAAGGCGATTGAGTATGCGAGAATACCCGAAGTGAAGCACACTGCGAACAAATGGCAGGACGAGGGCAACGACCGCCACACTATCAGCAATCGGGTATATAAAATGAGCTACCATGTTTACGAAAATACCCGTTACGACAAGGCAGCACAGAAGTCTATCCCGTATTCCTATACGCTGTCTTGGAACGTCTACACCAACAGCCCCCACGGATACGGACAGGCGAAAATCGCCGGACAGGACAGAAAGGTATTTGCTGACCGGGCGGCTATGGAAAAATATCTGAATGGGCGTATCAAGGCGTATGAAAAACTTTTTACGGAAATCTCCCCGGTTATCCCGCCGGAATACGCGGAACAGTTTAGGGTAAACGGGCAGCTCTTACCGGGCTACACCGTAGAGGGAGAGGAAATCAAGCAGCCCGCCGCCGACATTCCCGCCGCTGCACCGAGAACCGAACCGGGACAGGAAACGGAACAGTTTGCAATCCTGATTGACAGCCGCACCCGTTTTGAAACGGGAGAACCGGGTGGCTACTGGCTTTCCATGCCCGCCACCAAAGAGCAGCTTCACGAAGCCATGCGAAGCGTCGGCATTACCGCAGACAACCCGCAGGAATTTTTCATTCACGGCTACTCTGACCGGGAGGACAGGCACATTGCCCTGCCTTATGACATGGTATGCGCGGCACAGGTGGACGAGCTGAATTTTCTTGCGGCACGACTGGAAACCCTTGACGCTTCCGGGATTGCCGCGCTGAACGCCGCCACACAGCGAAAGAACGGTTTTGAGAATATCGGGCAGATAATCGACCTAACCTATAACCCGGACTTTTTCGTGCATATTCCCGAAGTACATAATCCCCGCGAATTAGGCGATTATTACCTTAACAAATCCGGCATGGTGCAAATGCCCGCTGAATGGAAAAACAGCATTGACCTTATCGCCTTTGGACGAAACGCCGCCGCACAGGAAAAAGGCAGCTTTACGGAATACGGCTACCTTGTGGAAAGCGGCGACGCATGGGAGAAACACTTTGAGGGGCGCGATGTGCCGGAGGACTACCGCATTATGAGCTACCCGCAGCCGACCGTCGAACTGGACGCAGCCCCGGCATTACAGGCGGCTGTTCCCGAAGCAACGCCGCAGGAGCCACGCCCGGTTATCCCCATTGTCTTAACGTCCGAGAAACCCGCCGAAAAGCTCAAAGAAATAACTGACCGCTTGGAGCAGGGTATTACGGAGCTGTTCGACAGCGAGCGTTACAAGGAATATCTGCGCGTTATGTCAAAATTTCATAATTACAGCTTTAACAATACGCTGCTGATCGCCATGCAGAAGCCCGACGCTTCTCTTATCGCCGGATTTTCCGCATGGAAAAATAACTTTGGGCGAAATGTGATGAAAGGACAAAAGGGTATCAAAATCCTTGCACCGTCGCCCTTTAAGATTAAAAAAGAAATGGAGAAAATCGACCCGCAGACACAGAAAGTCATTATCGGTAAGGACGGAAAGCCCGTAACCGAAGAAAAGGAAATCACAATCCCCGCCTTTAAGGTGGTATCTGTCTTTGATGTATCGCAGACCGAGGGCAAGGAAATCCCCGACATTGCCGTAAATATGCTGACTGGAGATGTGGAGCATTACAAGGACGTTTTCGCTGCCCTTGAAAAGACTTCCCCTGTTCCCGTTGCTTTTGAGAAAATCGAGGGCGGCGCACACGGATACTACCATTTGGAGGACAAACGTATTGCCCTTGATGAGGGCATGAGCGAGCTGCAAACATTAAAAACCCTTATCCATGAAATCGCCCATGCGAAGCTCCATGACATTGACCTTAACGCCCCTTTGGAGGACTTGGAGAACAGACCCGACCGCCGCACCCGCGAGGTACAGGCAGAAAGTATCGCCTATACCGTGTGCCAGCATTACGGGCTTGATACTTCTGACTATTCCTTTGGGTACGTTGCAGGGTGGAGTGCCGGACGAGAGCTTGCCGAACTGAAAAGCTCTCTTGAAACAATCCGCAGCACCGCCGCCGAGATTATCAATTCCATTGACGGACATATCGCAGAGCTGCAAAAGGCACAGGAACAGGCGCAGGACGCGCCGAGGGAGAAAGCCGCCATGCCGGAGTACATTTATAAGATTGAAGCCAACCCCCGCACAACGGGCGACAACGACCGCTTTTTCCTGCAAGCCTATCTCCCGCAGGAAAACGGCAGGGCAAAAATCGGGGACGTGCTGTATATCGGCAGCCTTGCAAAATGCCGGGAACTCATGGGCGGGCTGAACGCCGGAGAGCTGACGCAGGGAGAAGTAAAGGAGCTATATGCAAAGGCGCAGGAAGCCGAAGCCGACAAAGACACCTTTTCCATTTATCAGCTAAAGCAAGGGGACGAAACGCGGGACTTCCGCTTTGAGCCTTACGACCGCCTGCAGGCGGCGGGAAATGTGGTTGATAAGGCAAACTATGAGCTTGTCTATTCCGCAGAGCTTACGCCGGGTACTTCCCTTGAAGATATTTACACCCGTTTCAATATCGACCACCCGAAAGATTTTAAGGGACACAGCCTTTCTGTTTCCGACGTGGTAGTGCTTCATCAGAACGGACAGGACGCGGCGCATTATGTTGATAGTTTCGGCTACAAGGAAGTGCCGGAGTTTTTGCAGGAGCAGACACAACAGCCGGAAAAGATAAACCCGCTAAAGCACGTTGAGGACACAATCGAGCAGAATGACAACAGCTTTGACGGTATCATCAACAACACCCCTACTGTTGACGAACTGGAAGCAAAGGTAAAAGCCGGGGAACAAATTTCCCTTGTTGACCTTGCGGAAGCGATTAAGGCAGACAAAGAACGCGGCAAAGAGAAGCCCTCTATCCGGGCGCAGCTCAAAGCGGATAAGGAACGGGCGGGAAAGAAGAAACCCACGAAGCAAAAATCGCAGGACTTGGAAAGGAGCTGACCTATGAATAAGTTTGAAGATGTGGACGTTATCACTTCCCTTGAAGCGATTATGAAACAGAATACCGCTTTTTATCAGAATGATTTTGACCTTGATAGAAACATTTTACAGAAAGCGGCGGCAAGCCCCACAGCCGAGGACAGGCGGCTTTTATGGTTTTCCCGCCCGTCCGGGACGAGCTGCTTCCGGGAGCGCGACGTTTTTCTAAAAGGCACAAGACAGCATAACACATGGCGGTTTTACGGGGAACAGACGCGCGATAAAGTCCTTGCCTATGCGGTGGAGCTGACCGGGATTGTAAACGGAAAAATCAAAGGCAATCTCTATGAGCTTGACTATCCGCAGCATTTCCGGCACGTTAAGGAACAGGCATTACCCGCAGATAATTACACGCTGCTCTATGAGCATGGAGAACGGGTGCAGCCCGCCGGACAGTATCTTGACGGCAATCCCGACCCGCAGCTTGGGAAGTTTGAACGCTTTGAAGCGCAGCCTAATGACCCGGAAGCATTGCATTTTCTCATGCGGGAGGAAAAGCGCAGCTATGACCGCTTAAAGCCGGGGGATTTCAAGGCGCATATTACCGCATTGCATGACAGCCGGATTGAAGCCGAAGCACAGCGCATTGTAGCGGAAATGAAGCGGCAGGACAGCCCTAACAGCCCCAACAAAACACATTTCATGGTGGAGCTTTCGCCTTACTTTATGCAGTTAGCCTCTACAAAGGACACCGACCGTCTGTTTGCTATGCTGCCATACAAAACACTTTCTTTTTCTAAGATTGAGGGCAGACATGGCACTTTTGCATTTTTAGACAAAAGCGAGGACAGAAGCCGGAATATCCGAAAAGCGCGCCCCTCTGTCCGGGCGCAGCTTACCGCAGACAAGAAAACAGCCGCCCCGAAAAAGGCAGCGGCAAAAAGAAAAAATCACGATTTGGAGGTATGAGCATGAATAGATTTACTGTTGAGGAAACAAACCTTTTGAGCATTTACCATGAGGGAAGCAAGGCGCAGCTTATAGAGGACATGACCGCTGCGCTGCCTTACATGGACGCGGGATTACGGGAGCTTGCAAAGCGCACCCTTTCCAAAGTAGGCGCGCTGACCGAAGCCGAGTACAGGGAGCTTGCCGTTTATCCTGCTGATGAAGTATGACCGGGATTAAGCGGCTGTCGCCGCGACAAAGCCGCAAGGTAAACACCCTTGTGAAAAAGGAGTGCTGCAACTGCGAGAATGGCAACTGTATTTTACTAGACGACGGGGACACTTGCGTATGCCCGCAGCTCATTTCCTATTCGCTGCTCTGTAAGTGGTTTCGGATTGCCGTACTTCCTCTTGATAAGCTGCTCTTTGCGGAGCTTTACCATACCGACGATATGCGAAAGTGTATCGTGTGCGGTGCGTCCTTTGCGTCGAAGTCAAACAGCGTCAAATACTGCCCGGATTGCCGCAAGCGCATTACCCGCAGACAGGCAGCCGAGCGCATGAGAAAAAAGCGTACTCTTGTTACGCAGTAGGGGCGAAAAAAGCCTTTGCTTGCAGGGTTTTTCGGACACAAAAACAAAGAGGTAAAGGATTGATACCTTTACCCCTAAAATCGCGGTTCTACTGCGTAACATTTCAAAAGCTGCACCTATGAGAAAACGGGCGCGGTGGCCAACATATCGGCTGCCGCGTCCGTTCTTTTTTATGCTTATTTATCCGCGCTCGGTTTCTTTTGCCCGTTCCGGCTGACGTTCCACTTTCAAAATACTGTCGATGTTCTGCTTGATAACGTCGTATTCCTTGACTTGCTTTTTCAGTTTTCCATAGTCGGCATACAGGGCTTCTTTTTGTTTTTGAAGTGCTGCGTACTCTACTTGCAGGGCGGTAATGCTTGGGAGCTTGGAGATACCCGCTGCCTTGATTGTCTTTGCCGCTGCTTCATGGAGAATTATATCGCTCTCATGGGCTGCCCGGTATTTATCCTTATCCTTTGCCTTGCGGTATGCAGCATAGGCAGGCTTTGTCTTTTGATAGGTAGTGATATGCTTGATAAGCAGCGTCATATCGGTAAGTCGCTTTTCAACCTCTTTTAAGCTGTCCGCTGCCTGTTCGCTTGCTGCGGTAACTTCCGCGATTTTCGCTGTCAGCTCTGCGTACTGCTCAATCTTGTGTTCCGTCAAGAAATTCATGGTTTTAGCTGCCTGTTTCAGATTATGGATTTTTGCCCATTGCTCATAGCCCCGGCTTTCCTGCGCCTTGATACTGTTCTGAATATCAATGAGCAGACTAACGCCGCCGCGATCTACGCGGGGAGCTTTCGCAGCGTGGGCGCGTTTGCCGCTTATCCGTTCACTGATAGCTTCCTCTGTATAATCTGCGCCGAGGGTTTTCAATCGGGTAAACCGTTCCTGTCCGGGAGCGCGGCAGGAGATATATTTTCCCGGCTTTATCTCATAGCCCGCCGCCTGTAATTTTGAAAGCAATTCCTCAAAATCTGATACTTGGGGAATAAGCGCGTCCACGGCAATTTTTAGCTTGCCTTTATAGCTTGTACCCGTTTTCTCCGCTTGATACTCTGCATAGCTTTTTCCCTTGCTACCTCTGCTCGGAGTGATAACAGACAAGCCGTGTTCCCGGCACAGCTTATCGCTCATGTTCCGTATGCCGTAATAGCTGCGCTTGTTGGAATTGTACTTGTGGTGGTCTACGAAATTGACCGCGCAGAAAATCACATGATTATGGATATGTCCTTTGTCAATGTGAGTAGTCAAAACATATTCGTGCTGCCCTTTGGTTACTGCGTCTGCAAGCTGCCGTCCGATTTCATGGGCGGTCTGATAATCGACCTCTCCCGGCTCAAAGGATTGTATCAGATGGTGGGCTAAATTGTTTCCTTTATCCAACGCCTGCGACAGGGTAAAACCAAACTCAATGTCTGCCGTTTCATAGGCGCAGCCAAACGAGGACACAAGTATTTTTTCATCAGTCTTTGCGGGATTTTGGATATAGTCAAGGGCTTTGTTCAGCGTTCCTTTAATAGGCTTAATCTTTGTAACCGCCATATTTCCGCAAGCACCCCCTTTATTTCTTCTATGTCCTCTTGGTAGACGCTGCCTGTACTGTTCACACGCTTTGCAATCTGATTGACGTTGACACCGATTTTCTGTATCTCCGCTGTCATAGCTTTTATGTCGGTGTGGTCTACTTGCAGGATATACCCGTCAATGGCAATCTTCCGCAGATACGCCGCCATGTTCCGGGTGGGTATCAGCTTCATTTTTTCTTCTATTAAATCCCGTTCTGCTTCCGTTACTCTGAACTTGATTTGTACTGTTCTTTTTCGTCCGTCCATGCTTTGACGCTCCTTTCCATTCCGAGGGTTTGGGACACTTCCCAACAAGCAATTTTGCCGACGCTGCCGCAGAGCAGGGCAGGCAAAATACGGAAGTGGGTACCCGCTTCCTATGCTTGCTATTCATCTTTTCGCTTTCTTCCACGATAAAGACGGGATTTTGCCAAAGACACCCGCAGGAAAAGAAAAACGCCATAGAAACACAGCGTTTCCATAGCGTTCTTAGTGCATATTCAGTTTTAGTCATTGTCTTTTTCGACTTCCGTTATTTCCTTTGCCGTAGCCGCAACGATACGCAAACCGTTATCGCTCATGCTGTCAAGCAGAGTATCAAGCTGCCGCCGCTGCGTGGACTTCTCGGCGTTATCATTCGGAAAGAAAAACTGGTCTACCGAAATATGATAACGAGTAACAAGGTCATAGAAAACTTGCAGGCTCGGCTGTTGTCCCTTGTTCTCGATATTCGCAAGATAGCGCGGGGATATATAGAGCGCGTCGCTTACCGTTTTGCGGCTCTCTCCGTATTCTTTTCTCGCGGCTTTTATGGCTGCCCCGAACGCCTTAAAGTCATATAGTGGTACTGGTCGTTTAGCTATTTTCATTCACCCTCTTACATTTTACTGTTCCTCTTTCTTTTTGAATATGTCTACACAGTTCATAGTGTTAGCTTAAATAATGCCGATTATACAAAAGCGGTTGTAAACTTTCCAAAAACGCATTGACAAACTTCGATATGATGGGTATAATACAAGAGCAAGGAGGTGAATTGCTTGACAGAGAATGAGAAACGCGCAAGGATTTTCAAGTCCTTTTGCGATGCGAATAGATTAACGATTTTAGGGCTACTCAAAGGCGGGGAAAAATGCGCTTGCGAATTGCTTGACGAGTTGCATATAGGGCAGCCGACGCTATCACATCACATGAAAATACTTTGCGACGCAGGAATTGTCCGGGGACGTAAAGAGGGCAAATGGACGCATTATTCCTTTGACCCGCAAGGAGTACAAAAAGCAAAAGAGTTGTTGGACGAAATAACGGAGTTCTCTCCCGGTTGTTCGGATAATTGTTCCTGTAAACAATAAGCCGCTTGTAGGCAGCAAGCGGCTTATACAAAAACTAATATATCGACAAATTGCAATGTGTCGATTTTAAGGAGGTCTATGTTTATGCAAACTGTAAAGTCAATTTGGGATTTCTTCCAAACCGAACTTTTGGGTATGAGTTGGCTCAATCGTTTGATAGGTGATTTATTGAATGCTTGCGGATTAGATACCGCCGGGAAAGTCGGCGGCAGCGTTCAGTTTTTCATCTACGACACAATCAAAATCATGGTGCTGCTCGGCGTGCTGATTTTGATTATATCCTACATACAAAGCTACTTCCCGCCGGAAAGAACAAAAAAGATACTTGGTAGATTTCATGGTGTGGGTGCAAACTGTATCGCCGCGCTGCTCGGAACAGTAACGCCGTTTTGTTCCTGTTCTTCCATTCCGCTATTTATCGGATTTACAAGCGCGGGATTGCCGCTTGGGGTTACGTTCTCATTTCTGATTTCTTCCCCTATGGTAGACCTCGGCTCTCTTGTGCTTCTTATGAGCATTTTCGGTTGGAAAGTCGCTGTCCTTTATGTAGTGCTTGGATTAGTGATTGCCGTTGTGGGCGGCACGTTGATTGAGAAATTACATCTTGAAAACTACGTTGAGGGTTTTATCCGCAATGCAAATACCCTTGATGTTCCGCAGGAAGAACTACACTTCAAAGACCGTATCAAATACGCATGGGAGCAGGTTTTAGCAACAGCAAAAAAGGTTGCCCCCTATGTACTGATTGGCGTAGGTATCGGTGCATTTATCCATGATTGGATACCCGAAGATTTTATTGTCAAAGTGCTTGGTACGGGTAATCCCTTTGGCGTAATCCTTGCGACGATTGCGGGCGTTCCCATGTATGCGGATATTTTCGGCACAATTCCGATTGCAGAAGCCCTACTTGCAAAGGGCGCACAGCTTGGCGTTGTCCTGTCCTTTATGATGGGCGTTACCACGCTTTCGCTCCCGTCCGTAATCATGTTGCGAAAGGCAGTTAAGCCGAAGTTGCTCGGTATCTTCATTGCAATATGTACCGTTGGCATTATCATTGTGGGATATTTCTTTAATGCAATACAATATCTAATTGTGTGAGGGAGGTATAAGAACATGGCAAAGAATTGGTATCCTGTAATTGACATTTTGACTTGTGGGGAGTATTTAACCTCATTCCGTCGGCTAATCTACTGTCGAAAAGCAAAAAAAGGGGATTTGTAGGCGCATTTCTCGCCGGAATATTAGGCGGTATATTTTCCTCGCCCTGTTCCACTCCTGTTTTAATTGCACTACTTGCCATTGTTGCGGGAAACGGAAATCTGCTATGGGGTATTCTGCTTATGCTGCTATACTCAATCGGTCATAGTGCGCTTGTCATGGTTGCGGGGACTTCCGTAGGCTTTGTGCAAAGGATTAGCGGAAACACACGCTACAATAAAGCCGAGACGGTCTTAAAAGTGATAATGGGTACGGCTATTTTACTCATTGGATTTTATATGTTTTGGCTTGCATTTTAACAAAAATAATATTTGGAGGTAAAGAAAATGGCATTATTTGGTTTTGGTAAGAAGAAAGACGAAGAAAAAAACATTCCCGCTTGCGCTTGTCAAAGTGATTGTGCGACTTTTGAAGCGACAGAAGAGGACGCAAACAAGGTAAAAATTGAGGATGGGGCAATGAGCGTCAAAGTTCTTGGCGTGGGTTGCGCTTCCTGCCATGAACAATACGAACAGGCAAAGGCGGCGGTTAAAAGCATGGGACTTGATGTAGAAGTGGAGTATATAACTGATTTGCAAAAGGTCGTGGGGTACGGTGCAATGAGTATGCCCGCCCTCGTCGTTAATGAAAAAGTAGTTGCAATGGGTAAGGTACTTAAAGCTGCTGATGTTGAAAAGCTGCTGCACAAATTGGGGTTCTAAAGGGGGTGGCTCTCATGAGCAAAGAGAAAAGTGCAATAAACGTATTTCAAAAGTATCTAAACTTTCTTGATTTTTGCAATCGCCTATGTCGCTTGCCGGGTCTTAAAGCTACCCTATAAAATCGCGGCTCCCGCAGGAATGATAGGTGCGTCAAACTTCTTTGAGTTAGCCGTAGCGGTTGCAATCGCGCTATTTGGTACGACTTCGCCCGCCGCCCTTGCAACAACGGTAGGAGTATTAACGGAAGTACCCGTTATGCTCTTGCTTGTAAGGATTGCAAACAAAACAAAGGGGAGGTTCCCGGCATGAGTTGTCCGAATGTAAAAGAGTGCGCTTGTCCTAAAAAAACTTGCCCGAATAATGGGCGATGTTGTGCTTGCGTGATTAAGCATAGAGAAACAGACAGCTTGCCTTATTGCCTGTTTCTCGATAATGACGGTGATAAAAGTGTTAAGAACTATTATCAAAAATTGAAAATGCGTTTTGAAAACGAAAGCGAAACTGCCGAACATTAAGGGCAGCAGTACGGCGGTTTTGAAATAACAAACAAGACCGCCGTTTCCTTTTTTGAAAAATTGAGTTACGGAGGGGGTATTAAAGTCGCCCTTTTTTAGGATACGGCGGTATCTATGGAGGTAGCGTCGTGTCCATTTTTATTTACACTAACCCACCGAATAATCTACGGTCAAAAAAAGCTATCACCCGCCGTCGGGGTATTCCGGCTACGAATATGAACTGTCAAATCACCTAAATACTGCATACATTTCCTTTGCGCCCGTCCGCGTCTTGCGGACGGGCGCATTTTGTGTTTTTCAAAACTTTTTTGAAAAACTTTTCTATTCCGTTTGGCAAATCTGCGGTGCGTCCGTGGAAGGCAGCCGAAAGGGGATAAATAACCCGCCCCCGGGACGAAAGGGGGTGAGAACATGGATTACCCTAATCGGTTGGAATGGCAGACAAGATGTGAGTTTAATGCGTACTGCAAACGCACGCTACGCAACGAACTGATTGACGCCTGCCGGGAAAGCAGAAGTCGGCAAAAGCACGAAGTCAACTTTTCAGACCTTGCCCCGCATGAGGAAAAGCAGCTTTATACCGTTGACAGATATTTTGTCAATGAGGACGAGGACGCTTTTTGTGCAGGCGGTTTGAAGATTACGGCGAAGCTGCTTGCCGAAGCAATGCGCTCCCTGCCGGAAGAAAAGCGGCAAGCCGTTTTACTGTACTACTTTTTCAGCATGACCGACACTGAAATCGCGGAGCTTATGAAAGCCCCCCGCAGCACAGTACAGTATAGACGGACAAGCTCTTTTGAACTGCTAAAACGATATTTGGAGGAACGCGCTGATGAATGGAACGAATTGTAATGAAAATGAGCGCGGCTTGTTACCCTACCCGGTCATTTTAGCCGCGACAAAGGGCGACCCCGACGCCATGAAAATTGTAATGCAGCACTACCAAAGCTACATAGCCCATTTGTCTATGAAGAAAATCCGCGACGAAAGCGGCAATACCTATTACGGCGTAGACGAGGACTTGCGGGAACGGCTGCAAGCAAAGCTCATGCGGGCTGTCCTATCCTTTAAGACAGATAAGTAAAAACGCGAAGTGTTCCACCCCTTTCCGCTTTGCGTATTCCTGTCTTTTGTACCTTGACAAAGAAAGCGACGCAAGATAACGGCGGCGCAGCATAGGGCAAATCAGATACGTTCCTTTTGTGCCGAGCCATGCGGCGGGTGCGCCATGACGTTATCCCGGCGGGACTTTCCCGCCCGGGATAACCGAGCGACCAACACCGACGCCGGAAAACAGGCATAGCAGCCTGTCGGCGACGAAGCGCAAAATACATAATGATACTCCCTTATCGCCATAGTCCGAGCGTTCAAAGCGTCGCAGGCAATGGGTAGGGCTGCGCGAGAACCGCGCAGGGGTGCAATTCCCGTGAGGTTGAGAAGCGAATCGATCGTCTGATTAAAGCCCCTTTACTGATGTTTTTAATTGTTTCAACCATTGAAAGGGGAAATGTTCTTATGAATGAAGAAAAAATGAACGCCCCTTGTGCGATAGGCACTAAAGGAGCAGTTACAACTGGCAGCGAACAAAGAGTACCGATACATCTTAAACTGACATTGACCATAAAAGAAGCTGCCGAATATAGCAATATTGGAATTAACAAGATTGACACCATGCTAAAGCAACCTAATTGTCCATTTGTACTATATGTGGGGACAAGAAAATTAGTCAAACGTCGTGAATTTGAAGAATATATCCGGCGTGAGCTGACAATATGAATATCTAATCGACAATTCTTGTTATTGAGATTGAAAAAACAGAGTCTTTATGCTATAATATATGCTTGCATTGGACTCTCTTTTGAGATACGAAAGGAGTCCGATATATGGGAAAAAATCTAAAAGGTAAAGAGTGCGGCAAAGGCATTTACCAAAGAAAGGACGGTTTATTCTCCGCAAGATACTACGCAAAAGACGGCAAACGCAAAGAGAAGTATTTTGAAACATTGCCGGAAGCGAAAAACTGGCTTGCTGACGCAAGATATGAGGAACGGCATAACCTTATCGTCACTTCTCCCGATATGACGGTAGACAAGTGGTTTACTTACTGGATTGAAAATATCGTTTGTGACCTTGCTCCGAATACCATAAGAAATTATAAAGAGCGTTACAAATGGAATATCCAACCCGTAATTGGAGCCATGTGCATAGCTGATGTAAAGCCCATGCACTGTAAAGCTGTTCTGAACCGAATGGAAACTACCTATGCAGGCTCGACCATTCGACAGGCTTATATCACAATGGGAACCATGCTGAAATCAGCAGTTATGAATGATATTATCGCAAAGCACCCGATGAATGGTGTCCGCTACACAAAACCCGTTCGTGCGGTAGATGATATTAAATACTTAACCGTTGAGGAACAGGAGAAGTTCTTGGAAGCAGCGGAACGCTCTCATAATTACAGGCAATACGCCTTGTTACTGGAAACAGGATTGAGAACGGCTGAATTGATTGGTCTGACTTGGGACGCTATTGATTGGAAAAAGCGGACATTGACAGTAAACAAAAGTTTAGAGTATCGACACAGCCAGGGATATTGGCGTGCGGGACCACCTAAGACGCAAAAAAGTTATCGTACCATTCCTCTCACAGATAAGGCATATTCCATTCTCAAAAGCTGCTATGATGAAAAAGACCAACGAAAACAGTCTGAAACATTGTCACAGGTTTTAGAGTATATCGACAGCAGGACAGGCGAAAATAAATGCCTTGTTATGCGAGATTTGGTTTTTGTCAACTGGAGAACAGGAGAACCCGCAAAAAACAGTTCCTATGACACACACTTATACAAATTGTGTGATGAAGCAGGTATTAAACGCTTTTGTATGCACGCCTTGCGACATACTTATGCCACACGCGCCATTGAGCGCGGCGTACAGCCTAAAGTGCTGCAACAGCTTTTAGGACACGCAAGCATTAAAACAACAATGGACAGATATGTTCATGTTACGGACGAATCACTGGTAAACGCCATACGCCAATTTCAACAGGCTACGCCGCCAATTTCAAAAAAAGGGCGTAAAAAGGGCGTACAAGAAATTTAAGGAAAGGCGAAAAGCCTTATAAATCAAGGCTTTTCGGATAGGTATAAACAATTATGAAATTAGCATCTGAATTCAGCATTCCAGGTTTTTTGAAGCCATCTGAACAATAGTCAATAGCTCCCAGCAAAACATCCATCCATTCTTCGGGATCATCATAATTTTCTCTGGATTTTCGATACGTATCCAAATTTACAATATAGGGACAGAAATTTTTGAAATCCAGGAGAGTAAACTTGCCATTTTTCTTATTTTCTTCAGGCGGCATATAACCTAGCTTAACAAGTCCCCATCCCCCTGATTCTTTGAGCAGATCGTTTTTTATTCTGTTCCAGACATAATCTTCAATAATTGTATTATTGTAGTTGAATCCTAAATCCGGAAGCTCAAAACAATAATAATTAGCATTGGAATTAAATGATATATTCACTTTAGCCAAAAACGGCCTTGTTTCTCCGTCTGTTCTGGCGGCATCCTCCAGCTTGCTGCGTTCCTCCTGGCGGGGGATCGTTCTTTTAATATATTCGCCCAGCTCGTCTGTATCGGTAATCCTTCCATCCGGTCCTGCTTTTTTACGTATGATCCAGTCCCTTAAAAAAGATTCTATTTTTGCAGCTTTGAATATTGAATTAATGGACTTATCTTTGTAAATAGAAGTCTGAGGAAAACTTCGTCGCAGCTTTTCAATATCGTACATTACGTCCTCCCTGCTAATTAAAGAAAGTCAAAAGCTTCATTTTCAGTAAATTCTTCCATACTTGGCTCCGGAAGTTCCTGCACGTTAATATCTGAAAAAACAATAAACGGAACCAACCGTTCTTCAAGTGTTGCACCTCCATGAAGACCGTAAGGTTTACCGCCGGATTTAGGAAAACGGTTATATCCCCGTACAACATAATAGGTCATTTGGCTTTCTGGATGGTAAACTTCTTCCAGTTCATCGGAAGTTTCTTTTGGGACGCTGATTCCCGTATATCTCCAATCATCTGGATTTTCCCAGGGAATCGTACTAGTCAGCTTTTTTCTATAAGCCGTGACGGCAAGATGTGAAGAACCGTGATCCGCCGTCACAATTACACGTTTATATATATTCAGCCCGGCAATAACACGCGGTAATACCTCGCCTTGAAAAAGACGAAGGACTTCAGCCAAATTTTTTTCGTAGCTGCAATTCTCGTATTTTGAACTGCCGTCATGCAATATATTATCCACCCGTTTGACCGTTTGAAGTATACGGTCTTTAGGCCAACTGATTCTGTTAAATGCGGTTGAGGTTGGGAGATTAACAGAAACAATCTGTTTCTGTTCAACCTGTAAATTGTTCAGCTTTGCCAAATTTATGAGCAGAGGATAGTACTCTGCGCCCATTCCGTCAACGATAAGCAACGCCGTCTCACCATCATTGTATTGCGCAATGACAGTATCTCTTTTTTCGATTTCCCTGGGAACCTTCAGTACATATGCTTTATGCACAAAAGTGTCATCTACATCATCCATTATTCGAAATCTTCGTAACTCTGTAAAGTAGTTTGTCAACAGCTCATTTCCATAATCAAAATATGGAGAGAGATAGGATTCCAGTAGTGGAGCGTTCTTTGCGAATTCAGCCGGGAGGCCGACAGACAAGTCCATTTTAGCTGCCCGACGGATGCATCCCTGAAGTTCTATGCTTGTTCCGCAATTCATAAATAAAATTGAATAGACGTCATCTTCTGTTTCTGAAACAAATTTTGCGATCAAAGTTTCATATGCATATGCAGTCATATTCATTAAGCCCGTCGCTCTTTCTTCTGCCAAAGCTTTTGCGTTGGCATCTCTTAAAGATGCTTTGGCGGTATCTACGACATATTGCTGCAAAAAATTATTGGCCGTTACCGGCTTTTGAAGAACCCGATATAAATAGGTATTCTGCTTGATTCTTGATTTTAACAGCCATATATACAAATCCCATAACGCATCGCCTCTTCGGTCAAATAAATTTGCCGGCGCTTTTTCACAGTTCAGATATGTCTCGCCGCCAAAATACATGATGAGGGTGTCTGTTGGTGAAATACCTGTTTCGTTGCACATTTGCAGCAACATATCCGCCTGCTCAGATGTTAAGTCTGCCTCTATGCCATACAGCAAATTTAAGACCGCGTTGGCGTCTTTTATAACAGTTACATTGCCATAGCTTCCGGATGGCAGATCTATTTCCTGCATTGTGAATCGGTACAAACCCTCCGGAATATAATTTCCCATTTTGCACAGAGCGTCAACAAGAATTTTCGCTGAATCTTTTTTCTTCAACCATTTGGAAGGCACAAGCTGAATTTCCAAATTTTCATATTGTTCCTGGCCTGCAAAGCGGACCAGGAATATCGCGTCCTCGTATTTGGGGTTATCGAATTTAATGCCTTCCATAGATCTGCTGCTGACTAAAAAATGTGCGTTCAATCGCTGCCTATCCAGCAGCATACGAATGCCACTAAAAAAATCGCGTTTATCAGAAGTTCGTATCAATGCCAAATATGCATCAATTCCTACAAAAAGCATTGCCTCCGGAGAGTTTGTGGCATACTCAATCATCGCAGTCATTACAGAATCCGGAGAGGGTATAACAGGAGAGGTATTACGAAGCACTTGATATACCGGAATCACTTTAATTCCCTGATGCTTATATTCCGCCACCACTTTTGCTGCAAGCTCTTTATTTGGATAAATTACCAGTCTCGTATGGCGATCTTTTATATATGGAAGGTAATCATTTAATGAATATTTCATGTTTTTTCGTTACTCCAAAAAGCGCAGGCCTATATCCGGGTCAACTTTTGCCATTTCCATTATTTTTTTCTTTCAGTGTGTCTGCATTCTCCGCTCTTAATTTACTAAGAATTTCCGGCGCAAAAACTTCCTGATACTGTTCCTTAATAAATTCGCTGATATCCATCTGCTCAGGCCATTTATTTGGATTCTTTCCGAATTTTGCACTTATATATTTGAGAAGAGATGCAAGTTCAATTTTCAGTTTTTGATACTGTTTTGGCACAATTTTGTTCAGGAATGCTTCCTGGCATTTTTTTATGTTTACTTTCGGTACTATTTCCAATATGCTTACTTTTTGTTCAAGAGCATCATTCGTAAAATCGTTTGGTTCAAAAAGAATTTTTACAAGCTCATTTCCATCCGAGATGCTTTCAAAAACAGTCCAGACGGGAAGCCTGGATTCCTCAGACCACTCAGCAGGAGAATCAAATCCTGATATTCTTCTCCATTCCTGAGAAGCGCGGGCAATTATTGCGTTTCTGGTATTTTCGTCGATTAAAGACCGTACCAGCTTAATATAGGCCTCTTGTGACATTTGAACGCTATACCCTTCTGAAGACGGTATTTCTGCAAGAAGAGCGATCATGCTATCTTCATCAATTTTCAGTTCACCAATGTACTCTTTAATAACAGAAATAATAAGCGCCTGCTTTGGATCGTTATAGACTTTTTCCAGTATAGAAATACCGTTATGAAAAGTCTTATAGATTGCCAAATCGTCTTTTGAATCATTTACTGCTTCGATAAATTTTGCCGCGTCAGGGAACTTTGCGTTTATTACGGAATAAGGCACTACAGCGCCGGAGAGCTTCTTTTTGAGCCGATCCAAAATTTCTTTATAAGCTGCATATCCGGTTGTTTTCAAAAAACTGTGAGCAAGGATCATCGTCTGATAAGCAG
Source organism: Candidatus Eisenbergiella merdavium (assembly GCA_019119595.1). Taxonomy (GTDB): domain Bacteria; phylum Bacillota; class Clostridia; order Lachnospirales; family Lachnospiraceae; genus Eisenbergiella; species Eisenbergiella merdavium. The sequence goes on along the minus strand of DWWS01000049.1, from coordinate 65,730 downwards.
CAGTCACTTCCTGAATAATGGCAGAAATATCCGACTTATTCCACAGCCATCCCGAGGCAGACGCAGCTTTTTCCAAAAGCAGATCACAGTATGCGTGACTTTTATCCCCTGCCCTTTGGGCAAGGTCTGACAAGTTTGGATCAGTGAAATCAACATACTTTTGGAAAGCCGCAATGTATACATCCGGTTTTGTATATGATGCGGCAGTTTCAATAATATCGGAATGTTCAGCCAGAAGCTTTCCTATTTCTGTTATTGCACTTCCGCGTGCGTCTATATCGCCTTTTGAACTGATTTTAATCGCCGTGCAAAGCTCATCAAATACTTCTGCGACAATTCTATTCTCGGAATTGTCTGTACGAATGTAATCTGCCAGAATCCAAAGAGGAACTTTGCAGGAATGAGCTTCGACATTTGAGGAGATCAGACGCAATGTTTCCAAAGGCGTCGACCCTTCCGCAGCCGGTAATCCAAACATACATCCTGCATTCTCCGCAAATATTTTATCTTCCTCGGAAAGACAGCAGATAAGTTTTTCTTTATCCTGTTTTAGGGAAACGGCAGCCTCAATGATCTCCGCAAGAGTTTCGTCGTCTAAAGCATGATTCATCTGCCCGTTTGTCCACTGGCAATTTTGTTCTAAGACCCAACGCAGACAAAATCCCAAAGAAAATGCGCTTAATGCATTATACCTCATACCGTACGGGGCACGCAGAAGTTCTTCTGTATAGACCTTACGAACAGAAAAATTACCGCCTTTTCCGACCGTATTATCATAGCCCTTTTCTAGAACAGTTCGTATTTTGCTGAATGGATGGTTGGGGTTCTTTAAAAACCAGTCGTTTTCCTCACGAATCCCCAAAGCTTTAAAGGCATCTACGAGCTGTCCCTGCTGAGCTTTTCCGCTAAAGTGAATGCCAGACAGCGCCCATGCCTTCAGGGATTTATTGCTAAAAGCCGTGATCTGATCCGTCAGAATATCCGGGCAGCAATCCAGCGCCTTCTTTATATAAGCGCTTAGGAATACTCTCAAATCCGTCCAGGAATGTTTCCCTGCGGAGATTGTATCCGAGGCTGTATCATAATAACGAACGTCGAGCGCTGCGCTTTGTGCCTTCAGTGCGTCCACCCATTCGTTTTCGATCGTTGTGATACTTCCGAGAATTTGATTTTTTGCACCAGCATTATTTTCCAAAGCATACTGTGCCTGCAAAGCAATATACTCATCCCAGAGGCTTATATTTTTTTCACAGAACGTAATCTCGGGGAAGGAGATCATAATAATACGATGTTCTCTGAGATTACGCAGAAGAGCCTCCTGCTTTTCCGGTATCTGCATCTGTTCTTCTTTATTTTTTGCGACGACAAACCATAAACAGATGGAACCGTCATCCTTGCGCAGGCCCGTGCTGTACTGATCGCGAGAGGATGCCAGATTACTCAGCGTTGTATGCTTCATGTCAGAAACGCGTATTTCAAAACGACCGCTTGAAAATTTCCCTCGTATCGTCTTTGTGGCCTGCTCCATTGCTTCCTTGCATCTTTCCGATAACAATTCATAAAATTGGTCGGACAGTTCCTGCTTTTTCTTTTCGATTTCTTCGTTGCCAACAGTAGTCGAATACAGCTCAATATACCCGTTAACAATTGAAAAACAATGCCTGTTTTCAGCAAGATCCCTAAGAATCGTATTGACATCAATTACCACACCGTCGCCGCGGAAAGAAAGTTCAATATTTTCTATAGTAGGCTGTAATCTGTCATGGCCATTTGGATTTAATCTGGCGAGAAGAGTGAAGAGCATAACCGTCTTCAGCACCCTGATCTCCGGCTGATCGTCCTCATAATTTCTGAATTCCCGTGCTTTTATACGGTCAAATTCCATTTTGACAGCGACAATTTCCGCATTCTGTCCGGAATCCTCTCTTTCCATGAAATATTTCCATAAATAATCCACTGTCAAAAATTGTCCATTAACAATCTGGGGGCCGCCTTTTGAGATAAATTCCTGAAACTCATGTCCATCGGCGCTCCCCTTCAGATATTCAAAAATGCTCCGCTGGCTGGATCGGGCCGATTCCGCCAAAAATTTAAGAAGAAAAGCCGTCATTGGGTGAATTGGCAGAATGTCATAAAACGAATCTCGTGAAACATACGCCTCGCTCTCCGGTGGATCATTAAACCGGTCTACAACAGGAACAATACTGTTCCAAAGGATATTTTTTTCATCTTTCCATTCGGAGCAGTATGGCTCTTTCTCATGTCTTTTCATTGCATGGGAGGCAAGCTGAAACGCAATATCGTTGGGCATTTGAAGATTGCGAAAATAAAAGCGATCCTTTGCCTTGTTTGCGCCGGGCGAATTTTCTCCATAAAATGCCCGCAGTTCCTTATGTGTGATTGGCACCAGATAAAAATGATTGACTGCCGGCGCTTCCGTCACATCTTCGAATGTTTTTAAAGTACCGCTGTTTGAATCTATAAATTCGGAAAATTCATCGAATAAATAGATGATCCTTTTTATTTTATTGATTTCACAGATAGCGGCGATCCATGCCCGGAATGTTGGTACGTCTACGCTTAGATAAATATCGTCTCTGTGAAAAACCGCCTGTACGTCATCAAGATAATGAGTTGGCACGGGCACGTCTGCCGTGTTCTCTTTTTCAAGTTTTGAGATCAGCTGTTCTGTCGTGCGGATATCCGATTTAAGCGATTTCATTTCCGCCAGCATGGAATCCCGCGTTTTAAAAAATTGATCGCCTTCTCTGCGAAGCCGTTCAATCACAAGATCTAGATTTGCTTTGCCGGGTACCGTATAGTTATGTTCCCTGAGAGCGGCGCTGACGCTTTTTTCCAGTCGGACCAAAAATTCTTCATTTGGTCCAAGGCCTGAGGCATTATAGTCATATATAACTAAAATACCGTCTTCTCTTGCAGCAATTAACTGCCGTTTCAAATTGTCCGCGTTTACAATCTTGTGACGGTAGTTTTCAAACCATTTATCCACTCGCGCCATATCGTCCATAAACAGCTTATATGTCACAAGCGCCGCATTACTTTTTCCTGTTCCGTAATTACCCGTCAGCCAGACAGATTTTCTTTCTTCAAATAATGTCTGCAAAAAGTCCAGGTATTTTATATGAGGATAAAAGTCAAGCCATGTTTCCGGCGTTACGTTGATCGCTTCTCGTGTCATATTGGCATTATAATCTGCAGGAACCGAGAAATAGTCTTTATAATGGCGTTTTTCCATGTTTTAACCCTCTTGAATTGCCAGAGCAATTATATCTTCCGTTGTAAATTTATCAGGGAATATTCGAATCTCGTCATTCCCATGTGTAAATGTTGTTGCAATATAGTCAGGATAACGGCTATGAAGGCCTTCACAAATACGTTTAAACTCGCCTGCCGCGATTCCAAAAGCAGCGATCGGAGAAATATAAGTAGAGTGGATATCGGCATCCATAAGCCCTGCAACGGTAAATGTGCCGCTGGCTGCTAATCTTGCGTCCATATACAATCCATAAAGCACAGTAAGAGGATGAATCTTCTTAGCCAGACGCGTTACTGTTACAACGGATTTTCCTTTCATTTCATACTGCACCATAGCGCCCTCACCGCCCACAGGCGATTTTGAAATTGTATCTTTGAGTGCGGCCAGACCTCCTTTGATGGTTGAATTTCCAAGCTCCGGGTAATCAACTTTCAGCATATCTGCCAGCTTATCAACGTTATATGTTTCGCCGATCAGAGTAGTTGTAATAAACCACTTAATCAGAATTGCGTTATTTGCAAGAGCAATCCATATAAACTCCCATCCGATTTCCGAGTCGCCGCCGTATTTTTCAAACAGATCTACAAGCAAAGTAGGCGTTTTGGATTTATTGTCTATTAATTCACTCTGCTGGAACCAAACGTTTGCGGATTCTACCATTTTATTTCCAAGTTGATGGGCGGTATTCCATGGAAAGAAATTATCACGCATTTCAACCAGTGCGGATATCCAAAGATTGGAATCCTTTTCCCGGATGCCAAAATTATTATAACGATTAATACTGCTTATTTGGTTTTTCTGTTCGTTTTCGCTCTTATACATTGATTTGTACCTCCAGCAGCCATTATCTATATTGTTAAAACACTTCAGGCAGTGGACACATTTCCTTTCATCGATTTGCATTTTCCCATCTGAATAATACAGGGCGCCATACATGCATTCCGCTTCGCAGGCTCTGCAGTTCACACAGGCTGCCACTTTTTTTAACATAGTCCTTAAAACTGGAGTAAGGGATAAACGTTCATCGTCTGAACGAAAATGTACGGTCAGTATGCCGCCGCCTGCAAAAGGCGCATGATACGTGAACGGTATCCCCTCGTCAAGTGTATGTGGAAGCTTCAGCTTTAGTTGGCCTGTCTCCGGATCCTTCATAACAGTTCCGATCGGCTTGATCCACGTAAAGAAGCGCTGTTCATCAAAAAACGAGCTTTTAAAAGTTACTGTCAATCCCTCTGTGTTTTCAATCGGGGCGGTAATTGTATCTTTCAAAACGACACCACTTTTCCGAGCCTGCCATCCTTGCTTTGCAAGGTATTCTCTCTTGTCTTCTTCTGTAGAGAATGTCTTTATCCCGGTTTTAATAATAACATCTGCGTAGGAATCAATCAGCCCCGGATAAACTGCGTCCACCAGCCAGACATATTTTTCTGAAGATTCAGGACACATCGCACATCCAACACGAGGTAATCCATAGCGGTATGCCCTGTTAATATAGAGACGATTCTGGAATATATACAACCATAGCTCATGGGCCCCCCACTCCAAAATCGGCATTTTGTTCAGCTGAGAAGCATTTTTCACGCCTTCATTGGCATCTTGATAAGACGATCTGCTAATGCTTTCCTCCCCACGAACACCGACAAAGGCCATAACACGAACGGACGATTTATTTACCATTTTTTTCAGCATAATAAGCGCCGGAGTACTTTTATGAACGGAACAGCACCATCTGATCGTCCTGGATGGCGGGCCAAATAAATTCCAGTTATCAACGGCTTTATTCTCGGCCCGGGCCCGTAGGAATGTTCGTTTCGGATATTCTTTTTGAACTTCATCCCACGTTATATAAGTATCCGGTAATTCCATATCGGTATCGCTGAAAATAACAGGAACACTCAGCGGCAGTACTTCATTACAGATATGTAAGAGCACTATCGAATCCTTTCCTCCCGAAAAAGCGATATAAGCCTTATCACAGCGCATAATATCCTGATCATAAAGCTCTTTCGTCCGCCGCTTTACATCACAAACCATAGCCTGCATGATTTCTGAATTTTTTTTGATCATAAGCTCGATATCCACCGGCTCCAGCTCTTTTATTTCATCGAAAAAGCAGGTAATATCCATGGGTTTTCCATATTGTGTACCGTTGAATTGCGCAACTTTCTCTCCACGGTAATAGTATATATTTTTTTGGGCCCACAGGTATGGCCTTTTTTCCTCACGATCATACTTAAAAAAACGGGATAACCCCGTAAGTTCCAGTTCTTCAGCAAATACTGGGCGTATTTCATTTGCTATAAATCTGTCTGATTTTGTTGTTAAAATATATCCCCCTGTCTGCGCATCCCATTCATAGTTATACATCGCTGCCCTCCTCCATATAATTTCCGGATTTCCATACGCGCGTTTTGGGGCCTGTATAGTACGCAGAAATAATACGATGAAATGTCCTGTCATCTGTAATATTCAGATTGTCTCGCAGATTATAACCAAGCTTCACACTAAGAAGCGCATGGATGATATCCTGCGATGGTGTTAATGAAAGAAGATCGATCTTACCAAGTACCTCGTTTAGCTTTGACGAAAAATCTTCTCCCAGTTCCATAAATTCCAGGCTCTGATAACACAAAAGCCCGTTAATCTGAACCGCTATGATTGCTTCTGTGTGTTTTTCAATCAGCCTTTGTATAAATAACTTTGAGAGCAGCGGGTACTCGGATGAAAGATCATCCTGAGTGATACAACCGGCTTCACAAACTGTTTTCATAATCTTATCTGCCGCTGTCTGCAGTGCATGGTTACTGGTGACTCCCGTTTTCCTGATGATTCTCGTTTTCAGCACAGTGCTTATACGAATCTCCTTTGGAAAAAGGAATTTCAGAAAATCAGAAAAATCATCTTCGTTTCTTAAACAGGTTTCACTATTTAAGTTTGCATATTCCCGATATAACATAGAAACATCGATACATCCGTATATTTCTATAGCGTGAAACAGAGCACCTTTTTCCAGCAAGTCGATCTGTTCAGTATTTCCAGTCATTTCTGGTAGAAAGTACAGACCATCGCTGCGCCGATACAGCAGTTTTTTCATCGTATTCTGCATGGCAGCATTGATTGTCAGCCCGGCGCGATCCTCAATCAGCCTCAGCACAGTTTCATCAAAGCGTACACCACCAGAATAATACTGTCGTATGACAGCGCACAGACATTCTGGAATCACTGTTTTTTCCTCATTGCTATCTGCTATGCGGCTCATTTTTTTAGGAGCGCCATAAAGAACGACCTGTTCTTTTCCATACCCACAATGCAGGCACAGTCTTCCGATCATTTTCACAATCGTGGGCGTATTAAAATGAACATTGATCCAGTAATCATTTTTTAATTGTATACAACTCAGGCCTTCTATCCTGTTTCTCATCAAAAAAGGATGAGCGGTGCGCCCGGATAGAAGCGAATGGGTATAAAAGTAATCCATCACGGAACTATAATTTGCAAGCGCATCCTCTACTATGGCTATAAGAACCCGACTCCATGTTTTGGCGTTTATTATATGACCATTTACACTACAAAAAACGGGCACCGTTCTTTCAAACATTTGATGATTTGAAAAGTCAAAACAAATCCATTTTTCCCGAGTGTCCGTATTTAAACAGTTATTCTTTTCTTTTCCTGATTTCTGCATATTACCAATCGTGATACTTTTCCCCTTTTATATATTAAGAAGCTACACATGCGGCAGCATATCTATTAGCGCTTTCTTAAAATAGTGCATTTTTTTGACGGTTTTATATGCTTCCTTCTCACAATGGCTCCTCATTCGCGTATAGATTCAACAAGTCCCATTCTATCTACAGGATTTTTAAATAAAGCTTGAACTATATTCTACTTCAAAGCAAAAGTAATGTCAATTATACATGAAAACCTCTGTTTTTTGCCGTACCACCAAGAAAGTTCCGGCGTTTTTATTTTTCTGCTTTTCATATTTTTCCCTGAACCTTGGCTTCGCTGGTCCCCCGGCCTGTGAAAAGAAACCGGACCGCTACAAAATTTCGCAGAAAAGTTTTCAGGGAAAACGTAGAAGATATTTGACAAAAACATACTATATAGTATTATCTTTTTGCAGAATTAAATGAGCTCCCACCAGGGAGGAAAATTGGGAAACGGGTCATCGGGCACATTTTTCAACCGGATTTGCCGCACTTGGGCATGGAGGTAAAATGATACGGACAAACGGAGGATTGCTGATCTCCCAGATCAAGCAGCTTAGCGGAAGGATCTTCAACACGCTTCTTCAGAACGCGGGGATCGAAGAATTTAACGGGGCGCAGGGGCGCATCCTTTACGTGCTCTGGCAGGAGGACCATCTGCCGATCGTGGAGCTTTCCCGAAGGACGGGACTGGCGAAGACCACGCTGACCGGGATGCCGGATCGGATGGAGGAAAGAGACTTTTTGAGCAGGGTTCCGTCCCCGCAGGACAGACGGCAGCTTCTCATCGTGCTTACGCCAAAAGCGAGAGCGCTGAACGGACAGTACGAGGAGGTGTCTGAGAAAATGGGAGAGATTTTTTACAGAGGCTTCAGCGACGAGGAGATCGTCCGCTTCGAGGAAATGCTGGAAAGGATCCGGAGGAACCTGCAGGGGGATTGACGGCAGAAGGAGGCGGACGGGGAGAGCGGAGACGCTTTGAAAGGAAAGCAAGGGCGGAATGGAGGGAAAGATATGGAAAAAAAGATGGCGGAAGAGATCAGAACACTTGTGGAACGCTCGAAGTTTGTGTTTGTGGGGTCAGTGGACAAAGCCAGAGGGCCAGTCATCAAGGCCATGTTCGCGCTGGATCGTGACGGACTGGGGGGCATTATATGTCCACCAACTGCTCCTCCAGACGGGTGCAGCAGTTTCTTGCTGATCCGGCAGCGTGTCTCTATTTCTGTGATGAACAGCATTTTCAGGGGCTTCGGCTGGACGGAAGCATGAAGGTCTGCACAGACCGGGCCAGCAGAGAGCGCCTCTGGAAGGACAGCGACAGGATGTATTATCCAAAGGGCGTGGATGATCTGGATTACTGTGTGCTGAAATTTACCGCGCAGAGGGGAAACTATTATCACGGACTGAAAAATGCTGATTTTTCCATCGGTGAGCTGGAGGAGGAAGGGAGAGGATGAAGGCGGGGCTTTTGAAGAAGGGAGACGTGATCGGTCTGGTTTCTCCCAGTCATATCGCTATTGAGGAATCCTATGAAAAAATAGTAGCTGGATTGGAGAGCAAGGGCTTCCGGGTGAAAACTGGAAGGAATCTGTACCGGACAACCTGGGGACATTTAGCTTCAACACAGGAACGAGCTGACGATTTTAACGAAATGGTTGCCGATGACGAAGTGACAATGATCTTTTTCGGGGGCGGGACAGGAAGCGTTCCGCTCCTTCCGCTTATTGATTATGAGAACATTCGAAAACATCCCAAGCTGTATGTCAGCTACAGTGACGGCACATCCATTTTGAATGCAATATGGTTCCAGGCGGGGGTGGAAACCTTTTATGGACAGACACCCGGATTGTTTGAGTCTGTTTGTGCTTTCGATGAAACACAGTTTGTTTCCCGGCTGATGGAGGGCGGCACCTGCTGTCTGACCGGGGAGGGAATGAGGGAATGAAAAATGTTTCCGGCCTTCTTTTTGGCCATTATTCAAGCGGGGAAGGAGATTCTTTCCGTTCGCTGCAACAGCTTTTGGAACTGCTTGAAAGATTTGGAAAACGGCATGGCATTCCGGTGGCATATTGTGACGATTTCGGTCATGGAGACAGGCATGCTCTTTTGCCAGTTGGAAGAAAAGCACGGCTGGATGCAGACCGTCAGCTTTTGCAGTTTTGAACGAGAAAATGAAATATGAAAAAGATCTGGTTTGAGAGGAAGCGTGGGAAGATTATCTCTACAGGCAGACGCATTGATGAAACGAACCGTTTTGTTTACCGTATCTCGAACAGCGTTCCGGAAATTCTTTCATGACGAGGGAACTACGACGATTAATAATGGAAACTATTTTCCGTCCAAATCGGGAAAATACACTCTGTTTCCGCTCCAAAGTCGATGATATGCTGTAGGCACAGGAGGAGTGCGAAACGATGCAGGTACAACTTGCTGAAATGATCCGGAAATTCCTCCGGGAGAAAAATCTGACGCAGGAACAGCTGGACGAGGCCACGGCGGCGCTGGACAAGGAGACGGCTTTCTGGGGGGCGGCTCCATCCTGGATCTGGAAGGGCTGACCCGCATCGTTACAGAACCTTACACAACCGTTCAGTCAAAAAGGCTTGCCTGTCCGCCAGAAAAGTGCTATGCTTCAGATAGCATAAATTTCTTTTTAAGCCGTTCGGCTATCGTCAAAACAGAAGGTCGACTGTTTTCTCTGACGATTTTGGGAACTCTATGCAAATCTTATATTCCACCATTATAACTGCAAACCGAAGATGCAGGAGCTCCCTGAGAAGGCTGTGTGAAGAAGGGCGCTCCTGCCGGGAAGCGTTATGTATACGTTTATGCACATGATATGCGTATGATATCTGCTTCCCAGAAAGGAGTCTGCCTTTGAAAGAAAAGACAAAAGAGAACGAGCAAAACAGCAGCAGGCGCAGGGGTATCGGCAAGATCGCCGGACAGGGAATGAAAAAGGATACAGCCGCCACGCTTCTGTTCAAAACGAACAATGAAAACTTTGCCGAGCTTTTTAATCACGCCCTGCGCTGTGAGCCGCCTCTGTCCGCCGAAGAGCTTCAGGACGAGGATGTCAAGGAAACGGCCCGCATCCGCATCACCAGGGGAGACGGCAGCGTTTCGCTGGTGCAGTACCGCGACGTGGTCAAGAGCGTGAAAAGCGGAAGAAGTTTTGCCGTTTTTGGAATTGAGCATCAGTCGGAGATCGACTATGCCATGCCCTTCCGCGTGCTGGAGCTGGACTTTGTCAATTATGCCCGCCAGATGCAGGTCATCCAGGATCGTCATGATACGGAATGGAGAAACGGAAAGGGCCAAAGGCATATTCCGGAGGGCCTTACGGCGGGGGAATACCTGGGCCGCTTTTTGAAAACAGACCGCCTTTCCCGTTGTGTGACGCTGGTGCTTTATTGGGGAAAGGAGCCTTGGGACGGGCCGGTGAAGCTTTCGGACCTGTTTGCGGACGATGTTGATTCAGCACATACCCTACAGCTGGAGATCAGGCTTCTGGATGTCTGCAGGATGACGGATGAGGAGATCTGCGGCTACACCGGAGAGCTGCGTACGATCTTCGGCTTCCGAAAATATGCGGACGACAAGGAGAAGCTGGAAAATTTCATCAACGCAAACCGGGAATATTTCACGAACGTTTCAGAAACGGCGGTCAACGCGCTGGCAGAGCTGACGCATTCATCGGAGCTCATGAAAATCAGAACACAGGAATATACGACACAGGAGGGAGGAATCGACGTGTGCAAAGGGATTCAGGGAATGATCCGGGATGGGAAGCTGGAAGGAATCAGAGAAGGAAAAGCAGAAGCGAGGAAGGAGATCGCAATTTCTCTTTCGGCCATGGGGATGTCTGACGGGAAGATCGCAGAGGCAACAGGGGTAAGTACTGCCATTGTACAGGAGTGGCTTTCCGGAAAAGCGTAGAGTTTGTACTATGGACATCCGCGCCGGTTTTCAGTATCCATATAAACTAAAAGAGGTTCTTCGCAGAACCTCTTTTAAAAATATTCTTTTTCCCGAAAACAGATCAGGAACCGCTTTAAAAATAATCCGAAAAGTAAGGCTTTTCCACCGGAATCAGCCGCTCCAGCCAGGTGAGCATATAGTATTCCGTTTTGATCTTTTCATGCTCATACAGATAGCTGGGGCGCTTATAGCCCATGAGCATGGTGGTCAGCGTGTTGATGTCCAGCTCCACCACGTTGATGGACTGGTTGTTTTCCACCCGCTCGCAGCGGGTTTCGCCGCCCTTCCAGGAAACCAGATAATCGCCGGTATTCCAGGGGGCCATTTCATCCATGACGCGGAAGTGGATGCGGAAATCCTCAGGCTGTATCTGCCAGGGATATTCCCGAAGGAAGCTTTCGGCATCTACGATCCTGGCCATGATATAGGGAGAAACGCTTTCCGTGATCTCGCTGTCCTCCAGCAGGTAGGCCATCGGCTCTCCCGAATAGTTGTCCCCTACCACCTGGGTGATCATGGAAAAATGTGCGGTGATGTAGTTCCACAGACCATAGTTTGCTTCGATGTTCAGATAGACCATTTCCTTAATATGGAAGATCTCGTTCGCGATGTAGTAGACCACATAGCCCAGCGGTTTATGCTCCCCGCTGTAATAGACGGCGACGATCATGTCGTCGTTTTCCCAGCGCCAGTATTCGTCCCAGGCCAGATTGTCCCGGATCATAGCGCCGTGGCGCTGGAGGGCAAAATAGGAATATACGTTGTGAAAATCCTCGGAATCCTGGCTGACCCGTTCTACCATACCTTCCACTGGCCGCGGCTTCGGGAGCTGCGTGTCCCGGATGGTGAAGGTGATCTTGTCGGATACGATCTCCCATCCCATCTTCCGGTAAAATGGTATGGAATAGGGATACAGGAAAGAGATGGGAAAGCCCTGCTCATGCATATAGTTGATGGCGCGCCGCATCAGGGAGTGGATCAGGCCGCGGCCCGTATATTCCGGATAGGTCGCGACACCGGTGATGCCGCCCATATTCATGATGTTGTCGTGGATGTTGACCTTCATGGAGTAGACCACGATCATGGAGGCCAGCCTGTCCTTATAAAACCAGCCGAGGACGTAGGCCTCCTCCAGCATGGGCCTTTTTGCGTACTTGAATTCATCCTGCTCCCAGCCAGTCTGAAGCAGCTCGTAGGAGGTTACCTGGAAAGCGTAGGTTAAAAGCGCGTTAAACTGCTCAAGGTCGCGTCTGTCCAGCTCCCGCATCCGGTAATCACCCTGCGTTTCCAGATAAATATGCGCCGGCTGCGCGGATTGCTCCGGTTGTATCGGTTTGTTGCTGTTGTCTTCTTTTTTCTCCATAAAATCCCCGTTTCAGAGCGCAGGCGGCCCTAATTTCCGTCGAGAGCCTTTTTTGCCGCGCTTTTCGATGACCCTTTAAAATAAAAACCAATAAAATCATGTTTATTTTACCTCAGGAAAATCGAAGCGTCCACGCTTTTTTTCTTTTGGGGACCGGCTTTTTTTACCGTTCTCTCAAAGCAGTTGCTTTTCGGAGGCAAATATTATATGATGAAGCTAAGCTGTACCGTTACAAAGGAGGAAGGTTTATGAGGATGAAAAAAGGCGGAAACAGGCTGGCTTTCCTGCTGACCTGCGCGCTGCTTCTGGCGGTTTTTCTGCCGTCCGGTGCATTGCAGGTAAGGGCGGCGGAAATCATAGCCACGGTATATGGAACAATTTTGTCGGGAACGGATACGGAGCTTTTGCTGCTCTCCACCTCGCAGGGGCGGATGGAGATAAAGATTGATTCCGAAACGGACGCAAGCGGCTGCAAGGTGCTGCTTCCGGGAAGGGAGATTTATGTGTCCGTTACCTATGGATCGGACGGCTATCTGCATGCGGCGAAGATCACCACCGGCGTAAAGCAGGAATCCAATTCCATTGATTACTCTACGTCCGTAACCGTAAAGGGGGAGATCAGCGACAAAACGAAGGACGACCTGCTGTATCTGAAAACGGACCAGGGGGAAATGCAGATCAGGCTGGATTCGTCCACCAATATGGACGGGTGCAAGGTGCTGGTCGCAGGGGAAACCTATCAGATCGTCTGTGCGAGAGGCTCGGACGCCTATCTGCATGCGGTGAGCATTTCGGATGTGGCGAAGGAAGCGGCGGTGACAACGGAAACCATTAACGGAAGGACCGTTACCACGCTGAAGGGAACGGTGGGGAACAGCACAAAGGAGGATCTGCTGTATCTGTCCACTGACGGCGGAGAGATGCAGTTTGTGATCGACGGGGACTGCGATATTTCAAACGCCAGAGTTCTGACGCCCGGAAGGAAGCTGAAGGTTTCCTTCTATCACGGCTCGGATGCCTATCTTCACGCAGCGCGCATTGTTGGGGAAAAGGACGGTTCGTCCGATGCGTCGGTGGACACCTCATCCACCGCAGCCGTAGTGGGATCTGTGGATGAGCGATCCACGGAAAACACCCTCTACCTGAATACGGATGCGGGAACGATGGAGCTTCGGCTGGATTCCTCAACCGGCTTCAGCAACTGCAAGGTTCTGGTGAAAGGAAGGCGGGTCGTCGTTACCTGTGCGCGGGGCTCGGATGCCTATATGCACGCGGTCAACGTGATCGGTATCTGATCACGCGAAAGTGCAGCGCGGAAGTACAGCGTATGTGAAAGAACAGCGAATGTCAAAGCGTATGAGAAAATTCCGGCATGTCATTCTGGAGAATGATACGGCCGGTTTTTCTTTATTCTTATGGAGGCAAGCATGATTCTGTCCGCATCAAGAAGAACCGATATTCCATGCTGGTATTCGGAATGGTTCATGAACCGCCTGCGCGCCGGGTATGCGCTGGTGAGAAATCCCATGAACGCTGCTCAGATCAGCCGCATCCCGCTGCGGCCGGATACGCTGGACTGCATCGTATTCTGGACCAAGGATGCCGGCCCGATGACGGAGAAGCTTCCCCGGCTGGACGAAATGGGGATTCCTTACTGTTTTCAGTATACCATCACGCCCTATGGGAAGGAGCTGGAGCGGGGGCTGAGAGAAAAGGAAGAGATCATGGAGCAGTTCTGCCTGCTCTCCGAACGGATCGGCGCCGGGCGCATGGTATGGAGATACGACCCGATCCTTTTGACAGAGGAATGGACGATAGGCCGCCATCTGGATACGTTTGAACGAATGTGCGGAAGGCTTGCGGCGCATGCGGACCGGGTGGTGATCAGCTTTGTGGATCTGTATGCAAAGCTGAAGAAAACGACGTTTTGTCAGATCGGAGAGCAGGAGGTACGCGCGCTGGCGTCCGGCATCGGCAGAATCGCCGGGGAACACGGTCTGAGAGCGCAGACCTGCTGCGAGAGCTGGGAGCTTGACGGGTACGGCATTGAGCGGGGCGGCTGCCTGGATCAGAGGCTCCTGGAGCAGACCTGCGGCTGCAGGCTGGAGCTGAAGCCGGATAAGGGCCAGAGGAACGGCTGCGGCTGTATGGAAAGCGTGGATATCGGCGCCTATAACACCTGTCCCAACGGCTGTCTGTACTGCTATGCGAACCAGAGCCGCGCCCGTGCCATGGAAAACCGGCTGCGCCACGATCCGCAGGGAGAGCTGCTGTTTGGCAGCGTGAGGGAGACGGACCGGATCTGCGAGCGCAGGGTGAGAAGTCTGAGGATCGTGGAATGATGAGACAAAGAATTTGGGACAGGCGGGCCGCCAAAGCTTTGGGAAACTTTGGACAGGCTACTTGAAAAAAGACCCTGAAAACAGTATAATCAGCACGATGCGGCTGTTTTTCATTCTGCGGCTGAAGGAAGGCTTTCAGCGTGTTCCAAAATGGGAAAACAGCAAAATATAAATCTGAAAATGGAGACTGTTACATGAGTAAAACGGAAATGAGAAAAGAACAGAAAAGCACAGGAAGCAATCCGTTTCTGGTGCTCTATCACATCATTCAGGGAGCGCTGATCGGCCTTGGCGCCGTGCTTCCCGGGATCTCGGGCGGTGTGCTTGCGGTGGTATTCGGCGTTTACAAGCCGGCCATGGAATTCCTTTCCAAACCCTTCGCGCGTTTTAAGACCCATATGCCCATTCTGATACCCTACGGGATCGGCGGCGTGGTGGGCTTTCTCGGAGTCGCAAACCTGCTGGCCTTTTTCCTGGAGAAGTATCCGGATCCTTCGGTCTGCCTCTTCATCGGTCTGATCACGGGCATGCTTCCTTCCCTGTTCCGCGAGGCGGGAGAAAAAGGAAGAAGTAAGGGCTCCTGGATCTCCCTCGTGATCTGCATGGTATTCATCTTTGTGCTGCTGGGCGCTCTGAAGGCTTTTTCCGTACAGATCACCCCTAATTTCGTCTGGTACCTGTTCTGCGGTTTCTGCCTGGCTCTGAGCGTGATCGCTCCCGGTATGAGCTTTTCCACGCTGCTGATGCCTCTCGGACTGTACACGCCGTTTGTGGACGGGATTGGTCATCTGGACTTCGGCGTCCTGATCCCCGGCGGGATCGGCGCGCTGGTGACGGTGATCTGCCTGGCGAAGGCGGTGAACGCTCTGTTCGACAATTTCTATTCCATCGCGTTCCACGGAATCATCGGCATCGTGATCGCGGCTACGGTGATGATCATTCCCGTTTCCGGCTTTGCAACCGTAGGAGCGGCCGTAGTCAATCTGATCTGTATTGCGGTGGGTATTGTGCTTGCCCTGCTTCTGGACCGCTTCAACAGCAGGGTGGAGGTTAAATAGGGCAGAGATAAAGGAGGTTGCTATGGCGAAATGGCTTGATGATGCGGTTTTTTATGAAATCTATCCCCAGTCCTTTCTGGATACCAACAGCGACGGCATCGGGGATCTGCCGGGCGTGATCGAAAAGCTTGATTATATCAGGGAGCTTGGCTGCAATGCCATCTGGCTGAATCCCTGCTTCGTATCGCCCTTCGGGGACGCCGGCTATGACGTGGCGGATTACTATACCATCGCGCCCAGGTACGGCACCAATGAGGACGCAAAGCGGCTTTTTCAGGAGGCGCACCAGAGAGGCATGCATGTGCTCCTGGATCTGGTTCCCGGCCATACATCGGTGGAGCATCCCTGGTTCCGGGAATCCATGAAGGCGGAAAAAAATATATATTCCGACCGCTATGTGTGGACGGACAGCATCTGGGAGGCGCCGGAGGATATGGCAAGCCTGCGGGGGATCTCCGACCGGGACGGCTCCTGTGCGGTGAATTTTTTCTCCTCCCAGCCCGCGCTGAATTACGGCTACTATAAGATCACAAGGCCATGGCAGATGTCGCCGGAGGACGAGGGCCCAAGAGCCACGCTTGAGGCCATGAAGGATGTGATGCGTTTCTGGCTTCGGATGGGCTGCGACGGCTTCCGTGTGGATATGGCCGGCTCGCTGGTCAAGCAGGACGAGGACGGAAAGGGAACCATCGCTCTCTGGAAAAAGGTCCGCGCGTTTCTGGATGAGGAATTTCCGGAGGCCGTGCTGGTTTCCGAATGGGGAGAGCCGGATAAGTCCCTTCAGGGCGGCTTTCACATGGATTTCCTGCTTCATTTCGGCCCCTCTCACTATAACGACCTGTTCCGCTGCGAGCATCCTTACTTTTCAAAAGAGGGAAAGGGTGATATTTCCCAGTTTGTGAAGAAGTATGTGGAGAATTATGAAAAGTCGGAGAAAAAGGGGCTGATCTGCATTCCCTCCGGTAATCACGATATGGAGCGGATCGCCTGGCGGCTGGACGGAGAGGATCTGAAGGTGGCGTTCGCTTTCCTGCTTTCCATGCCGGGAGCGCCGTTCATCTATTATGGAGATGAGATCGGAATGCGCTATCTGCCCGGCCTAACCTCCGTGGAGGGCGGCTTCAACCGGACCGGCGCCCGCACGCCCATGCAGTGGGACGACGGTGTGAACGCGGGCTTCAGCAGCGCCGCAAAGGAAAAGCTCTACATCAGACAGGATGAGAGCGCGGATCGCCCCACGGTGCAGCGCCAGCAGGCGCAGGAGGATTCTCTCTGGCAGGAGGTGAATAAGCTCATCGCCGTCAGACAGGCACATCCCGCCCTGTCGAATCGGGGGGAGATCGAATTCGTGTATGCGCAGGAAAATGCCTATCCCTTCCGCCTATCTGAGGAGCGCGGGAGAGGAGAAGATTCTGGTGGTGCTGAATCCCTCCGGCAGGGAAGAAAGCTTTGCCTGCAGCCTGAAGACCGGAGAGGTGGTATATCGCTTTGGCGGAGAGCTGAAAACTCAGGATGGTCTGATGACGATTCCTGCCTGCTCGGCCTGCTGGGTGAAGGTGGAATAAGACGGTAGCCTGACCCGGATTGAATTTGGGGCTGGCGGCTTTGCGGAGGGCGCAGAGAGAACTGTAACCTTCTATATTTCTGATTTTTATCCGGCGGAATTTCGTGTTTGACAATTCCGCCGGATCGTTTTATGATAAAAATATCATATCTGACGATCTGTATTTTCTTTTGGCGTATCTGCCGTATTTACACAGAGGTTGGACAGGAAAACAAAATGGATAAGCGGCGGGCCGGTTCTTCGCGTGTCTGCCGGGAAAGGGAGGCAATTTAAGGAGAATGGGTGAAAAAAATGACGCCATGCTGAAATATCTGGAGGACGATCATCGGTTTGCCGATCTGCTGAACGGGGCGGTTTTCGGCGGCGTTCAGGTGATCGATCCGAAGCAGATCGAGAACGTATCCGGGAACTATACGGAGACAGAAGAAGGGGGGAAGGATATCCGATACCGTTCCCGCAGCCGGGACGTGATCCGAAGGATGAAGGACAGCGGGACGATCCTGCGTCTGGTGGCGCTGGAAGCGCAGGAAACGGTGGATTACAGCATGCCGCTGCGCTGTATGAATTATGACGCGCAGGAATATTTCCGCCAGCTGAGGGTGATTCAGAGGGAAAACGGGAGGGAGGGGAATTATCAGAATGCCTCTGAACGGCTCAGCGGCCTGCACAGAACGGACAGGCTGATTCCCGTGTATACCGTCTGCCTTTACCATGGCATACAGCCCTGGGACGGTCCGCTTGCCCTGAGCGATATGATGCGCTTTGAAAAAGACGATGCGTTTCGGAAGCTGTTCCGGGATTATCCCATGCTCCTGATCCGGGCAGATGAGCAGATGGATTACGGAGCGTTCAGGACTCCTCTGAAAGAGCTGCTGGCTGTGCTTCCGTTCAGGAAGGACCGTAAGGAAATGCGGGAATATATCAGGAAGAAAGAGGAATACAAAAGGCTGGATCGGGATACGCTGGAGGCGATCGCAGTGATGACAGATCACAGAAAGTTATTGGAGAAAGCAGAGATGTATCAGAATGAAGAAGGGAGCTACGATATGCACGAAGAGATGGACAGCTTTTTCATGGATGGTGTGGAAGAGGGAAGGGAGGACGGAATCCGGGCGCTGATCCTGGACAATCTTGAGCTTGGAGGCAGCCGGGAACAGATACTGAGAAAGCTGGAAAAATATTTTGGACTGACGGGAGAGAAAGCGGAAGGGTATCTGGAACGGTATTCCAGGGAGGAAGGCTGTATGGTATAGCCCTCAACCGGATGACGGATGAGAAGCGGTCCCGGCAGGAGTTGTCTAAAGCCTGCCAGGGACTGTTTTTCTGTAAAAAAATATGGACTGCGGAATATCGGGAGAAGGAGGCAGGGATTGACTGTTGTTGCAAGTTAGCATATACTGACAAAAGTAAGATGATTCTATACAAAAGCGGACAAAGAGGATCACAGAGGTGACGGCATCAAGAGTGTGGCGGTGCACGGAAAGGGGTGAAAGGAATGGCGAGAAGGGACGGCATTTTTCCGGGGGAGTCGCAGCTTGTGAAAGCCGTGAAGGGAGTCAGGATATACCGGATGGAGTTTCCGGACGGTTGGGGAGAGATGAGGGCTCATGCGGTGATGGACGGGGTGACGCTGGTTTTCAATGATTTTCATACCGCGTTCGGAATCCAGGAGGAAGGGCGCTGTCCGGGGCAGGTGGAGATCAATCACTGTCAGGCGGGGCGGTTTGAGTGCACCATGCCGGACGGGCGAACGGCGTGGCTTGGGCCCTGCGATTTTGCCGTAAGCGATATGGGAAGGCCTCCGGTTGAGAGCCGGTTTACGCAGGGGCTTTATCAGGGGATCAGCCTGGTGCTGGACGTCAGAAAGGCTTCCTGCGCGCTCCGGCAGATGCTGGGGGAGGAGGCGCCGCAGCTGGCCGCGCTGTTCGGGGCGCTGCTCATGCCCTGTTCCTTTCTGCTTCTTCGCTGCGAGCCGAAGATCCAGCATATTTTTTCCGAGCTGTATCAGGCTCCGGAGGAGGGGCAGAACGCGTATTTCCGGCTTAAGACCGCAGAGCTGATGCTTTTTCTGCAGGAGAGGAAAAGCTCGCTGCAGCGGGCGGGAGGCTTTTATTATGGGATGGACCGGGGGCGGAGGGTTCAGGAGATGGGACAGCGGCTGACCGCGGATCTGCGGGTGAGGCTTCCCATCGCGCAGCTTGCCGGGGAGTATGGCATCGGGGTATCCACCGTGAAAAAATATTTCCGTCAGATGTACGGGGAGCCGCCCTACGCTTATCTGAAGCGGCGGCGGATGGAGGAGGCGGCCTTCCTTCTGACTACGGACGGCGGGAGCGTTACGGAGATCGCGGAAGCTGTGGGATACCAGAACGCCAGCAAATTTTCTGCGGCATTCCGGGACATCTACGGGATGAGTCCGCTGGAATATAAAAAGAGAAGCTGTTTGGAGCAAAACGCCCGTTTGGAGTAGCGGGTGTTTTTTTATGCTGTTATAATCATAAGGTGCGAGTTAGTTATAACTAATCAAATAATATATTGACAGGAGGGATTCAGGTGTCAAATGCAAAAGAAAGCAGCTTGAAAAAGATTCTTGGCTACGCGGGCAGCCACAGATATCTGACGATAACGGGATGCGTCCTTTCGGGCGTAGCCGCCGTGCTTGGGCTCGTTCCTTATATCTGTGTATGGGCGGCGGCGAGGGATGTGCTCGCCGTCTTTCCAAAGCTGCCCGCGGCAGAAGGGGCGGGAGGGCTGGTAAAATGGGGGTGGCTGGCCGTTTTCTTCGCGGCGGCCAACATCGTCCTTTATTTTGCGGCTCTGATGTGCACCCATCTGGCCGCCTTCCGGACGGCGAAGAATATCAGAAAGGCCGGGATGGCCCATGTGATGGAGCTTCCGCTGGGATTTTTTTCGGGAAATCAGTCCGGACGGCTGAGAAAGCTCATCGACGACAACGCGGGGCTGACCGAGGATCTGCTGGCGCATAAGCTTCCCGATCTGACGGCGGCCGTCCTCACGCCCGTTGCGGGCATTGTGATGCTGTTCGTGTTCGACTGGCGGATGGGCCTTCTCTGCCTGCTTACCATGGCGCTCGCGGTGGTCTGCATGTGCATGATGATGGGCGGAAAGAACGCGGGCTTTTTTCACCGGTATCAGCAGGAGATCGAAAAAATGAGCGCGGAGGCTGTGGAGTATGTCCGGGGGATCCCGGTGGTGAAGGTGTTCCAGCAGACGGTTTATTCCTTTAAGGCGTTTTATTCCGCGATCCAGTCCTACAGCAGGCTGGCGAGCGATTATGCCATGAGCTGCCGGAAGGGACAGACGGGATTTCTGACCTGCATCAACGGGGCGTTTGCCCTGCTGATCCCTGCGGCCCTGCTTTTGGCCTCCGAGGGGGACGTGAGAAGGGTGCTGGTCAATTTTATCTTCTACGCCCTGTTCGCCCCGGCCTGCGGCGCCATGATCAACCGCATCATGTATATGAGCGAGGCGGTGATGGAGGCGGATGAGGCAATGGGGCAGCTGGATCAGATCCTGAAGGAGAAGCCGCTCCCGAAGGCCTCCGGGAGCAGAACGCCGAAAGGAACGCAGGTGTGCTTCCAGGATGTTTCCTTTACCTATCCGGGCCCGGCCCGTCCGGCGCTTTCCGGCGTGAGCTTCACCGTCAGGCCGGGCAGTACGACGGCCCTGGTGGGCCCGTCCGGCGGGGGAAAGACCACGGCGGGCAGCCTGATTTGCCGTTTCTGGGACGTGACGGAGGGGAGCGTGACGGTGGGAGGCGTGGATGTGCGGGAAATGGACGCGGAGGCGCTGATGCGGCAGGTGGCCTTCGTGTTTCAGGATACCAGGCTGTTTAAGGAGAGCATTCTGGAAAATATCCGTGCGGCGCGCCCGGAGGCTTCCAGACAGCAGGTGCTGGAGGCGGCTATGGCCGCGCAGTGCGGCGATATTCTGGAGAAGCTGCCGGAGGGGCTGGATACGGTGATCGGGACGAAGGGCGTCTATCTGTCCGGCGGCGAGTGCCAGAGGATCGCTCTCGCCCGGGCGATCCTGAAGGATGCGCCCATCATCGTGCTGGACGAGGCTTCCGCCTTCGCCGATCCGGAAAACGAGTATCAGATCCAGAAGGCCTTTGAAACGCTGGTGCGCGGAAAAACGGTGCTCATGATCGCACACCGTCTTTCCACCGTTCAGAATGCGGATGAGATCCTGGTGCTCGCGGACGGCAGGATCGAGGAGCGGGGCACGCACGCGCAGCTTCTGGAAGCGGGCGGCATCTATGCCGGTATGTGGGAGGATTATCAGAGAAGCGTCAGGTGGAAGGTATGAGGCCGGCGCCGGAAAGGAAACGGATATGACGAAAAAACTTCAGCATATATTTGCCCTGAGCGGACAGGGCGCTTTGGATCTGGTAAAGGCGGTGGGCTGGTGCTTTCTGTGTAACGTCAGCCTGATGCTCCCGGTGGGCGTCATCATGGCGGTCCTGCAGTATCTGCTGCAGATTCTGGAAAGGGGAGTCAGCCCGGCGGGCCGGTTCTGGCTGTATACGTCGGCAGCGGCCACGCTTCTTGTGCTGCTTTTTGTCCTGCACTGGTTCCAGTACGCATCTTTGTATCTTGCCACCTATAAGGAGAGCGCGAGCAGAAGGATCTCTCTGGCGGAAACGCTGCGAAGGCTGCCCCTTTCCTTTTTCGGGAACCGGGATCTGAGCGATCTGACCTCCACCATGATCGCCGACTGCTCCAGCCTGGATCAGATGTTTTCCCATTATATTCCGCAGCTTTTTGCCTCTGTTTTTTCTACGACATTCATTGGCGTGTGCATGTTTCTGTGGGACTGGAGGATGGCGGCGGCCGTGCTGTGGGTGATCCCCGTGGCTGTGCTTCTGACTGCGGGCTCGAAAAAGCTGCAGGACAGCTTTGGAACGGAGAGCATTCTGACGAAGCGGGCGGTGGCCGACTGTATCCAGGAGGGGCTGGAAACCGTGCGGGATATCCGGGCGTGCGGGAGAAAAGGTGCGTATCTTGGGGAGCTGGAGGAAAGGCTTAAGGCCATGGAAAAAAGCTCCATCCGTTCCGAGCTGGTGACGGGCGTGTTCGTCTGCTCGGCGCAGGCGTTCCTGCGCATCGGCCTTGCCACCACCATCCTGACGGGCGCCTTGCTGCTGCTTTCCGGGAGGATGGATTTTCTGATCTTTCTCGGCTTTCTGTTCGCGGCGGCAAGGCTTTATGATCCGCTTGGGATGGTGCTTCAGAACATTGCGGCCACCTTCAGCGCGAAGCTCAGGATCGAGCGGATGCGCGCCATACAGGAGCAGCCCGTTCAGGAAGGAACGGAAAGCTTTGTCCCGAAGGATTATGATATCGTTTTCGATCATGTGAGCTTTTCCTATCATGAGGGAGAGGGCGTCCTTCAGGATGTGAGCTTTACCGCGAAGCAGGGGGAGGTGACCGCCCTGATCGGGCCCTCCGGCGGCGGAAAATCCACGGCGGTGAAGCTTGCGGCCAGATTCTGGGATGTGAACGCGGGAAGGATCACCCTGGGCGGGACGGATATTTCCGGCGTGGATCCGGAGACCCTTCTGAAATATTATGCGGTGGTCTTTCAGGATGTGGTGCTGTTCCGGGACACGGTGATGGAAAACATCCGGCTCGGCCGCAGAGGGGCGACGGACGAGGAGGTGATGGAGGCGGCGAAGGCGGCCTGCTGCGATACATTCATCCGCCGTCTGCCGGACGGCTATCAGACCCTGATCGGAGAGAACGGCTCCACCCTTTCCGGCGGGGAGAGGCAGAGGATATCCATCGCCAGAGCGCTTCTGAAGGACGCTCCCGTGATCCTGCTGGACGAGGCGACGGCGAGCCTGGATGTGGAAAATGAAAGCGCCGTGCAGGAGGCTCTTTCCCGCCTGATCCGGAACAAGACAGTGCTCATCATCGCCCATCGGATGCGGACGGTGGCCGGGGCGGACAGGATCGTCGTCCTGGAGAACGGCCGGACGGTGCAGCAGGGCAGGCCGGAGGAGCTGATCAGACAGGACGGCCTGTACCGGCGGATGGTGGAGCTTCAGAAGGACAGCGCCGGATGGATCCTTGGGAATTGACAGTGTTTTATGCGGACAGCTTTTCCAACGGTTGCGCTGAAAAGGGAAATAAGGTAGACTGTACCTGTAACAGGAAACGGGCCAAGGGCATTTCTGCTTCGCCTGCGGCTGCTGATACAGGAGGGACAGACAGATATGAGATATGAAATTAAAGGGGATACGCTTCCGGTTGCGGTCTGCAGCCTGACGAGAGGGGAAGAGCTTTACTGCGAGGCCGGATCCATGTCATGGATGACGGACGGGATCCGCATGGAAACGGAGGGAGGCGGAATCGGCAAGGTGTTCGGAAGAATGTTTTCCGGCGAGACGCTGTTCCGCAACAGATATACGGCGGAGAGGGACGGTCAGATCGCGTTTGCGTCCAGCTTCCCCGGTTCCATCATCGGGGTGGAGCTTTCCGGCGGGAGAACGGTGATCGCGCAGAAGCGCAGCTTCCTTGCCTGCGACGCGGGCGTGGATATGGAGATCTTTTTCCAGAAAAAGCTGGGGAAGGGCTTCTTTGGCGGAGAGGGCTTCATCATGCAGAAGTTTTCCGGAAACGGCACCGTGCTTCTGGAGATCGACGGCTCCGCTGTGGAATATGAGCTTGGGGCAGGAGAGCGGATGATCGTTGATACCGGCCATCTGGCCATGATGGACGGCACCTGTTCCATTGATATTGAAATGATCAAGGGAGCGAAAAACATCTTCCTTGGCGGCGAGGGGCTGTTCAATACCTTCGTCAGCGGGCCCGGAAGGATCGTTCTGCAGACCATGCCCGTCCAGAAAACGGCCATGCAGCTCTACCAGTTCATGCCCCATCCTTCCTCCAACTGACCGTGTCTGCGGCTGGAGGAGACTGAGAAAATGTGTCGGATAAGCCGGTTTTGGCCCGTCTGCCGCGGCAGGCGGGCTGAACCGGGGAAGGATGCGGAGATTCCTGGTTGCGGGATTGTCTGTGAACAACAGAATATTGAGAGAAAAACTCATTTTTTTCAGTGAAAGTATGTTGACAGTGGAAAGAGAAACGGTTATACTTGCAGTAAGTTAGAAATAACTAACTCAAAAGACCACATACAAACATACGAAACGAAAAAGGGCCTGATAGGGCTCTTTTTTGTTGGCAGTACGGTGATGAGGAAATTTCTCAATAAGAGGAAAATTCTGGAAAACCCGGAAAGGGGAGCTTATAATAAAAAAACAACGCAGGGAAGCGGGGAAAGATTTCCAGGGGCTTTCCTGTGGATCTGTCACACAGCGGTGGGGCATCACCGCGGGCTGCATAAGGCAGGAGGAGGAGTGCGGATGAAAAATCACAGATTCTGGGCCTGGGCAATGGTATTCTGTCTGGCCATGACGCTGATAACCGGTTATCAGCACAAATAAGCTTACGGTATGCCGTCCCGGGGACGGCGGAATGGAGGAGATCATGCTGAAGTGTCTGAAATGCATTGACGCGAAGAAAACGGGAATTTTTGCGGCGGGCGTTCTGTTCGGAACCGCCGGGATCAGGCTGCTTTGCAGCAGGGACGCAAAGAAATTTTACACAGGCTGTACGGCCGCCGTCCTGAGGGCGAAGGCGGACGTGATGAAAACGGTAAC
This sequence comes from Candidatus Eisenbergiella merdavium, assembly GCA_019119595.1. Lineage (GTDB taxonomy): Bacteria > Bacillota > Clostridia > Lachnospirales > Lachnospiraceae > Eisenbergiella > Eisenbergiella merdavium. The sequence continues at coordinate 40,751 of DWWS01000049.1, read as the reverse complement.
GACCCTGCAGGAAAACGCGGAGGATATTTACGAGGAAGCGAAGGCCATTAATGAGGAACGGGAGGCGGCCGGAGAGGCGCTTGCCGATACCGCCGGGGAGCCTGCGGCAGAGGAAGCCGTATCCGGTGAGGAAAAGGAATAAGTCGTGAAACGTAAGGGGCCGCGGGCTGCGGTCTCCGGAGAGAAGCTGTCAGGCACCTGCGGAATCCCGCAGGTGCTTTGCGATTGAGCAGGAAGGAGAAACAGCGGTGAAGGTGATCATAAAGCATGAGATCAGAGGGCGGATGAGGGTTCATCTGGTTCAGGACAGGATGTCCTGCAGCCAGGCGGATATCCTGCTCTGCTACCTGCAGCGGCAGGCGGGCGTGACGGAGGCAAAGGTGTATGAACGCACCGGAGACGCGGTGATCCGCTATCGGGGCAGCAGAACAGAGATCCTGAAAAGCCTGCAGAGCTTCCGCTATGACCGGGCGGAGGTGCCGGAGGGGCTTCTGGAGTATTCGGGAAGGGAGATGAACGCCCGCTATCAGGAAAAGCTGGTGATGAAGGTGCTGACGCGCTTTTTGTCAAAGCTGTTCGTGCCCTGGTCCCTGCGCGCCCTGATCACGGCGGTCCGTTCCCTCGGCTACCTGAAAAAGGGCGCGGAAACGCTGGCAAAGGGAAAGATTGAGGTGGCGGTGCTGGATGCGGCGGCGATCGGCGTTTCCGTATTCCGGGGGGACATGGACACCGCATCCTCCGTGATGTTCCTCCTGGGCGTGGGAGAGCTTCTGGAGGAATGGACGCATAAAAGATCGGTGGACGATCTGGCCAGGACCATGTCTCTGAATGTGAGCAGGGTATGGCAGAAAATGGACGGCCATGAGCTGCTGGTACCCGCTTCCGGAATCCGGGAAGGCGACCTGGTGGTGGTGCACATGGGAAACGTGATCCCCTTTGACGGACTGGTGGAGGAGGGAGAGGCCATGGTGAATCAGGCCTCTCTCACCGGGGAATCGGAGCCTGTCCGCCGCATCCCCGGCGGCTGCGTCTATGCGGGAACGGCAGTGGAGGAGGGAGAGCTTACGGTGTGCGTAAAGGCCATCGGCGGCTCCAGCAGGTATGAAAAGATCGTCTCGATGATAGAGGAGTCGGAAAAGCTGAAATCCGCGCTTGAGGGAAAGGCGGAGCATCTTGCCGACAGCCTGGTGCCCTATACGCTGCTTGGAACGGCCCTGGTATGGCTCCTTACCAGGAACGTGACAAAGGCGCTCGCCGTCCTGATGGTGGATTTTTCCTGCGCGCTGAAGCTGGCAATGCCGGTTTCCGTGCTGTCTGCCATCCGTGAGGCGGGGCGGTATGATGTGACGGTGAAGGGCGGAAAATATCTGGAGGCTGTTGCGGAGGCGGAAACCATCTTGTTCGATAAGACCGGAACGCTGACCAGAGCGACGCCCACCGTGGCCTGCGTGCTTTCCTTCAACGGACAGGAGCCGGACGAGCTTCTGCGCATCGCGGCCTGTCTGGAGGAGCATTTTCCCCATTCCATGGCCCGCGCGGTGGTGGAAGCGGCGAAGAAGAAGGGGCTGGATCATCAGGAAATGCATTCCAGAGTGGAATATATGGTGGCGCATGGAATATCCACCTCCATCGGGGAAAAGCGCGCGGTGATCGGAAGCTATCATTTCGTGTTTGAGGATGAAAAATGCAGGATCCCGGAAGGAAAGGAGGCCCTTTTCGCATCGCTTCCGGAGGAATGCTCCCATCTGTATCTTGCCATCGACAGCCTGCTCGCGGCGGTGATCTGCATCGAGGATCCGCTGCGGGAGGAGGCGGTCGGGGTGATCCGCGCCCTGAAAAGGGAGGGCATCCGCAAGGTGGTGATGATGACCGGAGACAGCGAGCGGACGGCTGCGGCGGTGGCTCGAAGAGTGGGAGTGGACGAATATTATTCCGAGGTGCTCCCGGAGGACAAGGCCGCCTTTGTGGAACGGGAAAGGGCGGACGGAAGAAGGGTCATCATGATCGGGGACGGCATCAACGATGCCCCGGCCCTTTCCGCGGCGGATGCGGGGATAGCCATCAGCGACGGCGCGCAGATCGCAAGAGAGATCGCGGACATCACCGTGAGCGCCGACAGCCTGGAGCAGCTCGTCGCCCTGAAGCGGATCAGCAACGCGCTGATGAAGCGCATTCGCGGAAACTACCGCTTTATCGTAAGCTTCAACGCCGTTCTGATCCTGCTTGGGGCAGGCGGTCTGCTGCCGCCCGCCACTTCCGCCCTGCTGCATAATACCTCCACCCTCCTGATCGGGCTGAAAAGCATGGGAAGCCTGCTGGAGGAAGACAATACGGAAATGGTCTGAGACCGTAGGGCCTGTTGGGAGGCGGCCGGGCACCCAACAGGTCAGACACCGAGGGAGAGCATCAGCGGCCATATGCGATGAGAGGGTCGCCTTTTCTGACGCCGAGCGCCGCTGTGTGATACCAGATGATCCCGTCCCAGGCAGCCCGGATCGTCTGAAGGGGATTTCCCTCCAGATCCTCCAAAACGCCGAGAAGAGCGCCCCTGGTCACCTTCTGTCCGGGACGGATGTGAGGAAACCACAGGCCGTCCGCCTCCGCTTCCAGATAAAGGGTTTCGCGTGCCTCCATTTGGGCGGTATTGGGCCGGGCTTCCCCGCCCATGCCGAGAAATCCCATCAGATTTCGTATTCCGGCAAGATCCCGTTCTACCTCCCCGTCGGTCCACAGACCAAGACCTCCCACCTCCATCAGCACGGCGGGAATCCCGCAGCGGGCTGCGTGGCTGTACAGGCCGTTTTTGGCAATGGACGGGATGCGGACATCCACCTGCAGATGAGAAGCGGCCTGACGGGAAAGCGCATTCACCTTTGGGGAAGCGTCCTTTGGAAAAAAGACCAGGGGAAGCATGCGCTCATTTGCCTCCCCACCATGCAGATCCAGAATAAAATCGGCCTCCGGGTAGATCTGCGTTTGAACTGCCATTGCGATCCGGTCAGCCGCAGTGCCGTCCGGGCGGGCCGGAAAGATACGGTTGATATTTTTTCCATCCTCCGGAACGATTCCCTTTGCTCCTGCATAGAAGCCTTCCTCATTGACCAGGGGGAGAAGCAGCAGCCGTCCCCGAAGGGTTTCCGGCTGAATCAGGGAAAACAGCTTCCGCAGAGCCAGGATGCCGACATATTCGCAGCCGTGAACGCCGGCAGTGATGACCAGCGTTGGCCCGGGCTGCGCGCCGGTAACGGTCCAGACGTTTAGCAGACGTTCTCCGGCGGGAAGCATGGCCCGGGTGCGGAAGGCGTCGATGGGACAGAGATGAGTAAGCTGCATGAAATCCTCCGTTCCGGAGCGCAGGCTGTGGGATCAAAAAGCCGGTACCTTTCGATTCCGCAGCCCGCGCTCCTTTTTTTATCCGGCCTCTATTGTAACAGAAACGGGGGAGAAAAGCTTCCGGGACAGGCTAAAGCAGGAGAGAATATTTATCAACAGCGGACGGAGGCCCTGCCATATGTCTGAGTCACCGTTCACTGGCAAGCCAGCGAACGGTAGCCCGTTTGCACATTTTTTACAGGAATCCCTTTGAAAAACGCTCCGACAGCGATATAATGAAAGATACGGGACGTCTTTCGCAGACGTCCGCTGCAGATGATATCGTGATTTGGGAGGTACAAAGTGGAAGATCAACAGAAAATTCAGCTTTTTGAGGAGCTGCCGATTCCGAAGGCCGTGGTCAGGCTGGCGGTTCCCACCATATTGAGCTCGCTGGTGACGGTGCTGTACAATCTTGCGGACACCTATTTTGTAGGAATGCTGAACAATTCCGTCCAGAATGCGGCGGTGACGCTGGCCGCGCCGCTGATCCTCGCTTTTAACGCGGTCAACAACCTGTTTGGCGTGGGAAGCAGCAGCATGATGAGCCGGGCGCTGGGGAGCCGGGATTATGAGACCGTGCACAGAAGCTCGGCCTTCGGCTTCTATTGCTCCATTTTCTTCGGGCTTCTGTTTTCTCTGCTGTATCTGACGCTGAAGCCCTTCGTGCTGACCGTGCTCGGGGCGGACGAGCTGACGATGGAGGCCACGGCGGGATATCTGAGATGGACGGTGGCCTGCGGCGCGGCTCCGGCCATCCTGAACGTGGTCATGGCCTATCTGGTGCGTTCGGAGGGAGCGGCCCTGCACGCCAGCATCGGCACCATGAGCGGCTGTCTTTTAAACATCGTCCTTGATCCGGTCTTCATTCTGCCATGGGGACTTGACATGGGAGCAGAGGGAGCGGGGCTTGCTACCTTCCTTTCCAACTGCGTGGCCTGCGCGTATTTCTTCGTTCTTTTGTATGTGAAAAGAAAGAGCACCCATGTCTGCATCAAGCCGTCCATGTTCTGCCTGAAAAAGAGGATTGTGCTTGGGGTCTGCGGCGTGGGGATTCCGGCGTCCATCCAGAATCTGCTCAACGTGACGGGAATGACGGTGCTGAACAACTTCACGGCCGGATACGGTTCCGACGCGGTGGCGGCCATGGGGATCACCCAGAAGGTCAACATGGTGCCGATGTATGTGGCCATGGGGCTGTCCCAGGGGATCATGCCGCTGGTCAGCTACAATTACGCCAGCGGAAATACGCCGAGAATGAAAAAAACGGTGACCTTTTCCGCCAGGATATCCGTGACGTTCCTGGTAACCGTCGCAGTCCTTTATTATGTGGGAGCGGGATTTTTCGTCGGAATGTTCATGGACAATCCGCAGATCGTTTCCTATGGAACAAGGTTCCTGCGGGGCTTCTGCCTGGGACTTCCCTTCCTCTGCGTGGATTTCCTTGCGGTGGGCGTATTCCAGGCGGTAGGACTTGGAAAGAACGCGTTCCTCTTTGCCGTTCTCAGGAAGGTGGTTCTGGAGATCCCGGCGCTGATCATCCTGAACGCGCTGTTTCCGCTGTACGGGCTCGCCTACGCGCAGTTTACGGCGGAGATCATTCTGGCCGCCGCAGCGGTGGTGGTGCTGGTGCGGCTGTTTGGGAGGCTGGAAAAGGGGCAGAGAGCGTAGCTGGAGAAAAAAAGCTGCGGCAGAACAGACGCCCGGCAGCGCGCGTCCTGTGGGGCGGCACGCTGCCGGGCGTCCGGCTCAGGGCGGGAGCCACGAGGCTGTTTATGACTCCCGCACGAATTCCACGACAAGGCTTTCATACTGCTTCAGGATATGATCCGGGGTAAAACCGGCTCCCATCCAGGAGGCTCCGCTTCTGACCGCTCCGTTTGAAAGGCAGCGGTATTTTTTTTCGGGATCCAGTCCCCTGATGTCCGTATGGATGGGAAGGGGATTGCCGCAGCTTTCCGTCTGCACCAGGGTGAGCATGGCGCGATCCCGGTTCTGATCCACAAATTCCCATGCCATGAAGGGAGCCTTTCCGGGAGCGGTAAGGCGGTAATAGTCGCCTTCATGGGTGAGCGGATAGAAGTGCAAAAAGTCGCTGACCTGCTTCGTCACCTCTTCCTTTTCCTGCTCGGACACCTGGTTCAGGTCGAGCTCATAGCCAAAGGAGCCGGCCATCGCCACGTCCCCGCGGGTACGAAAGGGAACGCTCCTTCCCGTCTGATGGTTGGGACAGGCGGAAACATGGGAGCCAACCGCGCTTATGGGATAGAAGAAGGAGGTGCCGTACTGGATGCTCAGGCGGTTGATGGCATCCGTATTGTCGCTGCACCAGATCTGGGGAGAATAGTAGAGCATGGCGGCGTCGAACCTGCCTCCTCCTCCGCTGCAGCCCTCCAGGAGAACGTCCGGAAAGCGGGCGAGGAAACGCTCCATCAGGTCATATACCCCGAGAACATAACGGTGACAGACCTCCCCGGTCCGCTGGGGTCCCAGATAACTGCTGTAGGCGTCGCAGATGCTGCGGTTCATATCCCATTTCACATAGTCGATCCGGGCGCCTGAGAGGATGTCGGTCAGCCGTTCCAGCAGATAGTCTCTCACCTGCGGATTTGCCATGTCCAGAACGAGCTGATTGCGGCCACGGTTCGGCTCCCGTCCGGGAATTTGGAGCGCCCAGTCTGGATGCGCCCGGTACAGATCGCTGTCCTCTGAGATCATTTCCGGCTCAAACCAAAGTCCGAATTTCATCCCCATCCGGTGTATGTCGTCGGAGAGCGCGCATAGGCTGCCTCCGAGCTTGTCCGTGTTCACAAACCAGTCGCCCAGTCCGCTGTTATCGTCGTCTCTCTTTCCGAACCAGCCGTCGTCCAGCACCAGCATTTCGATGCCAAGCTCCGCGGCCTGGGAAGCGATGGAAAGGAGCTTTTCTCTGTTAAAGTCAAAATAGGTGGCCTCCCAGTTGTTGATGAGGACCGGACGGCGCTCATGCTTCCAGACGCCCCTGCACATATGCTCCCGCAGGATGTGATGGTAATTCTGTGAGAGGGCGGTAAGGCCGCAGGAGGAATAGCTCATGATGACCTGAGGGGTGGAAAAGGATTTTCCGGGAGCCAGGCGGAAGGAGAAGCGGTCCGGATGGATGCCCATCTGCACTCTGGTCTGCTCCCTCTGATCCTTCTGGGCGGACGCGGTGAAATTTCCGCTGTATACCAGGCAGAAGCCATAGCAGTCCCCCGCATCCTCTGTCGCTGTGGGGCTTAAAAGGATCATGGAAGGGTTGTACTGATGGCTGGAGGTGCCCCGCGTGCTTCCGATCTGAACGGCGGCACGTCCCACGGGAACGCGCTCCACGGTGCGTTCCATGGCGTGACGGCCAGTAAAGCAGAGCATATCATGGTTTCCGAAGGGAATATCCATGCTCATGGAAAGGGCCTTTTCCAGCACAACGGGGCTTTTGCCCGCATTCTCTACCCGCAGCGCTCTGGTAATGATATCGGCCTGCTCGAAGATACCGTAAAAAAGCTGAAGACGGACGCCGGAGCATGCCTCCTTCAGCGTGATGGTCAGGGTCTGTCCGGTTTCCCCGGCCGTATCGTAGAGCGCGGGCATGCCAGGAATCGGATATGAGCCGTCCGTTACCTGGAAGGACTCGAACAGGAACTGGGCGGCGCAGCTTCCGTCCGCATGGGTGATGCGCACGAAATCCTCCCGATAGTCTCCCACACCGCTGGAGGGCGCTTCCTGGGGAAGATAGTCGAGAGAATAGGTACGGTCTGCCCCGGCCTGGGGCGGATTGCCGCAGAAGCCCATGTCCGTGCGCAGGATCAGGTCGGACAGGTTTTCTCCGTCCATCCGTTTGCCATAATACAGATGCAGCAGTGTCCCGAAGGGATCCGCAAACATCTGGTAGCTGCTGTTTTTTGTGTGAAGGGTAAAAAGCCTTCCGTTTTCTGAAACTGTGATTGCCATAAATTTTTCCTTTCAAAGCGCTGCGCCATTCAGGCGGAATGGAAAGACAGGGAGATCTGCGGCCGCCGTGCGGCCGCAGTCCCGGTCTGATATCATTCCTTTACCGCGCCGATCACGATGCCGGATACGAAGTATTTCTGCAGGAACGGATAGATGACAAGCAGCGGGATGGTGGATACCACGATCTTGGCCGCATTAAAGGTGCGGTTGTTCATGGAGGAGAGCTGCTTGAGCTGGTTTGCGTCCGTGATCTGCGTCAGATCCACGGTGAGCTGCTGAATGTAGGTCTGCAGAGGGTACATTTCCGCCTTGCTCATATAGATCAGGCCGTTGAAATAATCGTTCCAGTGATTGACGATGGCGAACAGGGCCACCGTCGCCAGGGCGGGCAGGGATACGGGAAGATATACCTTCAGCATGATCTGAAGGGGACTCGCCCCGTCGATGCGCGCCGCTTCGTCAAGGGACTCCGGAACGCCCTTAAAGAAGTTTACCAGCAGGATCACATTGAATACGGGAACCGCGCCGGGAAGCACAAGAGCCCAGATGGTGTTGATCATGTGAAGCTTGCTTACCACCATGAACAGAGGAATGATGCCGCCGTTGAACAGCATGGCGAAGATCACGATCTTCATATAGATATCTCTTGCGCGGAACCGGTTTTTGCTCTTGGAGAGCGGATAGGCCATGGTTACCGTAAAGAACATGTTGATGAGCGTGCCGAGCGCGACCCGGATGACGGAGATCAGGAAGGATCTCCAGAACTGGGCGTCTCCCAGCAGCTTCTGATAGGTGGATACATTAAAATCCTTTGGGATCAGTCCCACCCTGTTCGCGGCCACGGCATCGCTTCCGGAGAAGGAGATGGCCACCATGTTAAGAAGAGGCAGCAGACAGCTCAGCGTGAGGATGATGACGACGGCCCATATGATGCACTGAGACAGGAGTGCGCCCGGTTTCATTCTTTTTTTCACGGATATTTCCCCCTTTCGCTCAGAAGATGCCGGAGCCGGTGATCTTCTTTGCCGCTTTGTTGGCGCCGATGATCAGGATGAAGCTGATCACGGATTTGAGAAGCCCGACCGCGGTACCGATGCTGTACTGACGCTCTACCATACCGATGCGGTATACATAGGTGTCGATGATGTCCGCAGTCTCATATACGATGGGATTGTACAGGTTAAAGATCTGATCAAATCCTGCGTTGAGGATGTTTCCCAGATTCAGTGCGGTCATCAGAACGACCGTGGGCATCAGAGCGGGAACCGTGATGTGCATGGTCTGCTTGAAGCGTCCCGCCCCGTCAATGCTTGCGGCCTCATAAAGCCCGGGATCGATGCTGGTCAGAGCGGCCAGATAGACCACGGAGTTGTAGCCGAATTCCTTCCATACGTCCGTTCCGACGATGACGGTGCGGAACCACCGGTTATCCGCGAGAAACTGGACGGGCTCTCCGCCGAACAGGCCTATGACGGCGTTGAAGGGGCCGCCGAGGGAGAACATGTTGGTAACCACCGTCGCCAGCACGACCCAGGAGAGAAAGTGGGGCAGATAAACGATGGTCTGGAAGGTACGCTTGAAAAATTTCAGCCGGATCTCATTGAGCAGGATGGCAAAGGTGACGGGAACAAAGATGTTCAAAAGCAGCTTGGCAAAAGCGATGATCAGCGTATTCATGAACACCTGCCGTCCGTCGGGCAGGCTGAAGATAAATTCATAATTTTCAAGTCCGACCCATTTCGAGCCGAACAGTCCTCTCGCGGGAACGTAGTCCTGAAACGCCATCAGTGATCCGGCCAGCGGGACGAATACAAAGATGATGAGGACGATGAGTCCCGGAAGGAGCATGAGGTGAAAGGTTTTTTCTTCCCTGGTCAGCCTGTGTCTGGCGGCTGCTGTTTTTTCCTTCATAAAAAATTCCTCCGTTCCGAAGTATATTGCTGCTGTTTTTTTGAAAAAGGACGGCCGGCGCAGGCCGGCCGTCCGCATGGAACGCGTCTGACTGCTCTGTTGAAAGAGCGGACTATTTCTGAATGGCCTCATTCACCTCTTCGGTGATGATATCGCCGCCGGCGTTTGTCCAGTCGGCCACAAACTGGTCGAAGGAATCCAGATCCGCTTCCCCGACGATGATCTTCAGGATGGCCTGCATTTCAAGCTTCTCCAGAGAGGCCCAGCGAGTGGACATGGAATCGGTCGTCTCAAAGAAGGCAGGGGTCAGGAAATTGGCGGGTTCCTCGATCATGCGGTCCATGGCGATGATGCGGGACACATACTGGGAATAATCCGCGCTGTCGGCCTTCTGTCCGGCAGCCTCCGCCTCAAGGAATCTCTGAGCCGCATCGTAGTAGCCCTGTTCCTCGGTGGTCAGCGTGGAGAGGTCCGCGCTTCCGTCCATCACCGCTTCCACATGCTGCGTCATCAGCTCCGCGTTGTTTCCGGGCTGAACCTCACAGTAAAGAGGCCAGTTGAAGTAAGCGATGGTCTGGTTCTCCCGGATCTCATTGGAGGCGTCCGAGAAATCCTGCTTGGAATATTCGGAATTTACGTTTACGATCTTCATCGCGATCTCGGGGTGCTCATAGCCCTTGCGCACCACGACGAATCCGCCGTAGGATTTGGTGTTGATCGCGTTGATCTTTCCGTCAGAGCCCACCGGTGCGGAAATATTGATCCATTCTGCGTCCTGTGTGCCGTAGGTTGAGGTCTGCGCCGGATTGAAGGGAGACCACCAGGGGCCGATATAGGCGCCGCACTGGCCGCTGGAAAGCAGGGCGACGATATCGTCGTAGGTGCGGGTGGTGAACTCTTTGTCGATCAGGCCCTCGGAGTACCAGTCTCTCATGAGCTGGAGCGCATCCTTCATTTCAGGCTGTACGGAGCCGTATACCGCATTGCCGGATCCGTCGTCGATCCATACGGAGGGGTAGGCGTCAAAGGCGGTAAAGATATTGTCCACCGCAAAGGTGTTGTTGGGATAGCTGCCGTAGACCTCGTTATGTACGACGAGTCCCACCGTATCGTCCTGGCCGTTGCCGTCGGGATCCCGGGAAATGAAGGCGCGGAGCAGGTCCGCCATTTCATCCAGAGTGGAGGGCTCCTCAAGACCGAGCTTATCCATCCAGTCCTTGCGCACCCACAGGAAATCCTGGCCGTCGCTGAGCTGTGTCTTGGGGATCGCCATGATCTTTCCGTCGAAGGTTACGGTATTTAACGGGTTGTTGTCCTCTCCGTAGCTGGCGTAGGATTCCTTGACCGTATCGCAGGCAAGGTTGTTGTAAACGTCGGTCAGATCCGCGATCAGATCGTTCTCCACCAGCTCCACCAGAGTGGAATATTCGGAAATGTACATGATGTCCGGAATGTCCTGGCTCGCGATCGCCAGCGATACCTTCTGATCATAGTCGGGACCGGTGATCGCTTCAAATTCGTTTTCGTTCTGGACGTTCAGAACCTCCTTCAGGTAGCGGGTATAGGCGTTGTCGGAGGGCGTGTCGCTCTCGTAGGGAGTGCCGGAGAGGGTGTCCGCTCCCTGATTCGTCAGGTTATAGCCCGTGGTGTATGTGACCGTCTCCGGGTACTTGCCGTAGGGATCGTTTGCGGCGGCCTCCCAGGCGGCCTTTTCTTCCTCTGACATGTTTGCCGTCGGATCCGGGGAGCCGCAGCCTGCCAGCATGCCGGCGGCCAGCGCCGCGGTAAGTATGAGACTCAGGGTTCTCTTTTTCATTTCAGCTTCCTCCGTTTTTCAATGATGAAACGTCATATGGATGTAAGCAGCGCGCTTTGCTTTCTGTCTGTATGATAGCAAATCAGAAGAAACGGGTATATATCAAAAACACGGAAAACATGTCAGATATCCGGCTTTCTGCATCGGAAATGATGGTTATGTTTTACAACGCGGGATTTCTGTTCTATACTAACCGTGTACAAAATGCTGGAGGGAGAATGGACATGTATCGCATTCTGGTGGTAGACGATGAAAAAACGGAACGGGAATGTGTGCGCTTCCTGATCGAAGAAGCGGGGCTCGCGCTTCAGGTCGAAGAGGCGGGAGACGGCAGGGAGGCTCTGGAAAAGCTGAAGGAAACAGGAGGGGCCGACATTCTGTTCACAGACGTCCAGATGCCGGGTATGGACGGGCTGGAGCTGATCCGGAGAGCGGAAATGCTGTTTCCCGATATGAAGATCCTGATCTTCAGCAGCTATGCGGATTTCGAATACGCAAGGACCGCACTGACGCTGGGAGTTGTGAACTATATTTTAAAGCCGGTGGTGCCGGAGGAGCTGAAGAGGAGCCTGGAGGGACTGATCGGGCAGCTTGACGAGGAGGAGGCGTCCCGCAGGCAGCAGGACAAGCAGCAGTCTTTTATGCTGCAGTACGCGCTTCAGCTTGCCATATCCGGCAATTTTGACAGGGAAAAGGCGGAGCCGACGATCCCGGAGCAGATGAACCGGTTCCGCACGATGGTCCTTCTGGATTTTGAGGGAGATTTTCTGGAAAACAATTCCTTCGTCTTCTATGAAAGCCTGCGCTGCGCCCTGAAGCTGGACATGGAATCTCTGAACCTGTCGCCCGATCAGGCGCTCCTGATGCTGCGAAGCCCTGTAGAGCGGCCGGAGGAATGGGGCGGCCGGGTGCTTTCCCATATAAGGGAGACCTTCCAGATATCCTGCTGGCTGTCCATAAGCCGCCCGCTGTCCTCCTATTCTTCCCTGAAGGACGCCTATGCAAAGGTGGAGCAGCAGATGGAGCAGCGTTTCTGGGCGCCGGAGAAGCATGTCTTTACGGAAGAAGGAGACGGGGACAGGGCGGAGAATGGAAGCGGCGGAATGGAGGAGGAGCGCCAGATGCTCCAGATCAAACGGGCGCTGGGAAACCGGGACGGAGCCGCCCTGCAGGAGGCGCTTGACAGCCTTTTTGACAGATACCGGTCGAGGCAGAACCAGTCGCAGATTTATGTGAAGTTTTTATTTTCCAACCTGCTGACGACCCTTTATCCCTATCTCGCCGAAGACAGGGGAAGAAAGGCTTCGCTGGACGCCATGATCTCAAGCCTGTACCTGCAGCCGGATATTTCCGAGATCGTCAGGCAGGTGCAGGAAACGGCCTCCGGGATCATAGAAGGCTTTTCCGCCGGCCCGGCGGTGCGGCGTGAGATCGTGGAGGTTACGGAATACATCGGCGCCAATTACGGGAAGGAGCTTTCCGTGGAGCTTCTTGCCTCCATCGTATATCTGACCCCGGATTATCTGAGCAGGCTGTTCAAAAGATCGATGGGAAAGAGCATTTCCCAGTATATCAGGCAGTTTCGCATGGAAAAGGCGAGGGAGCTTTTGACCGGCACCAGCAGAAAGGTCATTGACATTGGAGAGGCGGTGGGATATCCCAATTATTCCTATTTCTGCCAGAGCTTTCGGGAATACTTCGGGACCTCGCCGGAAAAGTACAGACAGGAGAAAATGCGATGAAAAGTCTGCTGAAAAATAGAGGGATGAGCGAGCTGCAAAAGCGTCTGATGGAGCGCTTCCAGCGTCTGAAATACAGGGAAAAGCTGAGGATCATCTGCTTCCTTACCGGTCTGCTCCCGCTGAGCGTGATGGGAATCTTCTGCTACCATCAGACGGTCCGTCTTCTCTACACGCAGGAATACAGGGCGATGGATTCCGCGATCCAGACGGCGGTGGCTGCCACCGATACCCAGATCCGGGTATATGAGGGGCTGCTCACCTATCTGAGCTCCTCAGAGGTGGTGTTTCGTGCGCCGTTTCAGGATGCCTCGCAGCGCATTGATACTTATGAATTCCTGAATTATGAATTCGACGTGTTTTTGAAGAGCATCTATGTGCTGCATCCCGAGGTGGTTCAGATCACGGTTTATAACGCACAGTCCGATCTGACGCACGGAAAGCAGCTTCGCTCCATTTCCGATCTGGAAGAGCAGCCCTGGTATACGCCGGAGGCCATAACGGCGATGCCTGCCTGGTATCTGAACGCGGACGGAACGCTGCAGGTGATCCAGAGGCTTCCGGAGCCGTATGAAAAATATGTGCAGTCCTATTCGGAAAACTGCATCGGCATCACCCTGGAGCCGGAATATTTCTTTCAGGTGCTGGAAAACGTATCCAGCGACAGTAGGATAAAGGTGGCTTCGGCCAGGCAGCTTCTGTATTCCTGGAGCGCGCCCACCCTGGACGGCGGAAGGCGGGAGCAGGGAAAGTGGTATTCCCTGACGGATGAGACCACGCTGGCGGACTGGGAGATCCTTCTGGAAAAGCCTTCCCGCATCCTGGCGGAGCCGATTTCCAGAATGAGCGCCGTGATCGTTCTGATCATCCTGACCTGTCTGATCCTGATCGTGGTGATAAGCGGGTTCTGGGCACGGCTGTTCATGAAACGCATCAATCTGTTCTACGGACATATCCAGGAGGTCAAGAACGGAAACCTTCAGCTGGACGTGCGGGACGACTGCCCGGATGAGATCGGAGACCTGACGAACAGCTTTCAGGAGATGCTTGACCGGCTCAACCGGCTGATCCGGGAGGATTACCAGAATAAGATCCTGCTCAGGGAGGCGGAGCTGAAGGCTCTGCAGGCGCAGATCAATCCGCATTTTTTGTACAACTGTCTTTCCCTGATCAACAGCAGGGCCCTGCTCGCGGGACAGCCGGAGATCAGCAGGATGTCGCAGCTTCTGTCCGTTTTCTACCGGACGACGCTGAATAAGGGAAGGTCGGAGACCACGCTGGAAAATGAGCTGAAGAATGTAAAGTCTTATCTTGAGATCCAGAAGCTTCTGCATGAGGAGCTGTTCGATGTGACCTGGCAGGTGGAGCCTGAGCTTCCCGAGATGCAGCTTCCCAACCTCATTCTGCAGCCCCTTGTGGAAAATGCGCTGGTTCATGGGATCCTTCCGAACAAGCCGAAGAAGGGCAGGCTGTTCCTGGCAGTTTCCCGGGTGATGGATCAGCTGCGCTTCACGATCCTGGATAACGGGGCGGGGATTCCGGCTGAAAAGCTTCCCACCCTTCTGTTGACGGATTCCGGCGGATATGGCCTGAAAAACGTGAACGAAAGGCTGAAGCTGACCTATGGGGAGGATTACGGACTGAATATCCAGAGCATTCAGGGAGAGAGCACAATGGTAACCTTCTGCATTCCGGTGAAGGAAGCGGATGAGAGCATAAAAGAAAGGAAAGGATAAATATGGCACGGACAGGGATCTTTACAGAGCGTCTTGAGCGCTGCGGCGCGGAGCTGAAAAACATTTACGAGGAGCTTTACCATGACGGAGAGCGCTATGAACAGCTTTTGGAACTGATGAAGGAATACCATACGAAGCGGTCTGCGGCGCTGAAGGCGTTGGACCGGGAACGGGAGGAGCGGCCGGACTGGTACAGGGAGAGCCGGATGCTGGGGATGACCATGTATCCGAAGCTGTTTGCCGGAGGGCTGAAGGGACTGATGGAAAAGCTGGATTATCTGTCGGAGCAGGGGATCACCTATCTGCATCTGATGCCCCTTTTAAAAATGCCCCATCCCCATAATGACGGCGGATATGCGGTGGAGGATTTCCGCACGGTGGACGGAGAGATCGGAACCAACCGGGAGCTTGCGGAGCTGACGGGGAAGCTGCGCCGCAGGGGGATCAGCCTCTGCCTGGACGTGGTGATGAATCATACGGCGGACACGCACGAATGGGCGATGCGGGCGAAGGCCGGGGAAAAGGAATATCAGGACAGGTATCAGTGCTATGATACCTATGAGATCCCGTCCCGCTTTGAACAGACCATGCCCCAGGTGTTTCCCGCGACGGCGCCGGGCAATTTTACCTGGTGCGAGCAGATGCAGAAATATGTGCTGACCACCTTTTACCCCTATCAATGGGATCTGAATTATCAGAATCCGGTGGTATTTAACGAAATGACCGCGAATATCCTGTTTCTGGCAAATCTTGGGGTGGAAATATTCCGGATCGACGCGGTTCCCTATATCTGGAAGGAGCTGGGGACGAACTGCCGCAATCTGCCGCAGGTACATAAGATCGTGCGCATGCTGCGCATGGTGCTGGAAACGGTCTGCCCTGCGGTGATCCTGAAGGGAGAGGTGGTCATGGCGCCGAAGGAGCTTCCCGCCTATTTTGGTACGCCGGAGCATCCGGAATGCCATATGCTCTACGGCGTCTCCGGAATGGTCAATCTCTGGGCCGCGCTTGCCGCGCAGGATGTCAGGCTGCTGAAGCATCAGATGGATCTGATCCACAGCCTGCCGGATAACTGCTTCTTCGTCAACTATCTGCGCTGCCATGACGATATCGGATGGGGGCTGGATGAGGAGGAGGAGAAGCGTCTTGGCATCGATCCTCTGCTTCACAAGGAGTATCTCTACCGCTTTTTTGAAGGCTCCTTCCCGGGAAGCTTTGCCAGAGGGGAGCTGTACAACTATGACCCTGTCAGCCGGGACGCAAGAAGCTGCGGGACCACGGCCAGCCTGTGCGGGATCGAAAAGGGCGGCTTTGAGGGAGACCGGGCGCAGGTGGAGGAGGGGATACAGAGAGATCTCATGATGCACGCGGCCTGTATGAGCCTGAACGGCTTTGCCATGCTTTCCTGCGGGGATGAGATCGGCCAGGTGAATGATTATGGCTACAAGGAAAATCCGGACACCGCCGCTGACAGCAGATATCTGCACAGAAGCCCCTTCAACTGGGAAAACGCCGCGCTGCGGACCGTCCAGGGCACCGTGCAGTATGAGATCTGGGAGGGACTGAAGCACATGGAGGAGCTTCGCAGGCAGGAAGCCTGCTTCGGCCCGGGCGCGCGGGTGACCACCTGGGATACGCTCACGCCGAAGGTATTCGCCATCCGGCGTACCAGAGAGGAAAGGGAACTTGTCTGCCTTTCCAACTTTTCCGGCCAGTGGCAGCAGGTTCATCTGCCAACGCTTTCCGGGGAATACAGAGATCTTTTTACCGGTGAGATCCTGGAACCCTCCGCAGTGCCGATGGGCCCCTGGCAGTACCGGTGGATGGTAAAGGGATAAAAAGAAAAATGACAGAAACGAAAAAAACCGGATGCCGCATGATGCCGCACCCGGTTTTTCCGAATGTCATATTGTTTCGTTCCAACACTCAGCCGAACAGCGAGAACGCCGCGAACAGGCCGGAAAGAAGGGAGGCAGCCAGGGACACCACGGTGATCTGGGTGTTGATGGAGGGGCCTGCCGTATCCTTGAAGGGATCGCCCACGGTATCGCCGGTGACGGCGGCCTTGTGCGCGTCTGAGCCCTTTCCTCCCTCGTTGCCCGCTTCCACATATTTCTTGGCATTGTCCCAAAGGCCGCCCGCGTTGGACATGAACAGGGCCAGCAGAAGGCCGCTGACGATGTTGCCCAGAAGGAAGCCGCCGATGGCGGAGGGCCCTCCGATGAAGCCGACCAGTACCGTTGCGGCGATGGCCATGAGTCCGGCCGGGATCAGCTCCTTCAGGGCGCCGTCCGTCGCGATGCCGATGCAGGTATCATAGTCGGGCTTAACGCCCTCTTTTCCCTCCTTCAGCCCCCTGATCTCCCGGAACTGGCGGCGGATCTCCTCCACCATGCGCTGGGCGTTTTTATCCACGCCAAGGATCAGCATGGCGGAAAATACGGCGGGGATGGAAGCGCCGATGAGGATCCCGAAGAATACGGTGGGATCCATGATGTCGAAGCCGGTGAGCAGCTCCTTTCCCAGGGCGGACAGCGATTCGTTGACCTCGGACATGTATGCGCCCAGCAGGGAAATGACGGTCAGGCCCGCAGCGCCGATGGCAAAGCCCTTGGTGACGGCCTTGACGGTATTTCCCGCGCTGTCAAGCTCATCCGCGATGCGGATGGTCTCCTCCCCGAGACCGCCCATTTCCGCAAGCCCTCTGGCGTTGTCCACAATGGGGCCGTAGGCGTCGTTGCTGATGATCATGCCCACGATGGAAAGCATGCCCACAGCCGCCATTGCGATGCCGAAAAGCGCGTAGCCCTCGCCCAGGGGAGCGCAGAGCAGCCAGGCGCAGAGGGCGGAAACAGCGATGCCGGCCATGGCGGGAAGCGCGGAAATGAAGCCGTAGGAAACGCCGGAAAGAATGGTGAAGGCGGAGCCGGAGCGGGAAGCGTGGGCCACCCTTTTTACGATGGGTTTGGAATCGTCCGTAAAATAGTCCGTGGTGATGCCGATGATCACGCCGACGATCAGGCCGACTGCGGAAGCGCCCCAGATCCTCCATTGAAAGCCCTCAAAGAAACAGGTAAAAATGGCCGTCAGCGCCAGAAAGACGGCGGTGGTGGTATAGGTGGAGGCGTTCAGCGCTCCGGTGGGATTCCCCTTTTTCCCCACTCTGGCGCAGGCGATCCCGATGATGGACGCGATCAGGCCCAGGGCCGCGTAGCAGAAGACCATGGCGGTATTCGCGCCGAGCCCGCCGTCCAGCGCCTGGCTCATGACCAGGGCGGAGGCCATCGCCGCCACATTGGAATCGAACAGATCCGCGCCCATGCCGGCCACGTCCCCCACGTTGTCTCCCACATTGTCCGCGATGACCGCCGGATTGCGGGGATCGTCCTCCGGGATGCCAAGCTCCACCTTCCCGGTCAGATCGGCGGCCACGTCCGCCGTTTTGGTGAAAATGCCGCCGCCCGCCTTGGCGAACAGGGCCAGAGAGCTGGCTCCGAAGGAAAAGCCCAGCAGAATGGTGGCGTCCGCCGTGATCAGAAGCACGGCAATGACGCCGAGCAGGCTGAAGCCCAGCACCGCAAGGCCCATGACGGAGCCGCCGCGGAAGCCGATCAGAAACGCGGTCTTCAGATTTTTCCCCGCGCCCTCAGCCGTCCGTCCGTTGGCGGAGGCGGCGACGAGAATGCCGATCTTCCCGGCTATGGCGGAAAGAACCGTTCCGGCCAGATAGGCGGCGGTGACGGCGATGTGATCCGAAAGCCTTCCGTTCCATATGGGCTCCGGAAGGAGCAGGAAGATCAGGACGGCCGCCGCCCCCGCAAATCTGGCGAGAACGCCGTATTCCCTTTTCATGAAGGTGTCCGCGCCCGCCCGGATCAAAGAGGAAACCTCAAGGATCCGTTTGTTTTCACAGGGCTGTTTTTTTACCCAGAAATACAGATATACGGCAAAGGCAAAAGCGGCTGCCACGGCAGAAAACGACAGAATCACAACAGGCTGCATATAAGATCCCATAAAATCACCCCTTTCAAGTCCCATTATAGTACAGGAAAATGGGGAATGAAATGCCTCCGGGCGCTTTTCAGGGTGAGAAAAAAAGCGGCTTTTTTTGTTCCTTTTGTCAAAAAAGAGGCGTCCGGTTCATGTGTCCGGAAGGCTCAGCTGTCCCGGATCTGCCGCCCTTCTGCGTTCATGTGGTAGCCGTCCCGGTAGATCAGCTCGGAAACGGGTACGATCTCATAGCCCTGTCCCTTCAGGTTCGTGATCATTTCATCCAGCGCCTCTGCCGTGAATTTCGCGCCGTTGTGGCAGAGAATGATGGAGCCGCAGCCCAGATGCTTGTGGCTGCATACCGTGGAGATGATGGAGTCAACGCCGTAATCCTTCCAGTCCAGGGAATCCACGTCCCACTGGATGGAATAGTAGCCGCATTCGGAGGCGGTGCGGATCACATCGTTGTCATAGTCTCCAAAGGGCGGACGGAACAGGAACATGTCGTAGCCGGTCAGCTCCTTTACCCGCTGGTGGACGCTCACGATCTCCTGACGCTTTTCATCATTGGAAAGCTGGCTCATGTTTTTGTGGTTCTCGCTGTGGTTTCCCAGATCGTGGCCCGCCTCCAGAATGGCCTTCACATCCTCCGGATAGGACTCCACCCAGCCGCCCGTCATGAAAAAGGTGACATGAACGTTGTGCCTGGCGAGAATATCCAGGATTTTTGCCGTGTCCTCATTTCCCCAGGCCGCGTCGAAGGAGAGCGCCACCTTTTTTTCCTGCGTCTCCACACAGTAGATGGGAAGCTCCCGCCCGTTGATGGTGCTGGAAACGGAGACCGCCTCGGGAACGAAGGTGGTGATGCATTTGACAAAAACGATGACGCCGAAAAGGAACAGGGCGGATTTGATGAGCTGCATGCGGACGACGGCCTGATAATTTTCCATTTCACGAAGCCGCTTTATCTTGCACTGTATGAGATGAACGAAATCTTTCCACATAGAAGCTGATACCCGGAACTGTCTGTTGCTACAGTCTATGCGCGGGCGGGGAAGTCCCATTCCCCTCATCCGTCCGGGTCCGGGCTGTCCGAATTCGGGCGGATGCCCTTCAGAAAAAATGAAAGTACTTACAATTCTGCTCGACAATCCTGCCCGGCCGGAGTAAAATAGGCAGCAAAGGACAGAAATCAGGATATGCAACACTTTGATATGGGGATAAAAGCGGAAAAAACGCTTTCCCTTTCCCTGATTTGTACGCGCTTACGCGCGCAAAGGCGCGCAGATGGGAGCAAGGAATGAAAGAAATCAAAGAGCAGAGGACACCGCTCAGGGCGGATCTTCCTAAGCTGCTTTCGCAGCTTGAGACTCCGCCGGAGGAGTTTACGCCCGTTCCGTTCTGGTTTTTCAATGACAGGCCGGATGAGGAAAGGATCAGAAAACAGCTTGCGGATTACAAAGAAAAGGGGGTTGACGCCATTGTGCTGCATCCCAGGATCGGAATCCCGCAGGAGCTTGCCTATCTGTCGGAGGATTATTTTCAGGCGGTGCGGTTCATCGTAAGGTGCGCGGACGGGCTTGGAATGAAGATCGTCCTGTATGACGAGGGAATGTATCCATCCGGCTCCGCTCACGGGATGGTGGTCGCCGAAAACCCGGAATACGCCTCTAAGGGGATCACCCTTTCGGAGCGCCCGGAAACGGGCGAGGTGATCACACGGCTTCCCTCCGGGAAATATCTGGTGTACGGCTTTACCGGAGGAACCATAAGGGGCATCCATTTCGGAGAGGACGACGGGGAGGCGGGAGCGCCAGGGTCGGCGGATATCCTGAATCCGGACGCTGTGGAGCTGTTCATCCGGCTGACACATGACCGCTATTATGAAAATCTGAAGGAGTATTTCGGCACCACCGTGATTGCCTTTTTCACCGACGAACCCTGCGCCCTGGGAAGGAACGCCGGGGCGTACCGGGAGTGGGTGCCGGGGCTGGAACGGGAGCTTTCGGAGGGCGGCGGAAGGCTGGAGGAGCTTGAGGCGCTTTTTACCGGAGAAAGGAACGCGACCACGGACCTCTACCACAGGCTGATCAAAAAGCACCTGCGGGAAACCTTCTACGCCCCTCTTTCCCGCTGGTGCGAGGCCCACGGCATCGCGCTCATGGGGCACCCGGAGGCAAGCGACGACGTGGAGGAGGAGCTGTATTTCCAGATTCCCGGACAGGATCTGATCATGCGCCGGGTGTCCCCGGAAACCGGGGGACTTCTGGAGCCGGATTCGGTGCAGGCCAAGCTGTGCGCGGATATCGCGAAGCATCTGGGACGGCGCAGGAACGCGAACGAGTGCTTCGGCGTATGCAGCAGGAAGCCATATGAGTGGCATTTTACCGGACGGGATATGGTCTGGTATATCAACTGGCTTTCCGTCAGAGGGGTGAACCTTCTGGTTCCCCATGCCTTTTATTACAGCACGGACGGAAAGCGGAAGGAGGAGCGGCCGCCGGATGTGGGGCCGAACAACATCTGGTGGCCCCATTACCGCCGGATTTCCGATTATATCAAGCGCCTTTCCTTCTTGATGACGGATTCGGACAACAGCGCCCGTATCGCGGTGCTCTGCGACAACAACCGGGTGCCGTACAGGGAGATCGCCTGCCTGTATGAAAATCAGGTGGAATTTGACTATCTGCCCGAGGCGCTTTTGGAGGGCGGAAGCGTCCGGGAGGGCCGCCTGTACATCCGGGAGCATGCTTATGACGCGCTTCTCATCCCCGACGGCGTCGCGGAGGAAGGAAAAAGGGAGCAGGAAAGAAATTCGGAAAAGGAGCTGGAAAGGGTCCTGGAAAGAACTCTGGAAAAAAGACTTCCCGGATTTTCCGGCGTGCGCATTGCGCGTTCGGCCGGAGAGCTCATAGGAGACGGCGTTGGTATACGGGAAGCTCCGGAGGAGACTGCGAATGCCTCCGGCGGCTCTTCGAATGCGTGCGGCACCTCTTCGGACGAATCCTGCGCTTCCCCGGCAGAATATGGCTTCCGCAGTGTCCTGACCGAAAGTGCCTGTCCGGGGCTCCGGGCGGTCTGTCTGCATAAATGGGGAACGGAGCTGTACCTGTTCAGCAACGAAGGACAGGAGACGATCCGGACGGAGGTTTCCATACCCCGGCGCACCGGCCTTGTGTTTGTGGATCTGTGGAGCGGGAAGACGGAGAAGAAAAGCGTGCGCCTGACGGAACGGGGAACGACATTTTCCCTGTTCCTTCCGCCCTGCCATGTCCTCCTTGCGGCGGCTGACGGGGAAGCGGCCGATTGGGACGAAGCCTGCGGGGCGGAAGCATTCTGGCCGGAGGACTGGACGGGACGCTTCCGGTTGGAGGAGAAAGGAGAGAACCGGGCCGTATACGTTTATCGTTTCACACTGGAGAGTTTGGAGAGCGTGACGGAAAACGGGCGTTTTCTGGCAAGAGGCGAGGAGATGGCGGAATGCCTGTGCAACGGGAAGGAAGCCGGGGTAAGCTTCTTCGGCCCTCACCTGTTCGAGATCGGCTCCTTCCTGCAGGAAGGGGAAAACGAGGTGCGGCTGAGCTTCACCGGAAGCGCCGCCAATCAGTATGAGAATGCGGGACTGTTTTTCGGTCTGGAGGAAGGCTGAGGAGGAAAAGCGGATGATCAGGGAGCTGAAAGAATGGACGTTTGCCGCAGGAGACGGAGCGGACTGCCTGAAGGAGGGGAAGCGGGTGACGCTTCCTCATACCTGGAGCATCATGGAGGGACTGGAGGAATACCGGGGAAATGCCTGGTATGAGCATATCCTTACGGTGCCTCGGAACTGGCAGGGAAAAAGGGTGCGGGTGCGCTTCGGCGCCGTCTATCACAGTGCGGTGGTTTATGTGAACGGAACAGAGGCCGGAAGACACAGCTGCTCCGGCTATACGCCCTTTACGGTGGAGCTGACAGGGCTCTTGAAGTACGGAGAGGAAAACCGGATCGCCGTTCGGGTGAACAACGAGTTTACGCAGGAGCTTCTGCCTTTTCAGAGAAGCTTTGACTGGGCGGACGATGGCGGTTTGATCCGGGGCGTAAGCCTGCTTGTAACGGGAGAGTATTTTCTGGAGCGGCCGGAGGTGACGGCCCGCCCTGTCCTGCTGCAGCCGGGACGCGCCGGTCAGGCGGCGGAAAATGTCCTGGCTGCAGAAAACGGTCCGGCTGCAGAAAACGGCCCGGCAATATGGGGCGCAAGGGTGCGGCTGAACGGCCCTGCGGGAATTCCGGCGGAGCAGAAGGCGGCGGAAGGACAGAGAATGCCGGAGGGGCTGAACCTTTGCTGGGAGCTTTTCCGGGAGGGAGAAAAGGAAGCCCTGCTTCGGGGAGAAGAGCCCTGTAAGGCTGCTATGAGGCGGACGAAGGAGACAGGAGAGGCAGAGACAGGAAAGGCAGAAGCGGCGGGAGAGGTCACGCTTCTTTCTATTCCGGAGAGGCTTCTTGAGAAGGTGGATTACTGGCATTTTGACCGCCCTTCGCTTTACCGCCTCCGCATGGAGCTGCGAAGGGGAGAAAAGGTGGAGGATGAGGAAGAGACCCTGTTCGGCTTCCGGGATTTTCATGTGGAGGGAAGCTCCTTTTACCTGAACGGTGAGCGGGTACGCCTGTGCGGCACGGAATGGATGCCCGGCTCCGATCCGGCATACGGAAACGCGGAGACTGAGGAGCAGATGGAAAAAATGCTCCGGCTGCTGAAGGAAAGCAACTGCGTGTTCACAAGATTTCACTGGCAGCAGGACGACTTTATTCTGGACTGGTGCGACCGCCACGGAATGCTGGTACAGGAGGAGATTCCCTTCTGGGGGCCGGATCCGGAAAAGGCGGGAAAGCTGCAGCGGGACATTGCCCTGTTCCAGCTTGAGGAAATGATCGCCGCCCACAGAAACCATCCCTGTGTGATCGCCTGGGGCGTGGGAAACGAGCTCTGCGCCCAGACGGAGGAGACCATCCGATATATCCGGGAGGCCGTCGCGTATTCCCATCGCCTGGATGCGGACCGGTGCGCCGATTATGTGAGCAACACCTGGTTTGAAAACGGCCTGACGGACGGAACCGGGGACGGAGATATCCTGATGATCAACGATTATATCGGCACCTGGCATGGGGAAAAGGACGAGCATGCGGAGCTTGACAGGCTGATCGGCGACAATCCGGGAAGGGCGGTGGTGCCTTCGGAGTTCGGTCTGTGCGAGCCCGCTTTTCCCGGAGGAGATGCCAGACGGGAACAGATTTTTCAGGAAAAAATGCAGGCCTACCGGGCGCATGAGGAGATCACGGGAACCATTTATTTCTGCCTGAACGATTACCGGACCCAGATGGGCGAGGACGGCGCGGGAAAATACAGACGCCGGGTGCACGGCTCCGTCACCATGGACGGCCATCCCAAGCCCTCCTACTATGCGGTGCAGAGGGAGTGCGCTCCCTTCGCGCTGAAATGGGAAGCAGGACAGCTTGCCATTTCCTGCCGGAACGATCTGCCCTGTTATGGGATGCGCGGTTACCGGGTGGAGCTGAGGGACGAGCATGGTAATAAGCTGGGAGGGGCGTTCCTTGAGCGCTTGCGTCCCGGAGAGACCATACGCATTCCCGCGGAGGGAGCCGCTGCGGCAGCCCTTTACCGCCCCACAGGGGACTGCGCCGGGGTATATGACCTTCGGGAAAATACCGGACTGTGAGGAATACAAAAGACTGCGACGCCAAAATCTGGGCCGGAATCATAAACGCGAAGATTCCGGCCGGATTCCGGCGTATGATAAAAGGAGGGTATCGCCCTATAACCCGGACGGATGATTTTGCGGTACCCTCGTTTTTCATTTCGCAGGAACGATCTCCAGCCAGTATCCGTCAGGATCATTGATGAAGTAAATCCCCATTTCCGGATTTTCAAAACAGATGCAGCCCATCTGCGCGTGCTTTTTGTGGGCGGCCTCCATGTCGTCGGTGACAAAGGCCAGATGGATCTCGTTGTCCCCAAGATCATAACACCGTGAAGGTTTCTCCCCGTCTGCGGATCTTTACCACACAATCCCGGAAGGGGCTGTCCGGATGCTCGTCAAACCACCGGTCAATGATGCCGTAATCCTCCCAGCAGTGCATGGGAAATACCTTCCGGACGCGGGCCGTCTCCAGGAAATGATCCATCCCAAGGCAGTAATCCTTTCCCTGGCGGGGATCCAGAGGCACGAAGGCCGCGTCGATGCTGCGGCCCCGAAGCGGCTCCAGGTTCTTCCGGTAATTTTCCTGCATCTGCCGGTTCCAGCTC
Organism: Candidatus Eisenbergiella merdavium; assembly: GCA_019119595.1. Taxonomy (GTDB): domain Bacteria; phylum Bacillota; class Clostridia; order Lachnospirales; family Lachnospiraceae; genus Eisenbergiella; species Eisenbergiella merdavium. The sequence goes on along the minus strand of DWWS01000049.1, from coordinate 15,917 downwards.
TCCGGCTCACCCTCCCAACGCCAGTCGTTCAGATCTCCCGCGTGATAAAGGGTCATCCCATCCGTCTCCACCAGGAAGGCCACGCCCTCGTCGGTGGACTTGAGGGTTGTTACTGCAAGCAGCTCATCCTGCCACTGCTGCCGCGGCTTCAGGGACACCAGCCCTTCCCGCAGCGCCTCCGGCACCCGGCTGCGCCAGATATCCCGGGAAAAGATGCAGCGCGTCTGCGGATGCTTCTCTGTCAGGCCAAATACCTGAGGATTAAAATGATCCCCATGCCGGTGGCTGGCAAAAACGTACAGCGGCTTGTTTTCCGCAAGCGGAGGAAGATCTCCCCGGTAATAGTCAAAGAGCAGAAGCGTCCGCTCCGTCTCTGCCAGAAATCCGCTGTGCCCGATATATGTGATCTTTATGATCGGTTTTCCACTTTGAATGAGAGTCGGCGCTTCGTTTTTCGTCATGGGAGGACTTCCACCTTCTTTCTTTTATCGTTATCAGTCATTATATTGGATTTTGCGGGAGATATCAAATTTTTTTCACTTTCCCCATTTTCCCGAAAAAAAGAAATTGACAAACCGCCGTCAGAGGCATACGATAGATACAACACATCTGAGCGATCTGTTTTAATCTGGCATTTCTGCCGCATTCATTGAGAAATCTCCTGAGCGAAGAATCTCCAAAACAGACAAAAGGATGAAAACAAAACAGCGTTCCGGCAGTTTTATGCAAACAGAACGGTATAAAACCATCATAACGCGCAGCAGCGGCAGGCACATGCCGGATATGCCAAGCCGGGAAAGGAAGTTTTATTGGGAAAACAGAACGATGTACTTCTCGACTATTTTGACGACAATGAAAGATTCGCGGATCTGTATAACGCCACCCTGTTCGGCGGGCGGCAGGTGATCAATCCGGGGCAGTTGGAGGACGCTTCGGAGCGCTACACTCAGCGGAGCGGGGATAAAAAAGGGAATGCAGCCTACCGCGCCAGGTTCCGGGATGTAAAAAAGCGCCTGCGGGATGGAGGGACGCTGCGGATCCTGGCGCTGGAGGCCCAGGAACTGGTGGACTACAGCATGCCGCTTCGCTGTATGAATTACGATGTGCAGGAGTACCTGAAGCAGATGCGCAGGATTCAGGCCGCAAACGACCGGACAGGAGCGTACCGGACGCCGTCGGAACGTCTCTGCCGCCTGCTGAAAAGCGACAGGCTGCATCCGGTCTACACCATCTGTCTGTACCACGGGATGGAAGAATGGGACGGGCCTGTGAGCCTTGGAGGGATGATGGATTTCGGGGACGGGCCGGAGGATTTCCGTGCCTGCTTCCAGGACTATTCCTTTGCGCTGGTTCGTGGGAACCGCCCGCTGGATTACGAAAATTTCCGCACCTCACTGAGAGAGGTGCTGGAGATCCTGCCGTACCGGAGGGACAAGAAGAAGCTGACGGAGCTGGTAAACGGAAGAGAAGCATACCGGTCGCTGGACCGGGAGACGATGGAGGTGATATCAGTCATGACGAACAACAGAAAGCTGATGGAGGATGCGGAGGCTTACCGTGTAGGAGAAAGCTATAACATGTGTGAGGCACTGGAGGGCATCAAAGAGGATGGAATCGAGATTGGAATGAAAAAAGGAATGAAAAAGGGAGTGGAAAAAGGAATCCGCGGGATGGTCTCAGCCCTGCGGGAGTGCGGCGTGACGGACGGGATTATCCGAAAAAAGCTTATAGAGAAATTCGCCCTGCCAGAAGGAAAGGCGGAAATGTTTCTTCAGAATACCGAAAGAACAGAAGAAATAAAATGAGCGGAATCATCCCATGTTTTCCCGCCCTGCCCTTCCGAATGAATTGCCATCACTGCGCAAGGGCCCGATATTGCGCGGGCGTCATGCCCTGGCGCTTTTTAAAGGCGCTGCAGAACACGCTTTCGCAGGAAAAGCCGGTGTTGAAGCAGATGTCCTTCACGGGAAGGCGGGTGTTTTTCAGCAGATATCTGGCGGTGGCGAGCCGGGTATTGACCAGATATTCATGCGGGGTAAAGCCGGTCTCCTTTTTGAAGGTGCGGATGAAATGATACTGGCTTAAGCCGGCAAGGGCGGCAAGCTCGGAGATGGAAACATCCCGGGAAAAATGCTCGTTGATGTAGGTGATGGTCCGCTCCGCCATGTCCGCATAGGCGCGCTGACTGCCTCCCTCCGGAGAAAAGAGCAGGAATTCTGTCAGAATATCCGTCAAATATCTGGAAAGAAGAGGTTCCTGAACCACGTTCCCGTGATAAAAAATTTTCAGAATGGCGGTGAGATCGTTTAAAACCGGGTGGACGTCCGGAAGGGAAAACAGGTTTCCCAGCCGGTTTACGATATTTTTATAATAGGAACGGGCGGTGACGCCGTCAAAATGGCACCAGAGACATTCCCAGCCGGTGCGGGTGGAATAAGCGTGCTTTTTGTAGCAGTCGATCAGAATGAACTGTCCGGCGGATGCCTGAAGGGTTCGGCCTTCAAAGGTCAGCTCCAGCTCGCCCTTCTGAATGTACATCAGCAGAAAGCTGTCGAAGGATTCTCTGGTGAGGGAGTAGCCGGGCAGATAGGAAAACAGGCCGCACTGCAGCGGATACAGAAACATTTCCTGCGCCATGCGGCTGGGGGAATAGATGAAGTAGTCGGATACGGGAGCGACAAGCTCTTCGCAGGATTTCATAAGGGCTGCCTCCGAAAAAAGTAAGGGACGCCCGGGAACGGGCGCAAAGGGGTTCCGCTTCTGCTTCCATCATACCTGTAAGAAGGGAAAAACACAATAGCAAAAAATCTAAATCAGAGAGCAAATCACAGGAATGATTTCCAGAGGCTTACAGGATACAATACCATCATAGGAAAACAACGGACAGCGCTTCCGGCGGCGGGATCCCGGGAAGGGAACGGCCGGAAGCCGCAGCCCGAAGCAAAGCAGAATTTCAAAAAACGGAGGTATTCCCATGAGTCAGGCAAGAGTATGGGCGGAGCAGATCACGATTCCTACATACGAGATCGGTGAGGCGGAAAAAAATCCTATTTTTTTGGATAAGCGTGTGTACCAGGGGAGCAGCGGAAAGGTGTATCCCTATCCCACGGTGGAAAAGATCAGTGAAAAAAAGACGGATAAGGAGTATACGGCCGTCTGGCTGGAAAACGAGTATCTGAAGGTGATGGTGCTGCCGGAGCTTGGCGGCAGGATCCAGAGAGCCTATGACAAAACCAACGATTATGATTTTGTCTATTATAATCACGTGATCAAGCCGGCGCTTGTTGGGCTGACCGGGCCCTGGATCTCCGGCGGGATCGAATTCAACTGGCCGCAGCATCACAGGCCGACCACCTTCCTTCCGGTGGATTATGTGACGCTGGAAAATGAGGACGGCAGCGTTTCCGTGCTGCTCCATGACGTGGATCAGATGTACGGGACCAAGGGGATCGCAAAGATCAGCCTGTATCCGGGAAAGGCCTACATCGAGATCATCGGGCAGCTTTACAACCGCACCAGCATGCCGCAGACCTTCCTGTGGTGGGCCAACCCGGCGGTTCCGGTCAACGACAACACCCAGTCCGTCTTTCCGCCCGACGTGCATGCGGTGATGGATCACGGCAAGAGAGACGTATCCCGTTTCCCCATCGCGACGGGAGTTTATTACAAAAAGGATTACAGCGAGGGCGTGGACATTTCCCGCTATAAAAATATCCCCGTTCCCACCTCCTATATGGCTGAAAAATCCAAATACGATTTTGTGGGCGGCTACGATTACGGTAAAGGGGCCGGGATCCTGCATGTGGCGGATCATCATATTTCTCCCGGCAAAAAGCAGTGGACCTGGGGCTGCGGAGATTTCGGAAAGGCCTGGGACCGCAACCTGACGGATGAGGACGGCCCTTATGTGGAGCTGATGACGGGCGTGTTTACGGACAACCAGCCCGACTTCACCTGGCTGAAGCCCTTTGAGGAGAAGGTTTTCACCCAGTATTTTATGCCCTATAAGGCGGTGGGACAGGTGAAAAACGCCACCTCCGAGGCGGCGGTGCATCTGTCCGCGGCGGAGGGCGAGGCCCATGTGATCGTCTATGCCACAGGTCTTCGGGAGAACGCCCGCGTGGTGCTGACCGCGAAGGGGAACGTGGTGCTCGATGAAACGGTGAAGCTGTCCCCCGTGGATATCTATGAAAAAAAGGTGACGGTGCCGGGACTGGCCTGCGGCGAAGCTGCTGGCTGCGCTCCAGATGGACTGCGGGAGCAGGAGCTTCATGTGGCCGTTTACGCCCAGGACGGCTCCTGCCTGGTGGAGTATACGCCGGAGCCGGTGGAGATTCCGAAGCTTCCCGATCCCGCAAAGGCGGCGAAGGATCCGGAGGCGATTCAGACCAACGAGGAGCTGTATCTGACCGGGCTTCATATCGAGCAGTACCGGCATGCCACCTACCTTCCCGATCCCTACTACCTGGAGGGGCTGAAGCGGGATCCGGGCGACATCCGCATCAACAATGCCTACGGCGCGCTTTTGATGAGAAGAGGGGCGTTTGAACAGGCGGAAGGGTACTTCCGCAGGGCCCTGAAACGCCTGATCGAGAGAAATCCCAATCCCTACAGCAGCGAGACCTACTATCTGCTTGGCCTGAACCTGCTGTACCAGGGACGGGATGAGGAGGCCTACGACGCATTTTATAAGGCCACATGGAGCAACGAGCAGCAGGAGATGTCCTTCTATTATCTTGCGGCCATTGACGCGAAGGCTGCCGCTGCGGAAATGACCGCCTCCGGAAGGGCAGCGGGAACCGGAACCGCACAGCTTCGGCTTACAAGGGCGCTGTCCCATATCGAGCGCGCTCTGGTGAAAAACACCCATAATATCAAGGCGAGAGGCTTAAAGGCATATCTTCTGAGAAAGCTGGGAAGAACGCAGGAGGCCGCCGTATGGGTGGAGGAAAACCTGGCTCTGGATCCCTTCGATTTCCTTTCCGGAAACGAGCAGGCGCTTCTTTTGGAAGCTGGAGCGGAAGTCGGCGGAACCGGAATGGAAACGAACGGTGTCGGAACAGACGCGTCTGCCGCAGTCCGTACCGCACTGCATGAAAAAATGCGTGATTTTGCGGATAATTTCCTGATGACCGCGCGGGATTACGCGGAGTTCGGCGCGTATGAGGAGGCGGCTGCCCTGCTGGGGGCCTGCACAAAGGAGCAGCCCATGCTGTATTATTATGAGGCGTACTACAGAAGCAGGCTGGGAGAGGCTGTTGACGGTCTGCTTCAGAAGGCGGAAAAGACTGCGTCCGATTACTGCTTCCCCAACAAGCTGGAGGATATCGGGGTGCTCCGTTTTGCCATCGAAAACGGCGCTGCGGCGAAGGCCCCTTACTATCTGGGCTGTCTGTTCTACGATAAGCTCCAGTGGGAGGAATCCGTAAGGCTCTGGGAGCTGTCCGCGCAGACGGATCCGGGTTTTGCCACCGTCCACAGGAATCTGTCCCTGGCTTACTATAACAAATGTCATGACGCGGCAGGGGCAAAAGCGGAGATGGAAAAGGCGTTCTCCTTGAATCCATCCGACGTCCGCATTTTCCTGGAGCTGGATCAGCTTTATAAGAAGCTGGGCTGGACCTTTGAGCAGAGGCTGGAAAACTATGAGGCGCACAGAGAGCTGGTCGAGGGAAGGGACGATCTTTACATTGAATATATCACTCTGGTGAACCTGTGCGGAAACCATGAGAAGGCGTACGAGTGCATCATGGGACATCATTTCCATCCCTGGGAGGGCGGAGAAGGAAAGATCACCACGCAGTATACGCTCGCCCTTCTGGAAATGGCAAGGAAGGCCCTGAAGGAGGAGCAGTTTGAAAAGGCGGAGGAGCTGCTGAAAAAGGCCCTCGTTTACCCGGAGAACCTGGGAGAGGGCAAGCTGGAGGGAACCAAGGATAATCATGTGTATTACCACCTGGGCCTCGCTCTGGAGGGACAGGGAAGAAAAGAGGAGGCTCTGGAATGCTTTGCGCGTGCCACCGTTGGTACGGACGAGCCTGCGGGAGCCATGTATTATAACGACCAGCCTGCGGATATGATCCTGTATCAGGGACTTGCCTGGCTGAAGCTGGGTAAGGTGAGGGAAGCGAGAGCGCGCTTTTACCGTCTGATCGATTACGGAGAGCGGCATCTGGAGGATCAGGTGAAGATCGAGTATTTCGCCGTATCCCTGCCGGAGTTTCTGATCTTTGACGACGACTATACCCTGAGAAACCGGGCGCACTGCTATTACCTGATGGCCCTTGGAAACATCGGCCTTGGAAACAACGAAAAGGCGGCAGAGTTCCTGAAGGAGGCGGTTCAGATCGAACCCTCGCATATGATGTGCCGGGTGTATACGGAGCTGGTGAAATAAAAGGATTCATAAAAAAGGCCATAAAAAAAGACCATAAAAAAGAAACGATATGCGGCACAGCGCTGACAAGGAGGGAACAATGGGAATCATTGTGAAAGAGGACAGACTGTTTCTTTTGAACACCAGAAATACCAGCTATGCTTTTTTCCGGGACGACGACGGGATTCTGGTGCAGCTTTATTGGGGGAAGAAGATCGAAAGGCCGGAAGACTATGATACGGAAACCATGGTCTGGGAGCAGGGGTATCATCCCGCTGTGGACAAAAAAAGGGAGGAGTGCTCCTCCTTCGGCATGATGCGCTATAAGGAAGCCTCCATGAAGTTCATCTTTTCCGACGGGGTGAGGGACTTCCGTTACCGCATGCAGGAATATCGGGCGGAGGGAGACCGGCTGGACATCGTGCTTCAGGATCAGCATTATCCGCTTCGGGTCACGCTTCATTATCAGGTGCATGAAGAGCTGGACATCATTGAAAAATGGCGGGAGGCGGAAAACCTGGGGGAGGAAACCATCGGAGCGGAGCGCTTCTTTTCCGGGGAATTCACCCTGCCGGGAAACGGTTACCGGAGCATCAACTGCAACGGGACCTGGGCGGACGAGTTCAAAGGCTATGAGGACACCCTCTGTGCCGGAAAGAAGATCTACGAGAGCATGAGGGGAGCCACGGCTCATGTGGCGACGCCCGCTTTTATCGTCCATCAGGACGCGGACGAGACCCGGGGAGAGGTCTGGTTCGCCGCGCTTGCCTGGTCCGGCAATTTCAAGGTGATCGCAGAGCAGACTCCCTATGATTATCTGAATCTGCAGATCGGGATCAGCGATACGGATTTTTGCTGGAACCTGAAGGGCGGGGAAACCTTCGTTTCTCCGCGCGTTTACGCGGGCTTCAGCGATGAGGGACTGGGGAAAATGTCCAATATCCTGCATCGCTTCGCGGCACAGCGCGTCATGCCGTCCGCATCGGCTGAAAGGCCTCTGCGCGTGCTTTACAACTCCTGGGAGGCTACCACCTTCCAGGTGACCTGTGAAGGCCAGATGGAACTCGCAAAAAAGGCGGCGCAGGCGGGAGCGGAGCTGTTCGTGGTGGACGACGGCTGGTTCGGACAGAGAAGCTCGGATCATCTGGGTCTTGGGGACTGGTATGTGAACCCGGAGAAATTCCCGGAGGGCTTAAAGCCTCTGATCGATTGCGTCAAGGGCCTGGGAATGGACTTCGGCATCTGGATCGAGCCGGAAATGGTGAACGAAAACAGCGATCTGTACCGGGCGCATCCGGACTGGATCTACCGCTACTCTACCCGCCCGGTGCTGGAGGGAAGATATCAGTATATGCTGGATCTGACCAACCCGGAGGTGATCCGCTTTATCGTCGATTTTATAGACAGGCTGCTTTCGGAAAACGACATTTCCTACATCAAATGGGATATGAACCGGGCCATGGGAGAATGCGCCGCCCCGCACCTGGAAAAGGAGGAATACCAAAGCATCTGGTACCGTCATGTGCAGGGCTTCTACAGCATCATCGAGGAGCTGAGAAGACGGCATCCAATGGTGGAATTTGAAGCCTGCGCGTCCGGAGGCGGAAGGGTTGACTTCGGCTGTTTGTCCCGTTTCGACGAATTCTGGACCAGCGACAACACGGATCCTCTGGACCGGCTGTCTATTCAGGAGACTTACAGCCTGCTGTATCCTCCGAAATATATGCGCGCCTGGATCACGGACGCGGCGGACAGCGCGGACAGGCGCGTGCCGCTCTCCTTTAAGGCGCACTGCGCCATGTGCGGCTCCCTCGGGATCGGAATGGATTTAAACAGGCTCGGCGAGGACGGCCTTGCGGAGCTGGCCGGTTATGTGGAGGAATACAAGCGCCTCCGTCCCATCATCCAGTTCGGCCGTCTGTCAAGGCTTCAGTCCGGCAGGAAGGACGACCTGTACGCGGTGGAGTATGACAAGGACGGGGAAGCGGTGCTGTTCGTATTCCTGCAGCTTCGGCCCAGGGGGAAATATGAATACACGGTGAAGCTCCGGAATCTGGAGGAGACAGCCGTTTACGCGGTTGAGGCGGACGGAAGAGTGCTGGAAAAGAGCGGCGCATATCTGATGAACCATGGCCTCGTGCTGAATATGCGGGCGGATTTTTCGAGCAAGTGTATTCATCTGAAGAAAAGGTGAAAAAAGGAAGAGAAGGTGAAAAAGGAGCGAAGACAAAAGGCTGGCGCTGCCTGAAGGAGAGCTGCGCAAACTGCGTTGCTCAAAAAGCGGAATAAATTGTGAAATACGTATATTTCAGAAGGACACAGTTTGGGACACGGGTGTATTGACGGAAGAAGCGGACATTCATTATAATGGATTATATTCAAATGGCAGAAAAGGCACGGCAGCGTCGCGCAACAGACAGTGCAACAGGACGTGCCGCAAAGCCGAAGAACGGTTTGAACCGATAAAGAGGAGGCTGTCAGAAGGAATATGACATTAGATGAGATGGCAAAAGAGCTGGGAGTTTCCAAGAGCACCGTGTCCCGCGCTTTGTCCGGGAAGGGAAGGATAGGAGCGCAGACCCGCCAGAGGATCCGGCAGTTCGTGCAGGAGCAGCAGGACGGAAGCATACGGGAAGCTGATAAGGAAACGAAAACCGGGAATCTGGGAGTTTCCTTTCCGGACGATATCTTTGTGAGCGGGAATCAGTATTTTTTTGAATGCCTTCTGGGGATTTATGAGGCCGCCGCTCTGATGGATTACAATGTGCTGATCACCGCCGGGACCGCGCAGGATATTTCCGGGATCCGCAACTTTGTTGAGCAGAATAAGGTGGATGGAATGATCCTGACCAGAAGCCTGGAGGACGACAGGGCGCTGCGCTATCTGGCGGAGCGGAATTTCCCCACCGGCGTGACCGGATTGTGCGGATTTGACAATATCATCCAGGTGGATACGGACAACGAGGGCGCGGCGGAAATGCTGACCTCTCTGTTGATCGGAAAGGGCTACAGACGGTTTGCGCTGATCCTGGACGATATGTCCTATCATGTGAACAGGAGCCGTTATGAGGGCTTTTACAAGGCGGTGCTCAAAAATGGCCTGCCCAAGGACAGGCAGGAGATCCATACGGGGAAAATACGCAAGGAGCTTCTCGGCTCCCTGATCAGCAGCCTGATCTCCAAGAAGGTGGAATGCGTGATCTGCGGGGATGATATTCTGGCGATCAGCGTGATATCCCAGCTTCTGGCAGAGGGCTATCGGATCCCGAGGGACATTGCGATAGCGTCCCTGTACAACAGCCCCACGCTGAACGTTCTGGTTCCCGCCGTGACCACCGTGGATGTATCGGCAAGAATGGTCGGAAATATGATCGGAAAGCAGATGATCCAGCTCCTTCAGGGAAAGGAATATCAGAAGAAAACGATGATCGATTATGAGATCCTGATCCGCGCGTCCACGTACAGATCGTAGCGCAGAAAGGGACGGGGCACAGAGCACGGAAGGAAAATTGCACAGGCAGTTTCCCAGCGCGTGTTTTATATGTAAAAACGCTTCGGCGGGAAGGGGAAGGCTTCAAGATGAAGAAAAGACCGGATTTTTATAAGGGAATGGATATTTCCTTTCTTCCGCAGTACCTGGATGCGGGAATGAGGATAAAGGATCTGGACGGCACGGAGACGGAGCCGTTTTCGCTCATGGAAAAATACGGGGTGAACGCAGTCCGGCTGCGGATCTGGCATACGCCGGAAAATGTGCCGGAATCGGGAGGATATTGCAGCCTGGCCCATACGATTGCCCTCGCGAAAGAAATTAAGAAGCACGGCATGCAGTTCATGCTTGATTTTCATTATTCCGATTTCTGGGCCGATCCCGGCCAGCAGAGGAAGCCGAAGGCGTGGGAGGGGCTGGATCACGAACAGCTTCAGGACGCGGTCTTTCAGTATACGAAAGATACGCTCCTTGGATTGCAGGAGGAAGGGCTTCTTCCGGATATCGTGCAGATCGGAAACGAGATAAGGAGCGGGCTTCTGTTTCCGGACGGGGAGCTTCCGGACTATGAGGGAATGGTGCGGCTGGTAAACGCGGGAGTCCGGGGAGCGAGAAGCGTGGCGGATTCCTCCCGGATGCAGGTCATGATCCATTTGGATCAGGGAGGGAGATATTTCTATCTGAAGGAGTGGTTTGACGGCGCTCTTCGAGCTGGACTGATGGACTTTGACCTGATCGGTCTGTCCTATTATCCGTTCTGGCACGGCACCTATACGGACCTGAAGGAAACGATGGAGCGGCTTGTGGAGGAATACCGCAGGCCCATCATGATCGTGGAGAGCGCGTACGCCTGGAGAAAATGTGAGAAAGGCTTTATTGACGAGGCTCAGGAGAGAATCGCCGGTTTCCCGGCAAGCCCGCAGGGACAGCGGAGGGTGCTGGAGCTGGTGAACGGGATCACAGCCTCCCTGCCGGAGCGGATGGGGATGGGAGTCTTCTATTGGGAGCCTCTCTGCCAGCCCCGGGAGGGCAGCGGCGGATGGGATGCGAACATGGGCCTTCTGGACGAAAACGGACAGGTCATGGAAGGCATTCATGCGTTTTCATTTACAAGAGAGGGCTTCGACCCCTCTGCGTGGGCGAAGGTGTATGAGCCGCAGAGCCTGACGGTGCACACGGGGACGCCGGCGGCTTTGCCGGAGGAGGTGTCCGTGCTGCTGGCAGATGGAAGCCTTCTGAGAAAGAAGGTACGCTGGCAGGAGGAGGGAGCGGTTTCCTTCCCGCAGCCAGGCTGCTATACGGTTTCCGGATGGGTGGAGGAGAAGGAGATTCCCGTTTCCGTCACGATACAGGTGACGGAGCGTTCCTTCCAGGGAGAAAATCTTCTGCAGGACGAGGGCTGGGAAGAGGGAATGGTCCGCTGGCAGACGGAAAGCAGCGGGGAGCATGTCGCCGCTCAGCTTTGTCCGGAGTTTGAGGAGCCCTTTCCCGCTCCTCCCGTAAATGTGCTCCGTGTGGAGGGAAACAGGAACTTCACATTCCGGATCAGCCAGCAGGTCAGGATCGAAGAGGCGGGGATCTACTGCCTGCAGGCACAGCTGCAGGGAACCGATACGACGGGAGTGAACGTCAGCCTCTTTGCGGAAATGGAGGAAGGAAAGAAAACGCTTCTGATCCATCCCACGGAGCATGGCTATACCGGCTTTGCGCTTGAGGATCTGAGGCTGGAGGCCGGAACCGTGAGAGTGGGAGTGGAGATCGCCGCCTCCCCCATGTACGTTTTGATGAAAAAAATTTCGTTTGTCCGGATATCCTGACAGAATCGGACGGTCAGCGGATTTCCATGAAGCCGGAAAGCAGCCGGTTCCCCTTTGTGGGGGAGATGCTTTCCGGCTTTTTTTCATACGACAGGAAAATTCCCTGCCTGTCGTATAAAAAAACGGCGGATCGTGATGTGACAGAAATGGAATGTCCCGTTTTCTGAAAGACGTCGCTTGCGCGACCCGTCGCGGACGGAGAACTCTGTGAGAGGAATCTTTTTTGCTCCGGAGAAACAGAGGAGCGCAACGAATGCGCAACATATGCGTAAATGGTGCGCAAATTTTATTAAAAGTGCACTTATTTCAAAAAGGCAAATCTGTAATTATGCAAATTGACTTTGAAGAGGTTAAAATGTACAATTAGACACAGCAAAAGGACAAAAGCAACAAGAAAGGGGAGATTTTATGCAGACAAAGAAGAACGGATTTCTGAAAAAGCTGTTCAAGTACAGAGTCTATCTTCTGATGCTCGCGCCCGCCGTGATCTATACGTTGCTCTTCGCGTATTATCCGATGACCGGAATCGTGATGGCATTCAAAAAGTATAATTACGCCGGCGGCATCTGGGGAAGCCCGTGGAACGGCCTGGACAATTTCGCTTTTTTCTTTAAATCCGGACAGGCGGGGCTTGTGACCAGAAACACAGTTCTGTACAACCTGGCGTTCATCCTGCTGGGGACCGTCACTCAGGTCGCGGTAGCCGTGTTCCTGACAGAGATCCGGGGAAAGAAATTCCGGAAGGTCAGCCAGTCCATGATGTTCCTGCCGTACTTCATTTCCTGGGTTATCGTAGGCGTCATGGCGTTCAACATTTTCAGCTCGGATTACGGCTTCATCAACCGCCTGATCACAATGTTCGGCGGAGAAAAGATCTCCTTCTATACAACGCCTCAGTGGTGGCCGTTCATCCTGATCTTCTTCAATATCTGGAAGGGCGTGGGATACGGCTCGGTTATGTATCTGGCCGCGATCATGGGAATCGATACCTCCGTTTATGAGGCGGCTGCGATCGACGGCGCGAACGTGTTCCAGCGCATCTTCAAGGTGACGATCCCCATGATCATGCCTACCATGGTGATCCTGCTTCTGATGAGCGTCGGCGGCATTTTCAAAGGAAACTTCGACCTGTTCTACAACCTGGTCGGAAACAACGGACTCCTGTACAACTATACGGATGTTATCGACACGCTGGCAATGAGAGCGCTGATCTCCAGCAACGACTTCGGAATGTCCGCAGCCATCGGCCTGTTCCAGTCTGTGCTGTGCCTGATCACCGTAACGATTGTGAACAAGCTGGTCAGCCTGTATGACAGAGATTACGCACTGTTCTGAGGAAGGGAGAAAATATGGCAAAGGCAAATCATTTGGGAAAGGTAAAACAAGGGAAGGACGTTATCGCGCTGCATGTGATCGCATACTGCTTCACCGGTCTGCTCGCGCTGCTGTGTCTGGTCCCGTTTCTGATGGTCCTTGCAGGCTCGTTTTCCTCGGAGGCGGCGATCACGGCCAACGGCTTCTCCATCCTGCCGCAGGATTTTTCACTGGAAGCCTATAAAACGGTCTTCAAGGAGCCCATGGTGGTGGTAAGAGCCTATGCGACGACCATCTGCCTGACGGTTGTGGGAACGGCCCTCGGGCTTTTGATCCAGACCATGACGGCCTATGTGCTGTCAAGAAAAGATTTTGAATGGAGAAACGGATTTTCCTTTTTCTTCTACTTTACGACCCTGTTCAGCGGCGGCCTGGTGCCTACCTACGTTCTGTATACCCAGACGCTCAACTTAAGGGACAGCTACCTCGCTCTTTTGCTTCCGCTGATCTTTTCGGTCTACAATCTGCTGGTCATGAAGAGCTACATATCGGCGATCCCGGATTCTCTGGTGGACGCGGCCAAGATCGACGGCTGCGGAGAGGTGCGCACGCTCTTCCAGGTGGTGCTCCCCCTGATCAAACCGGCGCTGGCGACGGTGGGACTGTTCATCGCGCTGGCCTACTGGAACGACTGGTACAACGCGATGCTGTATATCAAATCGGAGGAACGCTATCCGCTGCAGTATTTCCTGTACCAGCAGGTGAATAACATTGAATCCTACAAAAAGCTGATCTCCAGCAATGCGGTGAGCAGCGCGGTGGTAAGCTCGCTGTCGCTGCCGACTCAGACGCTGAAGATGGCGCTGACCATCGTGGTGACGGGCCCCATCATCCTGGCGTTCCCCTTCGTACAGAAATATTTTGTGCAGGGCATCACGATCGGAGCTGTCAAGGGCTGAGAAACAACGGTTGTTTCCGTGAAAACGGCAAATATAAATCAAATATCATAAGGAGGGCTTTATGAAAAAAAGAATGAAAAAGCTGACTGCGCTGCTTACGAGCGCAATGCTGGCAATGGGACTTCTGGCGGGCTGCGGCTCCTCAGATAACGGCGCTTCTTCCGGAGCTTCTGCGGGAGCGGAAAGCGCTGCGCAGGGAGAGGAAAGCACAGGAACGGTGGATACCTCCGAGCATGTGGATCTGAAGATGTATCTGATCGGAGAAAGAACGCCGGATTTTGACGAGGTATATGGAAAGATCAACGAGATCCTGGAGGAGAAGCTGAACTGCTCCATCAGCGTGGACTTCCTTTCCTGGGGCGAGCATGACACCAAATATTCCCTTCTGTTCTCCTCCGGCGAGGATTTTGACCTGATCTTTACGGCGTCCAGCTGGTGCCATTATGAGCAGACGGTGGCTCTGGGAGGCTTCTATCCGCTTTCCGAGGAATTCATTCAGACCTATGCGCCCGGCATCTGGGAGGTGGTTCCGGAGGTGGCCTGGGATCAGGCCAGGATCGACGGACAGATCTACATGGTGCCCAACTATTCCAATGAATTCGGCCAGGACGTGCTTGCGGTCCGCGGCGATCTGATGGAGCAGTACGGGATCGACCAGATCACCAGCTGGGATGAGCTGAAGGAATTCTACCTTGCCTGCGCACAGAACGGCATGTATGCCAGCCAGGGCGGCCCCTGGTATCAGTATTTCCAGGCACAGGGCCTTTGCACCACCGGAGGAGCGCCCAAGGGCGGTGAGCTGGTGCTCTACAATGCGCAGGATCCGGAGGATCTGAATTTCTACTACCTGCTTGACTGGGACGGCTTCGCGGACTACTGCCGTCAGGCAAAGGAGCTTGCCGACGCGGGCTGCTGGTCCAGCGACGTGCTCAATTCCAATGATGAGAGACAGACCGGCCTGCTGACGGGAAGAGCTGCCGGTATGGTCTGGAACATGGGAAGCTGTCTGACCTACGGAAGGCAGGCGAATTCGGAAAATCCTGACTGGAATGTGACCCTGGTGGATCCTGTTTCAGATATGCCTAAAAAGGCAAATCCTTATATCAACAACGGCGTAGCCATCAATCTGAACAGCCAGCATAAGGAACGGGCCATGATGGTGCTGAACGAGTTTTACACCAATCCTGAGGTCTATGATCTGGCCATGCTGGGTATCGAAGGAAAGCACTGGGAAGCGGTGGGAGACGATCAGTATAAGGTGATCGACGAGAGCAATTACGGCGTATCCAACAACTGCAACTGGGGCTGGAATAATGCTGACATTACGAGAACGGAATACATTGAAAACAGAACCGCGCTGGATGATACCTATGACGCCATGAAGGAGGCCTGGGAGAACAACATCAAGGAAGCGCATCCCTATGACGGCTTCAACTTCGATTCCACCAAGGTGAGCACCCAGTTTGCGGCGGTGGAGGCGGCGCTTGGAAACTACTATGAGCCTCTGGTCAACGGCCTTGTGGACGATGTGGACGCTTCCATCGAAGCGTTGCGTTCCGCGCTGGAAAGCGCAGGCATCCGCGACGTGCTGGCGGAGATGGAGAGCCAGGCCGCGGCCTATGTGGGAGAGTAAACAGGAAAGAGCCGTTGCCGGAGAAACCCTCCGGCAGGCGTGAAGGAGCAGGCCGCTACATGACAGATGCAGCGGCCTGTGCCATTACCGGGGCCGGCACCGTTGCGGAGGCAGAGAAAGCAGGACGAAAGGCTTTGCGCTGAAACGGAAAAATCTGTATACTATTCGAATGGGGATATGGATCGAAAAAGAAAGACATAGGCTCTCGGAATCATGAGCCTGCTGACTAGGATTCATTGGTTGGATGAACCTTGAAAAGTAAAGATTATCCAGAATGGAATAGATGTAATAAATTTTGAGAAAAAAGGGTGCATTTAATAGACCTTGC
>DWWS01000048.1 GCA_019119595.1 Candidatus Eisenbergiella merdavium | reverse complement strand
GAGCAGAGGACTGAAAATCCTCGTGTCACTGGTTCGATTCCGGTTCTGGGCATTCCAGTCTGAAGTCGGCGGCATTGGTTTTAGAGGACCTGTTGTCTGCGGGTGTAGTTCAATGGTAGAACACCAGCCTTCCAAGCTGGATACGTGGGTTCGATTCCCATCACCCGCTTTCGGATACGGGGCAGATATCCTGTTAAGTATCCGTTCACATATATGCGATAGTGGCGTAGTTGGTAACGCGCGACCTTGCCAAGGTCGAGACCGCGGGTTCGAGCCCCGTCTATCGCTCTTGTTTAAAGGGAAGAAGTCCGGCAAATACGGGACTTCTTCTTTTTTCTTTTCCGGCGAGGGGAATACAGCGGGAATACAGGCGGTTTCCGGTGCTGTCCGCATGGATAGCAGCCATCTTTCATTGTCTGACACCTTATAGCATATTCCATTCTAAATGGCAGATACATCAAAAGCTCAATCCTTTTTCGCTAATCCCCTCAATGAAATACGGAATCTGCGATAATGATATAAGGATAAAAAATATGGCAATCGTCAGATATATTTTCTTCTTCATGTAAAATACCTCCATCAGTGGATCAGTCTCTCCGCCTCATTCAGGATCTCAGCGATCCTCTCCGGCTTCACCCGGTCAATGGGAAGCAGCTCCCCCGGCGGGCTGTCCGGGTCGCCGATGGGCCGTTCAAAGCCGGATACGTCAATCCATCTTCCCAGCTTGTAGCCGGTTTTCCGGGAAACGCCGAACAGGCGGAATCCCATGGCCGTATGCAGAGCCTCGCTGGGCGGGTTGGGGCTGGTGACAATTCCGTACACATTCCGCACGTTCTGTTCCTTCAGAATTTCCATCAGGGCGGTATAAAAGGCCCTGCCGATGCCGCGGCGCGCATAGCGCTCGTCCAGGTAAACGGAAAGCTCCGCATCCCACTGATAGGCGGCCCTTTCCTTGTAGCGGTGGGCATAGGCATAGCCGGCCGCCGCGCCGTTGATCTCGCAGATCAGATAGGGGTAACCTTCCATGATCTCCTCCATCCGTTTCCGGAATTCCGGGAGAGTGGGAACCTCATATTCAAAGGTAATATTGGTATTTCTGATATACGGGGCATAGATGTCCAGAATAGCCTGCGCGTCCTCAAGCCGCGCCTGTCTCAGCGTGATCGTTTCCATCCTTTGTTTCTCCAGTTCCTTCCATATAAATGTACATAACAGAATAGATATACATAACAGATGCTTATAAAAGACGCTTTCTGCGGAAATCCTCATTTTTCCGTCAAAAAGCAGCCGGCGGCCTCCGCGCCCTCGGGAGCGTACAGCCAGACATCAAAATTCATCCCGCAAAGCTCTTCTATTCCCTTCCTGACAGCCGGAGCCGCCTTACTGATACGAACCGCCGTGCCGTTGTCAGACAGGAAAAGAGGATCGATCCAGCGAAGCTTGGACGGCACGCGGACGCAGTAGCAGCCCTCCGGCTTTCTGTCCGCGGTGCGGATATGGGACAGGCTTTCATATTCCTCCCATAGCCTTCCGGCTCTTTCATCCTGCCGCAGACGGCGGATCACCTGTTTTTCCGTGCCGTACAGCTCCTGCGGGGTCAGAACGCCCCATTCCAGGCTTTTTTTCAAAAGATCAGCCAGATACTGCATACAGAAACGGTCCTCGTCGGCCGTATACATCCGCGCATTTTCCAGCGCGCCCAGCGCAAGCTCCTGCGCCGCCTCCCCGGATGTGAAGGCAAGCTCCGGCTCTCCTTTTTCATTTGGCACGCAGACCAGGCTTTCATAAAGAGCCCGGATCTCATCCAAGCTTTTCATTTCTCTGCAGTAAAAATTTCCCAGGGTATATTCCAGCCGGTCCGCCGAAAGGCCGGGAGAAGGGTTGTCCGCGATGGGGTATCTGTGATAGTCTGACACCTCCTCCACAGAAATGCCGCAGCGATGAAGCGCCTCCATGATTTCCGGTGAGCCTGCGATCATTTCCTCCGTCGCTTCCTCCGTAGCCTCCTGGCGGATGTGATCCCCCTTCAAAAAATCCACCACATGAGCAAATACAGGCGTCGCGATATCATGCAGAAGCCCCGCCGCGCTCTGCTTCAGATCCCCTGTAAAATGCTGAACGATCAGCGCCGTTCCCATGCTGTGAAGATCCCTGGTATAGCGCCGCGCGGTGCCGGACAAGGGCTGAAACCGGAACAGAGGAAAGGCGCTGTAATCACAGCCGCAGTGCATTCCCACATCAGAAAGCCTCCGCAGAGGAGCCGTTTCATACAGGCTGTAAAGCAGAGCGGGAATTTCATCATGATAAATCCGCATCAGAGGGGTAAAGCGTTCCTCCATTCTCATTCCTCCATCTTTTTTCCTGTTTCGATCTGATCCCGGATCTGCTGCATCCGCTCATCCATGCTGCTGATAATATCGGCGCATTCCTTGAGCTGAGCGGCGATCCGTTCCGGCTCCTCCACATCCTTCTTGTATTTCAGCTTATGGTCCAGGCTGGCCCAGAAATCCATGGCGATAGTCCGAAACTGCACCTCCACCTTCATGTACTGTTTGCTGTGGGACAGGAAAATCGGCACCTCCAGGATCAGATGAAGGCTCCGGTAGCCGTTGGGCTTAGGTGAAACGATATAATCCTTCTTTTCCAAAAGACGGATATCGTCCTGGCCCGCAAGCATATCCGCCAGGGTATAAATGTCGTCCAGAAAGGAACAGATCACCCGGATTCCCGCGATATCGTTCAGCCGCTTCTCAATCTCCTCCACGGTAAGGGGATAGCCTCTGCGCTTCATTTTTCCGATGATGCTGACGGGCCTTTTCAGCCTGCTTTTTATGGTTTCAAAGGGATTTCTGTCATAGGTCATGGAAAATTCCTCATCCAGCACCCGCAGCTTGGTTTCCACCTCCATCATGGCGCAGCGGTAGCGGCTCATCAGCTCCATAAACGGCTGTGCGCCCTCCAGAAGCTTCTCAGGATCCTCCGTCTCAGCGAGCCGGCTAACGGGAAAAGCCTCCATAGCATCAGCAAATTCTGTTTCCATAATTCCTTCCTCTTCTCGATCGAACAATAAATCCTGCTTTATCCGTTTTCTCATCATACCACAGGCAAAAAGGAAAAAGAAGTCCCTTTCCGCACGCTTCCTAAATGCAGAGCCTGCAAAAGATCAACTCCCGGAAAATCTTTTTCATTCTTAAGATTTTCTTCCTTGTTTTTCCTTTCTGAATCTTCCATAATAAATATCAGATAAGGGTTTCGGGCTTTTCTCAGAGGGGAGGGGTTTTTATGACAAACAGCAAAATAAGACGTTTTCCGGCATTTCTGCCGCTTATTTCAGCATTGGCCATCCTTATCCTACTGGCAGGCGGCTCCAGGGTTTCCGCTTTGGCGGCTCCGCTTCCCGGCGCCTCTGAGGATGCCGGCGCCTCTGAGAACGCCAGTGTTTCCGAAAGCTCCGGCTCTTCCGGCAGTTCCCAAAACGGAGACGAGCCCGGCGGCACTCCCGACAGCAGCCAGCCCTCTTCTCCCGCAGGGGAAACAGAGGGAACGGCTCCAAAGCCGGCGGAAGCTCCGGAAAAGTATGCGTTCACAAACGGGACCATAACCGGGATCAGCGAGGCTTATCTGGAAAACCTTGCGCAGTCCGGCAACAGCAGGGTGGAGCTTGCCATTCCGGCGCAGATCGGCGGCACTCCCGTCAGAGCGATCGGAGATAACGCCTTCCGCCTCGACCGTTATACCTCCGCCTATCCCGCTCTGACTTTTGTAAATCTGGATCTTTCCGGGGCGAAGATCACTTCCATCGGCGCGAACGCTTTCTCCGGCTGTCATACGCTTTCCGGAGTGCTCACCCTGCCGGAAGGCATCTCCGCCATCGGCGCGGGCGCCTTTGCGGGGACGTCCTTTTCCACCGTTTATCTTCCGTCGTCCCTTTCCGAATGCGGCGCGTCCGCCTTTGATACGGGGCCGGTTCTTGTTTTTCCTAACCAGACGCTTTTTGAGCGTTTTTCATCCGGGGGCATTACACCGGACTGGAGCC
This sequence comes from Candidatus Eisenbergiella merdavium, assembly GCA_019119595.1. Classification (GTDB taxonomy): domain Bacteria; phylum Bacillota; class Clostridia; order Lachnospirales; family Lachnospiraceae; genus Eisenbergiella; species Eisenbergiella merdavium. The sequence continues at coordinate 816 of DWWS01000048.1, read as the reverse complement.
GCGCCGGGTATCCGCTCACATTGACCTTTGAAAATGCGGACGGCGCCTCCATCACCCGCAGCGTGCTGTACCAGCTTCCCATTCAACTGCACAAAAACAGTCAGGGGGCCTGGGTAAAAGAGGCCGGCTGGAAGCTTCCTGAAATTCCGGGCGGGGAGGGCTATTCCTCCTGCAGATGGGTCTTCGATTCCTCCGATCCTGACGCGAAGGGCGTCTCCGAAAATTCTCCTGTAACCGGAAGCACGCTTTATGCCGTAAGGGAAATCGCCTCCCCCAAAATCAGCTTCAGCGGGGATATCGACGCCGCATATGACAAAGCAAAGCACACTCTGTCCGTCACCGTATCTCATCCGCTTTACAGCGCTGCGGATAAGGCCGGGGAGGGCAACGTCCTCTTCTATTATATCTGGACCTGGGAAGAAAACGGACAGAAACAGGAAAGGAAGGGCTATGACCTCTCCTCCCTGTCCTTTACTGAGCCCTGCGAGCTGTCTGTTGCCGTAAAGGTGGAAGCACAGGTCAAGGCGGCCTTAGGCGGAAGCAATTCCGTCCTCGCTCAGAAAGCCCATACCTGGAAGGTCCATATTGCTGAACAGGAAACCTCAGAAGCACCGGAGGAAACAGAAACGGAAACGGCAACTGAGCCTGTGAAGCCTTCCGAGTCGGAAAAGCCTTCTGAGTCCGTGAAGCCCTCCGAGTCAGAGAAGCCTTCTGAATCAGAAAAGCCCTCTGAATCGGAAAAGCCTTCCGAATCAGAAAAGCCTTCCGAACCGGAAAAACCCTCTGAATCGGAAAAGCCTTCTGAATCAGAAAAAC
>DWWS01000047.1 GCA_019119595.1 Candidatus Eisenbergiella merdavium | reverse complement strand
TTCGGGCGCGAGGACTATATGGGTGCTTAAAGATACTTCCTCACGGCCTCCTAAAGACTTGGGGGGAACCCTGCGGCGCACGAGTAAAACGACGCTGCGGAGTTATGACAGCCGCGCCAGCGGCGACCGGTAATGTCCCCATCATTCGGGATGCGTGGCAAATAGAATGAGTAAATGTAAAATCAGAAAGCAGCTGCATGGAGAATGTGGTGTATAAAAACATTCCATCCTTGCCGTGCAGCTGCTTTTTACATATTTCCTTTTTGAAAGGAGATCGGAAGCCATGCGGAGATATTTGCGGGGAGAAATCTACTATGCAAATCTTGATCCCGTGTTCGGTTCGGAACAGTCTGGGTTTCGCCCGGTTCTGATTATTCAGAACGATATTGGCAACCGTTACAGTCCTACGGTAATCGTAGCACCCATTACAAGCAAGCCGGATGTGAAGACCAAGTTGCCTACACATTGCTGCCTTGATTTGAAAAATTGCCTGAATGAACCATCGGTTGTTCTATTGGAACAGCTGAGAACATTGGACAAGCGACGCTTGAAAAAGTACATAGGAAAATTGAAGAAATCCTCAATGAACGAGGTTAATCGAGCTTTGGCAGTCAGTGTGGGACTGTCAAAGTTTTATTTGTGCCAAAAAGAATGTGCAGAGCATTTGAACCAAATTGCTGAGAATAATGCCCGGCAATGACCGGAAGGAGGTTATATTATGTTTGAAGAAAGAATTGCTGAAATGAACCGTGAAACAGAAACCATGCAGGCCCATTATGTTCCTGAGAAAAGGACCTACACGGTTGATGAAATCCAGGATATTCTGGGAATCAGCCAGCCGACCGCCTATGCGCTGATTAAAAAGAATCTGTTTCACAGTATTCGCATCGGGCGAAATATCCGGGTGTCGAAAGCCAGCTTCGACGCATGGCTGGACAATCAAGGTTGATTTGTCAAGGATGTCGCGGGGCTGATCGACAACATGGATGATATGGTCTTTATCCCTTACAATATAGGCATAACAGCTGTTTACCTATATTGAGAGGAGATCATATCAATGAACCATGTGACGACTGCCCTGAAGCCGGGACAGGTGGATGTTTCCAGTCAGAAACGCACCTATACCGTCCTGGAGATTCAGGATATTTTGAGCATCAGCCGCCCTACGGCTTATGCGTTGATTCGTAAGAATTACTTCCGCAGCATCCGGGTGGGAGGCCAAATTCGGGTTTCTAAAAAGAGCTTCGATGAATGGCTGGACCGTGGGAACGGGGGTGATGCGCATGAATAACATCACCCCTTCCTCAAAGAAGAAAACAAGCATTTCCGTCCGGGAGATGCGCCAGATATTAGGCTTGAACAAAGTGGAATCCTATTGGCTGGTACATCAGAACCGGTTTCGCACGATAGTGGCTGCTGGCCGGATGCGGATAATGCTGGACAGCTTTGAAGAATGGTATGCCGGACAGTTCCATTACAAGAAAGTCAATGGAGAAGCGCCCGGTTCCAAGTGGGAGAAAACCACAATGTCCATTCGAGAAGCCGCTGCTCTCTTAGGGCTGCAGGAGGCTACCCTGTATGACCTGTTGAAAAAGAAGCCATTCCAAACAATCCAGGTGGATAACCGAACACGGATTGACCGAACCAGCTTCTGGGCGTGGTATGAATCCCAGGATTTTTACCGCACCGTGGCAGATCAGCAAGCCGACCGACTAAAATTCGGAGAAACCCTTACCATGCCGGAAGTTGCCCGTCTGCTGGGGACCCACCGGAACAATGTTTACTATTTAGTCCAGAAAGGATGCTTTGAAACAATTCAAACTTCCCGTACCAAGCTGATATGCAAAGACAGTTTTGAGCGTTGGTACAAGGGCCAGAGCAAATATCGGATTGTTTCAGCCGCAAACGGAGGTGATGAGGATGGCATCCATTGTTAAAAGAAAGAGCAAGTATTCCGTCGTTTATAACATCGTAGATGAGAACGGCGTAAAACGCCAGAGATGGGAAACCTTCGCTTCTCAGGCAGAAGCGAAAAAGCGAAAGGCACAGATTGAGTATCAGCAGAGTACCGGAACCTTCATTGCGCCGACAGCAAAGACGATCCGGGAGCTTTTGGAGGAATACATCAATATCTACGGCATCAATACCTGGGCGCTGTCCACTTATGAAAGTCGCCGTGCCTTGATTGATAACTACATCAACCCAATCATTGGGGATATGCCGCTGGAGCAGGCAACGCCGCGCGTGATGGATAAATACTACCGGGACTTGCTGAAAGTCAAAGCAAAACCCCGCCCTTACCAGACTCCGCGAAATGAATACCTTTCTCCGAGGACGGTAAAGGAAATACATAAAATCCTGCGGAACGCTTTTAATCAGGCTGTGAAGTGGGAAATGATCTCCAGAAATCCTGTGCTGAACGCTACGCTTCCCAAGTGCGAAACCAAGCCCAGGGAAATCTGGACAGCGGATACCTTGTTCCATGCTCTGGAACTCTGTGACGATGATAACCTGGCGCTGGCGCTAAATCTGGCGTTTTCCTGTTCGCTCCGCATGGGAGAAATGCTTGCGCTCACCTGGGACTGCATTGACATTTCAGTTGAGAGTATTTCTCACGATTGCGCCAGCATCTTCGTCAACAAGGAATTACAGCGAGTGCAAAAGCAGTCGTTGGAAATGCTGGACGGCAAAGGCGTGATAAAGGTGTTTCCGTCTATTCTGGTATCCAAACATACGGCGCTGGTCTTAAAAGAGCCAAAAACCAAGACCAGCATCCGAAAAGTATTCCTACCCAAAACGGTTGCTGAAATGCTTCTCAAGCGTCAGGCAGAGCAAAATGAGCTGAAAGAGCTTTTTGGAGATGAGTACACCGATTACGGCTTAGTATTCTGTTCTCCGATGGGAACGCCCATTGAAGGGCAGGTTATCAACCGGGCGCTGAATAAGCTGATTGAGGATAACGGGCTTCCGAAGGTAGTCTTTCATAGCCTGCGGCACAGCAGCATTACCTACAAACTCAAACTTAACGGCGGCGATATGAAATCCGTACAAGGCGATTCAGGACACGCCCAGCTGAAGATGGTGGCGGATGTGTACTCTCACATCATCGACGAGGACAGACGGCTCAATGCCAAGCGTTTTGAGGATGCCTTCTATTCCGGGCATAAAACGGAGGATGAGCTGGATGGACTTCATGCTCGCTCCATTGAGCAGGCGGCAGCGCCGCAACCAGCAGAACCGGAAACGGATCAGCAGCTCCTTCTCAAACTTCTGAATAATCCTGAGATGGCCGCACTGCTGAAAACGCTGGCAAAATCCTTATAACAGGAGAAGAAAAGCAAGGTTTGGTTCACTTAGCCACCTTGCTTTTTCTTTGTCTTAGCTTTATAATCTTTTACAGTGTAACAATCAACTTTTTCAGACTCCTCTGCTAATTCCTTGCCAGTCAGAGGACGAAAAAAGGGGTTATTTTAGCTGTAAAACCCTTTGGAATGGTTAAGAATAAAACACGCCAAAAGCCTGCAAATGCTTGGGTTTCCTTGTGTTTGGTTACGAAGCGATTAGCAAACTGGGGCGAACTCCTAAGCGGTAGGTCGGGTGTTCAAGTCACCTCGGGAACGCTGTAAGTGCCGTGGCTGAAGAGGCTGCGGCATATTTCATTTCTATTTATTTTCCTTCCTCAAGTACACTTTATCAGTTATAACCGCTAAAAAGTATCTATTTTCATTAAAATTCCAGTATAATCTTGATATGATGGCAAAAGTCCCAGAAGGGAGGCTGATAATCATGATCAAATGAGCTGAAACGGAATCAAACACCGCAATATCAGGGACTTCCTCTTGCAGAAGGAATGGAATTGACTCACCAAAACGCAGAACAGCCGCAGGTTCTCGCCCGCGGCTGCTTCAAACTTATTTCTGGAAATTCCTCCCGCACCAACAGGCCCCGAAAAGCATCCCCCCACCCAAAATAATCAAAGCTCCCTGAGCCAAAGCCACAGCTGCCGGTATGGAAAATGCCGGATCCAGGCTTCCCAGCGTCAGAGGATAATCGGTGAAAAAATTCCCATTCCAAAGCCCCAGAGCCTTCGGCAGAGGAAGGGCCATGCACACAAGGGGAAGCGGCATCCAGACATAGATCAGAAAGGGCCGCATTCTTCCCAGAAGCCAGCCGCTTCCGAGGGCGAAGAGAAGCGGGGGAAGCAGGGTGACCAGAGCCGGAAGAAGCAGCCCGCTCCATTCATGCCAGCCAAAGTACCAGCCGTAGAAAACGGCCGCCTCCGCAACACAGGAGAGGGCGAGCAGTCCGCATCCCGTCAGAGCGGCGGCGCAGCGGGTGAGGGCATAGCGTGTTGGAGAAACGGGAGCGGCGTCGGTGAGTACCGCGGTCCGCCGGGCCTTTGCTGAGGTAAAAAAGGTGAGGAAAAACAGGGCGCCGATCCACATCAAGGAGAGCATGCGGCTGAGATAATCCCCAAAGCTCCAGGGAGAAAAGGGGGCGGTGTGGGCTATTCCCAGGATGGTCACCCGGTTCAGCACCTGCCAGCCGTAAAACAGGAGAACCAGCAGGATTCCGGCGAAAAATTTGTTCCAAAGCAGTCTTTTGCATTCATATCGATATATTTTGATCAAGATTCAGTTCCTCCTCCGTCAGCCCGCAGGCATCCAAAAATTCCTGATAGGTCAGGTAAGGGTACATGGGATCCAGCTCTCTGGTAAAAAGAGCGCTCAGAATCTGATCCATGGCCTCCTCGCCGCCCACAAGCTGTTCCGCTTTCAGAATTTTCAGGGGCATTTCGCAGTATTGCCGTACCCAGGTCAGGCTGTTCGTGATTTCCAGCCGCCGGGCCTCGGGCATTTTTTCCAGATATTGCGGGTGACGTACATAGAAATTCAGATAGTAGTCGTCCACCGCCTGCTTCCATTTTTTCACATAATTGTCCTGCGCGTAGGCATCTCCGTAGAGCTCCTTCACAATACGGTAGGTGGTGTAGACGGTCAGCCCTTCGGAGGACCAGGAGCCTGCGGGATCCGGTGTATCAAACATATTTCCAAGTCCCCACCATTGATGAACCAGCTCGTGGATCATTACCTCGCCTGCCGCGGCTCCCTTGCCTGCGTCGTTTAGGTTGGCCGCGGTAAAATCTGCCTCATCCAGCAGGCTTGCGCCGGCTGTGGCATAGCCGCCTCCGACCACCCGGCTCTGGATCAGCTTCAGAGAGCCTCCGGTGCCGAAGGAGAGGGGGCCGTAATGGCTGGTACAGTATTCGGCCACCGCTTTGACCGCTTCCGCCGCTCCGGATTCCTCCATAATGGCCTGATGCCTTCTGCCATAGTAAAATTCTATGGTGATGCCTCCGGCCTGAATATCCCTGCGTACATAATCCCCGGCATAGAGAATGCCTCCTGTGCTGTTGCATGTGTAGCGCCAGGTCGCCGTACCGTCCTCATGCTCGGCCGCGATCTGCGCCTCGGCCGATCCAAAGGGAATGACGGTCATGGAGCGGGGCAGCGTGATCTCAATGACAGTGGGATACATTTCCTCATCGGGAAGCACATTCATCAGGCGGGGGGAGAGGGCCGCGTTTTCCAGACAGAGGTACTGGCTGCTGATCTCTGCGCTGCCCTGCAGGATGGAGGTATTTCGGTTTTCTCTGGGAAAGCCGCTGTATTCCAGAGTCAGCTCCACCTGCTCCTGCGCCGGGATCGTGACCTCAAGCATGGCCTCGTTAAATTCCTGATAGGAGCTTACGGAAAAGGGTGTCTCCTGGCCGTTGACCCGGACGGAGGGAAAGCGATAGCCCGGGGTGACGGCGAAAAGGATTTTCTGTTCTCTGCCGGAGCTGTTCTGAAAGCTGTATGAGGCCCGTCCTGTCACCGTTCCGGCTGAGGTATCCGGGAAAACCTGCGCGGTGCGGCCGGTGCAGACCACGTCCTCTGCGTACGGCACCTCATAAAAGGTCATCGCTGTCTGATCCGGATTGCTGTTATCCACCATGGGCTGGGCGGCGTAGGCTGCGACGGAGCAGACAAGCAGCAGCAGGGCGATAAGAGGGCGGCAGATTCGCCTGGCATTCCGGAGAAAGGAACCGGGAAGCCCCTTTCCATATCGCCGGATGCTAAGCCAGGAGAGCGTCCATATCCCGGCCAGCGCGGCCAGCCAGGTCAGGCGCATGTAGGCGACAGAACGGAAGATCCGGAAATTGGTAAAATCATCGGAAAGCGCCCATACGCAGGGGTTCAGCCAGCCAAGCTGCCAGTCGTCCGCCCAGACCGTCAGACTCAGTCCCGCAAAAGCCGCAAACAGCACAACAGACAGATCCGCCCGGCGGGTAAGCTGAAAAGCGGAGGAGGCGGCCAGGATGGACAGCGGGAGAGCAAGTCCCAGGAACAGGATATAGGAAAGAACGTAATCCGTGCCGCTGAATACGGAGCCGATCAGCGCGCGGCTGACAGGAAGCCAGACCAGCATGGTAAGGCTCAGGCCCAGTACCGCCGCCGTAAGCAGAGCCAGCAGGCGCACCAGCGCCATGGAAAGAGGAGAGATCACCGCGTCCATGAGCATGTCTGTCCTGCTTCGTCCGATCCGGTCCAGCTCATATATGGTAAGAAGCCCGAACAGGATTCCGGCCCCGGCCCCTCCCGCAATGGCAGGATTGGCAAGGTACGCGGAAAGCATGGTGTCGGCGTATGCCGGACGGTACAGGATCAGCCCGACTGAGGGGGAAAGGATCGTCAGCAAAAGGATCAGCCAGGTCAGACGGCTTTTCAGAAGCCGCCGAAGCTCCGGAAAAAAGATTTTGATTGTTTTCATCGCGCCGCCTCCCTGGAGATCAGATAGAGATAGGCGTCCTCCAGAGAGGGCTCCTCCTGTCTGGCATAAGGAGGAAGGACATCCGCCACAGCCCGGCACCGAACGCCCTGTCCGGTATTGATCCTTGCCGTGATATGAAGTCCCTCTTCGCTTTGGGCTTCCCGTTCCCAGAAGATTCCCACATGGCCGGAGGCGGATGAAATGAGCTGCTCCGGCGTTCCGGAAAAAAGAATCCGCCCGTGGTTGATGACGACGAGCTGATCGCAGACCGACTGCACATCTTCGATAATGTGGGTGGAGAGCAGGACAAGGCGATCCTGCGCCGTGCGGGAGAACAGGTTGCGGAAATGGATGCGTTCCTCCGGATCCAGTCCCACCGTTGGCTCGTCCAGGATCAGAAAGGACGGGTTTCCCAAAAGGGCCTGGGCAATGCCGACCCGCTGACGCTGGCCTCCGGACAGGGTGCGGATTCCCGCCTTTGCCTTTTCCTCCAGATTGACGGCGCGGATCGCTTCCGCGACGGCCTCTCTGGAATTTTGAAGCCCCTTCAGAGCGGCCATATAGTCCAGAAACTGTGTCACGGTCAGCTCGTCAAACAGGCCGAAGTCCTGCGGCAGACAGCCCAGCCTTTCCTTTAACAGCCGTTCCGCCTTTGCCAGGGGCTGTCCGTCCATCCGGATGGAGCCGGATGTGGGAAGAAGGGCGGCCGAAAGCAGCTTCATGAGTGTGGATTTTCCCGCCCCGTTTGGGCCGAGCAGCCCGATCAGACAGGGTGCCTTTAAGGTCAGATTCAGATTTTGGAGAGCCTGTTTCCCGTTTGGCCAGGTCAGGCTCAGGCTTTGCAGTTCAATTTCCATAGCTCGGTATCCTTTCTTTTTTCTGTTTTACAAAAAAGAGGATACCGGACGTATATGAAGCGGATTTGGAGAAAATATGTGTTTTATGTGGAGATATTCTCCTGTCCCGGAAAGCGGATCGTCGCCCGCACGCCCTCTGCCGTATTTTCAATGGAGCAGGAGGCGTTGTGTCGCTCCAGGATCATCCGCACCAGATAGAGCCCCAGGCCGCTTCCGCCCGTGCTCCGGTTCCGGGAGGCTTCCTCCCGGTAAAAGGCTTCAAAGAGGTGAGGAAGGGCGTCGTCGCCGATGCGGGCCTTCGTATTTTCCACCGTCAGGGCAGGGCGGTTCTGCAAAAGGCCGCACCATACCCGGATCTCGGCTCCCTCTGGCGAATAGGCGGAGGCGTTGGAGAGCAGGTTTCCAACGGCCTTTTCAAGAAGGGAGGCGTCCCCCGTCACCAGGATCCGTGGCGTCAGCTCGGAAATCAAATGCTGTTTTCTCTGGGAAAAAAGCTCGGCATGGGACTGCCCCTGCTTTTCAAGCAGGGCTGACAGATCTGTGGATTCCAGGCAAAGCTCCGCCGTACCGCTTTCCATGCGGGAGATGGAAAGGATTTCCCGGATCAGGCTTTCCATCCGGCCGGTAACCTGAAGAGAGCGCAGCAGATATTTGTCCCGGTCCCGGTAGACGCCCACGCCGTCCAGCATACCGGTAAGCTGGCCCTTCAGGATGGTGACCGGCGTTTTCAGCTCATGGGAAGCGGCGGAGAAGAAGGCCACCCTCTGCCGGTCCAGCCTGCGTTCCTGCTCCATTTCTCCCCGGAGTGCCTGGTTGGCTGCTTCCAGCTCCTTCAGCGCGGCGGAAAGCCGCCGGGCCATCTGATCCAGGCTTCGGCCAAGAGCGCCGATTTCATCCTTCCGGCGTTCCGCGCATTCCCACTGAAAATCAAGCTCCGCCATTCTGCCCGCAATATCGCTGAGACGGACGATGGGGCGGGTGATGTAGCGGGAGTAAACCAGAGCGCACAGCAGCGAAAAGGCGAGAAGCGCCAAAAGCAGCCAGGGAGCCATTTGGATCAGAGCCTGTACCGCCAGATTTTTCGCCTCCACCCGGGGCGTAATATAGAGGGAATAGACTTCCTCCTGACCGGCAAAATGCACATCGGAGATCACGGCATTTCCCTCGGACATGGTGACGGTTACGGAGCTGTCCGCCCAGGGCTGATCCGCCGAAAAAGTGACGGCAGTATCGCCGGAGGAGGTCACGACCGTGGATTCATACTCATCATATTCATAAAATACCGGAGAGGCCAGAAGAGAGCCGGTCTCCACCGACCTTCCTTCCGCATCCAGAAGAATGACGGAGGCCCCGGTGGAGCGGACAAATTCGTCCAGAAGCTCCCCGCAGTCCTCCGGGGATACCTCAGCCAGACGGTCTGTGAGGGCGTCCGCCTGTCTGTTCAGATCGCTGCTGACCACGGCGGTATAGGTGCTCGGCGTGGCCCAGGCGATCAGGCCGAAGGTAATGCCTCCGGCGCCAAGCAGGATGAGGACAGTTATTAGAAAAATACGGACAGTCAGGCTTTCAGCGATCTTCCTTCGCAGCACGATAGCCCACCCCCCTTACCGTTTCGATATAGCTTCGTTCCAGCTTGTGCCGCAGATTCTTGATATGGGTGTCCACAATCCGCTCATCCCCGTAAAAATCATAGCCCCACAGCCGGGCCAGAAGCATTTCCCTGGTGAACACACGCCCGGGCGCGGCCAGAAGGGTATGAAGCAGGTCAAATTCCTTCGTGGTCAGCTCCAGAGAACGGTCCGCCACTAACGCCTCTCTGGTATCCGGACGGAGAATCAGATCCCGGTAGCGCAGGCAGTCCGGCTCCTCTACGGAGGCGCTTCTTCGCAGAATCACCCGTATTTTTTCCAGCAGGACCGGCATGGAAAAGGGCTTCGTCACATAATCGTCTATGTCCAGCCCGAAGCCACGGAGCTGATCATCCTCTCCGTCCAGCGCCGTGAGCATCAGGATGGGAACCTGCGACTGCCTGCGGATCAGTTCGCAGACTCCGAAGCCGTCGATCTTTGGCAGCATCAGATCCAGAAGCACCAGATCAAAGGCCTGCTCCTGAAACAGGGCCAGCGCCGTCACACCGTCTCCCGCCCCAGCGGTTTCATAGCCCGCATCCTGCAGATAAGCATCCAGCAGCTCCTGAATGCCGGGCTCGTCCTCTACGATTAAAATCCTTTTCATAATTATCAGTTACCTCCGCTCCGCCTTCAGGCGGCAGTATGAAGTATAGCACAGGATTGTGAATTTGGTGTGGAGTTGAGGAAAAAGCCCTGTAAAGCATTCAGCAAGCAGGAAAATTCTTTGCCGTCTCCCCCATTGTATGGTATAGTATGGATAAGTACCTGTCCGTTAGACGAAAGGGCTTCAGCCCGCAGCAAACAGACACAGGCCGCTAAGAAAGGAGCAAAAATCATGTTAGTCAACACAAAAGCAAGAATCGGCGTATTCTCCATCGCGCTGGGAGCCTATCTGCCCCAGTTCCCCTCTCTGGTGCCGGAATTTGAGGCACAGTATGAGGCGTTCAAAAAGACGCTTCCCGATACGGTGGAGATCATTGACGGGGGAATGGTTACCACGAAGGAGCAGTCACAGGCTGCCGGAGACAAATTCCGTGCTGCAGATGTGGATCTGGTATTCCTTCAGCTTCTGACCTATGCAACCTCCTATAACATGCTTCCCGCCGTGAAGGATCTGGATGTGCCGGTGGTTCTTGTGAACATCCAGAAGCTGAAGGCGCTGGACTACGATCATACGGATATCGCCTCCTGGCTGGGAGAGGGCTATGCCTGCGGCGCCGTGGGAGAAATGGTTGCCGACCTTGAGCGCTTCGGAAAGCGTCACGCGGTCATCACCGGAGTGGTTGAAGGCGGAGATCCGGGCGTGCAGAAGGAGATCGAGCAGTGGTGCCTTGCCGCTCAGACCAGAAGAAGATTCCGCGACACCAACATCGCCCAGATTGGAAGACCCTATCCCGGCATGATGGATCTTTATATCGATGAATCCAACCTGTACAGAAGAATGGATTTGTATACAAAGCAGTTTGACTGGGAAAAAATGTGGGCGATCGCCGACGATATCACGGACGAGGATGCGATCCGCGCAAAGGCCCAGGATATTCTGGACACCTTCGATATCGAGGGCGGCGGAAGCATCGAGGAAGTCTGGGAAATGGCGAAATACGTTGTTGCCTTTGAGCAGTGGGTGAAGGATGAAAAGCTCGGCCTGATCGCTTCTCATTACGACGGCTTTGCGACCGGTAAGGCGGGCGTGCTCGACAGCATGCTCATCCCTGCGTTTTCCATGCTGATCAAGCAGGGAACGGCCTGCGCGGTGGAAGGCGACATAAAGGTGGCGATGGCAATGAGCATTTTAAAGACCATTTCCGGAACCGGCCAGCTTGCCGAGATGTATTCCATTGATTTCAACGATGATATCGCGATCATCGGACACAGCGGCTCCGGCGACGCGGATATATCCGACAAAAAGCCTACCATGAAGATCGTTAAGGTCTTCCACGGAAAGACGGGCGGCGGCTATCTGACCCAGTTCTATCCGTATACCGGCCCCGTTACCTATCTGGCCATTACCCAGGACGGAAACGGCTGCTTCAAGTTTGTCGTGGCGGAGGGCGTCAATGAGGAGGGTAAGATCCTTTCCTTCGGCGATACCAACATGAGAACCCGTTTCACCTGCGGAGCCAGAGAGTTTGTGACCCGCTGGAGCGAATGCGGCCCCACTCACCACTTTGCGGCGGCTACGGGCAGACATATCGATACGATCCTGAAGGTTGCGAAGATCTTCAACGTGCCGGTTGATATCGTGACCAGATAAAGCAAGAATACGGCGCGGAAAACAGGATAAATATGAGAAAGAGGGCTGCGGCATCTGTGATCCTTTGATCATTGATGCCGCAGCCCCTTTACATACCCCTGTATAATAGAAAACTGTATCAGGCTGCAAAAATCTATTCCAAAAATCTATTTTCCCGAATAACGCGAAAGAAACTGGCGCGTCCGTTCCTGCTGCGGATTCTCGATCACCCGTCTCGCGTCCCCCTGCTCCACGATCACGCCGCCGTCCATAAAGATGACCCGGTCGGCAACGTCGCGGGCGAACGCCATCTCATGGGTGACGATGATCATGGTGGTTTTCTGCTCCGCAAGGGAACGGATGACCTTCAGAACCTCTCCGGTAAGCTCCGGATCCAGAGCCGAGGTGGGTTCGTCAAAGCAGAGGATATCCGGGTGAAGGGCGAGGGCGCGGGCGATCGCCACACGCTGCTGCTGTCCGCCGGAAAGCTGGTGGGGATAATGTCCCGCCCGGTCGGCAAGCCCCATTCTGGAAAGAAGCTCCCGGCCTTCGGCCTCGATTTCAGCCAGGATCTGCTTTTTTCTGCTTTTGAAGTCTGCCTGCTCCTGCGCCAGCAGCTCCTTGGCCAGAGTGACATTTTTCAGAGCCGTGTACTGGGGAAACAGGTGAAAGGACTGGAATACCAGCCCGAAATGAAGGCGTTTCTTCCGGATCTCGCTTTCCTTCTGCGTGGCAGGATCAGCGGCGTCGAACAGCGTGGAGCCATGGACGATGATCTGTCCCTGATCCGGTTTTTCCAGAAAATTCAGACAACGAAGCAGCGTGGTCTTGCCGCTCCCCGAGGAGCCGATGATGGCAAGCGCCTGCCCCTCTTCAAGGTCAAAGCTGATGTTTTCCAGAACCCTGGTGGAGCCGAAATGCTTTTCTATGTTTTTTACCTCTAAAACAGCCATATTTTCCTCCATTCCGAAGCGCTTCAGCGCTGAGATCCTGTCCTCATATTTTTATCGGAAGAAGTCAAGCTTTTTTTCCAGACGGTTCAGCAGAATGGTCATAACGCCGCTGAAGGCGAGATAATACACAGCCGTGAAAAACAACGGCCAGATGAGGCCCGCATATCCCCGGTTTCCCTTCATAAAGGATTCTCCCATCCAGATGACCTCCTGAAGGGCGATGACCCGCGCCAGAGAGGTATCCTTTACCAGCGTGATGATCTCATTGGACATGGGCGGGACGATCCGCTTGATCATCTGAAGCAGCGTGATGCGGAAAAAAATCTGGGGGCCCGTCATGCCGAGGACCTGTCCGGCCTCCTGCTGGCCTGCGGGAACACCCTGGATGCCGCCGCGGTAGATCTCAGAAAAATAAAAGGCGTAGTTGATGATGAACGCGGCAGTTACCGCGGTAAACCGTCCCGTTTCCCCACCGCCCCAGGTGAACAGCTTCATCAGCGGAGGGACGTAATAGATGATCAGGATCTGCAGGACCAGGGGAGTTCCCCGGATGATCCAGACCACGGTGCGGGTAAGCCACCGAAGAGGGGCAAAACGGCTCATGGAGCCGAAGGAGATCACCAGACCGAGGGGCAGGGCCCCGATCAGCGTCAGGAAAAACAGCTCGACCGTTTTTATGAAGCCCTCGTTCAGGGCCGATACCACCGTCTGAAATTCAGCAGACATGAAAAACATGCCGTTCTCCTCCTCTGTGCTTGTTATGGTTCTTCTCTTTTTACTCCAGGATCACAGCGTCCTGCAGGCCGTAGGTATTGGCGATCTCCTCCACTGTGCCGTCCGCCACCTTCTCAGCCCAGAAGGTATTGAATGCGTCGGCAAGGTCGGAGCCCTTGCGGAAGCCCACGCCGTACTGCTCGGATTCCAGTCCCTGCGCCTCGTTCAGGTTGACGCTGTATGCAAGCTCCGCGTAGCTGGTGCCTTCTCCGGTCATCGCGGCTGCCATCAGCACGTCGATCACGGCCACGTCAGAGGTACCTGCGGAAACCTCCATCAGGGTGTTGGCCTGGGACTGAACGGGAACGGTTGAGGCGCCAAGCGCTTCTGCGGCATCCTCTCCGGCGGAGCCGGATTCCACAGCCACGTTCAGACCCTCCAGAGAGGTCAGTCCTTCAAAATCAGCGGAGGAGGTGGCAGGATATACCAGAACCTGATAGTTGGTGCAGTAAGGGATGGAGGTAGCCATTGCAGAAGTAACCTCGTCGGTAAGTGTCATGCCGTTCCAGACACAGTCGATATTTCCGGCCTCCAGCTCCATGACCTTATAATCCCAGGTGATTTCGGAAAATTCCACCGAAACGCCCAGATACTCGGCAAACTGCTTCGCAAGGTCGGCGTCGAAGCCGATCCAGTCGCCGTTTTCATCCTGATAATCCATGGGCTCAAAGTTGGTGATTCCCACCACCAGGGTGCCCTTTTCCTGAATCGCGGCAAGATCGCTGTCCTCTGAAGAAGCGTTTTCCGCGGCATCAGCGCTCTCCGCAGCCTCGGAGCTTTCGGCCGCGCTTTCTTCAGCGACGGCTTCCTGCGTGGAAGCGGCAGAAGCATTTTCTTCAGAAGCTGCAGCACTTTCGGAAACGTCTGCTGCAGGAGCAGAGGAGCCGCTGTTTCCGCAGGCGGCCAGAGAAAAGGCCAGAAGAGCGGCCATGGTAAGAGACAATACTTTTTTCATAACATCCTCCTTTTTTGCCGCCGGCAGGCGGCGCTTCATTCTGAAAAGAATGGAGAAGCCATTCTTTGACACGGCTGAAGGCTCGTGCCGGCTTCTCAGATATGTTGCTGCTGTTGGGCAAAAGCCCGTTGCTTTCACATTTTAGCATGCTAATGTGATATTGTAAAGAATTATTTCGGGCTTATTCCGGTCTCAGGGACGCCCGGAACGCTCCTCCGGCCTTTCCATGCTTATCCGGCAGCAGAAAACTCCATCCTTATAGCGAAATTCCGAGCTGCCTGCGTATCTTTTTACGGTGGACACCACGCTCCTTAATCCGGTTCCTGCCGCAGGGCTGCGACAGAGGCGCTCTCCGCTCGGATCGCGGTATAAAAAAATACTGCGCCTAACGCGGCTGCGCCAGCCATATACAGATTTGCGATGGCGACCTGGCTGGTTCGGAGATCGCAAAAAAGAAGGACCGTCATAAGGATGCCAAAGAGCAGGGATGCCGCCGCGAAGCCCGCCGTCAGAGCGGCAGTCGTTTTCCTTCTGCCCCAACGGTAATCCTCCTCCTCGAACGGCAGACAGCACAGCAGCATACAGGGATAGATCTGCACAAAAAAGCCTGCTGTATGGCGGATAAAGAATAATGCCATGGCGCTCATACCTCCTTCCCCTGGATCGTTCCGTAAATAAACTCCTTATATCTTCCTCGGATCTCAGCCCTTCCTTTCCGGCTCAGGAGCACGCGTTCCCCGTTTTTCAGCACGCAGGAATCCGTTTCCATGCGCCGGATGTAATTCATATTAATATACATTCCTCGGCGTATGTGAAGAAAAACGCCGGGAAGCTGTTCTCCTATGGTGGCGGTTTTCATGCCGGAATGGAGAATGCCGTTTTCCGTATAAATATCCGTTCCGTTGTTCTGACTCTGTATATAGAAAATCTGATCTGCTCTGAGATGAAAGTTCTCCTTTCCGGAACGGATAATCACACCTCCGGAACGTTCCTTTTTTCTTTCATACCTGGTGAATATCTCATCCATCTGTCTTGGCGTGGCAGGCTTCAACAGATAATGCAGGGCATTGACGGTAAAGGCGTCCACCGCATGCTCCCGGCTCACGGTTACAAATACGATCTCAACGTCAGGAAGCCGCTTCAAAAGCTCCTTTGCCGTTTCGATTCCGTTAAGATCCCGCATATAGATATCAAGAAAGACAAGGTCATATCCGGCTCCGGCATCGATCCTGTCCAAAAGGGTCTGTGCGTTTGTGTAGGCGTCCAAATGTATGTCTGAGGGCCCGACGGAATGGATCAGCTTTTTAAGCTCCAGGATTTCCTCCGCGCTGTCATCACAGATCGCTGTCCGTATCGTTTCCATGTGCTTCCTCCTTCCTGCTGCCGGCGTGCTGCTTTCAGTCATTGCCATATCTGTCTGCTGTGGGGCTTTCAATGATATTTTTTCACTATATTTATACGACATTCTTGTCCCGAAGGCCATATATTTACGATAAAAAATAATTATACTGCCATATAATGAGAAGTGCTACAGATTTAGCCCTTAAAAACTTTGCCTTTTCAGGTGTTTTCAAATAAGAAACAATGGTATACTATAACGGAGAAACAGAACGGTGCGTGCCTCAAAAAACGCTTCGGAAAGGGAGGGAAACATGATCTTATTTATTGAGTATCCGAAATGCTCCACCTGCCAGAAGGCAAAAAAATGGCTGGACGAAAGGAAGGTCAGCTACGAGGACAGGCATATCGTAGAGAAAAATCCCACGCAGGAGGAGCTGAAGGAATGGGTGAGAAGGAGCGGCCTTCCGCTGAAACGCTTCTTCAATACCAGCGGGATGAAGTATAAGGAGCTTGGCCTGAAGGATAAGCTTCCTTCCATGAGCGAGGAGGAGCAGATCGCCCTTCTTGCCTCGGACGGCATGCTGGTGAAGCGCCCTCTGATCGTGGCGGAGGATTATGTTCTTGCAGGCTTTCGGGAAAAGGAATGGGAAGAAAGGATGGGACGGTAAGGTAAGGGCCGGAGGCAGAGATCGCAGCGCCAGATTTGAGCTTTGGCGCGCGTTCCTCCTCGTAAAGCGCTTCGGAATGGAGGTAAACAGTGAAAAAATATATCCGGATCGATAGAAAATATCTGCTGATCCCCGTCTGTGCGGAAAAAAAGACCAGAACGGTTTCCTTTTCCGTACAGGAGGGAAAGGCTTTTGAATTTCAGATTCCGGTCAGTGAGGAGGAGGAAGGCTTTTACGGCTTTCACTATTTTGCCCCCCTGAACGTGGAAAAGTATGCGGGAAGAAAAATGCTGGTGGAGGGAGATGTGCCGGACGGTTTTCTGGACGCCATCGCGCTTTCGGACAGCATCCCGGAGGTCTGCCAGTCCCATCCGCTGATCCATTTTACGGCGGATACGGGGTGGATCAACGATCCCAACGGGCTGATCTGCCAGGACGGAACTTATCACATGTATTACCAGCACAATCCCTTTGATACAAAATGGGAAAACATGTGCTGGGGACATGCGGTCAGCAGGGATCTGCTTCATTGGGAAAAGAAGGAAACCGCGCTCTACCCGGATGAGGACGGAACCGTTTTTTCCGGGAGCGGCATCATTAACGAAAAGGGGCTTCTCGGCCTGGACGCGGACGCTCAGATTTATTTCTATACCTGTGCGGGAAGCAAATCGGAATGGAGCAGGGGAAAGACCTTCACCCAGCGGATCGCCGTGAGTACGGACGGAGGGGAAACGCTGGAGCGTCTGGACGGCTGCGCGGTCAGGCAGCTCGCGGAGGAGAACCGGGATCCCAAGGTGTACTGGCATGAGGAAAGCGGAGCCTATTACATGGTTCTGTATCTGCGGGAAAACGATTTTGCGATCCTGCGCTCCAAAGACTTAAAGAGCTGGAAGAAAACGCAGACACTGACGCTGGAAAAAGCGTGGGAATGCCCCGACCTGAGAAAGCTTCCTGTAGAAGGCGGCGGGGGAAAATGGGTATTTTTAAGCGCGGACGGCTATTATTTCACCGGGGAATTTGACGGCCGCGAATTCACTCCGGATGGTGTGCGCCGGAAGGCCTGGAAAACCACGGTTCCCTATGCCGCCCAGACCGTGTGGGGAACGGAGGATGTGATCCTGATCCCCTGGCTGCGCACGAAAAACCGGAACAAGCTTTATACAGGAGCGATGGGCCTTCCAAGAAAGCTGACGCTGGTTAAAACACAGGAGGGATACCGGCTCAGACAGCTCCCCGTGGACAGCTTTATCGGCGCGAGACGTCCCGTTCATTCCTCGGAAGGGGAGGGGAAGGTGTTCTGCATGTCCCAGCGGGACGGCGCGTTGGAAATCTGCATCCGAATGGAAAAGCCGTCCGATTTTTCCGTGGACCTCTACGGCACGCCGATCACTTATGCCGCCTCCTGCGGAAAGCTTGGGGTGGGAGATGAGGTTTATGAGATCGGAAAGTATCTTAATGACTTTTCTCTTCTTGCGGACGGGGAGCTTCTGGAGGCTTCCGCGGAAAACGGGCTGGTTCTCGCCATGATGGAGCTGCCCTCTGACCGGAGGAGAGGAAATGTGACGGTGAAGGTTTCCGGGAAGGCGGCGGTGGATATTTACCGCATCGACTGATCTTTGGAGGAACAAAATGCGGACTTTCTCCGCCCCGCGGGATAAAAGTCCGGGGCGGGAATATCCGCTCATCCAGGAAGGCTTGCGCGGATGCAGGACGGAAGGATATCCTTCGGAGGCAAAAGCTTCCGGGTGGACAGGCTGTTCTGCTCCGGATACAGCCTGAGGACCACAGGCTCCTCCCTTTTGATACCACAGGCGGAAAGGGAGAGAACCGCGCTTCCCTGAAGCCTTCGCAGGAAGAAGGCGGAGGGAGAACGCAGGGAAAGCAGGAACGGCGTATCGGCGGGAAGGCCGCTCACCCTTTCGTCCGCAGTCAGATCGACCTGCAGGGAGAGAAAATCCCCGTCCCTTTTATACAGAAGCACAGGACCGTTGGAAACGATGGTCCTGTTTTTCTTTATTGCAGTCTCCAACTGCTCAGAGAGGGGAGCCTCCCTCAGATCATGGTCATCCAGCTCCAGCCAGGTGCGGTAATAGCGGCTCATATCGACGGGAGCATGCAGATCCATGCCGGAAACCGGGGCGATGGAGATCCCGTCTGAAAAGCCATGGAGCAGCCTGTCCTCCCAGTAACGGATCGATTCCGCGTTATCCGGAA
Organism: Candidatus Eisenbergiella merdavium; assembly: GCA_019119595.1. Lineage (GTDB taxonomy): Bacteria > Bacillota > Clostridia > Lachnospirales > Lachnospiraceae > Eisenbergiella > Eisenbergiella merdavium. The sequence continues at coordinate 30,972 of DWWS01000047.1, read as the reverse complement.
AAGCGGGATGGGAATTGTTTATAATTTCAATAAAATCCACCCGGGTCCAGTCATGAACGGCATATTCAAACCGGAGTCCGTTGGAAACCGGGTGGGGAAAGCTTTTGGGATGAGCAATCCCCACAAGCCCTCCCTGCGCATGGACTCTATCCAGAAAAAGATCCCCGTTTTCAGCGTCAAGATCGTCCCAGGGAAGATATTCCTTCACATTCTGGCACAGGATATGCCCGTACCAGGAGGTTAGCTCGAAGCCCGTCAGATACTCAAACATCGGATTTTCTTTCCAATATTTATGCAAAAGCGGAAAGCCGGATACTGTGTTGTGGTCCGTGAGAGAGAACGCGGTTATCCGGTTGGAGATCAGCCAGGAGGCCAGCGCCTCAACGCTCATGCAGCCGTCCGATTCCAGACTGTGATTGTGAAGCTCGATTCTTTTCAGCATTTCTTATCCTCCGTTTCTTCGTCGAGGCCGACGGGAATACAGATCACCTTTAATTCATAGGACAGTTCTTCCTCCAGCACGCCGAAGGAGTTGACCACAAGCTTCAGAAGCCCGTGAAAGGGCCCTTTTTTGTCCATGCAGCCGCAGGTTCTTTCCTCATCCGGAGAAAAATGCATTTCCTTTACGCTGCCCGGCCTGTGGATATTTCCGAGAAACGCTCCGGAAAGGAAGGCGGCGAGCTGAATCTCAGTCTTCATCTGAGAAAGAAGCTTTTCTTTTTCTTCTTTATCCGGAAGCCTTCTGCAATGCGTCAGGAAAGCCGCCACCGCTTCTTTCTCATGGAGGGCTGCGGCGCTTTTCTGATCCTGCTGCCGGCAGACAAGGCTGATATGAAGCTGCCGGCAGGGGCAGGGAAGCTGAAACTGGTAAATGACGTTCCCCAGAAAATTTTTCTGAAGGGTTCCCTTAAAAATCGTTTCCATATTCATAAAACGAAAATTCCTTTCTTAATGCATCTGGCTTTGGCAATCAGTTTACCTTTATGAAATGGAAAAAGATAGAGAGTTTACAGAAATTTAAAATCCGCGGGAAGCATTTTACAAAGGGGCCCCAAAAGGCGCCTGAGAGGAAAATTCATTTTACAAAGATTATAGGGAAATATGGTGATAAGGACGGGAAAGGCTCTGTTAATATAATGTGCGGGCCCGGCAGAAACGAAAGCCGGGGTTTGAAAAAAGCTGATAAAGCTTGGAAGAAAATCAAAAAGCGTATGAAAGAAAGGATGAAATGCAGCATGATAACAGCACATTCCGGCTGTGACGGAACGCCGGAAAACTCTCTGGAATTTCTCAGGACGGCGCTTCTGTCGGAGGCTGACGCGGTGGAGGTGGACGTGAGAAAAAACGGAGAAGGAAAACTGATCCTGTCCCACGATGAGACAGAGGAGGATGCCGTAACGCTGGAGGAGGCCTTCCGTATGGCGGAAGGGATTCCGAAGAAAAAGATCAACTGTGATCTCAAGCAGAAGGGGCTGGAGGAGGAAATTTACCGGCTGGCTCTGGAATACGGAATGGAAAGTCGACTGATCTTTACCGGGGACGTGAATCCTCAGCTTTTCCGAAAGGAAAGCCGTGCGTTTCCTTCCGTTGTCTGGTATGCGAATCTGGAGGTATTCCTGCCTGACGCCTTCCGGCTTCTGAAATCAAAGGAGGGACCTAACAAAGCGGGAGAGCTTCTTTCGGAAGTCCTTTGTGAAATGGAAGCCTATGCTGCGGCAGGGATCAACTGGCATTACAGTCTTGCGGAGCAGGTGCTTAAGCAGGCGAAGGAAAAGGGGATCGGCGTTTCTGTCTGGACGGTGGACGAGGAAGAACTTCAGAGGAAATTTCTGAGAGAGCATGTGGATAACATCACCACAAAACGGCTGAAGCGGTTGATAACGATAAGAGATGAGGAGCGGCTATGATAAAAATAATGAGTCCGAGAGCGATGTACCACACCATGGGGAAGAAGCGTTTTCTGGAATATATTCTGTTCGGTGTATTCGTTCTGTTTTTCTATCTTCCCCTGCTGAACCTCTGCATGCTGGCCTTTGCGAACCGATATGAGGTTCCGGCCGTGTTCCCGCAGGAATTCGGTTTCAAGTGGTGGGGGTTCGTATTCGAGCAGAACAGCCTGGTAAGCTCCATCCTGCTTTCCTTTGTTCTGGCGGTGATCGTCACCTTCGTTTCCCTTTTGATCTGCATTCCCGCGGCCTATGCGCTGGGCAGGTTTCAGTTCAGGGGAAAGAAAATCTTCCTGCTTTCCTTTCTTCTGAGCAATGCGTTTCCGAAGATGGGGCTTTACATATCCATCGGCGTGATTTTTTACCGCCTGAACCTGATGGGAACCCTTCCCGGCGTGGTGCTGATCCATGTGCTGAATTCCCTGATGTTCATGACCTGGATTCCGGCGAACGCGTTCCGGAGCATCCATTCCCAGCAGGAGGAATCGGCGAGGGACGCAGGAGCGGGGCCGGTGAGAACGTTTTTCTCCATCACCCTTCCCATGGCGATGCCGGGGATCATCGTGGCGTCGGTGTTTACCTTCCTCGGCTCGCTGGAGGAATCGCAGGGCACGCTTCTGGTAGGATTTCCCCAGATCAAGACCATGCCGGTGGAGCTTTACGGCGTCATCATGCAGTATCCCATCACGGCCGGCCCTGTGCTGTCCCTGCTCCTGATCATCCCCACCATCGTCATTCTCATCGCGCTCAGAAAATATGTGGGGCCGGAGGCCATCGCAAAGGGCTACAACATGAAATAGTACAATAGAAAACGGAGAGACAAAAGCCGCCGGCCCTTTCCGGCAGGGCGGAATCAGAGAAAATGAGAGGTAGCTATGTCATCGGTAAAAAAGAAAATCAAGCTGGAGATCAAAAACATGAAAAAAACCTACCCCAACGGAGACGGGGTGGAAAACATCAATATCCAGGTACATGAGGGAGAATTTGTCACCATGCTCGGCCCCAGCGGCTGCGGAAAATCCACGATCCTGAGAACCCTGGGAGGCTTTCTGAAGATCGACGGAGGGGAGATCCTTCTGGACGAGCAGGAGATTCAGGACCTTCCTCCGGAAAAACGTCCCACCGCCATGGTATTCCAGAGCTACAACCTCTGGCCTCATATGACCGTTTATGAGAACCTGATGTTCGGCCTGAAGCTGCGCAGGGTTCCCAAGAACGTGATGAAGAAGGAAGCGGATGAAGCCCTGAAGCTTGTGGGAATGGACGGATACGGAAAGAAATATCCCAATCAGCTTTCCGGCGGCCAGCAGCAGAGGGTGGCCATCGCACGGGCGCTTCTGTTAAAGCCTTCCGTGCTCCTGCTGGACGAGCCCTTTTCCGCGCTGGACGCAAAGATCCGCCAGCAGATGCGGGAGGAGCTGAAGCGGATTCAGGAGGAGCTTAATATAACGGTGGTTTTCGTCACCCACGACCAGGAGGAAGCCATGGCTCTTTCCCACAGGATCGTGGTCATGAACAAGGGCGTGATCGAGCAGATCGGAACGCCTGAGGAAATCTATGATAATCCCGCGACAAAATATGTGGCTTCCTTCATCGGGGAGATGAACTTCATAGAGGAAAACAACGGAAGGACGCTGGCGGTGCGCCCGGAGGATATCGTCCTGACCAGAGGAGAGAGCGGAGACATGGTTGGCAGCGTGCGCAGCATCATGATGCTTGGACATTATGCGGAGATCATCGTACAGATGGGGAACCAGACCGTGAAATCCTATCTGAACAGGGCGCTGGCAGGAGGCTTCCGCGTGCAGGACAGAGTATCTCTTTCCTTTAACCGGGTATGTGAATACAGCGCGTAAACCATGCAGACATCAGACAAAAGATAAGGAGAAAAGGTATGAAATTCAGAAAAATCGCAGCAGTGCTGCTCGTAGCGGCAATGGCAGTAACAACCCTCGCAGGATGCGGCGCAGCCTCCGCTTCCGCGGCAGGCGACGACAAGACGGTGACGATCTGGGCGGAGGGTTCGGACAACGTCCGCGTACAGCTGGAGAAGCAGATTGAAAACTTCAACGAGACGAATACCGAGGGCTACGTGGCCAAACTGGAATTTATCACCTCCGGAACCGGTGCGCAGGGGCTGACCGACCGCATCGTTGCGGCGAAGAAAGCGGGGCAGACCAATACGGATTACGATCTGGTGGAGCTCAGCGACGCTTCCGTTACCAGCTATATCGAACAGGGCGGCGAGGACATGTTTGTGCCCGTTGATACCGGCAAAATTCCCAATTATGAAAATCTTGAAGTGACGGCCAGCTTCAGAAGCGACCTTCTGGTGCCCTACCGTGGAACGACGGTTCTTCTCGCCTACAACTCGGAGACGGTGACGAATCCGCCTGCCACAGCGGAGGAGCTTTATCAGTGGATCAAGGACAATCCGGGGAGATTTGCCTACAATACGCCCGGATCAGGCGGGGCAGGCGCTTCCTTCGTGCTGACAGGCATTTATAATTTCATGGAGGAATCTGCGCTTACCTCCACGGATGAAGCGAACATGGAACAGTGGGATCAGGGCTTTGGGCTGCTGGAGGAGCTGCATCCTTATATGTACCAGTCCTCCGGAAAGGTGGTATACCCCAACAAGAATCAGGGAACGCTGGATCTTCTTGCCAATAAGGAGATCGACATGACCCCTGCCTGGGCCGATATGGTGCTTTCCCAGCAGCAGCAGGGAACCATGCCCGAATCCATCAAGCTCGTTCAGATCGAGCCCGCGTTCACCGGGAATACGGTCTGCTTCGGAATGCCTCAGATCGGCGCGAAGAATGACGCGGCCTATGCCTTCATCAATTATATGCTCAGCCCGGAGGCCCAGAACATCGCGCTGGAATCCATGGCGGCCATCCCTGTTATCAGCTTTGACCTTTTGAATCCGGAGCTGACCCGGACCATTTCCGATCTGAAGATCGAAGCCTTCCGTGTCAGCGCCATCGGCGAACTTGGCACGAAGCTGAACGAACAGTGGGACGCGAAGATCGGAACGCTGGAATAAACGCAGACAGGAGATTTTCATGAAAGAAAGAAGACTGATCGTCAAAATCCTTCCCTACCTTCTGGTGCTTCCTTCCATGCTGCTTCTTGCAGTGGTGGTTTTGTTCCCCATTATCAGCAACATCGGCAGGAGCTTCCAGCTGGAGGAAGGAGGCGTTGGGCTGGATAACTATATTTACTTTTTCACCGATCCCATCCAGGTGAACAACATCCTCTATACTCTGAAGATTGTGGTGATCACCGTTCTTGCCTGCATCGTGATCGCCTACCTGCTCGCCATGTATCTGAGATTTTCCAACAGTACGGTCAGCAGGCTGATCGGAAACCTGTACCTGCTTCCACGCTTCATCCCCGGTCTGGTCGCCGTCAACGGCATGATCACCATCATCCGGGATTCCGGGCTGATCAACCGGATCGGCCAGCTGTTCGGCCTGAACATTCAGCTTGGACTGATGTACAATGAAAAGGGCGTCATCATGATGAACCTCTGGTTCAACATCCCCTTTGCCACCATGCTTCTGGCATCCGCCATGTCGGCCATTCCGGATTCCATCATCGAGGCGGCGCAGGATGCGGGAGCGGGCAAGGCAAAGCTGTTTTTCAGCATGATCCTTCCTCTGACCTATAAGGATGTGTTCATCGCAATAACCTTTATCTTCATGAGCAATATCGGTTCCTTTACAACGCCCTATCTGATGGACGGAAACAATCCTCAGATGCTGGGAATCGCCCTGTACAGCCTGTTCAACAATTTCCACTATGAACGGGCGGCGGCCCTGTCCGTCATCATCTTCCTTTTCTCAGCCCTGTCGGCTGCAGTGTACATCCATACCAATATGAAGGAGCAGGAATGGGAGAAAAAATAACGCAAAGGCCCAGATCGCGCTCCGGCCTTGACCGGCCGGCCCGGATCGCCCACAGGGGGGATATCTGGTCCGGCCCGGAAAATACCCTGTCCGCTTTTACAGGCGCGGTGAGAAAAGGCTGTGAGGGAATCGAAACGGATATCCGGAAAACAGGGGATGGGAAAATTGTGACCGCCCACGATGCGGGCTTTCTCCGGGTGATGTGCGGCGCTCCGGTGATAGAGGAGCGCTGTGTCAATGAAATGTCATTGGAGGAGGTATGTCATGTTATGCTTCCCTTCGCCGGACATCTTCTGGAACACTTTCCGGAGGGCGGCTTTGAAAATGAGCTGTACGCCTATTTTCCCTGGGAGCTTGACGACCGGGAAACCATAAGGGCAAGAGCGATGCAGTGCCTTTCCGCAGCGGAATACCTTCCGGGAGAAGAACGCATCAGCCGGCTTTTTCAATGGTTTCATATAAACTACCGGGATATGTATCAGGTTCTGGGAAAACAGGACGGCAGACTGGATCACTATATGCCTCTTGAGGATTATCTGAACTGGATCAATACTCAGCCCGAAGGCTTTTTTACGGAAATCGAATGTAAAGAGGAAGGTCTGATCGAAGAGACGGACAGACTGATCCGGAGAACGGGAACGGCGCACAGGTGCATTCTTTTTTCCGGAATCGAAGCCTGCAACCGGGAAATCCAGGACTTTTACAAAAGAAATCCGAAGCCGGAGGGCCTGCGCCTTGGAGCAAACCTCCGCTTTCTCAGCGAGAGCACCCTTCCCATTCTGGATGAATGGGAGCTGTACGAGGTCGGCCTGAACGCCGGAGCCTTCGGCAAAGATGAGGTTGAGCTCCTGCATCAAAGGGGGATCCGGGTATTTTCCAATCTGGGAGATACGCCCTCCTGGTGGGATATGCTGGAACGGATTGGAGCGGACGGATTTAAGACCAACTGCCTTGGTGCCTACAACGAATGGAGAAAAGAGAATAAAAATAGAGAAATAAAAAATGAATGCTGACGCCGCAAAACAGCGGATACAGACGAAAAGCCCGCGCTCCCAAAATCCATGGAAACGCGGGCCGCTTGTTATCCTGTCAGGAAGGAATATTTTCATCCTGTGTATTTTCATTTGAATCTCCGGTCTGTTCCGGGCTGCCGGAAGCGTCCTGCTCTTCCTCCGTCGCTTCGCCTTCCTGAACCGTCATCCCCTGCGCAGCTGTCGGCTGTGCGACCGTCTCCTGCGCCGCCATCTTCTGCACGTCAGCCTCAACCTCCCCGGACTCCGCCTCCTCATCCGCAGTCATCGCATTCAGCCGTTCCTTCAGGGATTCCAGCTCCTCTTTGCTCATTTTCTCCACGGCGGAATAGACATCCTTGAATTCATTCACAACATGAACCGTGACGCGGCGGTTCACCTTCTCCTTTGTGTTCTTTTTCAGTTCCTCATTCAGAGCCTTTCCCTGCTCCACGGCCGCCTCGCCCTTTTCCGCCAGCGTATCGATCAGGTTTTTGGCCGCCTCGCCGGTTGTTGCCGCCGCGCCGACCCCTGCAAGAAATATTTTTCTGATTCCATCTGAAATAGCCATGTCAACCTCCATTTCTATTCTGATCCCATTTCGGAGCGTGCGGTACGTCAGAACCGTATCCCGGCACGTAAAATCCTGTTCTGGCCTCAGTATATCATATTACCCGCCGTTTATCCCGCTTTTTGCCCCCATTTAGAAAAAATTAAGATATGGGAAAAATGGGTTCCCTTTTTTGCGGGCAGCTGTTAAAATAAAGCTGATATGGGCCCGGATGAGCCGGGTCTGAGTGTTGTCTGGCTGTGAAAAAAGAGGGAAGGGATTGGAAAATGCGTTTGATAACGCATTTTCCAATCCGGATTTGCGCCGAAGCGTCGCAAATCCCATTAGTGCAGCGTAGAAATCGCATGCGCGATTTCTACGCGCGTGCCTTCGCGTAAACGCTTCGGCATGGAGGAATGAGATGAAAAAGTTTGATGTTGTAACGCTCGGAGAGCTGCTGATTGATTTTACGGACAACGGAATGAGCGCCCAGGGAAATACCATGTTTGAGGCGAATCCCGGGGGAGCGCCCTGCAACGTTCTGGCCATGCTGAACCGCTTCGGCCATCCTACCGCCTTTATCGGCAAGGTGGGAAAGGACATCTTCGGGCTGAAGCTGAAGGCCGTTCTGGAGGAGGTGGGGATCGATACCTCCAACCTGATCGTGGACGAGGATGCGAGGACGACTCTTGCCTTCGTACAGACCTTTGAGGACGGGGACAGGGATTTTTCCTTCTACAGAAATCCCGGCGCGGACATGCTTCTTACGGCGGATGAGGTGAATGAGGAGCTGGTGCGAAGCGCCAGGGCCTTCCACTTCGGAACCCTTTCCATGACGCATGAAGGGGTGCAGGAGGCCACGAAAAAGGCAATCCGTCTGGCGAAGGAGGCGGGAGCGGTCATTTCCTTCGATCCCAATCTCCGTCCTCCCCTGTGGAAATCCCTGGAGGACGCGAAGGAGCAGGTGGCGTACGGACTCGGCCAGTGCGATGTGCTGAAGATTTCCGACAACGAGATTCAGTGGTTCACGGGAGAGGAGGATTACGATAAGGGAATCGAAAAGCTTCGCCGTGAGTATGACATTCCGTTGATCCTGCTTTCCATGGGAAAGGATGGAAGCCGCGCTTATTATAAGGATCTGCGCGTGGAGCGGGCGCCTTTCCTGCAGAAGGAGACCATCGAGACGACGGGAGCCGGGGATACCTTCGGCGGCTGCTGTCTGCATTATGTGCTGGAATACGGCCTTGACGGGCTGGATGAGGAGAAGCTTGGTGAAATGCTCACCTTCGCCAACGCGGCGGCTTCCATCATCACCACCAGAAAGGGCGCGCTCCGCGTCATGCCTCAGGTGGAGGATGTGAAGCGGTTTATCGAATCAAGGAAATAGATCGGAGCCTCAGATGCTGTTTAATTCCTATTTTTTTATCTTTATATTTCTGCCGCTCTGCCTGGCGGGCTGGTATCTGCTCAACAGGCTGAAGCGGTTCAGGACGGCGCAGGGATATCTCATCGGGATGTCCCTGTGGTTTTATGCCTGGTACAATGTGAGCTTTCTCTGGGTCATTCTTGGAAGCTGCCTGTTCAATTTTGGGATCAGCCTTCTTCTTTCCAGGCGGGTTACGCCGCAGATGAGAAGGCTCCTTCTCATCACGGGCTGCGCGGTGAACATCGGCGCGCTTGGCGTTTTCAAATACTATAATTTTTTTGTGGAAAATATTAACGTAGCCTTTGGGGCGGATTTTCAGGCCAGGAACATCCTGCTGCCTCTTGGCATCAGCTTTTTCACCTTCCAGCAGCTTTCCTTCCTGATCGACCGCTGCAGGGGCGACGCGCCTCATTACGGGCTTCTGGACTATCTGAGCTTTGTGACCTTCTTCCCTTCCCTGATCTCCGGCCCCATCGTTCTGCATGCCTCAACGGTGCCGCAGTTTCAGGACAGGGAGCGGAGGCGCTTTTCTTCGGAAGGCTTTGCAAAGGGACTGATGCAGTTTTCCATCGGTCTCGGAAAAAAGGTGCTCCTGGCGGACACGCTGGCCCTTGCGGTGAATTTCGGCTATGAAAATATCGCTTCCCTGGACGCTCCCGCGGCCCTTGCGGCGGCGGTGGGCTACACGCTTGAGCTGTATTTTGACTTCAGCGGCTATTCCGATATGGCCGTCGGCGTGGGAAAAATGTTCGGGATCGAGCTTCCGGAAAACTTTAATTCCCCTTACCGCGCGGTTTCCGTGAAGGATTTCTGGAAGCGGTGGCATATGACCCTGAGCAGCTTCCTTCAGACCTATGTTTATTTCCCGCTGGGAGGAAGCCGGAGGGGGAGGGGCAGAACCTTTCTCAATACCATGATCACCTTCCTGGTGAGCGGCCTGTGGCATGGCGCAAACTGGACCTTTGTATTCTGGGGCTTTCTCCACGGTCTCGGGGTAGCGGCTTCGGGAATTGGCGGAAGGAGAGGAAACGGCCCTGGCGGAGAGAAAACGGCACAGGCGTCCGGAACTGGCCGCGGCGGAGAGAAAACGGCGCAGGCATCCGGAACCGGCCCCGCGCTTTCTCAGAGCGCCCGGCGGTTTCTCTGTCAGGCGGCCACCTTTGCATACGTCTGTATGGCCTTTGTTTTCTTCCGGGCGGACAGCCTGGGGGACGGCTTTCTGCTCCTGTCCCGGATCTTTTCCTTCCGGGCGGACGGGATGCTCCTGCAGATGGCCGCAGCCATGGAGCCCCCGGAAGTTTATCTTGTGACCAAGGCCCTGTCGCTGGCAGCGCCATCCCTTGTGGGAGCGGTTCAGGCCGCCGTCATGGCCCTGATCTTTGCGGCAGGCTTCTTCGTGCTTTCCCGGAAAAACACGGTGCAGCTCATTTCCCAGAACCGCATCAGTCTCCGGTTCACCCTCTGGCTGGCGTTTCTGTTCGCCTGGTCCGTGGCCTCCCTGTCCGGCGTGAGCACCTTTGTGTATTTTAATTTTTAAAAAAAGAGCGGAAGTGAAAACAAAAATTGGAAAAGAAAAACAGCATGTATGAAAAATTTATCAGGCGTTTTTTCCTTGCGGCGGTCGTTCTGCTGCTTCTTGCGGCGGGGCTGGTATTTGTGTTCGATCCTTTTTTTCACTATCATGAACCGCTCGGCCCCCTGAAGGCAGTGCTCACCAAAAAGGAATACCAGGTGCCCGGAACCCTTCGGAATTTTTCCTACGACAGCGTGATCGCAGGCTCCTCCACTGCGGAAAATTTCAATAACCGCTGGTTTGACGAGGCCTTTGGCACACAGTCCGTCAAGGCCATCAAAAGTTCCGGCGTGACCGCCCAGCTGGATTATTACGTCAGGCTTGCGCTGCAGGAAAGGGAGCTGAAATATGTATTTTACAGTCTGGATCTGTTCGCCCTTTCCGGCGATCCGGAGACGGAGTTCCCGGACGAGAGCATGCCCCTTTATCTGTATGACGACAATCCCTTTACGGATGTGAAATATCTGCTGAATAAGGACGTGATCTTTGAGGATATTCCCTATCTGCTTGCGGAAACCTTTCTGGATGATTATGACGAGGGAGCCTCCTATAATTGGGCCCAGTACCACACCTTTTCCAGAAGCGACGCCCTTGCCAATTACGGGAGGCCCGAAGAGATTTCTCCGGAAAAAACGGAAGGAGAGTACCGGCCCTTCATCGACGGGAACGTGGATATCCTGGAGCGGATGGTTCAGGAGAATCCGGATACGGTCTTTTATATTTTTTATCCCCCTTATTCCCTTCTGTGGTGGGACAATATGATCCGAAGCGGACAGCTTGAGCAGAGCCTGTACGCGGCCCGGGCGTCCATGGAACGGCTTCTGGGATATGAAAACGTGCGGATGTACTATTTCCAGAATGAGGAAGACGTGATACTGGATCTGGATCTCTATATGGATCCCATCCATTTCAACGAGGATATCAACCGCTGGATGGTGGAGGAAATGGCGCAGGGAAATTACCGGCTGACCCCGGAAAATTATCGGAAAGAGCTGGAAAAGATGGAAGGGATCGCAGAGCGCATCCGGACGGATTACGATATTTTGACGGATTGAAAAACGGCGGCAGACCGGATGATCCGGAGACTGCCGCCGATGAGAATATCCCGAAATGGGAGTTGGGTTTGAAAAAAGCTGTATCTTAAACCTTACGCTGTTCTTCCACAGGAAGAATGAAGATGGTGGCTCCGCCCACTTCCACATTGACGGGAACGGAGGATACCGAGTTGTAAACGTTGACGTTGGAGGGAGCGGGCGGCGTATACATGATCTGCTGGCGCTTGCCCGAATGCTGCCGGATGATCTCGCAGACCTCCTCCACCTTTTCATCCTCAATTCCCAGAAGGAGAGTGGTGTTTCCTCTCTTCAGGAATCCGCCTGTCGTGGCGAGCTTTGTGACGTAATATTTTTTCTCATTCAGCTCGTTGAGAAGCAGGGGTGCATCCTCATTGCGCACGATGGTCAATATCATTTTCATAGGGCACTCCTTTCCGCCGCCCTGCGGCGGCTTAAAAGCACTTTTCTTACAGTATAAACAATCAAAAGCAAAATGGCAAACATTTTTAGAACAAAATGACGGAACAGGAACGTTTTGACCAGGCAAAAGAAAAAATAGTGGGAAAGGCCAGAGAGCGGAACGGGATCGGTACGCTTTCGGAAAAAACGGTACATGCCATCCTGAAAAGCTACTACGCGCCGGATGAAAGCACCCATGAAATCCCCATCGAGGGCTGTGTGGCGGACATCTATACGGGAGAGGAGATCCTGGAGATCCAGACCAGAAGCTTCGACCGGCTGCGGGAAAAGCTGGACCGCTTCCTGCCAATCTGCCCGGTGACCATCGTCTATCCCATTCCCCATGAAAAGCGGCTGATCTGGATCGACGAGGAGACCGGAGAGCTTTCCAGCCCCAGGAAATCCCCGCTTACAGGCAATCCCTACATGGCCTTTAAGGAGCTGTACCGCATCCGGAGATATCTGCTGCGGGACGGCCTTCGGCTGAAGCTGGTGCTTCTTGACATGGAGGAATACAGACTGTTAAACGGCTGGAGCCGGGATAAAAAGAAGGGCTCCACCCGTTTTGACCGCATTCCGACCCGGATCGTGGAGGAGGTATGCATCGACTGCCCGCAGGATTATATGCAGTTTGTGCCATACGGACTGGAGGAACCCTTCACCTTCCGGGAATTTGCAAAAGAAGCCCACATCCGCCCGGCGCTTGCCCAGTCCGCCCTTCCCATCCTGATGGATACGGGCGCGGTGGAACGGGTGGGGAAAAAGGGGAGAGCTTACTTGTACCGGGTCTGCGACTGAGACAGACAAAAGTTGGATGCCGTGAAATTGAGAACAGCCAAGCAGACAGACCACACTTGACAAATCGCATATTTACACCATAATGAAATTAGAAAAGGGCATTACCGATAAGCGGTTAGTCCGGTTGATTCAGGTTAAATGAGCATAAGCACAAGAAACCGTCACTTTGCCGAGTGGCGGTTTCTGCTTTTTACAATGATCGTTACGGTAAACCGTCCGATATGTAAAGTAATCCGCATGGCCTCACCCCCTTTCGGGTGGTGTGGCTAACTGCCTGCCGTATTTATCGCAATGCCCTTACCCATTGCGGGGCAGTTTTATTCTAATTGAAGCAGGGAATTTTTCAATCAAAGCCGAATAAAATACCGGGCAGCCACCCCATGTGGTATGATAAAAATATAGAGATATCGGATGGACAAGAAATCACTTCAGGATTTCCATGAAAAAATGATAAGGAGGAGGAAGAGGGTATGCGTCAGCTTTATATGGGAAGCTATAACGCCCCGGTGCTCACGGGGGATGGAACCGTCTATCAGGGAGACGGAAAAGGGATCACGCGCTGTGAATTCAATGAGGAAACGGGAGAGCTGGAGGAAAGGGAGAGCATTCCCCAGGCGCAGAACGCTTCCTGGCTGGCGCTCCCCGCGGACCGGAAAACGCTGTATGCGGTAAACGAGCTGGACGATCATGAGGGGACGAAGGGAGGCGCGCTCAGCGCCTACGAGGTGCAAAAGGACGGGAGCCTGCGGCTGTTAAACTGCCTTCCCGTCATGGGAGCCGCCCCCTGCCATGTGGACTGCGCGCCGGCGGGAAAGCGCGCCCGGCATGTCTATACGGCAAATTACAACGGAGGAAGCATGAGCGCCTTCGCGCTGAAGGAGGACGGGAGCCTGGACTGTCTGGAGACGCTTCTTCAGCATGAACCCCGCCGGGAAAAAGAACATTCATCCTTTACAGAGGCGGCGGATGTGGAAAAGGGGAAGATCTGCAGCCCTCATGTGCATAGCGCCGGCGTTTATGATGGGCTTCTGTGGATAACCGATCTGGGACTTGACACTGTGGAAGCCTACAGGCTGGATGAAAACGGCGCGCTGTGCCAAAGGGAGCCGTCCCCCGTCCTGTCCGTCAGGCTTTCTGATGGAAGCGGGCCGAGGAGCCTTGCCTTTTTCAAAAACAGGATATTCGTTTCCTGTGAGCTTTCCAATCAGGTGGCCGTGCTGGAGGCAAAGGACGGCGCGCTTACCCTGATCCGGCAGATATCGGCCCTTCCGGAGGGAACGGAAACGGAAAGCCATGTGGGAGGCATCTGCCTTTCACCGGACGGCAGGCACCTGTATGTCGGCAACAGAGGCCATGACAGCATCGCCGTATTTTCCGTGGAAGCGGATGGACTGCAGCCGATCCAGTGGGCATCCACAGGGGGCAGAAATCCCAGAGGCTTCTGCCTGTCCCCTTCCGGAAAATGGCTGCTTGCGGCAAATCAGGGAAGCGGCACGCTGTCCGTCCTGCAAAGAGACGAAAGGAGCGGAATGCTCCGTCCGGCGGGGGAATACGAGGCAAGGGCCGTGGTCTGCCTGCTGTTTCTCTGAGACTGCCGTCTGGGCCGAAGAATGGGAGGACTGCAATTTTTTTAACAAAATTCTTAACAAAATTTCCCCAGCCGGTTGACCTTTCCCCATTCTTTTGCTACACTGAAATCTGATGAAGAAAGAAGCGGCGAAGCAATCGCCGCACAGCCTGAACGAAAGGGCAGAACCGGACGCCGGCAGGACAGCGTGACGCTCCGGAATGGAGACAGACATGAGCTTACAAAGAACCGCAGCAAAATCGAATATGATGATGCGCATGGGCATGTCTATGAACTTCCGGTACCTGTAGCCGAATGACAGACGCAGGTACGTGAGAGGCTTGTGTCTGTGTGGTCTGAATAAGAGGAAAATCAGGAAACCGCATGGATTGATTTGAAAACATTCAAAGCATCCGGCGGTTTCTTTTTTTGAGGGAGAAGATATCATGAATCAGCCATCACCTGCACTTTTTACCAAAACCACCAAAAACGGAGGAATTTCATCCATGCTTCAGCCGCAGCCCGACTGAGGACGGGGCCGCGGCGTTTCCGAAATGGAACTGACAGCAGCAGATACGAAAAAAATGGTAAAATGGAGGAAAATAAAATGAAATTCACACTGGAAGAGTGGTCGGAGGCTTATATTCCGTCGGTGGCAAAATATGCGAATAATGAAAAGATCGCGGGGAGACTGAGGGATTCCTTTCCCTATCCTTATACGGAAGCGGATGCGGAATGGTTTGTGAAGGACTGCATGGAAAAGGAAGGTAAGACCCAGTTTTCCAGAGCCATCGTGATCGACGGTGAAGCGGTGGGCAGCATCAGCCTGCTGTTCGGAGACGACGTTTACAGCCGGAGCGCGGAGCTTGGCTACTGGCTGGGCGAGCCGTTCTGGAGAAAGGGGATCATGACGGAGGCCGTTCAGAAAATGTGCGAGGAGGCCTTCCGCAGATACAAGCTGATCCGCATCAGCGCGGAGCCTTTCTCCACTAACCTTGCCTCCCGCGGCGTGCTGGAAAAGGCCGGCTTCACCCTGGAGGGCATTAAGCGCAAAAGCATCTTTAAAAACGGGTGTATTCAGGATTCCTATCTTTATGCGGTCATTCATGTATAAAAAAAAGAATTCGGATGGAAAGAAGCGGCTGCCGCGTCAGCGATCCAGGCATGACGCGGCAGCTTTTTGAGATTTCACTATTTTAAGGTATTATTTTTGAATTGAAGGTATTTTATAAAATATGAAACGAATATGGCAAGATACACTGCCAGGACGCCGCCCAAAAGCGCAGCAGCAAGGTAATTTTGAGTACCAAAAAGGTTGATCATAAACTGGGGCAGCAATACTGCGGAGAATATTACAAATAAAGGCAGCATTCGCCCTTTCATTACCCTGTCCATCATTTGCAGCCTTGATTCTTTGTCGCAGAAAATTTCTTCTTCTGCGCCGTTTTCCGACACGGCTTTTCTGAAATAACTGTATCCGGTATAATCCTGTATGTATTCCCAACCGCAGTCATCAAACATTTTCAGGTATTCATCTTTATGAGTCAGTCCCTCATTGTTATAATCAAGCTGATAGACCACATCCTGCGGCGTGCATTTTTCAAAGTGATATATTCCCAATCCGTTTATCCTGATAAGCTTCCAACCGGCTCTGTGCATATTTCTCAGATAATCCTGCTCTTTTTCATATTCAAATATGGTAAACCATTTAAACGCTTTTTTTGTTTCCATTTTACATTTCCTCCTGCATGATTTTATATAAGAGTTCAATTCGTTTCCGTTCGATCTGCAATACTTCCAGGCCCAGATCAGTGATCTGATATATTTTTCGTTTATCTTCTTCACGGATAAAGCGGATTACTTTATCTTTTTCCATTTTTGACAAACTCCCATACATCGTGCCGGGGGCAAGTCTGATTGCGCCGTCTGTCATTTTTTCAACTGTCTGCACGATGCCGTAACCGTGATTTGGCTTTCGCAGACACAGCAAAATGTAAAATGCGGTTTCTGTCATAGGTACATAAACTTTTTTAATATGCTGATCCATATTTACCTCCATGCCGAAGCATTTTCCAATCCTATCCTCTATTTATATCTCAGTGCAATACATCGTACTACGATATTGGTAATATATCACACTGCGATATACAAGTCAATGGATTTTTCTTTACAGATCAAATCCAATCCGATACAATTTGAATGAACATTTCATTTTTTTAAAAAATGAGTTACCGCCTTACGGCGGCGGAAAGGAGAGGCATGGGAAAAGGGGAATTTGATGGGGAAGGCAGAGGAGGCGGAATCCGTGAATGGCGCGGAATCATTATCGCGCTGATCGCTGGCATCACCGCTGTGGCCTGTGTGGTCATTCTGAGTACGAGCCTGGTGAGCTACAAGAAAACGTCGGGAGGCGGAGGGCTGACGGCGACAGGCTCCGCAAGCTGTGATTTTGAATCGGATCTGATCGTATGGAGGGGAAGCTTTTCCGCTTACGGCGTGACCACCTCCGACGCCTATGCCGTGATCAAAAACGATTCCGAGGTGGTAAGGCAGTATCTTCTGGAAAACGGTGTGTCTGAGGAGGAGCTGGTGTTCAGCTCTGTTGACATTTCCCAGCGTTACCGGACGGAATATGACGAGAACGGCAATTATATCAGGGATTATCCGGACGGCTACAATCTTTATCAGAGTTTGACGGTGACATCAACGGATATCGATAAGGTGGAAAAGATTTCCAGAGACATCACCCAGCTGATAGAATCCGGCGTGCAGTTTGTGTCCAATTCTCCGGAATATTACTGCACCACGCTGGACGAGGTGAAGCTGGAGCTGATCCAGAAGGCCACGGAAAACGCGAAGCAGAGAATCGACATCATGGCGTCGGGAACAGGCTGCCAGCCGGGCAAGCTGCTTTCCGCGAGCCTGGGCGTATTCCAGATCACCGCGAAGAATTCCGGATCCGGAGAATATACCTACGACGGAGCCTTTGATACCAGCTCCAGAGAAAAAACGGCCATGATCACGGTGCGGCTGAATTACGCTGCGGAGGAATAAAGAGGATGGAGCTGATATTCGGAACCACAAATCAGGGCAAGCTGAATCTGATCAGGAGCTATCTGGAGGGGAGCGGGATCCATATCACCGGCCTTACCGAGCTTCCTGAGCTTCCGGAAGAGCCGGTGGAATACGGGAAGACGCCGCTTGAAAATGCGAGAGGAAAGGCGGAGCACTATTACCGGCTTTTAAAGCGTCCCGTTTTTTCCTGCGACAGCGGGCTTGTGATCGAGGGGCTTTCCGATGAAGAGCAGCCGGGGGTTCATGTGAGAAGGCATGACGGAATAGTCATGACGGATGCGCAGATGACGGAATACTATTCCGGGATCGCCGCCCGCTTCGGCGGGAAATGCATCGCCCGTTACCAGAACGGGATCTGCGTCGTTTTCAGCGATACGGAAAAATATGAGTATGACGGTCCGGATATCAGCGGAGAGAGCTTTTACCTGGTGGAGCGTGCGAAGCCCCAGAAGGAGGCGGGCTTCCCGCTTGACTGCATTTCCGTGGACATCAAAACGGGACTGTATTTTGTGGACGACGGCTGCGACCCCGGAAATTCCGAAGAAAAAAACGGATTCCGTCTGTTCCTGGAGCGGGTGCTGCGGGAACATGAAGCGGCGCCTTCCTCAGCGCAAAAGCGCTTCGGAATGGAGGAAGATTGAAAAATGTGCCAGGTAGCACATTTTTCAATCCGGATTTGCGCCGAAGCGTCGCAAATCCTATTATCACAGCGGAGAAATCACATGCGCGATTTCTCCGCGCGTTCCTCAGCGCAGAGCGCTTCGGAATGGAGGAAAAAATGACAAAAAGACTGTATTATGAAGACGCATACTGCCAGGAATTTGACGCGAGGGTGGCAGACTGCAGGGAAGGAAAGCAGGGCTGGGAGGTTGTGCTGGATCAGACCGCCTTTTATCCGGAGGGAGGAGGACAGCCTGCGGATCAGGGAAGGCTGGCGGAAGCAGCCGTTCTGGATGTGAAGGAGGGCGGAGAGGAGATCGTCCATATCTGTGACAGACCGCTCGTGCCGGGAAGCAAAGTGCACGGGACGCTGGACTGGAACCGCCGCTTCCGGTTTATGCAGCAGCACTCCGGAGAGCATATTTTCTCCGGCATCGTACATGGACTGTTCGGATATGACAACATCGGCTTTCACATGGGAAAGGACTGCGTCACTGTGGATTTTTCCGGCCTGCTTTCCGAGGAGGAGATTGCCCTTGTGGAAAGAAAGGCCAACGAAGCGGTGCTTTCCGATCTGGAGATCCTGACGGACTACCCTTCCGGAGAGGAGCTGGAACGGCTGGAATACCGGAGCAAAAAGGAGCTGGAGGGGCAGGTTCGTATCATCACGGTTCCCGGCTCCGACGTATGCGCCTGCTGCGGCACCCATGTGAAGCGCACCGGCGAGATCGGCCCGATTAAGGCTGTGTCGTCAGAGCATTACAAATCCGGAATCCGCATCAGCCTGCAGATCGGTTGGAAAGCGCTGGAGGATTATGAGGAAAAGCACAGGAATATCAGAGAGATATCAGCCCTGCTTTCCGTGCCTCCCCAGGAAACCGCAGGAGCGGTGCGCAGGCTGCAGGAGCAGCTTCAGGAGCTGAAGGCCGCAAACGTGGCGCTCCGCCAGAAACAGCTTGACCGCATGGTGGAGGAGGTGCCCAAGGGAACACAGCGGGCAGTCCGTTTTGAGGAGGATCTGAACCCTGTGGAGGTACGCATGCTGGCCGACCGGCTCGCTCAGAAGGCCGTCTTTGCGGCCGTCTTTTCCGGAAACGATGAGGAGGGCTACAAATATGTGATGTGCTCCTCTCAGCTGGATGTGGCGGCCCTTGGTAAAAGCTTCAACGAAGCGCTGAACGGACGAGGCGGCGGAAGAAATCCCATGGTGCAGGGGTCGGTAAAGGCAGAAAAAGAGAAGATCGAAGAATTTTTATTGACATGATTTTCTTAAGTGTGCTATGATAAAGCCCACGATAAGGGAGTAGTTGGCACGGCATGCCGTGCAGTGAAGTCAACATACTGATAATGGATTATCTGGCTTTACTTTAAATAATGAGACTTATCTGTCCATGAGGGCAGGTAGGTCTTTTTTGTACGGTGGGAAAGTATTTCTTCCAACAATTCCCTGCCAGAGACAATGGAGGAAAATAACTATGAGTATGCTCGAGCTTTTTATCATTGCGCTTGGCCTGTCCATGGACGCCTTTGCGGTGGCGATCTGCAAGGGGCTTTCCATGAGAAAAATGAGCTGGAAAAACGCGGTTCTTACCGGCGTATACTTCGGCGGCTTTCAGGCCGGCATGCCGCTGATCGGATATTTTCTGGGAACCAGCTTCCGCGATATGATCACGAGCATCGACCACTGGATCGCCTTCATCCTTCTCGGACTGATCGGAGCAGGCATGATCAAGGAGGCTCTTGGAAAGGAAGAAGAAGGGCAGAACGACTGCTTTGATGCAAAGACCATGATCCCGCTGGCGGTGGCGACAAGCATCGACGCCCTTGCGGTGGGCGTCACCTTCGCGTTTCTGAAGGTGAACATCGTTCCAGCCGTTTCCTTTATCGGCGTGATCACCTTTCTGCTCGGCACGCTGGGCGTTAAGATCGGAAACGTGTTTGGCCTGAAATTCAAATCGAAGGCGGAGCTTGCCGGAGGGATCATTCTGATCCTCATGGGCTTCAAGATCCTTCTGGAGCATCTTGGAATCATTTAAATCAAATAAAGAAAGGCGGCGGTTTACGACATGAAGTGAGCCGCCGCTTTTTTCATGGTGCACCTGGCGGCGCATGTTTTTCTATTTTCCCCATTTTACATAAATCTTACAAAGCCTGAACCATAACCTGCTTTTTTCTTTTTTCGGAAACCGTTATGATTACTATCGCAAACGAGAAAGCGATTTGTGTAAATTGTGTAAAGGAGAAAAATTATGAAAAAGAAATTTGCAGCGATTGCAGCAGCGGCTGCTCTTGCCATTACGGCACTGGCAGGATGCGGTTCAACGAATACGACGGCTGAGAGCTCTGCTCCGGCAGAGACTGCTGTTTCCGAGGCGGCCCCCAGTGAAGCGGCGCCTGTTGAGACGGCTTCCAGCGAAGCGGCATCTACGGAAGCTGCGGCCACGGAAGAGGCTTCCGGTGAAGTGGCGGCAGAGATTCCCGCAGATCTGAGCGGAACGGTTACCATGGCCGGTTCCACCTCCATGGAGAAGCTTGCGAATGCGCTTGCCGAGTCCTTTATGGCAGCTTATCCCGGCGTTACCGTAACTGCTGAGTTTACCGGTTCCGGAGCCGGCGTTGAGGCAGTGACTGCGGGCAGCGTGGACATCGGAAACGCTTCCAGAAACCTGACGGATGAAGAAAAGGCAAACGGCGTTGCGGAGAATATCGTAGCGATCGACGGAATCGCGGTTATTGCCGATACCGCCAACGAAGTGGCAGGACTTACCGCAGATCAGCTTGCTTCCATCTATAAAGGAGAGGTTTCCAACTGGAGTGAGGTTGGCGGCGCGGATCAGCCCATCGTTGTTGTGGGAAGAGAGGCCGGCTCCGGCACCAGAAGCGCTTTTGAGGAGCTGCTTGCCATCGAGGATCAGTGCGCATACGCCAACGAGCTGGACAGCACCGGCGCGGTAATGGCGAAGGTAGCCTCCACTCCCGGAGCGATCGGCTATGTGTCCCTGGATGTGCTGGACGATACCGTTAAGACTCTCGCTGTTGACGAGGTAGAGCCTACTGTTGAAAATATCAAGGGCGGAAGCTACGCGCTGAGCAGACCCTTCGTGATGGCCACCAACGGAGAGATCTCCGAGCAGAACGAAGCGGTACAGGCAATCTTCACCTACCTCGCTTCCGAGGAAGGAAAGGCTCTGGTTGAGGGCGTAGGCCTCATCACGGTTGACTGATCCTGAAGAAAAAACAATGGAAATAACCTTTGAGGCTCTGTGAAAACAGGGCCTCAAAGAGGGTAAGCCTGCAAAGCAAAGGTTGGTATTGAAATGAATGAATCTCTTTCCATCATACATGGCAGACATGCGAAAAGCGCGGTTGAAAAAACGGCAAAGATCATCTTTACCGTCTGTGCTTTTTTCGCTGTTCTTGCAGTTTTCTCCATCACATTATATATGCTGATCAACGGAACCCCCGCCATTTTTAAGGTGGGTCTTGCGGAAATCCTTTTCGGAACGGTATGGGAGCCGACGGCGGGAGAACCCTCCTTCGGAATCCTTTACATCATCCTTACGAGCATCGTCGGAACCGCGCTCGCCATCCTGATCGGCGTGCCCATCGGCGTTCTGACTGCGGTGTTTCTGGCGGAGGTCGCTCCGAAGAAGCTGGCCGGAATCGTGAAGCCTGCGGTAGAGCTGCTTGCGGGAATCCCTTCCGTGATTTACGGACTGCTTGGCATCATGATCCTGAACCCTCTGATGTATAAGCTGGAGCTTGCCATTTTCAGGGGCTCTAAAACTCATCAGTTTACGGGCGGCGCAAACCTGATCTCCGCCGTTATCGTGCTTGCGATCATGATCCTGCCCACCGTGATCAACATCAGCGAATCCGCCCTCAAAGCGGTTCCCGCCCAGTATAAATCCGCATCCCTTGCGCTTGGAGCGTCCCACATCCAGACCATTTTCAAGGTCATGCTCCCTGCGGCAAAATCCGGGATCGTGACCGCGATCGTGCTTGGCGTGGGCAGAGCCATCGGAGAAGCGATGGCCATCACTCTGGTTTCCGGCAGCTCCGTGAAACTCCCGCTTCCCTTTAATTCGGTGCGCTTCCTCACCACAGCCATCGTCAGCGAAATGGGCTATGCCTCCGGACTGCACAGGCAGGTGCTGTTCACCATCGGCCTGGTGCTGTTTGTGTTCATCATGATCATTAACGTCTGCCTGACAAGGATTCTGAAGGCCGGTGATCCTGAGGTGAAGGAAAAGAAGAAGGCGGCAAGACAGGAAAAGCTGGCTGCCAAAAAGGAAGAGGAAAGAAAGGAGGCTGTGACCCTGTGACCCAGAGTATTTTTGTGAAAAGAGTCAGAATCTCAGACCTGATCCTGAAGGCGCTGATCTATGCGGCGGCCTCCGTTTCCATCCTGCTTCTGGCCGGAATCATGTGCTATACCTTTTACAGAGGCTTTTCCAGCATCAGCCTGGAATTCCTTACCACAGTTCCCAGCACCCTGAAGGGCACCTTCGGCATCGCGGGAAACCTGCTGAATACCCTGTATATTGTCGTGATCACCCTGCTGATCGCCACCCCCATCGGCGTAGGCTCGGCCATTTATCTGAACGAATACGCAAAGCCCGGCAAGATCGTCCGCGCCATCGAGTTTACTACGGAAATCCTGTCTGGAATCCCCTCCATCATTTTCGGTCTGTTCGGAATGGTATTCTTTGGTACCACGCTTGACCTGGGGTATTCCATCCTTACCGGCGCCTTCACGCTGACGCTGATGGTGCTTCCACTGATCACGAGAAACACCCAGGAAGCGCTGAAAACCGTGCCGGAAAGCTACAGAAGCGGCGCGCTTGGCATGGGCGCGACAAAATGGTATATGATCCGCACCATCCTCCTTCCCTCCGCGATGCCCGGAATCATCACCGGCATCATCCTTGCGGTAGGACGTATCGTGGGAGAGTCCGCCGCCCTTCTGTTTACCGCAGGAAGCGGCTACCTGCTTCCCAAGACCGCGGCAGGCTTCTTCGACAAGATCTTCCAGTCCGGCGGTACGCTGACCATCCAGCTCTACCTGTGCATGCAGAAGGCGCAGTATGACGAGGCATTCGGCATCGCGCTCGTCCTTCTCGTATTCGTGCTTGGGATCAATATGCTGACGAAATACCTGTCCGGAAGATTTAATGTGGAAACGAGAGATTAAGGAACCAGAAAGGGAAAGCAATGCAGAACGTAAAGATCAGTACCAGAAAGCTGAATTTATATTATGGAACCAATCATGCGCTGAAGGATATCGACATGGACATCCGTCCCAACGCCATCACCGCCTTCATCGGCCCCTCCGGCTGCGGAAAGTCCACCTTCCTCAAAACGCTCAACCGCATGAACGATCTGGTTGACGGCGTGAAGATCGAGGGAGAGGTTTCCATCGACGGAGAGAACATCTATGATGAGAGAGTGGATACCACCCTTCTGAGAAAAAAGGTGGGTATGGTATTCCAGCAGCCCAATCCCTTCCCCATGAGCATTTATGACAACATCGCCTACGGCCCAAGGATCCACGGCATTAAAAATAAGGCCCAGCTTGATCAGATCGTGGAGGAAAGCCTGAAGGGAGCCGCCATTTTTGACGAGGTAAAGGATCGGCTGAAAAAATCGGCCCTCGGCCTTTCCGGCGGCCAGCAGCAGAGACTTTGCATCGCGAGAGCGCTTGCCGTCCAGCCGGAGGTGCTTCTGATGGATGAGCCCACCTCCGCTCTGGATCCGATCTCCACCCTGAAGATCGAAGATCTGATGGAGGAGCTGAAGAAAAAATACACGGTGGTCGTGGTGACCCACAACATGCAGCAGGCAGCCCGTGTTTCTGACGATACCGCCTTCTTCCTGGTGGGAGAGGTGATCGAAAAGGACGCCACCGATAATATTTTTTCAAGGCCGAAGGACAAGAGGACCGAGGATTACATCACCGGCCGGTTCGGCTGATCAAATACGTAAAAAGGCAAAGAGAGGAAGAAAGGATATGGCAATGAGATCGATCTACATGGAGGAGCTGCACAGCCTGCGCAGAAGCGTGAAGGAAATGGGAGAGGCTGTTGAGGCGTCCTTTGACCAGCTCCTGACAGCCATGGACAGCAAGGATGAAGACCTGGAAATGAAGATCATCAGCGGAGACAGAGTGATCAATGATATGGAGAGAAACATCGAATCCAGATGCCTCTCCCTGATCACCAGACAGCAGCCCATCGCAGGAGACCTGCGGATGATCTCCGCAGCCCTGAAGGTGGTGACGGACATCGAGCGCATCGGGGATCAGACCGCCGACATCGCGGAGCTTATGCTTCGCATGAAGGGCACGGAGCTGGATCATTATTCCCGGCATATCATGGGAATGCTCGGCGTGGCGAAGGAGATCGTGCACGACGCGGTGGATGCCTTCGTGAACCGGGACAGTAAGGCTGCCGACGAGGTGATCCGGCATGACGACGTGGTGGATGAGCTCTTTTCCAAGGTGAAGGATGATCTGGTCAGACGGCTTCAGGAGGGTGTTCCTGATGTGGACTCCTGTGTAGACGTGCTGATGATCGCCAAATATCTGGAACGGATCGGCGATCACGCGGTAAATATCGCGGAATGGGAGCTGTTCCAGGAAAGCGGCTCCATCAAGGATATCCGTCTGATGTAGACGGTATAAAAAATCCTGTCTGATAACCCTTTCGGTTTCCGACAGGATTTTTTTATAACAGAATGAACGATCAAAACCACAGATAAGCCCCGATTTCAGCCTTTTCCCATCACTTCCCGTTCCCTTTTCTGGACGAAAAATTTCAGGTAAGCGATCAGCACTGCGAGAAAGAACACGCCCAGCGTGTTGGTGATCTGCTGCGCGTACAGCTTCACGCCCATGACGGACGGCTGAGCCTCCTGCAAAAAAGACAGAAGCCGCCCCGAAAGGAAGGAGACCAGAAAGCCGTAGATCCCGCCGAGCGCCGAAAGGATGGAGAGCTGGAGCGTTCTTTTTTCCTCGCGGATCAGCTCAAGCTGAATGCCGAACAGCCCGATCCCGGCGAAGCTCCAGCCGAGCGCTGAAAAAACGGTCCCAAGCACCGTCATGATCGGAGCGTTTGCCGGAACGGCCAGGGCGAAGGAGGCGAAATTCAGCAGAATACCGATCAGGGAATACTTATAGACGCAGGCCATCCCGTACCGGTCTCCCAGACGCCCCACCGCGGGCGTGACCGCGATCCGCGCCAGATTTCCCAGAAAGCCCACCACCATGAGAAAGGTGAAGGACAAAGAAAGCTCGCCCAGCTGGTAGCTGGTATTAAAGGGAGAGGCCGTATAGAAGGCCGTCAGCCAGAGCAGATTGGTGAAAAAGGCCATCCGGAAATCCCTGTCCCGAAAGGCTTCCCGCACCTCGGCCATCAGAGAGCCGCAGGAAGCCGCCTTCCCCTTTTTCACCGATAAAGAAGGACAAGGCGCACCCTTTTCATCAGGCATATCCCCCGGCCGTTTTCTGACCCGGCGCAGATGGATTTCTCTTCCCTCGGGCGTGGTTTCCCCCAGGCGCGGCTCCTTCATGAGGCTGAATGCGCCGAAATTCAAAAGAGCGAGAAACAAAATCAGACTGCCGTTGATGAGAAAGCCCAGAAGCTGCCTGGGCCCGGCGCACAGATCCATCACAAAGCCCATGATAAGCATCAGCGTCACCGTAACGAAAACAGCAACGGCGTCTTTTTTAGAAAAATAGCTTCCCCGTTCCCCCAGGGGAACAAGAGAGGCGATCCAGTCCTGCGTGGCCGGCGTCCCGATCTGTGACCAGACCTGTGCCAGAAAATAACCGCAGAGCAGCAGAGCCTGCAGAAATGTGCCGTCCGTCCCTGCGACGTTCATGAGCGGAAGAAAAAACAGAACGGCAAGAAGGAGCTTCTGCAGAACGCAGAAGCAGACGAACAGCTTTCTTTTTTTCAGCCGGTTGATCCGCTGCATGGTAAAAAGCTGAAAAACGGCGGCCAGGCTGGCGGTGGAGGTGACCACCCCGGCCTGAGCGTCGGAAAAGCCGGCGGAAAGCAGAAGGGAAACGAGAAAGGTTCCCCCCGCGAGCTGCGCGATGGTCTGCGCCGCGCTGTCTCCCATCACATAAAACCGCCGGCTCCTCCTGACATCCTCCTCATTTTCCGGAAGTGCCATAAAATAGATCCGATAGAGCCATCCGGCAACTCGTCCCGCCCCCCAAAGCAGCGAATTGCCCACAGCTTCCCTGGACTGCCTGATCCTGTATCCTGCCATACCCCTTACCCCCGCGCGTGCTCCGACACGCATTGTACGGCGTTTCAGATCTCAGAAAAGAGTGCCTCCGCGAGGCATCCCTGTTTTCAGCCCCATACTACCTCTGTTTTTTCGAATTAGAAATGGATTATCCTTTCCTTTCTTCCCTATTATATTGTCCTGAGTCTTCTGAAAAAGGATCGGTTTCCCAAATCAGCCAAGATAAGCCTTCAACAGCTCAAAGGTGTTCTTAACTCCATCCCTGTGGGAACGCTCATAGCCGTGGGACGCGTATACGCCGGGCCCGATCAGCCCGTGCCTTGCATCGATCCCCGCATCCAGCGCCGCGTCCGCGTCGGAACCATAATAGGGATAAACATCCACCGCGTAATCCACGCCCGCCTTCTGTGCGGCGTCGATCAGACTGCTCACAACATCATAATGATAGGGGCCGTGGCTGTCCTTGGAGCAGATGGAAACCTGCCGCTCCGTGCAGGAAAGTCCGTCTCCTACGCAGCCCATATCCACGGAAAGAAGCTCCGTTACGTCCTCGGGAACCGAAGCACATGCACCGTGCCCCACCTCCTCAAACACGGTGATGTGCTGATAAATGGTGCGGGCGGGAGTGATGCCCTCCTCCTTCAGATAGCGGGCATAGCCGAGCAGGATTGCGGTACTCAGCTTGTCGTCCAGAAAACGGCTCTTGATATAACCGGAGGGCGTGACCACGGTTCTGGGATCGAAGCAGACGATATCTCCCGTCATGATGCCGAGCTTTTTCACATCGTCGGCATTTTCCGCCAGCTCGTCCAGCAGGACCTCCATGCTGTCATAGCCTCTCTTTTTATCATTGAACTCCCTGTTCACATGAATGGAGGCGTTGGCAAGCTGGAAGGTTCCGGTATAGATTTTTCCCGATCTGGTGATGATCCGGCAGTTTTCCGCCTCCGTGTTGTTGGGGTTCAGCCCGCCGAGAGGAGTGAGCTTCAGCCTCCCTTCCGCCGTGATCCCGGAGACCATGGCTCCAAGCGTATCCGTGTGCGCCATCAGCAGGATGGGGCCCTGCGAGGGATCCGCGCCCATTTCCACACTCGCCGGCGTCTCTCCGGCTTTTGGAGGGCAGGCCCCTTCGCACAGCTTTACCAGCACGCCGCCCTTTACGGTCAGCCTGGGCTCATAGCCCATCTCCCGGTAGACGCCGCACAGATATTCCGCCGCTTTTTTTGTATAGCCGGAGGGGCTGTCGATGGCAAGAAGACGCTGCGCCTCTTCAACCATATATTCCACATAATCCTTCCTGTTTTCTTCCATGTCCTTTTCCATGCCGGAGCATCCCTTGCCCCGAACCTCCTTTTTTCAGTTTTCATGCCATTGCTGCAGCTTTTGTCAGCACGTTTTTATGCCATACCAACGGCAACACAAGAATACCACTTCCCAATGGGAAAATCCAGATGAATCAGTGAAAATGCGGCTGTGATAAGCGGCAGAAAGGACGACACAGAAGGTTATCGACAGAAAGCCCCCTCCTGTCTTATAATAAAACGGAAAGTTTACAGTCAGTACCTTCAGAAAGGCGGAAAACGGATGAGGACGATACCGATTTCAATGATAACGGATGCGGTGAGCGAGATGTGCATCGCCGCCAATCTTTTTCTCACAGAGGACATGCAGGCCGCGCTTAAGACGGCGCAGAAGCAGGAGGAAGCGCCGCTTGGGCGCAGCGTGCTGGACCAGCTTAGCCGCAACCTGACGATTGCCGGAGAGGATTCCATTCCAATCTGTCAGGATACGGGCATGGCGGTGGTTTTTCTGGAGGTGGGCCAGGATGTCCACTTTGAAGGAGGCGTATTAGAGGATGCGGTCAACGAAGGCATACGCAGGGGCTATACCGAAGGCTGCCTTCGTAAATCCGTGGTTTCCGATCCCCTCGTCCGTGAAAATACGAAGGACAATACGCCGGGCGTCATCCACTATTCCATTGTAGCGGGCGACCGGGTCAAAATAACGGTGGCCCCCAAGGGCTTTGGCAGCGAGAATATGAGCCGGATCTTCATGCTGAAGCCGGCGGATGGAGCGGAAGGGGTAAAAAACGCGGTCATTACCGCAGTAAAGGAAGCGGGCCCCAATGCCTGCCCGCCCATGGTGGTAGGCGTCGGGATTGGCGGAACCTTTGAAAAATGCGCGCTTCTGGCAAAACAGGCACTGACCCGTCCGCTGGATCGGCGCTCGGATATCCCCTGGGTGCGCGAAATGGAAGAGGAGCTGCTTGAAAGGATCAACCGCTCCGGGATCGGCCCTGGAGGACTGGGCGGTACGACGACCGCGCTGGGCGTCAATATCAATACCTATCCCACGCATATTGCAGGACTTCCCGTGGCAGTGAATATCTGCTGTCATGTGAACCGTCACGCGGTACGGATCCTTTGATAGATATGATATGGAGTGATATAGCAAGACAATAGAACAGGAGCCCAATAACAGGCCTGAAAAAATGAAGGATAGGCCATATTTTGCGGCAGAGAATTCGTATGAACGATTCCTGCGCGCAGTCGGGGCAAAGGATGCTCCGGCAAGGAGGTAAGAGTGAAAAATTATACAGTTCCCTTTGACAGGAAAACAGCCGCAGAGCTGAAAGCCGGAGACTGCGTCTGTCTTTCCGGAACCATTTATACGGCAAGGGACGCCGCGCATAAAAGAATGCAGGAAGCGCTGGACAGAGGGGAAGAGCTTCCCTTTGATATCAACGGAAACATCATCTATTATATGGGGCCGTCTCCCGCCAGAGAGGGACAGCCGATCGGTTCCGCCGGACCGACGACTGCAAGCCGCATGGACAAATATACCCCTGCGCTTCTGGACCTTGGCCTTCGCGGCATGATCGGAAAAGGAAAAAGAAGCGACGCCGTCAGGGACGCGGTGGTCAGAAACGGTGCGGTTTACTTCGCAGCCGTGGGAGGAGCGGGGGCGCTCCTTTCCAAGTCCATCATCAGCTCGGAGGTCGTCGCCTATGAGGATCTTGGAACGGAAGCGATACGCAGGCTCACGGTCAGGGATTTCCCCGTGATCGTTGTGATGGACAGCCAGGGAAATGATCTTTACAAAACGGCGCTGGAACAGTACTGCCGGGAATAGGGAGAACGATTATGAAAAGAATTGCGCTGATGGTATTTCGGCTTTTTTTCAAAGCCTTCTACTATTTTTATCATATCTGTAAATGCGGTTCAAGGGAGGATATCAGCTATGAGGAAGGGTTTCGCTGGGTCAAAAGAACGACGATCTTGGCAAATCGCGCCGGAAGAGTAAAAATAGCTGCCCATGGCCTTGAAAACCTCCCTGAAAAGGACGGCTTCATCCTGTTCCCAAATCATCAGGGGCTTTTTGATGTGCTGGTTTTTCTGGAATCCTGTCCAAGACCATTTGCCTTCGTTATTAAAAAGGAAGCGGCGGACATCATCCTGCTCAAGCAGGTTCGTAAAGCGCTCGGCTCCCTCGTCATGGACAGAGAGGATATACGTCAGTCCATGAAGGTCATCCAGACGATGGCTGAAGAAGTAAAGAAAGGAAGAAACTTTCTGATTTTTCCGGAAGGTACCCGCAGCAGACAGGGAAATCATACATTGGAATTTAAAGGCGGCACTTTCAAAAGCGCGGTCAAGGCGAAATGTCCCATCGTTCCATGCGCCCTCATTGATTCCTTTATTCCCTTTGATGAAAGCAGCATCCGCCCCGTCACTGTTCATCTGTATTATCTGAAGCCATTATATTATGAAGAATATCAGAACATGAAGACCACTCAGATCGCGGAGGAGGTCAAAAGAAGGATTGACGAAGCGATAGCGGCTCATGAGGCCTCCGCGCCGCGGGAATGATGAAAGTGCCGCTGATAAACAGGCCGCAAATACCCTGCTAAACGGGTAATGATTTAAAGGCAAAAAAATGATTGACAAACGGGCGCTGCTTATGTATAATTACTCATGCGTCACAGATAAGCGGCGCATCCGTATTCATATTGGTAAAGGGCAGTTCGGTTTGTGGAGAAATACTCAAGAGGCCGAAGAGGCGCCCCTGCTAAGGGTGTAGGTCGCGTAAGCGGCGCGAGGGTTCAAATCCCTCTTTCTCCGTTTCCTTTACCAAAAGGATGCGGGAAGCTTTTGTTATAGCTTCGGAAGGAAAGAATCTTAAGTGATTGAGATTTCTTTTTTTTCGCCCTTTGGACAAGTGTTAACAGCAGGTAAAATTCCTGAAAAAAGAATTGAAAAAAGTTGTTGACATTAAAAGGAAAAAGTGCTATGATAAAAACCCACCGCGAGAGCGGTGACAAGCAAGAATCAACAAAATAAAAAAGTTGAAAAAAGTGCTTGACTTAAGAAACAACGTGTGATAAGATAATCACCGTTGCGGCTGAGGAAAGCACGAAGGCCTGAAAGGGCCGGGTGGCCGGAAGAAGGCCGCAGAGCTTCTGAAAAGAAGCGGCTCTGCTCAAAAGCCAGAGCGAAAGGACCTTGACAAATAAACAGTAATGCAACCCTGAAAATTCTAAAAGAATAATTCAGAGGAACAGTTCCCGGAATCGAAAGAGGAAGGGAGCAACCCAAAAGACAGTAAAAACGGGAAAGATTGACCAGAGTTGATCGGAACCAAAGATTAAACAAGAGAGTTTGATCCTGGCTCAGGATGAACGCT
>DWWS01000046.1 GCA_019119595.1 Candidatus Eisenbergiella merdavium | reverse complement strand
CGCCTGCGCCTGTGCCTGCTCCACAACTTCATTCGCGTGGGCATAGGCGCGCTGCATAATCTCGTGCTCATTGATCATCTCCGAGGTCTGCTCACTGGCCTGAGCCACCATAGAATCCGCCTGACGCTTGGCATCCTCCAGCATCTCATCTGCCTGAGAGCGCGCTTCTCCCAGAATCGTTTCCTGCTGGCTGATAATCTTCTGGTACTTTTTGATCTCGTCCGGTATCCGCAGACGCAGCTCCACTAAGAGCTCCTCCAGCTCCTCCTTGTTGACAATAATCTTGCTGTTCGACAGAGCCTGAAACCGGCAACTGTCTATGTACTCCTCTATCTCACTGATCAACTGCTCAATTCTGCTCATCATAATTCGATTCTCCTATCCTCAAACCGTCCCCTCGGCCCTTTCAGCCACTTTTGCCCGCACCCGTTCTTCCACTTCCGGAGCCAGGAATTGGCTGATCTGCCCGTCATAAAAAGCAATCTCCTTCACAATGCTGGAGCTCAAGTACGAATATTTCAAATTTGTCGTCAAAAAAATGGTATCGATCTCCGGAGCCATCACCCGGTTGGTCTGCGCCATCTGAAGCTCATACTCAAAGTCCGTAACCGCCCGCAGGCCTCTGACGATCACCTGCGCGTCATTCCTGCGCAGGAATTCCACCAGAAGTCCCTCAAAAGACTGCACTTCCACATTGGGAAGATGGGCCGTTACTTCCTTTAACATATTAACACGTTCTTCAACGGAAAACAATGGAGTTTTTACATTGTTATTCAGCACGCCAATAATTACCTTGTCAAACATCTTAGCTGTGCGCTCAATGATATCTCCATGTCCCAATGTGACCGGGTCAAAGCTCCCCGGATAAACCGCAATTCTCATTTCTGCTCCCTTCCAACAAACACATGCTTGTTGGTCTTGTATTCTTTTGTCTTAATCAGACGCCAGCCAGTTTCAGAAAGCCAGCCAAAATCCTCCTCCTTGGCCGCCTCCACGATCACCAGGGTATCCGGCGTCGCCATGGGCGAACCAGCCAGATAGGAAAGCACCTGCTTTTCCAGCCCCTTCCCATAGGGCGGATCCATAAAAATAATATCAAACCGGTAATTGCGCCCCTCTAGGCGGCGCAGCCCCTCCAGCACATCCCGCTCCATCACCAGAGCGCGGTCTGCCAGCCGGGTATGTTCCAGGTTCTCCCGGATACAGGCCGCAGCTTTCGGATTCTTCTCAATCAGCACCGCCAGGGATGCCCCGCGGCTCAGCGCCTCAATGCCGATGGCCCCGCTTCCGGAAAACAAATCCAAAAACATGCACCCTGGCACATCATTCTGGAGGACATTAAATAAAGTTTCTTTAATTCTATCCGTGGTCGGCCGGGTATCCAGTCCTTCCACCGTTTTTAACAGCAGCCGTCTGGCACTGCCTGCAATCACTCTCATTTTTATCTCCTTTATATTCGCTCTCAACAAGTATAATATGAAAATTCAAGATGCACAAGGGGTTTTTCTGCATTCACCTAACTTTTGGCATTTTACGCAGAACCTTCTAGCGTATTATTTTTGAATCATCACATACTAGCATTGTAACAGCAAACCAGCCGCGGCACACAAAGCGCTGTGGCCCACTATTACAAGGAGGCGTTTTAATATGTCTAGTAATTCTAACAAAACAAATGTACCGGAAGCAAAGGAAGCAATGGACAAGTTTAAGATGGAGGTAGCAGGCGAAATCGGCGTGCCCCTGACCAACGGATACAATGGCAACCTGACCTCTGCTCAGAATGGTTCCGTAGGAGGCTATATGGTTAAAAAGATGATCGAGGCCCAGGAACGTCAGATGGCTGGCAAGTAAACAGATTGGCGAAACCAGCTGACTGTCTGGTTGGAAATCATCTCATACGTAACTGTCCTTAACAGTTACTCGCACACAAAAAGCGCCGTCTGCGGATGAAAAGCTATTCAAAGAACGTTCACCGCAGCGGCGTTTTTCTTTCCGTGGGGCGTTTATTCCACCACCACAACCTTCCCAATCCGCGCCTTCTCGGACTTCACATCATCCGGATATCCCAAAGCCGCCAGTCCGTACACCACATGATCCGCCGGGATGCCCAGGGCAGTCAGCTCCGCCCGGATCTTTGGATCATCGCAGATGTTTTGAAGCTGGTTGATCCACACGGATCCGATTCCAAGGGAATGAGCCGCCAGGAAAATGTTTTCCATCGCGCATGCATCGTCCTCCCTGCCGAACCGGCTCTCCTTCTCATTGGAGGGGATGACCAGCACCTCCGGCGCGTACATATCATATCCCTCTCTTCCCAGCACCTCGCCGATCACCGCGGCCAGCTTCTGAATTTTATCCCGGTTTTTCACAACCGTAAACTGCCACGTCTGCTTTCCCATGCCGCTGGGCGCGTGGAGGGCTGCCTGGACAATCAGATCCAGATCCTCTGCAGGGATCGGCTTATGTAAAAATTTCCGTGTGCTTCTTCTTGTGAGAATTGTTTTTAAGGTCTCGTTCATAATAAATGGCTCCTTTCCTGAACTTCTATAATTTCCGCGCGTATGTTTCCGTGGCGCAGAGTTAGGACGTATCCCGATTTATGCCCCTCCATTTACAGGCTCAGCTTTTCATAATGATCGCCCAGATAGGCCTCAATCCGCGCACGCAGCTCCTTGTGCTCTTCTTTTTCCAGACCGGGATCCTCCGCGAACAGGCGGCTCACCTCCTGGGAGGCCCGCTTAAGGACATCCGCGTCTGTGAAAATATCCGCAAGCCGGAATTCCAGGTCGCCGCTTTGGCGAAGTCCAAAGATATCGCCGGGCCCGCGAAGCCGAAGATCCTCCGAGGCAATAAAAAAGCCGTCATTCGATTTATTTAAAATATCCAGGCGTTTGGCCGCGTCCCCGTCCCCGGAACCATTGATCATGATGCAGTAGGATTGGTCAGCCCCCCGTCCCACCCGGCCTCTGAGCTGGTGGAGCTGTGCCAGGCCGAAGCGCTCTGCGTTTTCAATCATCATCACCGTGGCATTCGGCACATTGACTCCCACCTCAATCACAGTGGTAGAGACCAGCACCTGGATCTCTCCCGCGGCAAATTCCTCCATAATCCGGTTTTTGTCCTTCGCCTTCATCTTCCCGTGGAGATACTCCACCCGTATGAAATCCGGAAGCTCCTTCCGGAGGCTCTTTGTGTAATCCACCACATTCTCCGCCTCGATCATCTCGCTGGCCTCCACCATGGGGCAGATCACATAAGCCTGACGGCCCTGCGCCACCTGATTTTCGATAAAGGCATAGGCCTTCGGCCGCCAGCCCGGATCCACCACGCAGTTTTTAATGGCGCGGCGGCCTGCAGGCAGTTCGTCAATTACCGATATATCCAAATCTCCATAGAGAATAATCGCTAAGGTCCGTGGAATGGGCGTGGCGCTCATGACCAGCACATGGGGGCTGTCGCCTTTGCCGCTCAAAAGCTCCCTCTGGCCTACGCCAAAGCGGTGCTGCTCATCCGTGATCACCAGTGCCAGCTTGTCGTAAACCACCTTTTCCTGAATCAGGGCGTGGGTTCCTATGACAATATCCGCTTCATGGGAAGCAATGGCCGCGTAAGCCTCCCGCTTCTCCTTTGCCGTCATGGACCCGGTAACCAGGACAAGCCGTTTTTCAATGCCGCAGTCCGCAAAAAGTTTTGTGATGGATTCAAAATGCTGTCTGGCCAAAACCTCCGTGGGCGCCATCAGCGCGCCCTGGAACCCATTTTCCGCGGCGGACAGCAGGGCCAGAACCGCCACGATGGTTTTTCCTGATCCCACATCTCCCTGGATCAGCCGGTTCATCACAAAGCCGCCGCCCATATCCCGGCACACATCCGCAAACGCCTGCTCCTGCGCGCGGGTCAGCCGGTACGGGAGGGATTCTTTCAGGCGGACCGCCAGGGCTGTTTCGCGTATGATATAAGAAGACGCCTTGTTCTCACGGTGCTCCTTCAGCCGCTTTACCCCGGTCAAAAAGAGGAAAAATTCGTCAAAGACCAGACGCTTTCTTGCAAAGAGAAGTTCCGCCCGGTCCGCAGGAAAATGAATCCGTTCCAGGGCATAATTGATCTCGGCCAGTTCCTGGCGCCTGCGGATGTCGCCGGGCATGTACTCCCGCTCCATCTGCCGAACCTCCAGAGCCTGCCGAACCATCTTCACAATGGCTTTGTTTCCCAGCCCCCGGGTTTGTCCGTAAACCGGCTGAAGACTGTCCTCCAAAGCTTCGTACGCCTCAGGGGTGAAAACTTCCGGCTGCTCCATGACAAGGCGTCCCCTCTTTTTCGCCACTCTGCCGCGGAACACGTACATCTCGCCCGTCTTCAGATGACTGCGCATATAGGGCATATTGTACCAGGCAAGCTGCAGGCTGCCGGTCAGATCCCGAATCTGCGCGGAGACAAGCTGCATACGGTTAAAACGAAGGAGGTCGGCACTTGTTGCCAATGCCGACTCTACGCTCATAATCCTCTGTTCTTTTAACTGGCCGATTGGCACCGGCCGCTCATACGCCTGATAATCCCTGGGATAATAGGAAAGGAGATCCCGCACCGTGCGGATGCCCAGCCGTTCAAACAGCTTTCCCGTCTTCTCCCCCACCCCTTTCAGGTCGGTGAGCGGCTGCCTGTTCGTCATGCCTGCGCCAGGGCATCCAGGCCCAGCTTGATGCAGCCCATGATTCCCTGGTCATCGTGAAGACTGGCGGGCACAATATAAGAATCCATATCCGCCAGTTCCCGGGTATTCAGATATCCGCCCAGAAGCTCCTTCACCTTTGTCCTGATCAATGGGAAAAGCTGCTCCTGATGCATCACTCCGCCTCCCAGAATGATCTTTCTGGGCGACAGAATCATAATAAAATCGACCAGTGCCTGGGCAATATAAAAGCTCTCCAGCTCCCAGACTTCCGCCCGGCCCGCCAGCTCCACCGCTTTCTTTCCCCAGCGCGCCTCAATGGAAGGGCCGCATGCCAGCCCCTCAAAACAGTTTTTATGGTAAGGGCAGATGCCACCCTCCGGATCGTCCTTGTGGCGTGTCAGAAGGACATGCCCTCCCTCCGGATGGAGCATGCCGTGAAGGGGCTTTCCGTTAATTCCCACTCCCACGCCGATACCGGTCCCGATGGTCAGATAGATCACGCTGTCCAGCCCTTTGGCGCAGCCGTACGTCATCTCCCCCAGACAGGAACCGTTCACATCTGTGTCCAGTCCCATGGGGACGGGAAGCTCCTTTTTTAATTCGCCGAGAAGATCCTTATGGCGCCACGCAAGCTTGGGCGTGTCCAGTATATATCCGTAGGTATCCGACCGCGGATTCACATCCACCGGCCCAAAGGCCGCCACCCCCAGCGCGCATATATCTTTTTCTTTAAAATAGGAAATAATTTTCGGAATGGTTTCCTCCGGCGTGGTGGTGGGGATGGACATCTGTTCCAGAATTGTCCCGTCCTCCCGCCCCACAGCGCATACCATCTTTGTTCCGCCTGCCTCCAGTGCTCCGATCCGCATGTTTTTTGCCTCCCTCTTATGCCGTAATTATACTATTCGGCCGCAGGGTCACACTGCGGCCCGATGGTTATTTTTTCCTTCCGAGAATCTGTACCAGGTACACAAACAGGTTGATGAAATCCAGGTAGAGCTGCAGAGCCGCAAAAATAGATGCCTTGGCAGCCATCTCCGGCATATTTCCATAATATGCGTGATACGCCTGGATCTTCTTTGTATCATATGCGGTAAACAGCAGGAAAATAAAGATGCCCGCTCCGCAGACCAGCGTGCTGAACGCGCTCAAATCAATGAACATGGCCAGCAGCCAGTAAACCACCAAAAATACAAGGCCGCCCATCATAAAGGGACGGAGGCTCGCGAAATTGATGTTTCCGAACCAGCCGATCAGAGCCATGATCCCGAAAAACAGGGAGGTGATCCCAAAAGCCATCCATAATACGGTCAGGTCAAAAAGGATCAAATACGCGCAGAATACAACGCCGTTCAGAGCCGCATACAGGAAAAACAGCGCCCGCGCCGCTCCCACGGAAAGCTTCTCAATCCTGGCGGACAGGAAAATCACGGTTCCCACCTCCGCAATCAGAAGCAGATAGTACCAGTAGGGAATAGAGTATACATAAACAATTGCCCCTGTCATCAATCCAGCCACAGCCACGATAAATGTAACCATAAGGCCCGCAAACATCCAGCCGAATGTCTTGGCCGTATAGCGCCCTAAGGATTCTCCCGAAGCCTGGGCTTCGTAATAAGACCGAACATTATTCTCAAAATTCATACAAACATCTCCTTTTTGTTTTGTATTGCATCCGAATAGTTATACTTATTATAACTGGAAAATTCTGTATTGTCACGCAAATTATTCTGCAGAAATAATATAATAGTAAATTGGCTGTCCTCCGTATTGAAGTTCAAACTCTTTGTCAGGGAACAGCTCCTCCCCCGCCTCTTTCAGGCGAAGCGCTTCCTCTTCCTTCACATCGGCGCCATAATACAGGGTAATCAGCTCCATATCGTCGTCCAGCATGGCTTTCATGGCTTCCATCCCCGCCTCAAAGGGAGTGTGCCCCAGGCCCAGGATTCCCTTATCGCCGATCGCCATAATATCGCCCTCGTTTATGCCGATTCCGTCCACCATCGTAGAACGCACGGCGTAGGTGATCTGCGCGGTGCGGACCTGCGCCATCTCCCGCTCCATATTCTCCAAATTCTCTTCCGGGGACAGATCCGGCATAAAATTCACCAGAGCCGTGACTCCCTGGGGAATTGTGGCGGAAGGAACCACCAATACTCTCCGGTCCTTTGTCAGCTCCGCCGCCTGTCTGGCCGCCAGGATAATATTTTTATTATTGGGAAGAATGTATACAACATCTCCCTTCACGTGGTCGATGGCCGTCAGCATATCTTCTGTGCTCGGATTCATGGTCTGACCGCCCTCGATCACCCAATCGGCTCCAATTCCTTCAAACACTTCCCGAAGCCCATCCCCCGGCGCCACACTGATAAAGCTGAAGGGCTTTGTCTCCTCCTCTCCGCTCTCCGCGGAAACTGCCGGCGGCTCTGCGGATGAAGCTGCGGCGGATGACATCCCGCCGGCCTGTTCCTTTGCCATGCGCTCAGCATCCATAATCACGCGCTCCTGGTGCTCCTCCCGCATATTGTCAACCTTCATTCGGGACAGGGAACCGTAGGTCAGGGCCTTTTCGAATGCCAGGCCCGGATGATTGGTGTGAACATGAACCTTCACCAGCGAATCATCGGATACCACCACCAGTGAATCTCCGATGGAGGCCAGATAACTTTTCAGTTCCTCCTCATCCTTGTCCTTGTATTCCCGCTCCAGATTGATGATAAACTCCGTACAATACCCAAATCTTATATCCGCTGTCTCGATATCCTGGGAAGCTGCTCCCGCAGCCGCGCTCTTCTGCCCCCGTACGGCGGCGCTCATACCATCCGTCAGGAAACTGCCGCTCTCCGCATCCAGGGTGAGTTCGCCGGCCTGGCCCGTAAGGCCCTTTAAAAAGCCCTTAACCACCTGCATCAGCCCCTGGCCTCCGGAGTCCACCACTCCCGCCTGCTTCAATACGGGAAGCATCTCCGGCGTCCGTTCAAGTACCCGATCGCCCTCCTCGATCACCTCCCGAACAAGGGCTTCCATATCCGCGCCCTCCAAAGAGAGCTCCTGCGCTTTGTCCGACATGCCCTTGGCCACGGTGAGGATCGTCCCCTCCTTTGGCTTCATCACCGCCTTATAAGCGGTCTCTGTACCTCTCGCCATAGCCCTGGCCAGGACATCTGCATCAATGATCTCCGCGTCCTGTATCTCTTTTGTGAATCCGCGGAAAAGCTGGGAGAGAATCACCCCTGAGTTTCCCCTGGCCCCCCTGAGAGAGCCGGACGAAATAGCCCGCGCCAGATCCCTCATGGAAGGATCCTCCAGAGCAGCTACCTCCCTTGCCGCAGCCATAACCGTCATTGTCATATTGGTTCCCGTATCCCCGTCGGGTACGGGAAATACATTTAATTCATTAATCCATTCCTTTTTTGCCTCTAATTCCTTTGCTCCGGCCAGGAAAGCCTTCTTTGCCATCCCGGCATCAATTGTACTTAAACCCACAGGTTGCTTCCTCCTAGTCAATCACTCTTACACCTT
Organism: Candidatus Eisenbergiella merdavium; assembly: GCA_019119595.1. GTDB lineage: Bacteria > Bacillota > Clostridia > Lachnospirales > Lachnospiraceae > Eisenbergiella > Eisenbergiella merdavium. The sequence continues at coordinate 64,129 of DWWS01000046.1, read as the reverse complement.
CCACGAAGATGTTGATCTTTTCCACCTCCATGCCGGTAAATTCCTCTACCCTGTATTTCACACTTTCAATCAGGTTATCCGCCACAGCCGATATGCTGACTCCGTAGGACACAATCACATGAAAGTCCAGGGAGATCCGATTGTCCTTTATCTCCAGATTAATGCCGTGAGTCAGGCTCTCTTTTTTCAAAAGCTTTACCAGACCGTCCTTCATGCTGACAGCCGCCATTCCCACAATGCCGAAGCACTCCACCGCAATGGTTCCCGCATACAAAGCAATCACATCCGGGCTTATCTGTATTTCGCCCATCTTGTTGCTGATCCGTCCCTTCATACATCAGCCTCCCATCTTCTCCTATTCGCCCTTAGTATACACTATTTTCTGAAAAAAAGAAATAAATTTTTATTTTTTCGCTTGCAAATTTTAAGAGTTTCTGGTATCATACATTTGTTGTGGATTTCTCTTGTTGAAATCCAAGTAAGTGGTAAGGAGGTGCAGTGATGGCAAAGTGTGCAATCTGTGAAAAGGGTGCTCATTTCGGAATCAAGGTGAGCCACTCCCATAGAAGATCCAACAAGATGTGGAAAGCTAACGTGAAGTCCGTTAAGGTAAAGGTAAACGGCGGAAGCCAGAGGATGTATGTATGTACTTCCTGCTTACGTTCCGGCCTTGTAGAGCGGGCCTAATCAAATCTGGACGCAGCAAAGACTCCGGTCTCACACGAGATTCCGGAGTTTTTTTGTATGCTGCCGGCCGGCATGTTCTAACAGCAGAATAAATTGTATCCCAGCACCAGGCATCCGATCACAAAAAGAAATGTAAAAATGGTTTCCGGTATAAAAAGGAGCACTGCCATTCCAAGGCCGAAACAGAACAGCATAAGCCCGCATATTCGACGCATTTTTCCCTCTCCTCTCCGCGGCTGCGCGCAGCCAGGTAAGATGTACGGCAGCGTTTTTCCGATTCCTTTCTCGATTCAGACTGCTGCCTATAAACATAATATGCACAGCCGGGCAGTAACTTGAAAAAAGATTTTTTCATTACTGCTTGACATATTGGAAAGTTGTGATAAAATAATATTCGTTGGTAACTTTTGGAAGCATAGCTCAGCCGGGATGAGCGTTCGCCTCACACGCGAAAGGTCAGGAGTTCGAGCCTCCTTGCTTCCATTTTAAGCCCTTGATTTATCAAGGGCCTTTTTGTTGTTATAGCATTTGTGCCTGTCCTCCGGGCGGCCCCGCAGAACTCGCGCGGCTCGCTTCCCTAAGAAATACGGCGGGAGTTTCCTCCCGCCTATTTGCTTCCCTCTCTATTCATTCATCCATCCGCTCCGGTCCTTTGTCATAAGCGGCCGCCGTGTCTTTCGCTGTCTGGACCGTCTCCTCTGACACAGCCGGTTTCCCTCCCAGGAATTTATTGATCAGGTCGGGCGCCATATCCATGGCCTTCGTGATGGCATCCTGATTTTTCACATTCACCAGCTTTGTCACCCCGCCCTGGATTATCAGAACAGCGCTGGGGCTCATTTTGGCGCTCATACCCCCGCCGCCGCGCTGCTTCTGCTTGCCGCCCTCCGCAAAGGCGCCTGCCGCCATCCCGCAGGTCACATCAATCAGCGGCACAATGATCGTCTCCCCCACCTGCACAGGTTCTCCGACCACAGTCTTGGTGGTGACAAACTGATCCAGCCCTTTAAATAATGATTCGATTGTGGATGTGAATTGATTTTCTGCCATAGTATAATCCTTTTCCTCGTTCTATCTCCATGCTCATTCAATTTACTGCAAAATATCTTCCCTCCGCAGGCGCGGGGACGCACGCCCCTTTGCCCGACTAAAAGCGTCTGCGGTTCAAAGCGCGTTTAATCATCCTCCGGGTATGCCGGTCCTTCCATATTCCCCAGGCCAGCCATAAAATATAGGCGGATCGGATTCTTCCGCGGAAATCCATATTTCCCTCCAGGATCTTTCCATCGAAAACAGGATACAAATTCAGGCGCCTGTGGCAGAAGGGGTAAACCAGGCTGGCCGCTGCCAGCACCTGCCCCGTCAGGCAGGGATCCTCGAAGCCAAAGGTAATTTCCCCTCTTCCCTTTCTTGGCAGTCCGTGGGCAGCCAGGCGCTTTCCCTGTCGGAGCAGCAGACGGAAGGATGCCTGATTCTTTTCGTCTGTAAACCAGTCCTTTATTTTTTCTGCTTTTCCCGCCATATTCTTTAGCTTACCACAAAATTCCCGAATTGAAAATGCCAGTTTGCGCAGACGTCCATAAATTTTGTCAAAAAAAGCCTGTATCCTCTCACCGATTCGCCTTTTAGGACCTGGCCTGGCTGAATTTTCACCTGCTTCTTCCAGCCCGTGTGCATCTTTGCCGAAAGCATCCGTATCCGCTGATTCCCTGAAGGTACCTGCCATTTGACCAGATCCCTCTTCCATGCTTTTACCGGTATTTTCCGCGGACCGCTTGGCTGACTGTTCCATCGTATGCCCTGCGCTATCTCCCGCTGCATCTTCCCCGGCAGAGGATCGGCCGCTGTCCGCCTCCGTTTCACCACCGGATTTCCAGAGCGTAATTCCCAGGAGCTTTGCCCGAAGGCGCAGTCCCTCCCCCTGAAGGAACCGTCCCCTGACAGAGACTGCGCCAAAGAGCCAGGAAACTCTCCCCTCCCCGAAGGCCGCCTTTCCGTTCCCCGGAAATTCTCCTTTTATCCGGTAACGGACCGGCACAAAAAGCGCCGCGAAGAGAGCTGCCGCAAGAAAAAGCAGGAGAACCAGAAGGAGGATTCCCAATATTTTCAGCACGAAAAACAGTCCGTGGATCATCTCGCCTCCAGAAATTCCATATAATGCCGCCAGTCAAAAGCCCCTGTAGCCCGGTACATATCATCCACCATACGGCGCACCACCTGGCATGCTTCTCCATAGCCCAGAGCCGCGCCCAGAATCAGGAAGGCCCCGTCCCCTCTTTCTTTCTCGGTAAGAAGAGAGACGGGACGGATGTCAAGTATATGATTCCCGCTCTCCGGCAAAGTAATCACGTATACGCCCGGCATCCTTCTGCCCCGGCGGATCCCCTCCAAAATGGCCGGTCTCCCCGCGGCAGCCTTGTCCCCCATGTACAGATGCTTCCACCAGATCATTTTACTCCATCTCCTCATCCCGGATCATGCGGATCAGCCGGACGGACGCCTCCCGCTCCGCCTCATCCTCGCAGGCCTCGAGACTGTTCTCTATATAGGAAAAAAGTTCATCGGAGGAGTGAAAAAATACAGGAAGCCGCGAAAGAATCTTTGCCATCACCGCCCGTACCAGAACCTTGGGCTGATGCTTCCATGATTCCCGCAGGCTGTCAAAAAGCCTCTCTTCCTCCTGTGCCAGAGCTTCTCTTGTCACAGGCATTTCGCGATTTTCCGAGGGCACCAGTTCCATAAAGGAGCTTCCGGACATCAGAGTTTCCACCTGATAGAGAAGCTCTCCCAGCGGCTCATCTCCGGCCCGGATCTCCCCCGCTGATTCCTGGCCGCGCATCCACTGTTCAAAATACGCCTCCTGCTTGCCCTCCAAAAACGTGAGGCTTTGGGTCAGCTCCCCGGGGATCTCCCCTGCTCCCGCATCGAACATAGCCTTAATTCCCCGCAGGATTTCCTTCATCCGTGTCTCCTCGGATACCCCCATCAAAACCCGTTCCCTGGTGAGGAAAATCAAATACAGGTCATTGACCAGATTCATGAGGAGGAGAATGTTCCAGGTCAAGCCGCTCAGCGTATCCCCCGCCTCCTTCAGCTGTTCCGTCAGTCCCCGGTATGTCTGCGCATCCATACGCGCATAATCCGCTCCACGGCACATCTCCAGGAATCCATGCAGCCGTTCGTAGCCCTCGGCGCAGTCCTTCGGCTGGTTCAAAAGCCCCTCCGACCGAAGTATATTCATCATATCATCCAGATTTTCCTGCGTTCCCTTGAGGTAAACAGAGAGGCCTTCCTCCACCATGGCAAAAAATTTATTTTTGGTCAGACGCACAGGAAGCTGGCCCACCACATTCTGAATGCGCTGATTTACCAAAGGCGCCTCCCCTCCGTCTCTTATGTAAGCCATAATCTCCCGGGCAGCCGCCTCCGAATCCAGCGCCCGCCGTTCTCCTCCCATGAGCTTCGGCTCAAAGCGGCCCTCCATCCGATTCAGGACATACTCATACGCCTGGAGGCTGTCCGTGTAGGCCGTGGCCCGTTCCATCTCCCGAATCACCTCTGTCCTCAGCTCTTCGAGCGCTTTTGACGAGGGGATTCCCTCCAGGAAATCTCCCAGGATGCCGTGAAACCGGCCGGATAGCGGGTCTAAAATCCCCCTAGGGAAATCCGCGTCCTGCGCTGCCTCATAGTACATATAATAATTCAATGTAAGCCGGGCATATGCATAGCAGCAGGCAGCTCCCAGCTGTCTCTTCATGCGGGCTCCTTCCATATCTATACATCTCCTTTCTCCAGAGTGCGGCCGAAAACCGCTTCCAGCCAGGCATGCGCCCGACGTGTAAAGCAATGGAAATCAGGCGCGCTCCGTCAGACAGGCGCGCACAAGCGCAAGGGCAGCTTCCGCAGACTGCTCCCGTATCCGCTGCCGGTCCCCGGAAAATATATGACGCTCTGCCGCCGTATGTCCCTGCACGCAGCAGGCCATATAAACCAGCCCCACGGGTTTTTTCTCTGTTCCTCCGCCGGGCCCTGCAAGCCCTGTGGTCGACACGCACACATCCGTCCCGGCCCTCCGGCATCCTCCCTCCGCCATCTGGACGGCTGTCTCGCGGCTTACGGCCCCAAAAGTCTCCAGCGTTTCCTCCCTCACGCCGAGAAGGCGGACTTTCGCCTCATTGGAATAGGTCACAAGCCCTTCCATAAACACCTCGGACACCCCGGGAACGCCTACCAGACGGGCGGAAACCATCCCGCCGGTGCAGGATTCTGCCGTTGCTATGGTGAGTCCTCTCTCCTCCAGGAGCGCCACCACCTCTTCTTCCACAGACATGTCACATACCTCCCTCTGTAAGAACCTTGCGGTTTTTTACAATGTAATCCGCCAGGGATACAACGGTGAGCACAACGGCTACCGCCAGCACAATATTTGTCAGAAGCGCCAGAGACGGGATATTGAAAATCAGCAGAATCACCGCCGTCATCTGGAAGACCGTTTTAAATTTCCCCCAGTAGCTGGCCGCAATCACAATGCCGTTGTCCGCAGCCACCAGGCGGAATCCGCTGATGATAAATTCCCGGCTGATAATGATAATCACCACCCAGGCCGGAAGCTGGCCCAGCTCGATTAAGCAGATCAGAGCGGAGCACACAAGAAGCTTGTCCGCCAGCGGATCCATAAACTTTCCAAAATTTGTAACCAGATTGTACTTCCTGGCAATCTTTCCGTCCAGAAGATCCGTAAGGCTGGCCGCGATAAACAGGATATCCGCCAGAATACGCATATTCCGGCTGGCTCCGCCCTCATAGAGCAGGGCCGCCACAAAAAACGGGATCATACAAATACGCAGAACGGTAAGCTTATTCGGCAGATTCATCGTACACCTCTCCTATCAGATCATACTCGGCAGCCCCTGTCACCTTCACCCTGACAAAGTCGCCGGACATAAACACCTCGCCGGAATGAATAAAGATCAGCCCGTCCACATTGGGGGCATCCATATACGTGCGCCCAACATACACCGGCTCATCCGCCACCTTTCCCTCCACCATCACAGTGAGGATCTTTCCCTTCATTTCCTCACACCGGGCAAAGGCAATATCCTGCTGAAGCTCCATGACGGCATCCCGCCGGGCCTCCTTCACTTCCTGGGGAACCTGATCCGGGTAGGAATAGGCCGGCGTGTCCTCCTCTGCAGAGTAGGGAAATACGCCCAGACGTTCAAATTCCATCTCGTCCACAAAATCCAGCAGTTCCTCATGGTCTTCCTCTGTCTCGCCGGGAAAGCCCGAGATCAGCGTGGTGCGCAGGGCAATATCCGGAATCTCCTCCCTAAGCTGCCGGATCCGCTCCGTGATCTCCCGGCGGGTCGTCCGCCGTCCCATGCGGCGCAGAATCCGGTCGCTGGCATGCTGGATGGGAATATCCAGATAATGGCAGACCTTTTCTTCCTCTTTTATAACCGCAATGAGTTCGTCCGTAATCTCCTCGGGATAACAGTATTGGATCCGTATCCAGCGGATCTCCGGTATTTTCGCCAGCTCCTTGAGAAGCCTGGGCAAAGATTTCTCGCCGTAGAGATCCACACCGTATAGGGTGGTCTCCTGAGCCACCAGAATCAGCTCCCGCACGCCTCCCCGTGCCAGCTCCCGGGCCTCGGCGAGAAGATCCTCCATAGGTACGCTTCGGTAAGGCCCCCGCAGATAGGGGATAATGCAGTACGTGCACCGCTTGTCGCAGCCCTCCGCAATTTTCAAAAAGGCATAGTACCCGCCGGTGGTTACGATCCTTCCCTCGGAAGCGGGAAGCTCCTTCAAATCGTGGAAGCAGGACACATGGCTCTCCTGGCCGCCGCAGATTCCGCGGATCACCGCTCCGATCTCCTCCCAGGACGTAGTGCCCAGTATGGCGTCCACCTCGGGAATTTCCTCAAGGATCTCTTCCTTATACCGCTGGGCCAGACATCCCGTCACAATCAGAGCCCGGCACCGGCCCTCCTTTTTCTCCTCGGCCATCTCCAGGATGGTGTTCACGCTCTCCTCCTTCGCATCGCCGATAAAGCAGCAGGTATTGATGAGGATAATATCCGCCTCTCCCTGGTCATCGGTAAAAGAGATGCCCATGTCCCGGATCAGACGCAGCATCTTTTCCGTATCTACCAGGTTTTTATCGCATCCCAGAGACACGCAGAATAATTTTTTCTCTTCCATAAATAAGCAGCTCTCCCAAAATTCAGATAACCCTTCCGGACGGAGCATAAACCTCCGGCGCACCGTATCCGGCCTTTGGCCGGCCCGGACCGCCGCCGTCCCTAAAAGTCATGTCCACAGCAAAATTCGGGCTGTCGCAAATACCTCTTTGCGGCAGCCCCCGCCATTTCCCATCCCATCGCTCCTGATCGCACAGGAAATGCTCCAAATCGTTACTCTTCCTCTTCCTGGACAGCCTCCTCTTCGGGAAGCACTTTTACCTTCTGATGATACAGTTCATCAATGGCAATGGACAGCGGCTTTTTGCCGTTTGCCCCGGCGACCAGCGGCTCATCCCCGGCAATCAGCTGCCTGGCCCGCTTGGAGGCCGCGATCACAATGGAGTACCGGCTCTGAACCACCGGCTGCTCTCCCGGCTCGATATCGCTGTTTACTACATTAATAAGGTCTGTATACGATGGATGTAACATATTTTGTTCTCCTTTCAATCCTATTTCGTCAATTGCTGTTTACTGCTGTCCTCTGGCATCCAGATGGCGCAGCTCCTCCCGCATCCGGTTTAGAAACTCGAGATGATAAACCGTACGGCGGTGCTGAAGCTGAATCAGGCTGTGCATCTCCTCCACACAGCGGTCGATATCGTCGTTGATGAGGAGATAGTCGTAGGCCTCCATGCCGGAAGCCTCTTCTGCGGCTCTGCGCAGCCTTGCGTTGATCACTTCAATCGTCTCCGTGCCCCTTCCGACCAGCCGTCTGCACAGCTCTTCAGCGCTCGGCGGCGTCACAAAGAGTAAAAGAGCTTCCGGAAAACGCTTCTTCACCTTCAGCGCGCCCTGTATCTCAATCTCAAGGATCACGTCCTTGCCCTGGGCCATCTGCCGCATCACGTATTCCTTAGGAGTGCCGTAATAATGGTTCACATACTGTGCATACTCCACCAGGCTTCCTTCCTCGATCATCTGCTGAAACCGCTCTTTTGATACAAAAAAATATTCGCGGCCGTCCACCTCCCCTTCCCGGGGGCTGCGCGTGGTAGCCGAAATGGACAAGGCATAATTGTCATACCGTCTGAGCAGCTCTTTCATCAGCGTGCCCTTTCCCGCTCCGGAAAATCCGGAGACTACTGCTAAAATTCCCTGACGCTCCATACGCCCTCCTTACTTTGAAAATCCCGCCGCCGGGCACATGCAGGTTTACTCAATGTTCTGTATCTGCTCCCGGATCTTTTCAATCTCCGTTTTGAGAGCAATGGCCTGGTCGGAAATCGCAGGATCACTGGACTTTGACAAGATCGTGTTTGCCTCCCGGTTCATCTCCTGGGCAATAAAATCCAGCTTTCTCCCCACGCTCTCCCCCTGCATCAGCTCTTTGCGCGTGCTGTCAATATGGCTTCTGAGGCGCACAGTCTCCTCGTCTACGCAGATCTTATCCGCATAGATCACCACCTCCGCCGCAATGCGGCCCTCATCTATGGCGCTTCCGTCCAGGAGTTCCTTCACCTTGTCCTCCAGGCGGGCTCTGTACTCCTTCAAAATGGCGGGAGCTCTCTCCTCAATGAAATCCACCAGCCCTTCCATATAGTCCAGCTTTTCGAGGAGATCCCGGCGCAGATGCTCTCCCTCAATCTCGCGGGAATGAACCAGACTCTCCGCAGCTCCCTTCAGCGCTCCCGACAGAATCTCCCACAGACGCTCCTCATCTTCGGGAACCTGATCCATAGTGAGAACCTCCGGCAGCTTTGCCAGGGCGGAGACTGTCATGTCATTAGGGATTCCAAAGGCCTCCTCCATCTTCTTAAAGCAGTCCACATACTCTGCCGCCAGCCTCTGGTTGTACCTCACGCACATCTCGCTCTCGGTATAGTCCTCAAAGCTGATGAACAAATCCACTTTGCCGCGCTTTACATATTCCTTCAAAAACGTGCGCACCGCATTCTCAAAACGGCTGAACTTCTTTGGCATCCGGATTCCCAGATCCAGATATCTGTGATTCACGGCTTTTATCTCAACAGAAATTTTATACTGGTCCGTCACCTGCTCACATCTGCCGAAACCGGTCATGCTCTTTAACATACGGACTGCCTCTCTTTCCTTGTGGTCTTTGTTATTATAATTCATCCGCCATGTCAAGTCAACATGCCACTTTTAAATTTGCCTGTTTTGTGGTACAATCCTGATAATATTTCAGACAAGTTAGGAGTTGAACCTATATGGCATTTGACGGAATCACCATTGCAAATCTCGTACATGAGCTGTCCGGCGCCCTGGCAGGCGGCCGCATTTCCAAAATCGCCCAGCCGGAGAAAGACGAGCTTCTTATAACAATAAAAAACAACCGGGAAAATTACCGCCTGCAGATCTCGGCAAGCGCAAGCCTTCCCCTCATTTACCTGACGGGAAAGAACAAAACCAGCCCTCTTACCGCCCCCAATTTCTGCATGCTCCTGCGCAAGCATATTGGGAGCGCCCGGATTTTGTCTGTCACCCAGCCCGGGCTGGAGCGGATTATCGAATTCAAGCTGGAGCACCTGGACGAAATGGGGGACGTATGCAGGAAGCGCCTGATCGTGGAGATCATGGGAAAGCACAGCAACATTATCTTCTGCCGGGAGGACGGCGTCATCCTAGACAGCATCAAGCACGTATCCGCCAACATGAGCTCTGTGCGGGAGGTTCTGCCCGGCCGGGAATACTTTATTCCACAGACCATTTCCAAGGCAGATCCCCTCACTGTGGCGGAGGCGGACTTTATGTCTCTGATGAAGAGCTCCCCCATGCCCCTGCAGAAGGCGATCTACAGCCGTCTCACGGGAATCAGCCCCATCATGTCCCAGGAGCTGTGTCATCTGGCCTCCCTGGACGGAGACCGCTCCGCAGGCGACTGCACGGAGCCGGAGCTGATCCACCTGTACCACACCCTGCGGCTTCTCATGGAGGATGTGAGCCAGGGGCGCTTCTCCCCGGCCATCGTATACGAGGGAGATACCCCTGTGGAATACGCGGCATTTCCCCTGACATGCTTTGAAGGCTCCGGCTACAGCCGGAAGGACTACGCATCCATCAGCGCTCTCCTGGAGGACTTTTACGCCTCCCGGGACGCGCTCACCCGGATCCGCCAGAAATCCGCGGATCTGCGCCGCATTGTCCAGACCGCCCTGGAGCGGGAGTATAAAAAATACGACCTCCAGGCCAAACAGCTGAAGGACACGGAAAAGCGGGAAAAATACCGCGTCTACGGGGAACTTCTCAACACCTACGGCTATGAGCTGGCGGGCGGAGAGAAATCCTTCTCCTGCCTGAATTACTACACCAATGAAGAAATCACCATTCCCCTGGATCCCCAGCTCACCGCCCGGGAGAATGCCCAGAAGCATTTTGACAAATACAACAAGCTCAAGCGGACGTACGAGGCCTTAAGCCAGCTCACCCAGGAGACCCGCCGGGAGATCGACCACCTGGAGTCCATCAGCTCTTCCCTGGATATCGCCCAGACCGAGAGCGACCTGGTGCAGATCAAAGAAGAGCTGATGGAGTACGGCTATGTGAAAAAGCGCAGGGCCGGGGACAAAGCGCCGAAAATTACCAGCCGGCCGTTCCATTACCGCTCCTCCGACGGCTACGACATTTACGTAGGAAAAAATAATTACCAGAACGAGGAACTGACCTTTAAGCTTGCAAGCGGAAATGACTGGTGGTTCCACGCCAAAGGCATTCCCGGCTCCCATGTCATCTTAAAAGTGCAGGGACAGGATGAGGTGCCGGACCGTGCCTTTGAAGAGGCGGGGGCTCTGGCCGCCTATTACTCCAAGGGCCGGGACAATGACAAAGTGGAGGTGGATTACATCCAAAAGAAGCATATCAAAAAGCCCGCAGGCACGGCTCCGGGCTTCGTAATCTACCACACCAATTATTCTCTTGTGGCCTCCCCCTCCTGCTCGCTTCAGGAAGTGTAAACAGCAGATGATGAGATCCCATTTTCAAGCGCCTTCTTTGCAGGCGTCTCACGCTTTCCATGCGCCGTCCGCCCCGACATAATATCCGTCGGGCGTGACGGTGTCAGCCAGCATATCTCCGTTCTCCGAGCAGAAATACCACTGTCCATTCCAGAAAATCCAGCCTGTGGCCATATAACCGGCTCCGTCAAAATAATACCAGCAGTCATCAATCAGAAGCCAGCCATTCGCGGGGTATCCGCCTTCCGCATAGCAGTACCACCAGCCAACCCCGTCGTACAGCCAGGCACCTCTGTATGTCCGTGATTCCGAGCCGGACATCCCGCTGCTCTGCCAGTCTGCGTCTTCCGAATCCTCGTCTTCCCACGCATCCTCTTCCCAGTCATCTTCCGTGCCGCTGCTTCCCGGGCCATAGGAGGGATCTGAATCATCGGAAGCCGAGACCGTCCCGCTGCCGGTTTGCGCCTTCGACCAGTTATCCTGCGTCTTGGAATCGTCCTCGTCCGCTTCCTCCTCATCTTCCTCGTCCAATGCTTCCAGGGTAATCGTCACCCACAGGGTACTGGATTTTTTCTGAATGGAGGATACGCTTCCCTCATCTCCTTCCAAAATAATATCGCTTCGCGAAAAACCGGAGGAAAAATAATACGCAGTCCCAGCCTCCAGGGTAACCTGAACCTTTGGCCGGTCACCGGCCTCCCACCCCATCTTCGGCTCATTGACAAGCTCTACCTTGTCTACTGTGTATCCGTCCTCATCGCCGGACACCTCCACGTCGCCGTACATATCCCCGGCGCGGATATCTGAATATACTTCCAGGGTCACGCTGTCAATCGCAGCGTATGCGTTCTCTTCATACTCGTCCTCATATTCTTCATATTCATCGGTTTCCGCCCAAGCTGTGATTCCGGCCGACAGAGCAAGCCCCCATATAAGGGAGAAAGCAGCCGCCCGGAACACCCCCGCCCGTCTTCTGCCTCTTCTCATCATGCAACCCCTTTTCTCCGTCTTCATGCCGTCCTGAATCCACACCCTTAGTTGACAAAGGGTACTATACATTTAGTATAACATCCCCCATCTCCATTGTCCATCGGAAAACACAAACAGCCGGCAGGGACATACGTCCCGCCGGCCGGCCTTACATCTGTACAAACAACGCAATCCGATTATCGGATTAGTTGTATTTACGCTTACGAGCAGCTTCAGACTTTTTCTTACGTCTTACGCTGGGCTTCTCGTAATGCTCTCTCTTGCGAATCTCCTGCTGAATACCAGCCTTCGCACAGCTTCTTTTAAAACGACGAAGCGCGCTGTCCAAAGTCTCATTTTCTTTTACGATAATATTAGACATAGCTCACACCTGACCTCCCTTCAGTCCCTTCAAGTTCTTGACTGATTGGGTTTTTAGTGCATAGCCATACCATGCGGCACGCTTATGCACATCCATTATTATACCAAAAAATGACCCAACGTCAAGACTTTTTTTGCAGGATTTGGCCTCCTGATCCGGCCGTCTATTTTATCTGTCCTTCCAGAACCGCAGCAGCCTCCTTCAGCGCCGCATCGATCCCCGCCGGGTTCTTTCCGCCGGCCTGGGCCATGTTGGGTCTTCCGCCTCCGCCTCCGCCGACGAGAGCGGCAATTCCTTTGATCAGATTGCCCGCATGAGCGCCGTTCTTCATCGCGCCGTCCGTGGCCATCGCCACCAGGTTCACCCTGCCGTCCTGTTCAGACGCCAGCACGATCACGCCCTCCGCAAGCTTTTCCTTCAGCTGGTCGCCCAGCTCTCTCAAGCCGTTCATGTCCACGCCGTCGGCCCGGGCCGCGATCAGCTTCACGCCCTTCACTTCCTGCACCTGATCCATCACGTCGCCAAGGGCTTCTTTCGCCGCTTTGCTCTTTAAGGATTCATTCTCCGCGTTCAGGCGCTTCACCTCAGCCATCAGATGCTCCAGCTTCTCCGTCAGGGTCGCGGGGGTGGCCTTCACGATCTTCGCCGCTTCCTCCAGCAGGCTCTCCTGCTGTCTGTACCAGGCAAACACGCCGGGGCCGGTCAGAGCCTCGATCCTTCTGACGCCGGCGGCAACGCCGTTTTCGGAAAGGATCTTAAACACGGAGATATCGCCCGTATTGGAAACATGGGTTCCGCCGCACAGCTCGGTGGAAAAATCTCCCATCCGGACCACGCGCACCTGGTCGCCGTACTTTTCTCCAAACAGAGCCATCGCGCCCGTCTTCTTCGCTTCCTCAAGGGTCATGAGCTTCGTCTCAACAGGAAGGTGGGCGGCGATCTCCTCATTCACGATCTTTTCCACCTTCTCCAGCTCCTCCTGCGTCAATGCGGAGAAATGGCTGAAGTCAAAGCGCAGACGGTTCGGATCCACGTAGGAACCGGCCTGCTCCACGTGGGAGCCAAGCACCGTGCGCAGCGCCTTCTGCAGCAGGTGGGTGGCGCTGTGGTTCTTGCAGGTATCCGCCCGCTTCGCGGCGTCCACCGCAAGCTCCGCCTGGTCGCCCATGCGCAGCATGCCCTTCGTCATCCTTCCCACATGGCCGATCTTCCCGCCGAGCAGATGGATGGTGTCCTGCACCTCAAATTCACCCTCTGCGGTCCGGATCACGCCCGTATCGCCGCACTGGCCGCCCATGGTGCCGTAGAAGGGGGTCTGCTCCACGATGACGGTTCCGCTCTCTCCGTCTGTCAGCGCCTGAACCACCTCGTCCTCCGTGGTCATCGCGATGATGGGAGACGTCCAGGAAAGCCTGTCATAGCCCACAAATTCGGAGGTGATGGCGGGATCGATCTGCTCGTAAACCGTCGCATCGGCTCCCATATAGTTGGTCACCTTTCTCGCGGCGCGCGCCTTTTCCTTCTGCTCCTTCATGCAGGCGGCAAAGCCCTCCTCGTCCACACAGAAGCCCTTTTCCTCCAGGATCTCCATGGTCAGATCCAGCGGGAAGCCGTAGGTATCATACAGCCGGAACGCCTCTTTGCCGGAAAGCTGCGTCTTTCCCTCCTTCGCCATCTGCTCCGACAGCTCGGCAAGGATACCCAGTCCCTGGTCGATGGTTCGGTTGAATTTGTCCTCCTCCTGGGAGAGAACCTTGAAGATAAATTCCTTTTTCTCCTCCAGCTCCGGATAGCCGTCGCGGCTTCCCTCGATCACAGTATGGCTCAGGTTGGAAAGGAATTCCCCTTCGATGCCAAGAAGCCTGCCATGGCGTGAGGCACGGCGGATGATGCGGCGCAGCACATAGCCCCTTCCCTCGTTGGAGGGCATGATGCCGTCAGAGATCATGAAGGTGGCGGAACGGATATGATCCGTCACGATGCGGATGGAAACGTCCCACTCATGCTTTTCCTTATAGGCTTTGCCTGCCAGCTTGCAGACCCGGTTTCTGAGCGCCTGGATGGTGTCCACATCAAAAATGGAGTCCACATCCTGCACAACGGTGGCAAGGCGCTCCAAGCCCATGCCCGTGTCGATGTTCTTCTGGCTCAGCTCGGAATAATTGCCGTGTCCGTCGTTATCGAACTGGGTGAACACGTTGTTCCAGACCTCGATGTAGCGGTCGCAGTCACAGCCCACCGTACAGCCAGGCTTTCCGCAGCCGTATTTCTCGCCGCGGTCATAGTAAACCTCGGAGCAGGGGCCGCAGGGGCCGGAGCCGTGCTCCCAGAAATTGTCTTCCTTCCCGAAACGGAAAATGCGCTCGGGCGCGATGCCGATCTCCTTATTCCAGATGTCGAAGGCCTCGTCGTCGTCCAGATATACGGACGGATACAGCCTGTCCGGGTCCAGTCCCACCACCTGGGTCAAAAACTCCCAGCACCAGGCGATCGCTTCATGCTTGAAATAATCTCCAAAGGAGAAATTGCCCAGCATCTCAAAAAAGGTTCCGTGCCTGTCCGTCTTGCCGATATTCTCAATATCGCCCGTGCGGATGCACTTCTGGCAGGTGGTGACCCTTCTTCTGGGCGGGATCTCCTGTCCCGTAAAGTAGGGCTTTAAGGGCGCCATGCCGGAGTTGATCAGCAGAAGGCTGTTGTCATTGTGCGGCACCAGGGAAAAGCTCTTCATCGCCAGATGTCCCTTGCTCTCAAAAAACTCCAGGAACATCTTCCTCAATTCATTTACACCGTATTTTTCCACGTCTGTTTCCTCCAAAAATTGCCTCAATCTATCCTATTATAAATACAATCATTTTTCTTGTCAACGTTCTTAGCAGAGGGGAGCGAACACCCGCAGCACGGAATCGAACAGGCCGCCGATGATTCCCTTCTTGCAGTCCTTCAGCGTGATCTCCCTGCTCTGCCCGATGGTCCTGACGCTGTCCTCCTTCAGCTCCTTCAGCCCCTCCGTCCGGTACAGAAGCGTTCCGCACTCAAAATGCAGGTACAGACTTCGGAAATCCATGTTCACGCTTCCCACCACGCCGAACTCATCGTCGCAGATATAGCTTTTCGCATGGATGAAGCCGGGGGTATATTCATAGATCCGGATCCCCGCGCGCAGAAGCGGCGCATAGTTGGAACGCGTCAGGCGGAAGATCATGGGCTTGTCCGGAATCCCCGGCGTCACGATCCGGATGTCCACGCCTCTCTTCGCCGCCTGGCAGAGAGCGTTTCGCATCACATCGTCCACGATCAGATAGGGTGTGAAGATATAAACATATTTTTTTGCCTGATGGAGAATGTCCAGATAAACGTTTTCCGCAATGGTCTCGTTATCCAGCGGGGAATCCGTATAGGGCTGGACAAGCCCGGCCCCCGTGAAGGGTTCCGGATGGTAAACGTGCGGCCGGAAGCGCTCCAGATCCGCATCCTCCTTCCGGAAGGCGTTCCACATTTCCAGAAACATCACGGTAAAGCTCCAGACGCCCTCTCCCTCAAGGCGCACACCCGTATCCTTCCAGTAGCCGAAGCGGACGATCTCATTGATATACTCATCCGCCAGGTTGATGCCACCGGTATAGGCGGTGTGCCCGTCGATGTCCAGGATCTTTCTGTGATCCCGGTTGTTCATCACCAGGGAGAAAAAGGGGATGACCGGATTGAAGGCCATGCACTTGATGCCCGCCTTTTCCAGCCACTCGCTGTAGCCTCCCGGAAGAAGCGCCACGCAGCCCATATCGTCGTAGATCATCCGTACATCCACGCCCTCGGCCGCCTTTTTTTTCAGGATCTCCAGAATGGTTTCCCACATCTTCCCTTCTGAAACGATAAAATACTCCAGGAAAATATAATGTCTGGCGCTTTTCAGGTCCTCGATCATATCGGTGAACATTTCCTCACCGGACGGATAATATTTTACCCTTGTATTGGTATAGGCGGGAAAATCACTCACCTTCTGCACATATCGGAAGCTGCCTGCCGCTCTCGGGTACTCCTCCTGCGCACGGACAGAGGAAGCCCCCGCCTCCGTCAGATATTTTCTGTACTGCTCATGCTGCGCGCTCAGTCTCCGCCGCATCTTCCTCGACGGCTTTTTGTCCCCATAAAACAGATAGAACAGACCGCCGAAAAGCGGAAGCACCATGATCAGCACGATCCAGCCGATCTTATATGCGGAATTATCGTCCTTTCCTATGATATACAGCACCATGATGATGCTGAGAACGGTGAAAACCGTGGTGATCCAGCTCACATATTCCGTCAGCTTTACCAGAGCAAACACGAACCACACGACCTGCAGCAGTATGAGCAGAACCGTGATGATCACCCGGTTCATCGCCAGTCTTTTGTACTGGTCCTTCATTCTCCGCCTTCCTTTCTCCTGTTCCGTTCATTCACATCGCTTCTGATCAGCTTATAGACAGTAGCCGCAAGCGGGACGCCAAGGAGCATGCCTCCGATCCCAAGCAGGCCGCCGCCCACCGTCACGGCCGCGAGCACCCAGATGCCGGGAAGTCCGATGGAGGAACCGACCACCCTCGGATAGATCAGATTTCCCTCAAGCTGCTGCAGAACGATGATAAAAACAATGAAAAGAAGCGCTTTCAACGGATCGACGGTCACGATCATAAATGCTCCGACGGATGCTCCCAGATAGGCTCCCACAATGGGGATCAGGGCGGTCACCCCGATAAAGGAGCCGATCATCACCGCATAGGGAAAGTCAAAGATCAGCATACCCACCGCGCAGAGGGTTCCCAGGATGACGGCTTCCGTACACTGTCCGACGATGAAGCTGGAAAAGGTTTCGTCAGCAGTTTTTATCACTTTTCTGATCCGCTCAACGTTTCTCTCCTTCAGATATGCGCGCAGGATCCGTTTTGCCTGCGAGCTGAGCCGTTCCTTTCCCACCAGGATATAGACGCCGAAGATCAGGCCGATGAAGAAATTGATCACGCCGCCCACCACGCTTCCGACCACGCTGATGGTCGAATTCACGATGCTGCCGATCCCGGACCGGGCGACATTCACAACCTTATCCATAACGTTGTTCCAGTCGATGCCGCTTAAATATTCAGATGCGTTGAACGTTCCGTTATTTTCCAGCCATGCCGCGGCGGTGTCGAGAACCACCGGAATGCTGCTGCCTATCACGCCGAAGGTCTTGCCAAGCTCCGGAATCACCAGCCGGCCGATCAGGGCGAACAGAGCGATCACCAGAAGAATGGAAACGACGATGCCGACGCTGCGGCGGGTCTTCTTCACAAAACGGTTCTGCGAACGCGGAAAATATAACCGCTCCACCCGTACCAGCACAATGTTCAGGACATAGGCCATCCCTACGCCCAGGATCAGCGGAAACATGACGTTCCAGAGACTCGATACGCCCGCAAGGATCGCGTCAAACTTCACGATACACAGGATCAGGAACGCCGCGAGACAAATATAGATGATTATGGCTTTTTCCGTCCTTCTTTTCTGCATTTCCTCTTCTACTCCTTTCCGGATAACTGCCAATGCAATCATCTTACCATAAAACGGGGAAGAAAAGTAGCCCTACTTTTCCCCGTTTTTCCAATTTACCTCTTGAAAAATGAAAGGACGCAGCCAGGCTGTTTTCAGCCGCCGCGCCCTTTCTTGATCCTATTTGCCTATTTGCTTTTCCCAATATTTTTCTTACACGATACCCTGAGCCGTCATCGCGTTCGCAACCTTCTCGAAGCCTGCGATGTTGGCGCCTGCAACATAGTTTCCTTCCATTCCGTAGCGCTTCGCAGCATCGTCCAGGTTGTGGAAGATATTGATCATGATATTCTGCAGCTTTTCGTCCACTTCCTCGAAGCTCCAGCTTAAGCGTTCGCTGTTCTGGCTCATTTCCAGAGCGGAGGTGGCTACGCCGCCCGCGTTCGCCGCCTTGCCGGGAACGAACAGAACGCCGTTCTTCTGCAGGTACTCCGTAGCGTCCAGAGTGGTAGGCATGTTCGCGCCCTCGCAGACAGCGATAACGCCGTTGGCAACCAGTCCTTCCGCATCGGAAAGAGTGAGCTCGTTCTGAGTCGCGCAGGGAAGAGCGATATCAACCTTCACGCTCCACACGCCCCTGCCGCTGTGGTATTCCGCCTGCGGCCTGTAATTCAGATAATCGGACACGCGGCCGCGCTTAACTTCCTTGATCTCCTTCAGGGCATCCAGATCAATGCCTTCCGGATCGTAAACCCATCCGGTGGAATCGGAACAGGTCACCACCTTCGCTCCCATCTGATGCGCCTTCTGGATCGCGTAGATGGCAACATTTCCG
Organism: Candidatus Eisenbergiella merdavium; assembly: GCA_019119595.1. Classification (GTDB taxonomy): domain Bacteria; phylum Bacillota; class Clostridia; order Lachnospirales; family Lachnospiraceae; genus Eisenbergiella; species Eisenbergiella merdavium. The sequence goes on along the minus strand of DWWS01000046.1, from coordinate 45,589 downwards.
GAGCCGGAAACCGCGATGGTCTTTCCCGCGATATCGATGCCGTTGCACTTGAGCATTTCCTTCGTGATGTAGAGCAGGCCGTATCCGGTAGCCTCGGTTCTTGCGAGGGAGCCGCCGTAGCTTAAGCCTTTTCCGGTGAGAACGCCTTCGTAGGTGTCGCGGATCCTCTTATACTGTCCGAACATGTATCCGATCTCTCTCGCTCCCGTTCCGATATCTCCCGCAGGAACGTCCGTATCGGCGCCGATATGTCTGTAAAGCTCGGTCATGAAGCTCTGGCAGAAGGCCATTACTTCTCTGTCAGATTTGCCCTTGGGATCAAAATCGGAGCCACCCTTGCCGCCGCCGATGGGAAGACCCGTCAGGGAATTCTTGAACACCTGCTCAAAGCCGAGGAATTTGATGATTCCAAGGTTTACGGAAGGATGAAGGCGCAGACCTCCCTTGTAGGGTCCGATCGCGCTGTTGAACTGCACGCGGAAGCCGGTGTTCACCTGAACCTGTCCCTTATCGTCCACCCACGGCACACGGAAGATCACCTGACGCTCCGGATTTACCAGCCTTTCCAGCAGAGCATCCTTTCTGTACGCCTCCTCATTTGCCTCGATCACAACCCTGAGGGACTCCAGAACCTCCTTCACAGCCTGATGAAACTCCGGCTGCGCGGGATTTTTCTCAATCACCTGAGCGATAACCTCGTCTACATAAGACATATTCATTTCCTCCTTTTTACGCTGCACGGGCAGCATTTTTCAGTAAAAAGCCCGGAACCTAAAGCCGTTCCGGGCTTTCAGACTCCTTTGACCGTTTTTTATTATATAATGGGAAAAGCCGTGATGCAAGCTTTTCTTTGTTCATCACGGCAAAGTTTTAAAGTTTTATCACAATCAAGCTTTTTCTACAGGTATTTTTTCAGCTCCGTAATGGTTTTCTGTTCAAAATCCAGGAACTCCTCCGCTAGCTGCCTGCTCAGTCCGCCCGCGTTTTCATGGTGGTTCATCGTCCTCCACATGTCGGTCAGCTCCCTGTTGCTTTCCCGGATCATAAGGCGGGCCAGGCGGCTTACGCTGGTGTCAAAAAGGGTCCCCGCATGCACGCTTCCCTTAAGCGTAAGCTCCGCGACCGCTCCCGTCCGGTATCCTTCCTGCTTTTCCTTCAGCATTTCCTGCCTCACCCTGTCGTTGATCTGCGAATACTGCAGCTCCTTTCCGTTCAGATAAAGAGAAAAGGATTCGTCCGCCACCTTGGGCAGAACAGTTTCGATCACCCGCATCCCTTTCTGGGCGCTCTTTTGTATTTCCCTGAAAAGGGCCGCATCATCACCTTTCATTGTCATCTTCTTCGTCTCCTCTCCAAAGAAACATGCGCCGCCAGGCGCACCACAAAAAAACCGGGGGAATGCTTCTTTCTATCGTAAGCATTCCCCCGGCAGGAGACTCCTATTCTGATTTCAGCTTTAAAATTTACCCCAACCGGCGCCTCAGACGCCGTTTTTCACGCCGCAGGCCGGACGTCACCTGAGCCAGCCGTTATCTGTACCGTTATCTGAGCACATCTGTTCTGATGTAGCCGGTTTCTCCTTTAAAGCGCACCTTGGTCCAGCCGTCTGCCTGCTTCATAAGGATCTCCACCGTATCACCGGAATATCCAACCGCAATACGGTCGGCACTTTCGCTGGCACCGCTTCTGATATTGACGGTCGTAGTGAGACGATAGGTGCCGCTGTTGGGAACATCCGATAAATCAGCACCCTCTGAAGCCTCGCCGACCGCCGGGGCTTCATCCTGCGTATCGCTTTCCGCCCCGTCTGCGTCAGGGGCTTCGGCTGAAGCCTCCCCGTCAGAAGACGTATCGGAAGCACTTTCTCCGACCGCGGCAAGATACTCCGACTTGATGAAGGCCTCTCCGCCGTCATATTCCACCCTTGACCAGCCGTTTTCTCTGCTTTCCAGCAGCGTAAAGGTATCTCCAACCTGCGCCTTTCCCAGCACATCTGCCGTCTCGCTGTCGGAGCTGCGGATATTCACCACATCCACAGCTTCAACAAGAGAGCCTTCTCCTGCATTCCCGGCTTCCGCCGTCTCCACGCTTTCCGTCTCTCCGGCGGTTTCCTCCGTCTGCTGGTCAGCCGCGGCTTCCGTCTCCAGCTCGGCAAGAGCATCGCCGACCGAGGCCTTCAGCTCCTCGGAAAGCTGCGTAAGAAAGACCGCAAGCTCCTCATCCTCTGTCACAGCTTCGTTGTATTCTACCTGCACCCGGTTGAAAAGTTCCACCACATCGTCCTGCTTGGTGACGCTGATCCGATATTCCCGCATGGCTTCATCGTTGGCGCAGTCATGGATATAATATTCTCCATCGCTGTTTCGGCATACCACAAAGGTATTCAGGCCGCAGACCGTGCGTTCAATATCCTTAAACTTCGCGTAATAGCTCGCATATACCACATAGGAATTCTCCTCCGGTCCCGGCTTGGTATAGCAGTTAATGTCCTCATATCCCTCAAGATATGCGCTTTTCTCCCGGATCTGCAAAAGCTCCGTCTGCTCGGAATAATCCTTGATGGAATTGATCGTATCAATATCTCCGTCAGCCGCGGCCTGGTAATACCTCTCGATCAGCGCGTTGATCTCAGGATAGGCGTTCTCCTCCAGCGGGACATACTCCGCCTGCGCGCTCTGTGATTCGGTTTCCGCCGTCTGCATTTCTCCGGAAGCAGTCTGATCCTCCGCATTGCCCCTTCCGATCATGGCTCCCAGGAAAATTCCGGCTCCAAGAAGCACCACGGCGGCGAGGATCACGATCACAAGGCTTTTCGTATTCCTTCTCAAAATCTGGGCGATCTCCTTCCACCAGGGAAGATTATGGCGGCTCTGCCTGCCCGCACGCACGTCGAAATCCTTCATATCCTGTCCCATCAGGTCAGGTTTTTTTTCTTCGTTTTTCCTGCGTTCTTCGCTCAATAATGACACCTTCTTTTCTTTACGAAACACATGGGAGGTTCTCCAAAATAACAAAAATGCACCCGGCAGGAATCGAACCTGCATTAAAGGCGTCGGAGGCCTCCGTTCTATCCATTAGACTACGGGTGCAAAGCTGTAAAGCCTATTCAAATTTTACCGCGCACGAAACAGCTTCTAAAACCATTACGATTTTATTACATTTATTACATGCGCATCACAGTTTCATATAATAGCACAACTTTCTCCCGATGTCCAGCTCCTTTTTCGGAATTAAGAAAAAGTTCATCTTTTGCTGAAGTAAAAAGCTTTATCTTTTCAGGCGGCGGTTCAGACAGGCCTGAACCGCCGTCATTTTTCCGATCCGTTTCATTCTCCTTAGAGAATTCGGATCCTTCCCTCTTTTTTGTCAAAATAATAGACGCTGTCCGAAAGAAATTCCTCCGGCGGCACATTCCGTTCATTGACCTCATTCACCATCCGGTACAGGGCACGACGGCTTTCCTTTCCCGTATCCGCAAGCAGGAGAACCTCATGGACGGAGCTTGGCAGGATGAAAAAGCCCTTCGCCTCCCCGATAAGCCGGCTCAGCACATCCGGATAGAGAAGCACCGAGGCGCCGTAAAAATGCTGAGTATTGGAGAGAATGAACATTTCCTTGCCTTCCGCCTCCCGCCGTCCGGCCAGAATGCCGGCCACCCGGTCCAGCAGATATTCCTGCTCGGCTTCCATTCCGGACTCAGCCTCAGGAAGCTGTTCCTCCACCGCCTGGCGCATCATATCAAACAGAAAATCCTTCATAGGCTCGCATTCCGGCCTGAGGATCTGCTGCATGTTTATACGCGCCTCCTCCAGCAGGCTTTCCTCATCAATGCCCCAGCGCCGCATGTGGCTGTAGCGGATCAGGATGCAGGCGCAGCCAAGCTCGTCTCCCATCAGGATGCAGCAGGGCACCACAGCGAGATCCAGCCATATCTGATGGGGAACCTGCTCCAGCAGTGCGCGGTTTTTCTCCAGATTGACCAGCCTGCAGGCAAGGCGGGCACGCACCTGCTCATAATCCCGGAAAAAATCAAGCTTCAGCTTCCCCTCGGGCCGGTGGTCCTCATAGGCTTGAATGATCCTGCGCACGATTTCGCTCAAAGGCATTCCCCCTTCGTATTCCTCATAGTAGCCGTCCAGGTAGATGGTCGCCGCGATATCGCTTTCCTTTTCCATGAAGATCAGTCCCGTCAGCTCAACGCCGTTGTTTTTTATGATCTTCTGGGCTGTAATCCCAAGCCCGTCTCCAAAATAAGCGCCAACCGCGCTTTTTATCTTATTTACAAACTGTTCCAAAGTCATAAGCTTCCTCTCTTTTCTTTTTTTAGATGTGATAACAGAAGCAGGATCATCCTGCATATTAGGATATGCTGCATATCGGGATATACATATATGTGCTGATTGATTGGAGGCTCCCGAGCCCTGCGGGCCTCGCGAATGATATGTAGCGCTGATATGAATGTAGATTTTGGAAAACTGAGAAAATAAAGAAAGACAATAAAACTCCTCTCTATCCATCTGATAGTATTAGAGGAATTTCATTGTCTTATAGGCTGATATAAGAATTTTATTTCCGGCACGAAAACAGCATGGAAAGCTTCTAACGCCTCCAGAAAAGGAAAGCTGTTCATTCATGGCAGGATGCCGCAGATGAACCTGTGGCAAAAACGCGGTGCCCAGATGCCGCCGGATCCTATCTTATACTCTGGAAAGGTACTCGCCCGTTCTGGTGTCGATCTTGATCTTGTCTCCCTGGTTGACGAACAGAGGAACATAAACCAGCGCTCCGGTCTCAACGGTAGCGGGCTTGGACGCTCCGGTCGCCGTATCTCCCTTAAAGCCGGGCTCGGTATCGGTGATCTCCAGCTCCACAAAGAGGGGGGGCTCTACCGCAAATACGCTGCCGTTATGGGAGCATACCTTGCAGATCTCATTCTCCTTCACGAACTTGAGAGCGTCGCCCACCGTATCCTGGTTCAGGGAAATCTGGTCATAGTTTTCCATATCCATGAAGGTGAACAGATCGCCATCCGCGTAAAGATACTGCATATCCTTTCTATCAATACGTGCCTGCGGGAATTTCTCAGTGGGGCGGAACGTCTTCTCAACCACGCCGCCGTTAATGATGTTCTTCAGCTTGGTCCTGACGAACGCGGCTCCCTTGCCGGGCTTTACATGCTGAAACTCAATGATCTGAAAAATATTGCCATCTACTTCGATCGTAACGCCATTTCTGAAATCGCCTGCAGAAATCATAAAAAATCTTCCTCCTGAAATTGTTCGTTTAATTCTTTACCAGTTTATAATAAAAACTCTCATATTTCAACTCTTTTTTTGAAGAATAAAATCAACGGCCTCCAGATAGCCGTCCAGACCGTGGCCGTAGATCTGCCTGTCGCAGGCCGGAGCCGTGACGGAGACCTTCCGGAACTCCTCTCTGGCCGTGATATCTGAAATATGGATCTCCACCTTTGGAAGCTGCACGCTCGCCAGCGCGTCCCGGATGGCATAGCTGTAGTGGGTATAGGCGCCCGGATTGATGACGATGCCCTCCGTCCCGTCAAAATATGCCTCCTGGATGCGGTCGATGATCGATCCCTCGTGGTTGCTCTGGAACGTCTCGATCTGACAGCCGGCTTCCTCTCCTTTTTTCTTCAGCAGGGAAAGCAGATATGCATAATCCTGCGTCCCGTACACGGCTTTCTCCCGGATTCCCAGAAAATTCAGGTTCGGCCCGTTTATCACAAGTATTTTCATCGCAATTTCCATTCCTTTCCGAAGCGCCTCAGCTCTGCGTGCCGCATGCCGAAGAGCGCGTCCGTCCTTCCCTCTCCGCAGTCAGGCAGGCGGCGCCGATTTGTTCCGCAAGCTCCTGCGGCGTCCTGCCGTCCACGTCCACAATGAGATCCGCTCCCGCTTCGTAGAGCGGATTTCTCTCCGCAAGGAGCCTGCGGATCTCCGCCTGCGGATCTGACCTTTGAAGAAGCGGTCTTGTGGTGTCGCCCTGAAGCCTTCCATACACCGTCTCCGGACGCACCCGAAGGAACACCACGAGGCCGGCCTCCTTCATGATCCGCCGGTTCTCCTCCCGCATGGGAAGGCCGCCTCCCGTGGAGACCACCTGGCATAACTCCTCTTTTCCGATATCCCGCAGGGTCTCTGTCTCCAGCCTGCGAAAGGCTTCCTCGCCGTCCTGCGCGAAGATATCCGAAATGCTCTTTCCCTGCTGCTTCTCGATCCGGACATCCGTATCCGTAAAGGGCAGGGACAGAAAGCGGGCGAGCCGCCGTCCCACCGTGCTTTTTCCGCTCCCCATGAAGCCTGTCAGGAAAACCGCTTCCAGGGTTCTTCCAGTCACTTCCGTTTTTTCGTTCATCTGCTGTCCTTCAGTCGTCCACCTTCCCTCACTCATCCTCAAACAGCTCCTTTTTCATCCGTTCATAGCAGAGCGCGGCCTGCTCTTTCGTCACCGTCGTGCGGGTCCACAGCTCATAGGCCTCCACGCCCTGATACAGAAGCATCTTCAGTCCGTTAAAGGCCCGGCCTCCCGCTTCCTCCACCAGCCGCATGAATTTCGTCCGGGCAGGACGGTAGATCAGGTCATAGCCCGTATGGATCAGCCGGTAAAAGCCCTCGTCCTCGATGGGGGCGCGCTCCGTATCGGGAGCAAGACCCACCATTGTTCCCTGAAGGACAAGATAACGGCCCTCCGGGATCTGCTTCCAGTCGGAAAGCGTCAGGGGCTTCACGCAGGCGCGGCCCGCGGCCCGGTTGACCTCCTCCGCAAGCTCCTGCGCCCGGGAAAGGGTACGGTTCAGCAGCCATACCTCCTGCGCTCCCCGCATGGCGCAAAGGAAGGCGGCGGTACGGGCAACCCCTCCCGCACCGAGCAGGATCACCCGTTCCCCCCCAAGCCTCACGTCGTCCGATTCCAGCGCCCGGCCAAGGCCGGAAAGATCCGTATTATAGCCCCGGTAGCCCTCCCCCTCGGGAACGAGGGTGTTCACCGCCCCGATCAGGGCCGCTTCCCTTTCCACGCTGTTCAGATAAGGGATCACCGCCGTTTTGTGGGGAACGGTCACATTCAGTCCCCGGATGGAAAGCGCATGGGCGCCCCGGACGGCGTCTCCCACCTGCTCCCCCTTCACGTGAAAGGGCACATAAACCAGATTTTTCCCGGTTTCCCGGGCCAGGGTATTATGGATCACCGGAGAGAGGGTATGCTCCACCGGATCTCCGATCAGGCCGCAGACCATTGTTTTTCCGTCAATCATTGTTTTTCCGTCAACCATGCTTTCCTCCATTCCGACTTCTTTCCTTCCGGTAAAAATAAAGGACGATCCGCTCCAGATACCGCTTCAGAACGATCTGGATCTCCTCCTTCGGGTCGATGGGTCTGGTCAGAATGCTGTGGATCCCGGCGTTTTTCGCCCCCCACACATCCGTAAAGAGCTGATCCCCGACAAACAGGGTGCTTTCCTGATCCGTCCCCATCAGCTCCATCGCCCTGCGGTAGCCTGCCGCAGAGGGCTTTCCCGCCTTATGGATATAGAGCGCGCCCACCGCTTCGGCAAAGGGCTTCACCCGGGGCTCCTTGTTGTTGGACAGAAGGACGCAGGAAAAGCCGATCCCGCGCAGCCTCTGAAAAAGAGCGATGCTTTCGGCATCCGCGGGAGCGCCGTGGGGAACGAGGGTGTTGTCGATATCGAAAATGATCCCCCGGTATCCCTTCGCATACAGGCGCTCATAATCCAGCCCGTAGGTGCTCTGCTCATATTCATCGGGATAAAATTTCTGAAGCATCCTCCCCACTCCTTTCGTCCGTTTCCCCGATCCCGGCGGCCTCCAGCAGCTCCTTCGTATAAGGGTGCTGCGGATGGAAGTACACCTCGTCCACATCCCCGCTCTCCACGATGCAGCCGTCCTTCATCACCATCACCCGCTGGCAGAGCTGATAGACTACCCGCATATCGTGGGAAATGAACAGCATGGCAAGGCCCATTTCCCTCTGCAGCCGCATCAGAAGCTCCATGACCTGCGCCTGAATGGTCACGTCCAGGGCGGAAACCGGCTCGTCCGCGATGAGAAGCTCCGGCTCCAGCATCAGGCTTTCCGCGATGCACACCCGCTGGCGCTGGCCGCCGGAAAGCTGCCGTGGAAACCGGTCGGCGATCTTTTCCTCCAGCCCCACCCGCTCCAGCATGGAAAGGACCCGTTCTTTACGCGCCTGCGCGCTGTCCTTTCCGGAAGGCCCCGCGTTCAGCCGAAGCGGCTCCTCCAGGATCCAGCCCACCTTTTTCGCCGGATTTAAAGAGCTGTAGGGATCCTGAAACACCATCTGAGGCCTTCCCGCCGCACAGCGGATGGAGCCCTCGTAGCCGCCGGGCAGCAGGCCGAGGATGGCGCGGGAAAGGGTGGACTTTCCGCAGCCGCTCTCTCCCACCAGCCCCAGCACCTCGCCTCTCTCAATGGAAAAAGAAACGCCGTGCAGGATCTCCGTTTTTCCTTCCTTTTCAAAAAGCCCGCTTTTCCGGCGTTCGTAGGAAACGCGCAGCTGCTCCACCTCCAGAATGTTGTGTTCCGAGATGCAGCTTTCGGAAAAAGCGGCGTTCGTTTTATTTTTCGCTCTTTTCACGCTTCCCCTCCTTTCCCTCCGGCCTTCTCCCTTTTCTTTCGATCCCTGGGATCGAGGCGATCAGCCTTCTGGTATATTCCTCCTTCGGATCCGCGTAGATCTGAGCGGTGCTTCCTTCCTCCACCACTTTTCCGTCCTTCATCACCACGATCCGCCCGCACAGCCGTTTCACCAGGCTCAGGTCGTGGGAAATGAACAGGATGGCCGTCTTTTTTTCCCGGGATAGCCTTGCCAGCAGCTTCACGATGGAAAGCTGGACCGTCACATCCAGGGCTGTGGTGGGCTCGTCCGCGATGAGAAGGGAGGGCTCGCAGATCATGGCCGCCGCGATCATGACGCGCTGGCGCTGGCCGCCGGAAAGCTGGTGCGGGTAAGAGGCGTAGATCCGCTCCGGATCGGGAAGCTCCACCGCCTCAAGCATGGCAAGCGCCCGCTCCTTCTGCTCTGTCCGGCTCATTTCGGGCCGATGGATGCGCAGGCTTTCCTCCACCTGCCAGCCCACCCGATAGACCGGATTTAAGGAGGTCTGCGGCTCCTGAAACACGATCCCGATCTCGTCTCCCTGCAGGGCGCGAAGCTGCTGCCTGGGACAGGTCAGAAGATCCGTCCCCCGAAACAGGATCTGTCCCGTTTTTTTCATATCATGCCGGGAAAGAAGCCCCGCGATAGCAAGGGCGGTCATGGATTTTCCGGAGCCGGATTCTCCCACAAGCCCCACCAGATCGCCCTCGTCCATGTGCAGATTCAGATGCTCCACCACCGTTTCGGGGATCAGATGGTCGGAAAATACCAGGTTCAGATCGATCACGTCCAGCATATCCCAAGCCTCCTTTCTTCACACAGACTGCGCGCTCTTTTCCTTCAGGCCGTCCGAAAGCAGGCTGAAGCCGAGGACCATGAGCACGATGAACAGTCCCGGAAAAAGGGCGGAACCGGGCGAGCTGAACAGATAGCTCTGGGATTCCGAAAGCATCCGCCCCAGACTGGAATCCGGCGGCTGAACGCCGATCCCCAGATAGCTCATGCCCGCCTCTGCAAGCACCGCGTTGTTGAAGCCGATCATCACCGAAGGGAGAAGCACCTGCACCGTGTTCGGCAGGATGTGTACGAACATGATGCGAAGGTCTCCCGCCCCGGCCAGCTTTGCCAGCTTCACATAATCCATGTTTCTGCAGCGGATGAATTCACCGCGCACGATCCTGGCAAAGCTTGGGATGAAGGCCACGCCGAGAGCCAGGATCACGTTCCACTTCCCTGAACCCAGGACACTGATGAACACCAGCGCCAGCAGGATGCTGGGAAAGGCGAACAGCACGTCGTTGATCCGCATCAGCACCTCGTCCAGAAGGCCGCCGAAATAGCCGGTGAACGCGCCCAGAAGCACCCCGAAAAAGGTGCCGAAGGCCACCGTCGCCGCCGCGATGGCGAGCGTCATGGAGCCGCCCTTCATCACCCGGCTCAGAATATCCCTTCCGAAGTTGTCGCAGCCGAAGGGATGTGCGAAGCTTGCTCCCGCGAAACGCAGCCCCTCGTCCATGGCGTTGGGGTCATACGGCGTCCAGAAAAATCCCACCCCAACGAAAAGAAGGACGATGAGGGTGAGCGCGCCGCCCATGAGCAGATTGAAATTTTTTATATGAATCAGGTTTCCTTTTTTCATAAAAGTTCCTTCACTGCACCCGCACTCGCGGATCCACCATCCGGTAAACGCAGTCCACCACAAAATTGATGAAAATGACCAGAAACGCCAGCAGGACGATGATCGCCTCCACCACCGGATAGTCCCGGTTGGAAATGGAGGTCAGGAGGATCCGTCCCAGTCCGGGAATATTGAACACCTGCTCGATCACGATGCTCCCGGCCACCATGTCGGAAAGCGTCATGCCGAGGAAGGTGATCACCGGGATCATGGCGTTTTTCAGAAGGTGCCGGTACATGACGCCTCTCGTGCTGTTTCCGCGGCTGTAGGCGGTTCTGGCATAGTCCAGCCGCTTTTCCGCGATCAGGCAGCTTCGAAGAAGCTTCCCGGCCATGGCCGCCCGGGGGAGGGCGATGGCAAGCGCCGGGAAGAACAGATAGCCCACAAAACGGGGAACGCTCTGGGTATAGGAAACGTAGCCTCCCGGCGTGAACAGACGCAGGATCAGGCCGAACACCAGCGTGATCAGGATGCCGGAAAAAAAGGGCGGCACCGCCATGATCACCTGGTTTACGGCCATGATGATGTGATCCGCCGCCCCGCCCTCATGCCTCGCGGCATACAGGCCGAGCGGAATGGAAATGACAAGCATGATCAGAAAGGCCATCAGCGTCAGAGTCAGAGTAATGGGAAGCTTGTCCCCCACCAGGGAGGAAACCGGCGTCCCGTAGCTGTAGGAGGTTCCCATGCTGCCGTTCAGCATGTCGAGCAGCCATTCCCCAAACCGCACCGGAATGGGCCGGTTTAAGCCCATCTCCTCCCGCAGGGCCTCCACCCGTTCCGGCGTGGCCTGCGTGCCCAGCTGCGCCGTGGCCGGATCCCCCGGTATCACGGCAAAAGCCAGGAAAACAAGAAATGCCACGACCAGAACGGTGATGAGCATGGATATGAATTTTCGGATCAGCAGTTTCATGGAAAGTCTTATTCCTCCACAATGTACAGCTTTGCGATATCCTGAACGTAAAGCGGGTAGAATTCATAGCCCGCGTATTTCTTATTCAGCGCCACCAGGCAGGGAAGATCCTGGATATAGACGTTGGCCGCGTGCTCCGCCAGGATGCGCTCGCACTCCTTATAGGCCTCGGTCTTTTCTTCATCGTCCACCGCCGCTTCCGCGCGGGCGAAGGCCGCGTCGTAATCCGCGTTGTTAAAGTTGATGAAATTGTTCGGCGCGTCGGACACAAACCGGGAAAGCAGCGCCGAAGCGGTCAGGCTGGAGGCGTCAACACCCACCACCGTCGCTTCAAAATTCCGGTTCGTATATGCCTCGGAAACCCAGGTCTCCCATTCCACCAGATTGATCTCAGCCGTCACGCCGATGTTTTTCAGCTGTTCCACGATCACCTGCGCCGTGTCGATATGCTGCTGATAATTGGAGGGAACCGTGATCGTAAAGGAAAAGCCGTCGGGATAGCCCGCCTCGGCGAGCAGCTCCTTCGCCTTCTCATAATCCTGGCTGTACAGCTCGTTCAGCTCCGGCATGTAGTATTTTCCAAAGGCCGGGAACATGCTGCTTCCGATCTGCGTTCCCTTTCCGTCGGAGATCAGATCCATGATCCCCTGAGGATCCACCGCGTAGCACAGCGCCTGACGCACCAGCTCGTTGTCAAAGGGCTCCACCGCGTTGTTCAGGTAAAGAGCCTGAACCAGGTTCATGGTGCCCTCCAGAACATCAAACTGATCTCCCAGCTGGGAAGCCTGCGTGGTGGTCACCCGGGCAAACATGTCGATGGCGCCGCCCTGCAGGTTCATCACGATGGAGTCCGTGTTGGCGCACACAAGGAAGGTGACCTTCTCGATGTTGGCCGGCGTTCCCCAGTAATCGTCAAACTTCTCCACCACGAAATTTTCCTGGGGCGACCTGGATACATATTTGTATGGCCCGGTTCCGATGGGGTTGGTTTCCGGGCTCTCATTGGAGGCCGGAATGATGGCCGTGGTCATATTGGCAAGAAAATCCGTGTCAGGGCTTTTCAGCACCACCTCGACCGTATCCTCATCCACGATGTTCACGCTCTGAATATTAGAATACGCCTCTACCAGCGGTTCCCCGTTCGTGGTATCGGCGCATCTGTCTATGGAATACTTCACGTCCTGCGCCGTTACCGTGCTTCCGTCATGAAATTTTACCCCTTCCCTGAGGGTAAAGGTGTAGGTGACGGCATCCTCCGATATCGAATAATCGCTGGCAATGGCCGGCTGCAGCTCTCCGCTGCTGTCGGACTTGACAAGACCTTCGTACAGATTGAACAATACCTCTTCCGTTCCTGCCGCCACCGCCTTGTGGGGGTCAAGACTGTCCTCGATATCCTGAGGTATCCCAATCGTGATCTGAGAAGAGCTCTCACCTGCCTTGTCACCTGAGCATGCGCTCAGTGCAACAGTTAGTGTTGTGCACACTAAAGTCAAAAGAATCCTTTTTACTGCTTTTGTCTTCATGTGTCTTCCTTTCTCTCTCAGCACTTTTACGTCTCGCACGTGAAAGTACCTGATCTTTATTTAGTTTTCTGACTTACCGACTTATTGTATACGCTGGGCGTAAAAAAAGCAAGAAAAATTTGGAGCGGTCATTGACTTATTAATATCAAAATGATAATATTTTCACACATCAAGCCTATGAAGCCCAGCGCAAACCGACGGTTCGCGCCGTGATAATGCCGTCTGACGGCGGCAAAAAGGAGGAAAATGACAGATAAGCTTATGGATTGCATTGTAAATCCGGTGAAATGTAAATTGCTGCTTGAAATACATTCACAGGGGAAAACAACTGCAAAGCACTTGGCCGATACTTATAACGACATTCCTCAGGCCACCCTGTATCGGCATCTCAAAAAAATGTTAAGCGACGGCATTCTGCAGGTAGTAGAAGAAACACAGGTACGTGGTACAGTAGAAAAAACCTATTCACTCGCATACGGCATCAACAGCACTATGGAAACTATGCTGAAGGAAAATTCCGGCGAACTTTATATGCAGTATTTCATACAGTATATCCTGGGATTCGCAAAACAGTTTCAAAAATACTGCCAGTCTCCAAATATCAATATCCAAAAAGATATGACCGGATTTTCTCTTTCCCCGCTCTATCTCTCTGATGATGAACTGACTTCCCTTGTAACAGACATTTCCCGGATAATCGGCGCAGTGAAAAACAATAAGCCAAATCCAGAACGTCAATTAAGGACAATAGGCGTGATCGTATCTCCTGCAGAAAATACAGACAGATAAAGCGACCGTCCCAAAGCTGCGGGACGGTTTTCATTGACTTTTTATTATCATAATGATAATATTATCAAAAATAGCATAAAGGAGGTAAGATCAATGAACACTCTGTTTGAAATTCTGCCTTTGCTGATTCCAGTTCTGCTGGCAGATATTGTCTTTGGAAAGGGGGAGAACGAATGAACATCCTCACGATCCAGAACTTATCCAAAAGCTTTGGAAGGCAGAAAATCATCGACAATCTGAACCTGTCTGTACCAGATGGAAGTGTTTTCGGTTTCATAGGGAAAAACGGTGCCGGCAAAACAACGACCATGAAGATGGTGCTGGGACTATTACAGCCCGACCATGGAGAGATCCTTGTCTGCGATGAGCCTGTCTGTTTTGGACAGGCAAGAACAAATCAATATATCGGATATTTGCCGGATGTCCCGGAATTTTACAGCTACATGACGCCGATGCAGTATCTGAAGCTATGCGGAGAAATCATCGGCCTGTCAAGAGCCGAGCTGTCAGAAAGAAGCGAAAGGCTCCTCTCTCTTGTCGGCTTAAACGGGATAACAAAGCAGATCGGCGGATTTTCCCGCGGTATGAAACAGCGGTTGGGAATCGCACAGGCATTGCTTACGCAGCCGAAACTGCTGATCTGTGACGAACCGACGAGCGCGCTTGATCCGGCAGGAAGAAAAGAGATTTTGGATATTCTTTATAAAATCAGCGGAACGACTACTGTTTTATTCTCCACGCACATTCTTTCCGATGTGGAACGCATTTGTGACCATGCCGCCTTTTTGAATAAAGGAAAAATCGCCGTCACCGGAACACTCGCAGAAATAAAAGCCCTGCATGGACACGAAAGCTTATTTTTGGAATTTTCATCAGACAGGGATTTACTGCTATTCAGGAAGCAGAAGCTCACAGAGCCATTGCTGCTTCATTCCGAAGAAAACAGCAGAGAACTCATTCTGCATAGCCGCGATATGGAGCATACGCAAAGGTCCTTGTTTCGCGTACTTGCAGAAACAGGGATTTGTCCCGTAAAAATAGAAATTATGGAGCCTTCTCTTGAAAGTCTGTTTCTGGAGGTAGTGAAATGAACGGATATATTGCTTTTGTGAAAAAGGAATTTACAGAAAACATAAGGAATCATCGTTTTCTTATCCTGCTTTCTGTCTTTCTTGTTTTCGGCATTATGAGTGCGTTTCTTGCAAAATTTACGCCGGAGATTTTATCGGCTTTAGCCGCAGATATGGAAATGACTTCTGAGCCTGTCGCTTTGGACGCATGGAAACAATTTTATAAGAACATTTCAGGCGTTGGTTTCAGCGCGTTTATCATTTTGTTCGGAAGCTGTCTGTCCGGTGAATATTCCAAAGGAACCCTGGTTTTAATGGTTGCAAAGGGCCTGTCCCGTAAAGCAGTCATTTTGGCAAAATATACTGTGGCGGCCGTACTTATGACGATCAGCTATTGGATCGGATATGCCGCGACGTACGGCTACACAGCCTTTTTATGGAATGACGTAAACCTTTCAAATGTTGCCCTGGCCGCAGCTTCGCTTTGGATAGTCGGTTTTCTGTATCTGAGCATTCTGATGATCGGGTGCGTGATGTTCAGACAGACCTTCACAAGTATACTCTTTACGGGCGGTGTCGCCGCCCTGATATCCCTGCTTGGAACGATCGAACCGATCGCTGAATTCAATCCGTTCCTTTTAACATCAAAAAATGTGGATCTGATCTCCGGCAAAGCTATTCCGGCAGAATTTATGATTCCCGCTTTCATTTCTGTAATTTTATCCGTTTTAGGGTTGCTGATCGCTATTCTGCTTTTTAACAAAAAGCAGCTTTGAACAGGGTATAGCGGCTGGTTTCTGCGAAACCAGCCGCTTACAACTGCTCAACGCAGACCTGGAGAGGCGGGGCTGCTCAATAAATGGGAATCTGTCAGCGCATCGTCAATGACAGCTCTATCTCATCTTCCTCCGCCTCTCCGGTCTCTGTAAAGCCTCTGCTTTTATACAGACTCAGCGCCCGGATATTATCTCTGTTGCAGGTTAAAGCCACCCGGCCTGAAGGGCCAAAGGGTTTCGTCCTGATATACTCGAGCACCCGGTCCAACGCAGCTCTGCCATAGCCATGTCCCTGACCTGATACATCGATCATCATATGCCATATATCATATTCCGGGATATCATAATCGTAAATCACCATAACATAGCCGACCATGGTGTCACCTTCATATATTCCAAAGGGCTGGCACTGCTTCCTGTAGACATAAGCCTGTGCGAGACTGCGGACCGGATGTGAAACAAAGCGCTCCTGCTCAGGAGCAAGCTTCAGGTTAAATGCGTCAATAAAATTTTCTTCTGTGATTTTTCTAAGATCGATCATAAATTTCCTCCATACATTGTCCTGATTTAATCGGTAAGCTGATCTTGTATGAACATCTATGAGGAACAGAAAATCACATCAGAAAGTAAATAAAAAGCCGCGGCTGATAAACCACGGCAAAAATTATGTAAAAGCAGTCATAATGCAACCGGGATCCTCAAAAGATATTCAGATTTTATATCATTTCTGTCATTTCTCATAATTGAACACCCCGCTTTCTGTCAGATTTTCTACGATTATAATGCCAATCATCGACTATGTCAATGATCGTTCCTGCTTTCCCGCTCCCTTTTCAGTCCTTTCCTCCCATCACTTTTTTCAACTCGTCCATAAAGGTGTTGATATCCTTGAATTCCCGGTAAACGGAGGCAAAACGCACGTAAGCCACCGCGTCCAGGCTCTTGAGCCTGTCCATGACCAACTCCCCGATCACCCGGCTTGAAATCTCCTTCTCCCCCCGGTTGAAAACTTCCGTCTCCACGTCATCCACCAATCCCGTGATCTGGTTGGCGCTCACCGGCCGCTTGTGGCAGGCGCGCAGCACGCCGGCTTCGATCTTGGAACGGTCGTAGGTCTCCCGGTTATCGTCCTTCTTGATCACGATGAGGGGAATGGTCTCCACCTTCTCATAGGTGGTAAAACGTCGGCTGCATTCGTCGCAGACACGGCGGCGGCGAATGGAATTGTTTTCATCCGCCGGCCTGGAATCGATCACGCGGGTATTGTCATGACCGCAGAATGGACATTTCATACTACCTCTCCTTTTGCCGCCGACAGGCGGCATTTCTGTTCTCTTTTTCCCAATTATAGCGGAGGAAAAACAGGGTGTCAACCAAGGAACCGGCGTGAGACGGTTGACTTTTTATCAGAAATAGCATATTATATTCTCAGCTAAGAAATCGAATTGTATTCCATAGCCAAATGAAACCCCAGAGAGGCCAGTCTCTGGGGTTTCTTTTTTGGGCTAGCTGTCTTTACTGTTTCGATCTAACCACTTGCGGATGCAATAGCCAGTTACACTCGCCATAACCGAAACAAGAAATCGAATTATGTATTCCATAGCCTCACCCCCTTTCTGCCGGAGGTGCGACAGCAATTTTATCTTACCATATTTCTCTGTATTTCGCCAAGCGGCAATCCATAAACCAGTTCATGGCTAAGTAGATGTAATCAAGAAAAAGAAAGGAAAAGCACAATCCAGACGGAACCGTCGGTTGTGTCAAGAGATATTGTGAGTTCGCAAGAATTTTGTTATAATGAGGTCAGAAACCCCTATGTAGGGAGAAAGGCGGGAGAATAAATGAACATCAGCTATCAGCCGCTTTGGCGTACCCTAAAAGAACGCAACATGAGGAAGGAGGACTTGCGGCTGGCCGCCGGTCTTACCACGAACATGATTGCCAACATGGGAAAGGGCGAACATATCAGCATGAAAACGCTGCTGCGTATCTGCGAGGCGTTGGAGTGTGATATTTCAGATGTGATTGAGTTGGAGCGGGAAGAAAGTTCTAACTTCCAAATTCAAAAATAACAGAAATATTATTTGAGGGAGATAAAATGCAGAAACTATCTATGGGGGATTATCATATCCTTATTAGACAAGAACCAGACTATGATTTTAATTCCAGTGACAACAAATGCTATGATGAGATACTAATTGTGGCTGATGAAGAAAGTTATACAAAGACTATTTCTCTCATAATAGAAAAGGAAGAATGTTTAAAAAAAGAAATTGCACTTATAGTTCCTTATTATACGAATACTGATAGGTGTGCGTTACCTGCGGGAAATCGAGTATTTCTCATGCTGGATAATTTGATTTGTTTCTTTAATCTTGAAACCTTGAATATAGATAAACTTTTAAAAATAAACAGCATAGGAACCCTGTTTGCGCCGTACTCTTATGGACAGGATTTTATATTATATGGCGAAATGGATATTTTTAGGATAAGCAGTGATTTATCTATTCAATGGAGAATCTCAGGAAAAGATATTTTTGTTAAAAGCAATAATGCTGGCCCGGCTTTTGAAATGAAAGATGACCGTATATGCCTTTATGATTTTGAAGATAACTACTATGAAATAAGTTATGATGGAAAATGGATTGGATAAGTTGATTCTCATTTATCTATCAATAACCACCCAGAAAGGAGACCCCCGCCATGAAAAGAGCCGCCGCCCTTATCCTGTCGGCCCTATTCTATATAGGCGCGTTTATGCTGACGTTCCTTTACTCGACAGAGCATAACATCCTCTATTTTTCCTATCTCCTGCCCCCGCTTGTGGCTGTCTATTTTGTGATTGCGGGGAATATCTTTGCCCGCCGTCTGGGCCTTAACCGCTGTCTTTTGTGGCTCATTATGAATGTTGGCGGCGGTATGTGCAGTTGGATTCTTCTGCTTGTCTGCTTCCCTATGCTTTTATTTAATGGATTCATATTGTTTTTTATCCTGCCTGTAACCGCTGTTTTCGCCGTAGTGTGGGCGGTTGTAGGAATTGGGTTTCTATGCGTCCGGCTATGGAAACGCCGCGCCGGTTCCGCAGACGGCACCGGGCAGCCCTCTTTCACCAGACCGAAAAGGACAGGCGCATGGAAGGAGAAGTTGACGGGAATCGTCCGGGTGGTTGGCGTGATGGGGCTTGTGCTGTCTATGGCGTTCCTGTATGTGGGCGTGAAGGGGATTGTCACGGTTCGCCCCGCTTCCAGCTATGAGGATATGGGCGTACATACCTTTTACCCTTACCAGGCGCTTCCCACTTCGGTAGAAAACACTTCTACCGGGCGGGACAAGCGGCTCAACCCGACAAAGACCGTATATGTCATTGATTATAAGACTTTGGATGGAAGCGGTTATCAATGGCATGTAAATACCGGAAACAGCAAAAGCGAAGCAAACCGGATTCTGGCCGCCGGGGAGAGCGTGGAGCGGCGGGTATTGTCCATCAAGGAAACCGGGAAATACATCACCGTGGAAGCGGAGCTGACGGCTGATACTTATGTGGAAGGGCAAAAGCAGCGGTATTTCTGGATGGTTGGATTGTCCGGCGGTTATCTGGTGCTATGTCTTGCGGGATGGGTGGTTGTGAAGCAGTCGCAGAAAAAGGGATAGACGGTCTTAAACGACAGCACAAGAGTGATGGATATGGAAGGAAAAAATTGATGAGAAATAAAGAGTTAGAAAGTGTTTTAGAGACTGATAGAAGTAAGCAATATGAGTATTTTATTAAGAAAGTAGCTGATTACGAAGAAGTTTGGTCTTTAAGAGATAATGAAGGATGGGCAACATTAGGTATAGGAGAAAAAAGTTTTTTCCCATTGTGGCCTAAAAAGGAATTTGCTGATATTTGTATAAGCGAGGAGTGGGAAACCTATCATGCAGAAAGTATTCCCTTAGAAGAATTTTTGGATGATTGGATTGATGGCCTTAAAGAAGATAATATTAGAATTACTGTAATGTGGAATAAAGGGACTGGAATAGATGTAGAATGGGATTCATTACGAGAGGATATAGAACGAGAGTTAGAGAATTATTAGCTGTCATTTATTATGTCCCCATACGCCCAGAAAGGAGCTGCCCGCCATGAGCCGAAAAACCATAATCCCCGCCGCCAGCGTCCTTCTCTCCCTGGTCTGCGCTTCCCTGCTTTTTCTAAACTGGAACCCGGAGGCCCTTTTCAGACAGGAGGAAACGCCGGTTACAAGGAACGACATTGAGCAAGGCGGCACAGAAGATTTTACCGGCTCCGCAGCCGGTGAGGATATTCCACGGCTGACCGGCGCGGCGGATTTTTCGGAAATGATAAGCGGCCTGGACTATGCCACAGCGGAGCCGGTGGGGATTGTCCCGACCGGCGTTTACAGCCTGAAACCGTGGGTGAGCCATTACAACACGCGCACCTACAAAGGCAGGACATCGACCGGCAGCCGCCGGGCCGAGGTCAGCACGTCCGGCCTGGATATTTGGGGAAGCTACAATCCATATTACCTTTTGGAGCTTCCCGACCATACCTATATACTGGCGCAGATACCACAGACGGAAGCGGACGCAATCGCAAGGGGCGAAAGCGTTACCCTTCCCATCGGGCAAAAGGCCGGAATGACGGACGCCGCCCGGAGTCGCGTTGCCGCCGTCTGCGGGGAATACGGAGCCGATATGGACGGCGTGTTTTATGCTTTTGATAATGAGTGGCAGGAGGAACACCACACCACCCTGCTTCTGCTCCGCTTCGGGGCCGCCGCCCTGCTCTGGTTTGTGCTGGCCGTGGGGCTGACGCTGGCAGGGAACCATATATTTAGGCAGAAGGAAGCGGCAAAAGGGAAAGGAGCAAATCAATGCAGCAAAAACAAATCTTTGTCATAAGTACCTTACTGCTTCTTCTGGTCTGCTTTACCGGGTGTGAAGCACAGACAACAGGACAGGAAACAGGTAAAGCAACGGATGAAACGGATGATTTTGACATTTCCATTGATGGAAGCTACCATTCCAACCCGATTGACCACTGGCGCAAAGAAATGTTAGCGGAATATGGATATGAATATAGCGGCCCCATCTCTTATGAATATAAAAACGCATGGAAAGAGGAGCTTGAATACTATGTTCAGCAGTCTGAAGCGGAGGACGAGGCCGCTGCTTATCTGGAAGCGATAGAACAAACAGCGGAAGCATTAGCAAATCTTTGGGACTGGCATTATTATGAACGAGATGGCGGTGGTGACAAGGGAACGGACGGCGATACTTTTATAAATGAAGAAATTGCACAGGTTTACAAAAATGGTGTATTCCAGTTTATAGACTATTCCACGAATTACTTTTTCGACCCGGAAGCTGCGACAGAGAGATTAAAAAGCTGGCATTATTAAACAGGAAATTGAGAGAAAAGCCAATGATAGCGGGGCCGCCGCTCTGCTTTGGTTCGTGCTGGCCGTGGGGCTGACGCTGGCCGGATGGAAAATATTTAGAAAGAAGTATAGCAAGATATGAAAAAGACCAATCGCAAAATATTCAAGTATATCCGTCTTTTGATTCTCGTTGTACTTATCCTGTTCCTTTTTCGGAGCTGCCGGTCTTTCGGATATGATTTTGAGTTTACCTATACATCACCACAAGGGACAAATTCCTTTGTTGTGAAATATGATTTTTTCAGTAGGCCCTCTATTTTTAAAAGGGGATTTTTGTGGGATAAAAAGATATGGACGTACCCCGGCCCTGCTTTTATGGAAACCGTATCTTTTGAACCAGAGTGGCTTTCAGAAACGCAAATCCGGTTCATCTATGATGACAAAGATGATGAATGGGATGAAGAATTTATCATTACAATTCCTTATTAGCCTGTAAGTTTACAGAGCAAGGCAGCCGCCAGCGGACGAAAAAATCCGCCAACGGCTGCTTTTCATTGACACCGCCCTGCCGCCCTGTATGCCCCTGCCGAGGGCCATGCTGCGGCTGCCGGTCAGCAGCACCGCAAAGGTGATGTACGCCTGTATGCTGGACGCCCTTTGTATATCCGGCGTGGAGGACGAGAACGGGATTTTGTTCATTACCTTCCCCATCGTAAAGCTGGCGGCGGCCCTCTCCCGCAGCCCGCAGACCTGTAAGCGTTCCCTGAATGAGTTGGAGGACGCCGGGCTGATTATGCGGGTGCGTCGGGGCTTTGGGGAGCCGAACAAAATCTATGTGTTGATTCCAGAGAAGGAGGACAGCTGCCCATGAAGAAAACGCTGGAAGAACTCAACCAGGAGTTAGAGAAAACGGAGCGGAAGCTGCGCTGGGCCGAGCAGGAGGAAAAGCGTCTGAAACACCAGGCAAAGGCATTGACGAGGAAGGAACGGACGCACCGGCTTTGCACCAGGGCCGCCATGCTGGAAAGCTACCTGCTCCACCCGGAAGCAATCACGGATGAACAGGTCAGCTTATTTTTAAAGCTGCTGTTCCACCAGGACAGCACCCGTCAGCTCATGGAACGGATTTTCGCTGGAAACGGCAGTTTGGAAGCAAAAGACACGGGCCGGGAACGGCTTTGACTTGCTTCCAGAGCGTCCGCCCATGGGCTGCCCCTCTGAAAGAGGGCGCAACTATACACCGGTCGAGCCGGTGCGTTGCGCCCTGCCGGGGGCTTCCTGCGGAAAGCTAAGGATTTTCCGCTGATTTTCAATCCGCTCCAAATCCCCACAGGGGAAGCTACCCTTCCCCTGCGCTGGCTTGCGCCAGCTACCCCTTTGTAGACTTGCCGCCCGGAAACACCTTGCGTTGCAAGCTGTTTCCGGCCAGCAAGTTTTAAGAAAGGCCAGCTATATTTTTCTGGCTGGATGAGATATAATAGAGGTAACGACAAATTGGGATTCGAGGGAAACACTATGACGATGATAGATGAATTTTTACAAGAAGTCGGGTCAATAAATTGGTTCGGACACGGTAAAAAAACAGCGAATGAATATCATGTAATACATTCCATTTTTGAAGCCTATGATGATTGGAATGAGAAAATGCTAAGAACATGGGAGCCACATATTTGTGCATTAGAAAATATTGCAGTTGAGAGAATCGGTGATGAACAAATTGATAATATTTTTTCAATCATTTCGTCAGAAATCGGAGATATTATCTGGAGAGAATGGAGCTATTTTATTACCAGATGGCATTTAGAGGGCGAAGCTGGTTTGGAAAATGAAATGCTGGATATGGTTAAAAGAGATGTATCATGGGCGTGCATAGAAAAGGCACTAAATATACAGGGCTTTTTCAGTACATTACTTGAAATCTATAAAGATGGCTATTTCCCTTGTGCATGGACAGGAGATTATCCTAACGGAAATGCTGTAGTATTATAACTTCCCATTTATCAAGCCCCCTTTGGGCCACCCTGGCTCGAACTTTCAAAATTGAATACCAGCCGCCCACCGGCGGCACCATCGAGCAGGAAATCTTTGATTAGGTTCCCTGCTTTTTCTTTGCCCAGACGCCGGGAGAAAGGAGAATTTTTTCTTGCCATGCCCACACTTTGATGTGAAAATCATCCAGCGCAGCAAACGCCAGTCTGCCGTCGCTGCCGCCGCCTACCAAAGCGGGGAACGGCTGTTTTCCGAATACGACCAGAAGCAGAAATACTATTCCCATAGAAGCGAAATCGTCCATACTGAAATCCTACTTCCCCCTCACGCCCCGCCGGAGTACGCAGACCGCAACACCCTATGGAACGCCGCCGAGGCCGCAGAGAAACAATGGAACTCCCAGCTTGCCCGGCGGATCGTGCTTGCCATCCCCAGAGAACTTCCCCCAGAACAGTACGCCGACCTGATACGGGACTACTGCCGGGAGTTTTTTGTTTCCAAAGGCATGATTGCCGATTTTGCCATCCATGACAAGGGGGACGGCAACCCCCACGCCCATATCCTGCTCACCATGCGGGGGATGGACGAAACCGACAAGTGGCTCCCCAAGAGCCGGAAGGTGTACGACCTGGACGAGAACGGCGAGAGAATCCGCCTTGCGTCCGGGAACTGGAAAAGCCACAAGGAGGACACCGTGGACTGGAACGACCAAAAGTACGGGGAAATCTGGCGGCAGGGCTGGGCGGACACCGCCAACCGTTACCTGGAAGCAGCCGGACGCCCGGAACGCCTTGACCTTACCGGCTTGTCCTGAACAAAATCCGAGCGTGCGCCAGGGCTGCCCTGATAGACGGGGAAGCCGTTGCCGGGAAGCTGTCCGACACCTGTAAGGCCGAGCAGAAGGGCCAGCGGGAAGCGTTGGAACGCACCCTCTTAAAAGACAGGGAGCGGCTGGACGTTCTGGAAAAGATGGTGCTTCGGCTTTATGAGGACATGGTGGCCGGGCGTATCAGCGAAACCAACTTTGCCCTGCTGATGGAAAAGACACAGAAGGAACAGGCGGAATTAAAGGCAAAGGTGGAGGACGGGCAAAAGAAGCTGGATGATGAAAACCGGCTGGCCGTGGACGCGAGGCAATGGGTGGAGCTGATTCAGGAATACGCCGACATTACCGAGTTAGACGCCGCCGCCCGCCATCGAGCAAGGTTTTACACTTAATTCGTGATAAAACAGCTCATGGCGGGCGGCGGCGTTGCCCTTTTTCAGCAATCCGGCAGATCCACGATGATGATGTCCGGCCCGATCCTTTTGATGTCCTTATAGCAGATCTCCCGGCCCTCGTCGCAGCCGAACAGGGATTTCCATTTTGAGCCCTCCGGCACGATCACCTTGCAGATGCAGCCCGTGCACTCATCAAATTCAAAGTCCGCAATATTTCCCAGCTTCCTGCAGTCACGCAGGTTGATCACATCCTTGCATTTCAGTTCGGAAAACAGCATTTTCCAGGCCCCTTTCGCGCCTTTTTTGTCTGTATTAGGATATGCGAAAGGGGCGGGAACGTTCCGTTTTCGTTCCCACCCCTTTCGTGAGGGCCCGGCCTGCGCAGGGAAGCGGATGCCTGCCCGTGCAGGGAATATACGCTTTCCTGCGTGGAAGCGTGTGCGTACCTGCGCAGGAAGGGTGCGCGTCATGCCGTCAGATAATTTTTCATCACCTTCAGCGCGTTTTTTTCCAGTCGGGAGACCTGTGCCTGGGAGATGCCGATGATCTGCGCCACCTCCATCTGGGTCTTTCCCTCAAAGAAGCGCAGGGAGATGATCTCGTGCTCCCTTTCGTTCAGCCGCTTCATGGCTTCGCTCAAGGAAAGGCTTTCCACCCAGGCCTCCTCCCGGTTTTTCTTGTCGCTGATCTGATCCATCACGTAGAGCGTGTCTCCGCCGTCGGTATAGACCGGCTCGTAAAGGCTCATGGGGTTCTGGATGGCGTCCAGCGCGTACACCACGTCCTCCTTGGGGATCCCGATCTCCGTCGCCACCTCCGCGATGGTGGGCTCCTTCTGGTTCTGTTTCATCAGGTTTTCTCTCGCGTAGATCGCCTTATAGGCCGTATCCTTCAGGGAACGGCTCACCCGGATCGCGTTGTTGTCCCGAAGGAAACGCCGGATCTCTCCGATGATCATGGGGACGGCATAGGTGCTGAATTTCACATTGAGGGTCGGATCAAAATTGTCGATCGCCTTGATCAGTCCGATGCAGCCGATCTGAAACAGATCGTCCACGTTTTCGCTGCTTGCGGAAAAGCGCTTGATCACGCTGAGGACCAGACGGAGATTTCCCTTGATGTACTGCTGCCTCGCTTCCTCGTCTCCTTCCCGGATGCGCTCGAACAGCTTCTCCTTTTCTTCATTGGTGAGCACCGTCAGCTTTGAAGTGTTCACCCCGCAGATTTCCACCTTGTTCAGTGCCATTGCCGAATCCTCCATCTCATTTTCTATGATTAGAGAATTCTCACAATTCTGTCCAAATATACCGTTTTACCAAAAGTAAAATCTGGAAACTATTCCCGCACCATCTCCCGTTTCAGCCGTTTCATGATCTTTTTTTCCAGCCGGGAAATGTAGGACTGGGAGATCCCGAGAAGGGAGGCGACCTCCTTCTGGGTCATTTCCTGTCCGTCCGGGGTGTTCAGACCGAATCTCAGGTTCACAATGGTTCTCTCCCGCTCCGTCAGGCGGTCGATGGCCTTCATCAGCAGGCTTTTTTCCACCTCCGTTTCAATATCCCGGTAGATCACATCCTCATCCGTCCCGAGAATGTCCGACAGCAGGAGCTCGTTTCCGTCCCAATCCACGTTCAGGGGCTCGTCAATGGATACCTCCATGCGTGTTTTGTTGTTCCTGCGCAGATACATGAGGATCTCATTTTCAATGCACCGGGAGGCGTAGGTGGCAAGCTTGATGTTCTTATCCGGCTTGAAGGTGTTGATGGATTTGATCAGCCCGATGGTCCCGATGGAGATCAGATCCTCCACGCCAACCCCCGTATTGTCAAATTTTTTCGCTATGTAGACCACGAGCCGCAGATTGTGCTCGATCAGTACGCTTTTTGCTTCGTCCTCATATTCCGTTCCAAGGTCTCCGATGATCTCGCTTTCCTTGTCCGCCTCCAGCGGCGGCGGAAGGACCTCCGCTCCGCCGATATAGTGGATGTCTCCCTGTCCCGGCAGCAGGAATCCCGGATCCCTGCGTATGATCTTAAACTGTATTTTTCCAGGCATCGCTACTTTCAATATCATATCTTCCTCCATTTTCTGCCGCCCTCAGGCGGCATTTTCATCCATGAATCCGGGCCCGGCCCGCGGTGAAGGCTCCGCCCCATCCCGCGCTTTGCTTCCGGCATCTGCCGGAGGCTTCCGCCCCGCGTCTGCCGGAGAATTACATCCTGCAGCAGGGCGGGATGCAGGATCATCCGGTAGCTTCCGCTTTTCGTCACTTCCCCGTTGTAAAGGGCGAGAAGCACATGCTCCAGAAGGATTTCCCGGCCTTCCTGCTTCACCTTCAGCTTTTCAATTTCAACCGCCTGCATCAGCCCCCTGCTTCCCAAAGTATGATAGGGGACAAGGCGGAACCGCTCCGGCCTCTCCAGCTCGATCCTTCCCTCCAGAACGCCGCGCTCCACCACGCTCACCGGCTTTTGGCTGATGGGATCGTACAGGGTGTTCCCGCTGTCGATCAGCGCCACGGTCACGATCCGCACGTTTCCCTCCAGCAGCTCCGCCGTGACCACCGTCTGTTCCCGCCGCTTCCTTTCCCGCTTCCAGAAAAGCGCCGCCGCGGACGCCGCGAGCAGCATGATAGCGGATACAGCGGACGCGCTTGTCTGAAGGGGCCGCGGAAGGGCGTATACAGCCCCGGCGAGCAGGAAGCCCGCCCCGCAGTAGATCAGGGCGGCCCGCAGCAGAAGGCCGGGGGAACGGATCCGGAAGATCAGAAGGAGTCCGGCCAGGCTTCCGGCAGCAAGCAGGAGCCTGGCCGCAAGGCTTCCGAGTCCGGGCAGCAAAAATACCGCACAGAAAAAAAGCGCCTCCGCGCCTGACCCCAAAACCAGCCTGAGGGCGGAGGCGGCCACGGAAGGCGCGCGCCAGTTCAGCAAGGTTCCGGTCAGGAGGAGAAGCGCCAGTGTCTGCACGGCCTGCAGCAAAAACAGGCGGTCTATGTAGACAATATACTTCACCTCTCACCTCCTGTAGGTATGGAACCATTATACGGACAGACGGACGCATTTTTTGTCAAAATCCTGCAGATCACAGGGCCAGGTCGTCTGTCTTTTTCGACAAATTTTTCCAGGCTCCGGTTCAGCGCGTGTCCGCGTCATATCCGGCCGCTTCCCGGACGGCCTGTCCGAACAGATACCGGATGCCAAACAGCCTGCCCCTTTCTCCTTCCTGTCCCGCAAGCTCCCACACCGGGCTGTGAAAAACAGAATCCAGACGTTTACCGGTGCATATCTCTTCCTTACGCGCGGCCTGCCCCGGCAGGGTGAATGCGTTGCCGCTTTCCGGATTCCGGACATACGAAAGGCTCAGAAGCAGCAGGAGCGCCGCTCCCAGGATGGCCGCGCCTGTCAAAATCCGCCCTCCCCGTTCTTTTCCGCTCCGTTCTCCCGTCGTTTCTTCATCCGCGCCCTCATCCAGAAGCTCTTCCAGAGCCAGCTTCATCTCTCCCGCGTTTCGGAAGCGCTTTTCTCTGTCCCGCTGCAGAGCGCGTTCTGTGATCCCCCACAGACGCTCCGGCACGCCCTCCGGCTTTTCCTGCCCCTCCCGGGGCCGCCTTCCGGTGAGCATTGCGCGAAGCACCGCTCCCAGGCCGTAAACGTCGCTCCGTTCGTCCGCGCGCCGCCCCTGATACAGCTCCGGCGCGGCAAAGCCCGGCGTTCCGGCGAAGGGCCGCTCCGTATCCGCCCCGCCTCCCGCCGCATCCGCAAAAACAGCGCTCCCGAAATCGATCAGCCTGGGGCCGTCCTGCGTGAGGATGATGTTTGAGGGCTTCAGATCCAGATGCAGGATGGGCGGATTTCCCCCGTGCAGCTTTTCCAGCGCCCCGCAGAGCAGTGCCGCATGGCTCGCGGCCTCGCGCCAGGGGAAAGCCCCTCCGCCCGCCAGCCTTTCCTCCAGCGTGGTTCCCCGGATCCAGTCCATCACCAGATATCGCTTCCCGCCCTCCTGAAAGCACTCCACCAGCCTCGGAAAGCAGGGGCTGTCCAGCTCCCGCAGGATGCGGAATTCCTCCTCTCTG
This sequence comes from Candidatus Eisenbergiella merdavium, assembly GCA_019119595.1. GTDB lineage: Bacteria > Bacillota > Clostridia > Lachnospirales > Lachnospiraceae > Eisenbergiella > Eisenbergiella merdavium. The sequence continues at coordinate 17,519 of DWWS01000046.1, read as the reverse complement.
CGGCGCTCCCTGTCCGCATCTGCCTCCTCGCTCTCCTGCTCCTTCCATTCCTTCATCGCCCAGAGCTTTCCCAGCTTTCTGTCCCGCACCAGGTAGGTCCGGCCCCAGCCTCCCTCTCCGAGCTTTTTTACAATTCTGTATCTCTCTGTCGTCACGCACGCCTCCCTTCCTTTCAGCTTTGCCCCTTTCGTAACATCTGTTTTCCGGTCTGCCTGATACAGCACAGGCAGACAAACCAGGAGCAAAGCAGCATACACGATAAAAAGGATCGGAACCGTCCCGAATCCCTTTCCCTCCGATTCAATACAGATGAAAGGTTATGACCGCAGCGCATCTCCGCGGCGGCTGATCCGGAAGAAGTCCCCAAATTTAAAGTAAATGGAGTAAATAAGTAAATGGAATAAATGATCAAGATCAGAAATTTGAAATCAGATAAGAAATATCGTGAAAAGTGAGATCTCTCTCCCACAGGAGAGCCGGGTCCGGCGGCGCAGACGCGCCGCCGAAGGCTCTTTTTTAAGAAAATTATCTTTCAGAAATCGCAATTTTTAAGAAAATAAAGATTTTAAGGAAATATCGGCTTTAAGAAAACGCCGGCTGTCTTCCGGCCTGTGCGACCGCAATATAGGTCTTTCCCTGGTTCAGCTGGATCTCATTGCCCGCATCGTCAAAATACCGGGTGGGGCTGTAATCTGCCGTCTTCTGCCAGGTGATGTGGATGCATTTTCCTTTGGTGAAATACCAGCCGTCCTGGGTGGTGTCATAGTTGGCAAAGGCCAGATATCCCTTGGCGTCCAGGGTCGTCCACGCCGTATTCTGGATGATCACGTTCGCAAAGGAAAGCTGCGTTCCGTCCGCGTCCTTATGGGCCGAGCCATGAATAGTCTTATCGTAAAGCCCGGTAGCCGGATTATAGGTAAAGCCCGTCTTCGTATACGGGAAAATGTCCGAAAGACTGATCGCATTCGCGGTAAAGGCGCCTGCGCCGTACTGGTCCAGCGTGTTCACCCCTTCCGCGAAGCTGAAATGCTTCGCGCTGTAATAGCCGGGCCGGATGGTCAGGGAATAGCCGAGCTGGGAGGCCGCTTCTGTGATGCCCGACGCGCTGATATAGGCGTTATGCGGCGCTTTTCTGTCAGAGCTTCTGAAAAACTTGTTCGCCCCCGGCGCGCTTCCTCCCGTCCCGTACTCGTATGTACCGGACAGATTCTCGATATCCGGCAGGCTGATCCGGTCGCGCATGTACCACACGCCCCCGAAATGAATGAGGATGGGATCCCATTCCGTCGCGATGGGAAGGTAGTAGGCCCGGCAGCTCCGGATGTTTCCGATGCGGGACAGCCCCTGCCAGTCGTCGATGACGGCAAGCTGCCTGGAAATCTCTCCCTCCTCCATGATCTCATAAAGCACCTTTGCATGCCCGATTCCGTAGGAGGGCTGAGCCGCCTTATCCGTAGGCATCATCACAGCGATGGGACGCTGTCCCGCCTGCGCCGCCGTTACCGGTTCGTTGGTATAGATGCTTCTCACATAGCCGGCAGGAAGCTCCTCCGCCTGCGCGCCCGCAGCCGGAGCCGCCGCCAGAAGAAGGGCGGCGCAGAAGCCCGCCAGAAGCCGCCTGAACGTCCGGCATCCATTTTTTTGCAGATTTTCCGATCTGTTTTCCTGAAATGTCCTGTTCCACTCTCTCTTTTTCATTTGTCCTCCAATCCGTAGCGCTCAAGCGCTGTGGAACGCGCCGGATCTCAAATCCGGCTCTGATTCATATGCTTCATGCTACCCAAGCAGCCGGGAGATATCATTGAACATCACAAACACCATCAGCACCATCAAAAGCACAAAGCCCGCAAAGTGCACCATGCCTTCCTTATCCGGGGGCACCGGCTTTCCGCGCACGGCCTCCACAAGAAGGAACACCAGCCGCCCGCCGTCCAGCGCAGGAAGGGGGAGCAGGTTGATCACTCCCAGGTTGACGCTTAAGAGCATGGCGATATTGACCATATTGATGGCGACCGCAAGAGGGCCGTAGGGCGCCGCCTCCTGCTGAACCTCACCGATGATCTGAGCCATTCCCACCGGTCCGGAAACATCGTCCACTCCCGCCTTTCCGGTCAGCAGCATGCCGATGCTCTTCACCGTCATTTTCAGGACATAGCGCGCCTCATAATAGGCATATTTGAAAACTCCGGCGTTGCGGCAGTCCACATATTCCGAATAGCCCTGGAAGCCAAGCAGGTACCTTCCTTCCGTTTCATCATACTGCGGAACCAGCGTGGCCGTCTGCTTCTGACCGTCGCGCATATATTCCACCGTCACGGTTTTTCCGGGGTTTGCCATGGTATAAAGGGAGATTTCTCTGGCAAGATAGATTCTCTCCCCGTTCAGTCCTGTGATCACGTCTCCGCTCTGAATGCCGGCCTCCTGCGCGGGATAGCCCTCCATCACATCCTGGATCACCGGCCTGTCGCTCCCCGCATAGGCTACCACCAGCATGGCGCACACAAAAGCCAGCAGGAAATTGAAGAGCGGGCCGGCGAACACCGTGGATATCCTGGCCCAGACCTTCGCTCTGGGAAAAGCGCCTTCAGAAAGCGTTCCCTCCTCCTCCAGTCCGTTTTCCCCCTCAAACATACATGCGCCGCCTATGGGAAGCAGGCGCAGCGAATATTCGGTTCCCCCCTTGCTGAAGTGAAGCAGCTTCGGCCCCATGCCGACGGAAAACTCCACCACGGTGATGCCGTTCGCCTTTGCCAGAAGAAAATGCCCCAGCTCATGGGCGACGACGATCACGCTGAATACAATGATGAACAGAATAATGGTTGTCAATGAATCTCAGTCTCCTTTATGCTTTGATGTAAAGTTTGGCCTTCGGCCAGACTATTACGCTTTGATACTTTCCAGATACTCATAGGTCTCGGCCTCCGCCTGCAGGATCTCCTCCAGGCTCGGGTTCTCGATCCTGCGGTGATGATCCATGCAGCCTTCGATCAGCTCCGCGATGGACAGGAAACCGATCTGGCGGTTTAAGAACAGGGCCACCGCCTTTTCGTTCGCCGCGTTGAATACGGTCGGCATGCTGCCTCCCTCCCGCGCCGCACGCATTCCAAGGGAAAGCCCGCGGAAGGTTTCCATATCCGGCCTCTCAAAGGTAAGTGTGCCGATATCGCACAGCTCAAGCCGCTTTCCCTGCATGGGCCGTCTGTCCGGATAAAACAGGGCGTACTGGATGGGTAGCTTCATGTCCGGAAGGCCAAGCTGGGCGATCACCGCGCCGTCCACGTACTCCACGGCGGAATGGATGATGCTCTGCGGATGAACCACCACCTGGATCTGATCCAGACCGACGCCGAACAGCCAGCAGGCCTCCATCACCTCCAGCGCCTTGTTCACCAGGGTGGAGGAATCCACCGTGATCTTTTTTCCCATGGACCAGTTTGGATGCTTCAGCGCGTCCTCCACCGTCATGGAAGCAAGCTCCTGTCTGTTCCTTCCCCGGAACGGGCCGCCGGAGGCGGTCAGAAGGATGCGGGACACCCTCTCCCTCTTTTCTCCGTTCAGAGACTGGAAGATGGCGCTGTGCTCGCTGTCCACCGGCAGGATGGGCACTCCGTGCTTCTCTGCCAGCGGCATGATCAGATGGCCGGCCGTCACCAGCGTTTCCTTGTTGGCGAGCGCGATGGTCTTTCCGCTCTCGATGGCCGCGATGGTGGGCCGTATTCCGATCATTCCCACCACCGCCGTCACCAGCACCTCATAGCCCTCCATCGCCGCAAGCTCCAGAAGCCCATCCATGCCGCACAGCACACGGACGGGAAGATCCCCCACCCGGACTTTCAGCTCCGCTGCGGCCTTTTCCTCGAACATCACGGCGGTCTGCGGCATAAATTCACGGATCTGCTTTTCCATCAGGGCCGCATTGCTTCCCGCCGCAAGAGCGGTCACCTTCAGATCCGGATTCTCCCTCACAATTTCCAGTGTCTGGGTTCCGATGGAGCCGGTGGAGCCCAGGATCGCGATTTTCTTCATTCAGTATTCCCTCTCTATTCAAAACGTATCAGAAGAATGGCAAGATAATAAATGATGGGCGCCGTGAAAAGCACGCTGTCAAAACGGTCCATCACTCCGCCGTGGCCGGGGATCAGCTTTCCGTAGTCCTTGATGCCGTGGTTTCGCTTGATCCCGGACGCCGCCAGATCGCCGATCTGAGAGATCACCGCCCCGGCGCCGCAGATCAGGGCGCTGATCCAGGTCATGTTCTGTCCTGCGAAAATCCGGTTCAGAAGAAAATATCCGAACAGAACTCCCACCAGCGCGGAGCCCAGGACGCCTCCGACCGCCCCTTCCACGGATTTTTTCGGGCTGAGCACGGGGGTGAGCTTATGCTTTCCGAGCGCCATTCCGGACAGGTATGCGCAGGTATCGCAGATCCATGAGCTGATGAAGATCAGCCAGACCATATAGACGCCGCCCGGAAGCTCCCTGGTCAGCCAGATGAAGGAAAAAAGGACGGGCCCGTAAAAAAAACTGAAAAAGGCGGTCATCACCTGTCCGGCCTGCAGGGCGGGAAAGGTGATCACATAGGCCGCCATCATCCCCAGAAATACCAGCCCCAAGACGCCGAACCAGTAAACCGGCTGCGCTCCCAGCAGAAGCGCGGCATACCAGGCGGCGGTTCCGATTAAGCCGATCCACATGAGGGGCCCGAAACGGCCTCTGCCCAAGGACGTTCCTTCAACTGACTTTCCCTGCTCAGATGCTTTTCCTTTCCCTGCCGTCTGCTCCTTCGCCGGGCTCTGTTCCTGCCCGCCCGCGGACGCGGCGCGCATCAGCTCCCAGAACGCGACCAGAGACAGGACGAACAGCCCGGCAGCGAGCACCCATCCTCCCATCAGCAGCAGGAAAAGCGCGGCGATCACCAGTATTACGCTGCTTCTCAGTCTTATCCAGAACATATCCTTCCTCCTCGTACGTTTTTTTAATCTACATCCGCAGTAAACCGGATGCCGCAGAACGAACAGCCGCCTATTCGTCCTTTACCAGCCCGTACCGTCTGTCTCTATGATTATATGCCTCCACGGCCTTTTCCAATTCTTCCTTGGTGAAATCCGGCCAGGCCACCTGTGTGAAATAGAACTCCGTATACGCAAGCTGCCACAGCAGGAAATTGGAAATGCGCTGCTCTCCGCAGGTACGGATCAGAAGGTCCGGATCCGGCAGGCCCGCCGTATCCAGTGCGTTTCCAAGCAGCTCCTCGTCAATTTCATCCGGCCGGAGAGTCCCCTCCTGCACCCGCTCTGCCAGGCTGCGGGCCGCTCTGCAGAGCTCGTCCCTGCCTCCATAATTCAGCGCGATCTGAAAATGCAGACCGCTGTTGGCTCTGGTGGATTTTTCCAGCTCCTCGATCCGCTTCCGGATGTCCTCATCCAGCCTGGTCTTGTCCCCCAGCACCCGGACGCACATGTTGTTTCTGGACGCTGTTTTCAGGCAGGTTTTCATATAATTGCGAAGAAGTCCCATCAGCGCGTCCACCTCGTCGCTGGGACGGTTCCAGTTCTCCGTAGAAAAGGCATATACCGTCAGGTACCGGATCCCCATCCGGTAGGCCTCCTCGCAGATCTCCTCCACCCGCTTCGCCCCCTGGACGTGACCATAATTTCTCGGCATTCCCTTTGCCTTCGCCCATCTTCCGTTTCCGTCCAGAATGATCGCCACATGCTCTGGTATTTTTCTTTCCGCCATCATCATCCTCCATGCCGGTCTCTCTCCCGGCCTTCCTGTCCTGCAGACCGCAGGCAGCCGCCTTTCCTGTTTTTGAGCAAGTCCGCAGGCAGCCGCTTTTCAGGCGTTTTCCCGCGCTCTGCAGGCGCAAAAAGGGACAAGCGCCCTGCCTGCCCCTCATATTGCTCAGACGAAGCCGCCCGGAGATTCCTACACGGTCATGATTTCTTTGGACTTCTCCTCCACCAGCTTATCCACTTCCTTGATGTACTTATCGGTCAGCTTCTGAAGCTCGCTCTCCAGCTCCTTGATCTCGTCCTCGGAAACGTCCTCCTTCTGAAGCTTCTTGAAGGCGTCGTTTCCGTCCCTGCGGATGTTGCGCACGGCAACCTTGCTTTCCTCACCCTTCTTCTTCACGTCCTTCACGAGGGTCTTTCTGCGCTCCTCAGTCACCTCGGGGAATACCAGGCGGATCACATTTCCGTCGTTGGAGGGAGTGATTCCCACATCGGAGGCCATGATCGCCTTCTCGATCTCCTTGATCAGAGACTTCTCCCAGGGAGCGATCTGGATCATTCTGGGTTCGGGAACCGTGATATTTCCCACCTGCTGGATGGGGGTGGGCGAACCATAATAATTCACCCTGATCTTATCAAGAACATGGGGATTGGCGCGGCCGGCCCGGATCGTTGCGAATTCCGCCTCCAGATGGTCGCAGGTCTTCTTCATCTTGCTGTCAAACTGCTGTAATCTCTCGTTCATCCTTTCAATCCTCTCATTCTGCCGCGAAAGCGGCCTGTTTTGGGGCAGTCCGTCCGGCTGCCCTGCCTGCTCTTTTCAGGCTCAGACGGTGACCTTCGTCCCGTGGAAGCTGCCGTTCATCGTGTTGACGATGCTGTTTTCCTCATTCAGGCCGAACACCCACATGGGCATACGGTTGTCCCTCGCCAGGATGGACGCCGTCATATCCACCACCTGCAGATTTTTCTCGATCACCTCGTCGATGGAAACCTCATCGTACTTCTTCGCGGCCGGGTTCTTCGCCGGATCGTCGTCATATACGCCGTCGATGGACTTGGCGAGCAGGATCACGTCCGCCTCCACCTCGATGGCTCTGAGGAGCACGCCCGTATCCGTGGAAAAATAGGGATGTCCGGTTCCTCCCGCAAAGAAGGCGACTCCTCCCGCTTCCATGCAGGAAACCGCCTCGTCCCTGGAAAACAGCTTCGTGAAGGAGCTGCATGCAAAGGGCGTGAAAACGGCGGTCGAAAGGCCCTCAGCCCGGCACATCTCGGAAACATAGATACTGTTCATGACGGTCGCCAGCATGCCGATCTGATCCGCCTTCGTGCGGTCCATGTTCTCGCTGGTCCTTCCCCTCCAGAAGTTGCCGCCGCCGATCACCACGCCGACCTGTACGCCGCTCTTTACGACCTGCGCGATCTGGGCGGCGACCTTTTTCACCGTATCCTCGTCGAACCCGTGCTTTTTATCCCCTGCAAGAGCTTCTCCGCTCAGCTTCAGCAAAATTCTGCGCATAACATCCTCCATTCCTTTTCCTGTTTCAACCGGTGTTCTTCCTGCCGGTCCTGTCTGGGAAAATTATAGCATCCCACCCGGCGGGTGCGCAATCATTTTTTCCAGGTATAGGGCACGAACAAAAGCAGGAGCGGGAAAATCTCAAGCCTCCCCGCCAGCATATCGAACATCAGCACAATTTTGGAAAAATCGGAAAAAAATCCGAAATTTCCCATGGGCCCCACCAGGGACAGGCCAGGCCCAACGTTGTTGAGCGCCGTGATCACAGCCGTTACCGTCGTGGTGAAGTCTTTTCCGTCCAGGCTCACCAGAAGGACGGAAACCGCAAGAATGCCCAGATAGGTGATGAGGAAGATATTTGCCGCCCGCACCACCGTGTGCTCCATCTTCTTTCCGTCCATCAGGATCACCTTCACGCTCCTGGGATGGACCAGAAAGGCCAGCTCCTTCTTGATGGTCTTTGTGTACATCAGCACCCTGGAAACCTTGATGCCGCCTCCCGTACTGCCCGCGCAGGCTCCGACAAACATCAGCAGAACCAGGAGCATCCGGGAAAATTCCGGCCATTTGTCAAAGTCCACGGTGGCAAAGCCTGTGGTGGTCATGATGGAGGAAACCTGAAAGGCAGCGTGCCTGAGGCTGTCCGCCAGATTTCCAAGCTGAGGCAGCAGGTTCAGGGCGATCAGAACGGAAGAAGCCGCAAAAAGGGCAAAATAGGCCCTTACCTCCTCGATCTGAAAGGCCTCCTTCACCCGCTTTGTCAGAAGCAGGTAATAAAAGCTGAAATTCACTCCGAACAGGAACATAAACACGGTGACCACGATCTGCAGATACGGCCCGTAGCCCGCCATGCTGTCCGAATAGACGGCGAAGCCGCCCGTTCCGGCGGTGCCGAAGGTGATGCAGAGCGTATCATACAGCGGCATCCTTCCAAGAAGGAGGAACAGAATCTCCAGCACCGTCATCCCGATATAGATCCCATACAGCACAAAGGCGGTCTTCCGCACCTTGGGGACCAGCTTGCTCACGGAAGGACCTGGGCTTTCCGCCCGCATCAGATACATGGTCTGGCCGCTGGAAAGAGGGATGATCTGCAGGAGAAATACCAATACGCCCATTCCGCCGATCCAGTGGGAAAAGCAGCGCCAGAACATGCCTCCCCTGGAAAGGGCCTCCACATCCGAAAGGATGCTCGATCCTGTCGTCGTAAATCCGGAAATGATCTCAAACAGCGCGTCCACAAAGCGGGGAATATCCCCTGTGAGCCAAAGGGGAACCGCACCGATCAGACTCATAAAGATCCAGCCAAGCGCCACGGCCACATAGCCCTCCCTGGCATAAAGCTGAAAATTCTCCCCGCGCTTCCGGGAAAGCAGAGTACCGGCAGCAAGCGTCAGCACGGCGCTGGCCAAGTAGACCGTCCAGACCTCCTCGCCGTAGATCAGGGCAACGATCACGGGCAGAAACAGGAAGGCCCCCTCCACCCGCATGATCCATCCGAGAATATATGTAATGCTTCTGTAATTCATGATGCTTTCCTCGATTCAGAACATTTTTCTCAAAATAAAACCATTTTTCTCAATCCCGCATGCCCTTTTCTCAGGCGAGGATATCCTCGATCTCATCCAGCCCCTTGTGGGTGGTGACGACGATCACCGTGTCACCGGCCTGAATCCTGTCCTGACCGGAGGGAAGGATGATCCTTCCCTTCCGCACGATACTGCACAGAAGCAGGTTATCCTTCAGTTTCATTTCCGCAAGAGGAGTATCCAGAACCTTCGCCCCCTTCTTCACGGAGAATTCCAGAGCCTCCACCTTATTGTCCACCATCCGGTAAACAGCCTCCACCGCGCTTCCCATGGAATTCTGCATGCAGCGCACATACTGGCTGATCAGCTCCGTCGTCAGATGCCTGGGGCTGACGATGCTTCCCACATCAAAGCTGTCGATGATGCCGCCGTAGCTGATCTTGGTGATCTTGGTGATGATCTTGGCCTTCGATACCCGCCCGGCATAACAGGAAAGCATGATGTTTTCCTCATCCAGGCCGGTGAGGGAGACGAAGGCGTCCGCGCTCTCCAGTCCCTCCTCTCTCAAAAGATCCGTATCCGTTGCGTCTCCGTAGATGATCATGGCCTTTGGAAGGAGCTCGCTCAGCTCGTCGCATCTGGCGCGATCATTCTCGATGATGCGCACCTGGATCCTGGACTGCAGAAGCTTTTTCGCCAGATAATAGGCAAGCTTGCCGCCGCCCGCTATGATCACGTCATGGATCATCCTGCTTTCGATCCCGATGCTGGAAAACAGGGCCTTCATCCGGTCAGGCGGCACGATCACGGAGATATAGTCCCCCTCGTGCAGCACCACGTTTCCGTCCGGGATCAGCACCTGATGGTCTTCCCTCTCGATCACGCAGATCAGCAGATTGCCTCCCACCTTCCTGCTTGCCTCAAAGATCCTCTTTCCGCCCCAGGAGGAATATTTCGGGATCCGGAAACGCACCAGATCCACCTTTCCCTTTGCGAAGGTATCCACCTCCATGGCAGAGGGAATCTGGATCAGCCTTGCGATATCCGCGGCAGCCGCCAGCTCCGGGTTGATCGCCATGGACAGGCCAAGCTCCTCTTTAATGAAACCGATCTCAGCATAATAGCCGGGATCCCGCACCCTGGCAATGGTCTGGCAATGTCCCGCCTTTCTGGCGATCAGGCAGCACAAAAGATTTACCTCATCCTTATTGGTCACCGCGATCAGCAGATCGGCCTCCTTTACGCCGGCCTCCTCCTGCACATGATAGCTGGTGGCGTTTCCCTGAATGCACATCACATCCAGAAGATTGCCGACCATGTTTACCTTTTCCTCATTCGTATCGATGATCGTGATTTCATGTCCCTCTTCATTGAGCTGCTCGGCCAGGACATAGCCCACCTTCCCGCAGCCTGCGATTATGATCTTCATCGGTCCTTCCTTCTGCTTCCCCTTCCTGTCCTTCAGTCCTGACTGAGCTCATCCAGATAAAATGCGTACAGCCTTTCATAGGTTTCTCTGGAAAAATGAAGCCCGTCCGTCAGCGTATAGCCGTCCTGCACCAGCCAGGAGAAGCTGTCGATCCATTCCACCTCGGAATCCAGATCAGCCTCCAGGCTTTCATTGAATTTTTCCACCTTTTCTTCGGTAACATAACGACCATTCTCCACCGGATTGACGGAGGAATAATAGACCCGGGCTCCCTTTTCATTCCATTCCGCCGCCTTACGGTTCACAAGCTCGGCGTATGCTTCCTCATTTGCCACATCGTTGACCCCGAAGTTGATCAGGATCTTCGTTCCGCTCTGCACGGCGTCGTCGATCTGCGGCACAGCCTCCGCCACAAACCAGTCGTAGCCCTGAGAAACCTTGGCGATCCAGCGGTAAGGGTTCTCCCCCACGGCGTTTTCCATCTGCACAAAACGGGAATCCCCCACAAAAATGATATCCTCCGGCACCTCTGCCGCCGCCTCCTCTGCCGCCGGCTGTTCTTCCATACCTTCTCCGGCGTCCTCCTCTGCATATTCCCCGGCGCCTTCCTCCATCAGAGCAACAGTCCCGGCTTCCGGCAGGGCCTCCTGCGCATGTACTGACAGAGGCAGGAGATAAAGCATCCAGACCGCAACAGCCGCGGCCATGAGAATGTATCTCCTGCCCGAACGTGTATCGTTCATTTTTTCAGATCCTTTCTTCGCAAAATGAAATCCTTCCGAAATTGCATCCCTATTATACGTTGGGTTTTCGAAAAAGGCAATCCCTCTCTTCGTATAGTAAGAAGTGCTGTAACTATTCATTGGGCAGTTTCTTATAATCCCCCACACCGCGAACCAGTCTTTTCCGGAGTCGCTGGTTCCGCTTTTCAGGATCTGATGAAGCTTCTTTATCAATACAAGGCGGACCGGCCACATTATCAAGGAATCCCTTCCTTGTGAGTAAATTTTTTCTATTGAATTATGACTGTTATTGTCCTTTTTTCTTAGCTAAAGATTTTCGAGGCAGCTTTATTGCATAATACGCAAGGCAGGCAAATGCTATCATAGTAAAAGCGTAGTCTATCATAAATAGAATGACCGGCTCCCCAAAATCATAAAAAGCATAATCCAACATCCAGAACATTTTTAGAAAAAACTGTCGTGTGGCTGCCTCACAAATCCCGTACACCACAGAAAACACACAAAACAGATATGTTGCTATACGCGGAACCCTTCTCTTTATTCTTTTTCTCATCAATCCCAAGAACATTCCCCAATGCAGGCCAATATGTGCCGACATCAAAATATATCCCCAACTTGCTGAAAGCATATGAAGTTTTCTACTAAACAGGCCCGCATGGATATTTAAGTCGTATGCCAAAGAGGACAATAGAAATCCGCTTACCATCAAAACGATCATAGAAATGAATAACATTGCGTTAATAAAGCAATGAATCCATCTAACCGCTGTATATTTTCCTTTTGGCACAGACTGATACCATTTCAAATTCAGTATATGATGAACAAGAAACAACAGAAACAGACTAATACCCAGCCATTTATGAAGCGCCTCTCCGGTCATTGGATAAGCCATGACAGCAAAGAGGAGGAGCATCATAACCACATCAATTAGTATTTTCACTCTTGCTTTTGTTGTCATGGCAAATCCCTTCTTTCGTTATAATGATTACAGGCCAAGGCCGGAAATCCATTCCGCCACTTCATCCGCACAGCCAGCAACATCTGTTCCGTAGGTTTCATATCCATCCAGAACCTCGGCTTCTGGCGCTAATTCTTCAATTCTATTGACACTATTGCCAAAGGAACTTCCACCGTGGGTGCAGAACGGAATAATGATTTTCCCGGCAAAATCATACTGCTCTAAGAACGTGCGGTTTACGGCAGGCAAATCACTGCTCCAAATAGGATAACCGAGAAAAATAATGTCATAGTTTGACATATCCTCTACCTGCCCGGAGATAGCAGGTCGTGCGTCGCTGTCCCGTTCCTCATGCCAGCGATCCGCTGTTTCATCAAAATCATCAGGGTAGGGTTCTGCCGGTACAATTTCAAAAAGATCACCGCCAGTCTGCGACTGAATCTCCTGCGCTACCTGTTCTGTATTACCAGACCATGAAAAGTATGCAATCAGGATATTGCTGCCCGCTGATTCTTCTTGATTCTCAGTTTCTTCAGAAGTTTCCGCTTCCCCCTCGCCGGGTGGCTCTGACGATTCCTCTGTGCTGTCGGGCTCTGTGGTGGGTTCTTCTGTACTTTCTATTGTAGCTGACGGTTCGGTGGTCGTATTGTCAGCTTCCGTATTATCAGCTTCCGTATTACCTTGTTGGCTGCATCCGGCAAAGGCAAAAATCAATATGCAGGACAGCAGTACACTTACCAATTTTTTCATAAAGGCTCCTCCTTTCTTACAGGCACATCTTGTAAATTGTCAGAATGTCCTCTCTTAATTTTTAATCAATTTCAATCAGCTCATATTGCCGGTTTCCAAATCCTAACGCCGCTGCCGCCTCCAATGTATGAACACCGTTTCTGGACTCAATGCGCTCAATCAGATGGCTTCTGCCCGGATCGTCGGAATGATATACAAGATCAATACAAGCCTGGTCGATTGCAGTGGGATCATCAGAAATCAAGATGCCAATATCCTCCATACAGGGATCTTCGGCCACCGCACAACAGTCACAGTCTACGGACATATTTTTCATAATGTTGATATAGACCGTTTGCCCTTTGAAATACTCATGTACAGATTTTGCGGCATCTGCCATAGCTTCCAAAAACGAATCATGGTCAGACGTCCACTTATTTTCCGGTACGCCCGCACCGTGAATATATGCCTTTCCATATGCGGAAGCACATCCGATTGATAACTGTTTCAACGCTCCGCCGTAGCCTCCCATCGGATGATCTTTAAAATGGGATAAAACCAGCAGGCTGTCATAATTCTGCAAATGTTTTCCCACATAATTTTTTTTCTCCGAGCTGTTTCTCTCTCCATCATAGGCTGTGTTACATTCCACAATGGTTCCGCCCACGGCCTCGATAATCGGTTTGAAAAATTCCGGTCTTAGAAAGTTCTGATTCCCTGCCTCTCCTGAATGGAGCTTGACGGCAATCCTGCCAGTTAGTTCTTTTCCCAGCAGAGTATACATTTTCAGTACCGCCTCCGGTTTCATTGCTTTTGTAAACAAAACTTTCGATTTCATGCTATCGCCACCTTTCCAATCATAAAAATCCCCTGTCAGACACTCCCTGCGAGCCGTTTCCCCATTTCAAAGGCTGCCTCTAAATCTTTCGGAAACTGTTCTTCCCGATATGCCGCCTTTTCCGACTCCGAAAACATAGAGGATTCATATTTCTCATAGTCGGAAAATTGATAAGTATTGCAGGCGTATAAGATTTCCGGCTTATCATGGAATATCGTTCCAAGGCTGTTTTGGTAAGTCCGCAGATTGGAATCCATACCAAAGGGAGCCATTTGTTCTTGCCTCATGTTCATGGTATATAGGAAACCGACTGCTTTGCGGCGTGGGAAAACCGAAGGGATTTCTCTGCTGTAAATCGTGTTCGGGTACAGCAACCGTTCTAAAAAGGCTGCCATTCCCGATGTGATATTCATGTAATAAATTGGAGAGCCAAGAATCAAAATCTCAGCGTCATAGGCTTTTTGTAAAACAGGAGCCAATTCGTCCCGCATGACACAGTGTCCATGCGGACGGTCTTTCCGCTTACAGGCAAAGCAACTGACACACCCTTTATACTGTAATTCATACAGATGGATCAGCTCCGTTTCTGTACCCTTCCCAGCAGCGCCGTCAAGGGCAGCCTGCAGCAGCTTTGCCGTATTTTGATTTTTCCGAGGGCTTCCATTGATTGCAAGAGCCCTCATTAGTCTTTCTCCAATGCGTTGTACTGTTCGTCGCTCACCGGCTCCATCCACGTGCAGATTCCCTTGTCCGGACGGACAGCGATGGCGATATGCTCGAACCAGCTATCCTTTGCGGCACCATGCCAATGCTTCACGTCGGCGGGAATATCCACCACATCGCCGGGATGAAGTTCACGGGCGGGTTTGCCTTCTTCCTGATACCAACCCCTGCCGCTGAGACAAAGCAGGATTTGGCCGCCCTGATGGGTATGCCAGTTATTCCGGCATCCCGGTTCAAAGGTCACATTCGATACCGGACAATCCGGGTTGCCCGCCAGCATTGCCAGATAAGACTTACCACTGAAATACTAGCTGTATGCGGTGTTTTCCTCGCCACGGATAAATAAAGAATTTGTTTTGCTCATAAGATTGATCTCCTTTCAAATTTCAAATTTTTATTGTTCATTACATAAGTGTCCCAGCCACGCAGCCACATCTCTCTGCATGGGAGCCACCGTTTCCATAGGTATCAAAACTCGCTCCAATTTCTGCATCCGGGCAGTATTTTTTAATATCAAAAGCCACGTGCGCCAGCCCTCCGCCACCGTGGGTACAGAAAGGGTAAATTACCTTCCCGGCAAGAGAATGCTCATCAAGGAACGTCATCAGGGGATGGGCAATCCCATTTCCCCAATTTGGTGTGCCTAAGAATATGGTGTCATAATCTTCTACATCCGCCTGCACCGGAAGAATGGCAGGATGAACACCATCTCGGCGCTCCTGTTTTACACGGGTTCCGCCGCCAAGATACAGGTTCTTATAGGGAATTTCAGGTTTAATTTCGCAGAGTGTTCCACTTGTCCGTTTTTGGATTAGTTCTGCAATGTGCCGGGTATTCCCGGTCTGGCTGTAAAACAGAATCAGATTACGTGTCATTTTTTCTCTCCTTTCAGCCCAAATACAATGTCCTCGTCTGTACGGTTGCCATAAATTTCAATCTTGGAAAGTTCCCTTTCAATCTGCTGAAATTCATCCTCTGTGAGTTCCACATCAGCAGCGCCAAGATTTTCATGGATTCGTTCGATTTTTCGGGAGCCGGGGATCGGGACAATAAAATCCTTTTTATGGAGCATCCATGCGAGAGAAATCTGCGCAGGCGTTGCCGCTTTTTCTTCTGCAAATTTCCTTAATAGGTCAAGAAGCGGCTGATTCGCCTGGATGTTCTCGTCTGAGAAACGGGTAATCACGCGCCGTACATCATCCCCCTCATATTTCATGCCACTTTGAACCTTCCCCGACAGAAAGCCGCTGGCAAGAGGGGCAAAGGGTACGAAGCCGATACCGAGTTCCTCACAGACTGGAAGCACATCTTTTTCCACAGACCGTTCCATAATAGAGTACTCGCTTTGTACGGCAGAAAGTGGAGTTACGGCATTTGCTCTGCGGATTTCCTCCGGCGTCGCCATAGACTGGCCCCATGCCAGAATCTTACCTTCTTTTATCAGTTCTCCCATACATCCGGCCACTTCCTCCGGTGTAACCTCTTTGCTTACCCGGTGCTGATAGTACAAATCAATGTGGTCTGTTCCGAGTCGTTTCAAAGAAGCCTCACAGTGCTGCTTGATTTCTGCAGGAGTATATTCCTGTACACCTAAATGGTCGCCCTCGATTCTGGGACCGCCAAACTTGGTGGCGATAATAACTTTGCTTCGGAAGGGTTTTAATGCTTCTCCTAAAATGCTCTCATTTTCTCCTGCGCCATAACCTTCCGCTGTGTCAAAGAACGTGCATCCCATTTCATATGCCTGTCGGATTAAGGCTATCGCCTCAGATCGATCCGGTACGGTTCCATAGCCGTGGCTCATTCCCATAATGCCAAGACCAACCGCTGAAACTTCCAAATCTCTCAGTTTCCTTTTCTTCACTGCAATTCCCTCCTGTTTTATCGTAAATTTTTACCCAGCCGGTATGCCTGAGCCGGGTATGGGCTGCGTTCAATCATACTTCTGGTTCCTGCACCGAGAGCCAGTACCATTCCCGCATCTGTCCAGCCTAAGTAATCTGTAATTGCCCGGTAATGCGCTACCAGCGGCTCCATAACGTGTTTTCCGCTATCCCATGCAGTTGCCATCAGTATCGCTTTTCGTTCTCCATGCGAGAAACCGCCCATCTGATGGAACCGGTCAATCACTGCTTTTAATGCCGCTGTCATGCCAAAGTAGTAAACGGGCGTTACAAACACTAATACATCCGCCTCTTTCAGATGAGGTATCAGTTTTTCATAACTTCCTCCATAGGCACATTTTCCAGTGCGATGGCAGCGGTCGCAGGCCATACAGGGATGAACCTCCTCAAAGGCAGCATCGTAACGATATATTTCATGGCCCGCTTCGGTTGCTCCTTTAATAAAAGAATCGGCCAGCAATGCAGACGTGCCATTTTTGTGACCACTACCAGTGATAACTGTCACCTTCATAAAAACACCTCTTTTCTTTGTCTTAATTATAGCTGAGATTCCCTTGCACCGGAATTTCAAATAAACTATAATAGCATAAGGTATAAACCTAATACTAAAAAAGAAAGGGGCGCACTTTGTGTATAACAAGCAACTGGATGCGTTTATACACGCTGCTGAATTAAAGAGCTTTTCAAAGGCCGCAAATTTACTTTATATCACACCTACATCATTGATCCAGCAGATTAACCTTTTGGAGCACCATGTGGGCGTGAAATTATTTGTCCGCAGTCCAAGGGGGTTAGTGTATAATTATCATTGGCAAAACCAGGAATGATTCCCAGATAAAAAGGGAAGCAGAAAAAATTCCTGCTTCCCGATCATACAGTTTTCCTTTATGATGTTAGTTACCACACAAACAAGCAAAGGGGGCTGTATGATGAAATATATTGTAGAGGAAAATCTGGTATCTTTCAAGACTCTGGAGCAGAAAGTTTTTGATTATGTCTGTGAACTGGGCAGGGAAATGACACGGATCATCCTGGAAAGGTATGATGATGAGCTGGCAGAGGAGCGGGATAAGGAAGCCCTCCGAGACAAGGGAAAGCGGAAAACCTCCATTAAGACAGTGTATGGAGAGGTCACTTATTCCCGCAGAGTTTATCAGACAAAAGATGAGGATGGGCGGACAGTCTATATCTACCTTCTGGATCAGGCAATGAAAATGGAGAAGATCGGGCTGATCTCCACCAACCTGGCAGAGAAGATCGCCCTGACCGTAACGGAGGCTCCCTATCGTGTCAGTGCGGATATGATCAGCAGTACCTGCGGGCAGACCATCAGCCATGGAGGCGTCTGGAACCTGATCCAACAGCTAGGGGAGCGGATCAGTGAAGAGGAGGACTATGCGGTAGAGCAG
>DWWS01000045.1 GCA_019119595.1 Candidatus Eisenbergiella merdavium | reverse complement strand
GAGCTCTGTGAGGAGGGAGTAAGAGCCGGGCATCACGGAGAGAGAAAAGAGAGACGGCTCCATGGTCAAGCGGTTAAGACATCGCCCTTTCACGGCGGTAACACGGGTTCGATTCCCGTTGGAGTCATTTTGCTTCGCAGGAAGGACGGATTGGACCGGATTTCGTTGCAGCGGAAATGCCGATGTGGCTCAATTGGCAGAGCAGCTGATTTGTAATCAGCAGGTTATCGGTTCGAGTCCGATCATCGGCTTATATTCTGAAGCAGTTCAGAATAGATTGAATCCGAAAGGGTTTGCGGACCTTTAGCTCAGTTGGTTAGAGCAACCGGCTCATAACCGGTCGGTCCTGGGTTCGAGTCCCCGAAGGTCCATTTTCAATAAAATATCTGGCCCAGTGGCTCAGTTGGTTAGAGCGTCGCCCTGTCACGGCGAAGGTCGTCGGTTCGAGTCCGATCTGGGTCGTCAAAAAGCTTTTGGACTAACCTCCAAAAGTTTTTTTGTCATTATTGAATATTTTTCATAACAGGAGAAGGAGGGGAAGGTTTGCGATCCTTGAAATTTTTTGCAGTTACCCTGATGCTGTGGCCTTATCTGGGAATCGCGCTGCTGTATGTGCCTGGAGACGTGGTGCCATCTATTGCTTTTTTCCTGTATCTGCTGCTGACGGCAGCGGTCTACGGAATCAATATAATAAATGCGTGCCGCTGGAAAGGTGAAGCACGGCAGTTGGCATTTTGGAACATGCTGATCAAGCTGGCACATATTCCCTTTCATCTCATCCTTTTCCTGGTGGGTCTGGTGTTTCTTTTGGCAATGGTGGTTCCCGCTCTTCTGTTTGTATCGCCCATACTGATCGTGATATTCAGCGTTATTTCCTATCTGCTGCTGCTGACCTCATCCGCATACGGTGTGAACGCGATCGTAAGAGGAAAAACAGGCGGTGCGCTGTCAACGAAGGCGGCCATTGTGCTTGGGATTCTGCATTTCCTGTTTGTGACGGATCTGATCAGCGCGATCATTGTTTTTGTAAAACTGAGAGGACGACGGTCCTGAAAAGATGAAAAAAGCCGTAAGATCAGCAATGAATGAAAAATGATTGCTGGCCTTACGGTTTTTCAGGTGCGTCGGCGTTGGCGCGTATGTTTTATGGATGTGAGCATCCGGTTACCGGGGGGAGACTGCCATGGTCTTCAGGCGTCCCATTACCTTCTCTACAGGCGGAAGGGCGAGAAGGATGAGGGTCAGGACGGCCTCCGGAAGGATGTAGCTCATGTTGTAGAGGGTGGATGCCCACATTGCGGCCACATTTCCGCCGAAGCTTCCCACGTAAGCGGTATAGAAGATAAAGCCGGAAACCTCATGGAAGAAGAAACGGCCAAGGACACCGATGAGATAGCCCTTGAGGAGGCCGTGCTTTGATTTACTGAAGAATCCGGAAAGGCCGAGGGCACCGAAGGCCAGAGGGTAATCCAGAAGGACCTGGGCGGGATGAACCACATAGGGGCCTGTGATAAACTGCAGGACGCCGTAGGCGAGGGCGGCGATGATTCCGACCTTAGGGCCGTACCAGTAGCCCACCAGGCAGACGATCAGCATGGAAAAGAGGGTGACGGAGCCGCCGTTGGGAAGGCTTGGCAGCTTGATGACGGTGGCGATCACGGTCGCAAGAGCGATGGCGACGCCTGAAAAGACGATCTGTTTGATGGTGATGGAACTTTTGTTCATAAAAAAACCTCCTTGGTAGCAGTACGCAAAGAGGGGATTCGAATAAAAGGCTGATCGGCAGTCTGAAAAAGACATGCCCAAAACAGCTTTCGACACAAAAGGAAAAAATCCTTCCGTGATCTGCATTGATCTGCTTCCTTACGCCGGTATTATCCGGGTCAAGTAGTAAGGGTTAGAGAGTCCCGCGAAAGCAGGATAATCTCAGTCTCAGCAATCGGCTCCCCTAGCGTGCATGAATATGAAAATGTAAAATACTTTTTTACTATAAGGCGGTATGATGAGAATGTCAAGGAAAAACTGCGGAAGTAAGTGAAAGGTGAGTGAAGGAAAACTGTGGGAGTAAGTGAAGGAAGATAACGATTCGGCCAAAGGCTGAACTGCTATGGAGGGAGAACAGGTATGACTGGAATGGAAGAAAGATGGAAGAGGAGAAGCAGGCTGGGTATCTGTCTGCTTCCCGTTACACAGCTTTGGGCAAAGGCGGAGGCTGCAGAGGCGGCGGATGAGCTCCTGTGCGGCTGGCTTTATGAGGTTCTGGAGGAAAAGAGCGGTTTCCTTCGGATAAGGACGCACTATGCCTATGAGGGGTGGATGGACGCGGCGGAATATGCGCCGGTTCCGCGAGCGTACGGGGAGAGAAGGGAACTGCATACGGTGGGAGTCCATGCGGCCGATGTGCTGTATGAGCCAAGGGTACAGGGGCGGCGTCTTACGACCCTGTTCGCGGGAAGCCTTGTTCGTGCTGCCGGTGAGAGCAGGCTCCAGGGAGGCGGGACGCGGAAAGAAGGAATGCGAGGAGGCAGGATGCAGAATGGACGGACGTGGGAAGACTGGATACGGGTAACGCTTCCGGACGGGAGGGAAGGCTATACCAGAGCGCATTTCCTGACACCGAGGAAGGATGGAGATGGATTTTTGAGAGAAGGGAGGCTGGAGGCGCTGGCCGGGGCATGGGGAGGACTGGAAAAAGAACGGGAGGCGTTGCTGAGACAGGAGATTGTGGACCGGGCCCTTTCCTTTCTGGGAACCCAGTACCGATGGGGTGGAAAAACCGTGCTGGGAATCGACTGTTCGGGGCTGGCTTTCATGAGCTATATGCTGTGCGGCATACTGATCTACCGGGACGCCCGCATCATGCCGGGTTTTCCGGTGAAGGAAATTCCGGCAGAGCGGGCCGGGAAAGGGGATCTGCTGTTTTTTCCCGGGCACGTGGCCGTTTCACTGGGGGAGGGACGGTTTGTCCACGCCACGGCTTATCCCGGCTGTAGCTGTGTGACGATAAACAGCCTGAATGAAAAGGATCCGGATTACAGGGCGGATCTGCGGGAGCGGCTGATCGCAGCGGGGAGCATTTTCCCGCAGTAGGCAGAGGCTTTTTCCGGCGGCGTCCCCGCGGCAGCGACGATTTCCCCGCGGCAGTGACGATTTCTCCGCAGTAGAGACGATCTCTCCATAGCGGCGGCCTCTCTGCGGCAGTCCCTCCTGGCGGACGGATGGCTTCAGGAGCCGGTGGACTGGTAGTGTCTGACGCCGACGCGCCAGAGGATATAGCAGGGGATCAGGAACAGGAAGCCTGCTATGGGAAGAAGAGCATACCAGCCCTTTCCGCGGCCGAGCAGAAACAGCAGGGGATAATACTGGATGCAGGCGTAGGGAACGAGGAAGGTGACGATCAGCAGGAGGCGTTTCCCATAGATGTCAAAGGGATATTTTCCATGCTCCCTCGCTCCGTCCGTAAATACGTTCATGAATTCCAGTCCCTCCAGGGTGAAAAAGCAGATGGCAGCGTAAATCAGGAACAGACCGGAAAACAGGGCGGTTCCTCCTGCAATCATGAGAATGACGGTGAAGACCTTTGCGGGCGTCCAGGATACGCCGCCGGCCCGCAGGCCGTAGATGAGCATGATGATGGCCTGCAGAAGCCTGGCGGAACGGGTGAATTCAATTTTCTGGCCGAGCACCTGAAGGATCAGCCCGCGGGGGCGGACCATGATCCGGTCAAAGGTGCCGTTTCCGATGACGGAGGGGAAGGTGTCGAAGCCTCTGGCAAAGGCCTCGGCCAGCGTGAAGGCCATGAGAACGATGCCATAGCACAGAAGCACCTCCTGATAGGTGTAGCCCTTTACGGTGTGGAAGCGTTGGAACATGAAATAGATGCCGAGAAACACGTTGAAGGAGGTAAAAAACTGTCCCAGGCAGGTGAGGAGGAACGAGGTTTTGTACTGCATGATGCTTTTTAAGTGGATCAGGAAATACCTGCCGTAAAGGCGCAGCGTGTCCGAAAACGGACTGAGACGGCCTGTGGTTGTCATATTTGGACTCCTTTCTGCCGCTTCTGCGGCCAGTGGAATTATTTATACGGTATGCGGGACATATGCGGCGTGTAGAAAATGTGCGGCATGCGGACATGACGGCATGTGGGTTATACGTGGCATGCGGATTCTGTGGTGTGACTATGGGAGACAGCAGAATCAGCCGCCCCGCGCCGCTGCATTCAGCCGCCCTGCACCACCACTTTTTTCAGGGCGAAGCGTTCCAGCAGGCGGCCGAGAGCGATGAGGGCGGCCAGCCAGAAAATCTGGAGCAGCACGGCATTCTGCAGGTCAGCACCGGCCAGGTCGCCGCTGTAGGCGCGTAAGGGAACGTTCTGCATGGAGGCGAAGGGCAGAAGCTCCATGAACTGCCGGATCCCGTTCGGAAAGAAGGGAAGGGGCAGGACGGCGCCCTGACAGAATTCGATCAGTGACATAAAAACGATGCGCAGGCCGTCCGGGGATAGGGTGTAAAAGGACAGCATGTAGATCAGCATGGTGAAGGCCACGGTGACGAGAACGCCGAGCACCATGGTGAAGAGAAAGCAGAAAAATCCCTCCGGCCCGGCTGGCGCGGACAGGCCGTAGGGGGCCGGTATCAGCAGGGAAACGATCAGGATGGGAACGCAGCGCAGAGCGGCCTTGGAGAGCCGGTTTGCCAGACTTCTGGCATACCACATGGGATAGATCCGGATGGGGCGGACCAGCTCATAGGCGATGTTGCCGTCCAGAATTGCGCCGAAGATCTCATTTTCCATGATCCAGCCCATGAAAAGGGCAAGAAAGGCCTGCTGCAGCCAGACATAGGAACAGGCGGCCTCAAGCGTCATGGGAAAGGCGGACGGATCCGATTCGTAGAAGGCGCACAGGGCGAGCATCTCCATGATTCCCCATACGAATTGGGTCACGATCCCGGCCGCCGCCGCAGTGCGGTACTGCATGCCCATATTAAGTCTAAGACGGAAAAAAGAAAGATATTTTTTCATGGAAACCTCCATTGCAAATGGTTACAGAATAAGTGCTCAGGCGGTATGACCGGCCGGAGAGCGTATCAGGAGAGCGTCAGATTTCGTACTGCCGGTAGAGAGCCGCCAGGGTTTCGTCAATGGTCTCGCCGCCGTGCCGGATATCCTCCACGGTGCCGTCCATGAGGATTTTTCCCTTTCCGATGAGAAGGATGCGGCTTGCAAGCGCTTCGATGTCCTGCATGTCATGGGTGGTGAGGATGACGGTGGTGCGGCGGGTTTCATTCAGACGGCGGATGAAGGAGCGGACCGCAAGCTTGGATACGGCGTCCAGACCGATAGTGGGCTCGTCCAGGAAGAGCACACTGGGAGAATGCAGCAGGGAGGCGGCGATCTCACAGCGCATGCGCTGGCCCAGAGAAAGCTGCCTCGTGGGGGTGCGCAGAAGCTGGGACAGATCCAGAAGCTCTGTCAGCTCGTCTCTGTTTTTTCGGTAGAGGGCGGGATCGATCCGGTAGATGTCTTTTAACAGATCAAAGGAATCGGCCACAGGCACGTCCCACCACAGCTGGGTGCGCTGGCCGAAAACCACGCCGATCTGGGAGGCGTGGCGGATGCGGTCCTTCCAGGGAACGCGGCCGTTTACCAGGCAGGTGCCGTTGTCTGGCGTGAGGATGCCGGAGAGGATTTTGATGGTGGAGCTTTTTCCAGCTCCGTTGGGGCCGATGTAGCCCACCATCTCCCCGTCCTGAATGGTGAAGGAAATATCGTCAAGGGCGCGGATCTCGTCATATTCCCGGTGAAAAAGGCTTTTGCAGGCGTTCAGAAAGCCCGCATCGCGCCGGGCGATCCGGTAGGTTTTGGTGATATGTTCGACAGTGATCATAAAAGCTGCCTCCCTTCCGTATGGATGCTTTGGTGCATAAATGGACAGGTGATCGGGTGAAAGGAAAATCCGGGATAGGGCCCGCTTCTCTTCCAGGGAAACATATTTTCCAGAAAGTATGTTCAGAGAACCTTTTTGAGCAGGGGCTGTCCGGAACAGAGAGAGGCTGCTTGCCGGGCAGCTTCACTGTCTGAGCGGCATCCGCCGCGGGATGCCGAAAGAAAGGGCGCCGAAAGTCGGCGGATCTCTAAAATAACACTTTTCCAAATAAAAAGCAAGAATGGATCATACAAAAATGACGTATCGTTTTTGTGCATTTGTAACAGACAGGCAGTCTGGACAGGGCGGAAGAGGAGTTTGGAAGCATGCGTTTATACGGCTGCGGATGTGTGCGGCCTTTGACTTCATGGGCGGACTCTGTTATAGTGGAAAAATAAAGATGGAAAGGTGTGTCTGACAGCGCATTTTTCCAACCGGTATGGAGGAAAAAATGTTTCAGTATATTTTATTTGATCTGGACGGGACGCTGACCGATCCCAAGCCGGGAATCACGGGCTGCGTTCAGTATGCGCTTCATGAAATGGGGATCGAGGAGCCGGATGCGGACAGGCTGGAGGTGTTCATCGGGCCGCCGTTAGTGGAAAGCTTCATGCAGTTTTACGGGATGGAGAGGCGGCTGGCCGACCGGGCGGTGGAGAAATACCGGGAGCGGTTCGCCGTGACCGGGATTTATGAGAACGAGCTGTATCCGGGCATGAAGGAAATGCTGGCGGGGCTGAAGGCGGCGGGCTGCCGTCTTGCCGTTGCGTCAAGCAAGCCGGAGCCTTTTGTGAAGAGGATCCTGGAGCATTTTGAGATCGCGGCGTATTTTGACGAGGCGGTAGGAAGCGGGCTGGACGGCTCGCTCAGCCAAAAGGAGGACGTGGTGCGTGAGGCGCTGCGTCGCCTTGGGAAAAAAGAGGCGGCTGAGGGCGCCTGGTCCCGGACCGGAGAGGTCTGTCCGGACGTCGTTATGGTCGGGGACCGGAAATATGACGTGGAGGGCGCCCGGGCGCTGGGCTTAAGGTGCGTGGGCGTAGCCTTCGGCTATGCGCAGCCGGGAGAGCTGGAGGAAGCGGGAGCCTGGAGGATCGCTGAGGACGTGGAGACGCTTGGGCGGATCCTGCTTGGCGAAAAGGACTGAGGCGCGCCGGAGGGCAATGCCCCGGTTCGGGAGTTACAGCGCATCTGCAGGGAGGAAGCTTGAAACGGATGAAAAACAGCGGTTGGAGAACTGCCGGAACGCTCATTGCGGCGCTGCTTGTGTATGAGCTGGGAAAGCTGACGGGCGCTCTGGCGGCGCAGGCGCTGCAGGCTGCCGCAGAGGGAGCCTGGGGGCTGTACCTGGGAGCGGGTTTTGACACGGGCGCAGCTTCGGGGGCCGGTACGGCAGCGGCTTCAGGTATGGATGGGGCTGGAGCGGCCGGTTTTTGGAACGGATTGAGCCAGATTTTGATGCAGCTTGCCGCGGGCGCGGCGGTGTATCTGGTCTGGGGGAAGGAGCTGGGAAGAAAAGAGGCAAAGGGCCGGGGACAGACAGGACAGGGTGGAAAGGTAAGAGGGGCAAAACGCATGAACAGCGCATGGAAGACGGGAGGCCTGCTTCTTGGGCTTTCCGTCACGTCGGCGCTGGGACTGAATCTGCTTCTTTCGCTCTCCGGCCTCACCCTGCTTTCCGGCTCCTTCCGGGAGACGGCCGCCGTGCAGGCGGCGGTTCCGGCGGGCCTTGGGATCGTCCTTTACGGGATTGCGGCTCCTTTTTCCGAGGAGCTTTTGTTTCGCGGGATATTTTACCGAAGGACCAGAGAGGCTTTTGGCGGAGCGGTGCCAGAAGGGGGAGCGTTTGGCGGGGCGGCGCTCAAAGGGAGAGAGGCCGGCGGGACTGGACTCGAAGGGAGAACGTTCGGCGAAGCGGTGTCAGAAGGAGCGGCGGGAGGTCGTCCGGCGGAAAATGCGGGGGCTGCCCGGGCGCGGCGGGCCGCGGCGGCGGCCTCTTCGCTTATGTTTGGGATTTATCATGGGAACCCGGTGCAGGGAATCTATGCGTTTCTGATCGGGCTGCTTTTGTGTCTGGTTTATGAGAGGACGGGGAGCCTTACGGCGGCGGTGCTGTTTCACGGGGCGGGCAATCTGGCGGTTTATCTGCTGATCGACATGGCGGGGCTCGGGGAGAGGCTGTCCTTTTTCGGAGCTGTAGGCCTGTGCGTCCTGCTTCTTGGGGCGACAGCGCTTTGTCTGAGGCTTTCGGGGCTGTGGCCGGATGGCGGGAAGGGCGGAAGAGCTACGGAAGACGGCGCGGTGAAGAAACGGGAAAAGGGAGCGAAGAGATCATGTTGAGCAGAACGGATGTCCGCAGGGAATGTCATAAGATCACCTTTGAGAGGGGAGAGGAGCTGCAGCGGAAGGGAGCGGTCAGGCGGCTTGGCTGGGAGAAAAAGAAGGAGGACTGCTTCGATGTGGTGCAGATGGACGCGACCGTGTGCGGCAGCGGGGAAAATCTGTATGAGGTGAATATCAAGGTGGACGAGGATTACCGGGAGATCCTGGAATATGAATGTGAATGTCCTGCCTTTTATTCCTATTCGGGGCTGTGCAAGCATTGTGTGGCGGTGCTTCTTGTCTGGCTGGAGGAGAGAAACGGGGCGAAAAAAGCGGACGGCAGGCCCCTGTTTACGGGGCGGCAGGGGATGCTGGCGGGAGGGCCGGAAATGCAGTCCGGCCAGCGGGGAATGCCGAAGGAAGGGCCGGGGATACAGCCCGGCCTGCGGGGAGTGCCGACGGGAGGGCCGGGGATGCAGCCCGGCCTGCGGGGAGTGCCGACGGAAGGGCCAGGGATACAGCCCGGCCAGCGGGGGACACTTTCCGGAACAGCCCGGACGGATGCCAGGAGTACCACCTTCGGCTTTGACTGGCTGTTAAACCGGTATGTACAGAGGGACCGGGCGAATCTGATGCAGAGACAGGTCGTGGGGACGGTGCGGCTGGAGCCTTCCTTTTCTTTTGCCGGAGAAAGCCTGAAGGTCAGCTTCCGGGTGGGAAACAGGCGGCTGTATGTGGTGAAAAATCTGGGAGATTTCGTGAACGCGGTGGCGGGAAGCGAGCGGGTGAGCTACGGGAAGGAGCTGGAATTTTACCATCATCCGGAGGCGTTTGCGCCGCAGTACCGACCGCTGGTGAATTTTCTGGTATTCACCCTGTTAAAGGGCAACAGCTACATGGGAAATTATCTTTCCTCCATCTACAAAAAGGAGCTGATCGTGAACACGGAGCTTGCGGACGGCTTTCTGGAAAGCGTGCGCGGCATTCCCCTCCGGGAGGAGGGCGCAGAGGGAAGGGAATGGCTGGTGGAGGACGGGGAGCCGGAGCGCTGCCTGGAGATTGCGGGCGAGGGGAGCGGCGCTCTGGTGCGTCTGAAGAAGCTGTTCATGCTGACCGGAAGGCGGGGGCTGTATTTTTTTGATAATGGGAAAATCTTCTGTGTGAGCAGGGAAAAGGCGGAGGAGATCCGGGAATTTCTTCTGTATATGGACCGGTACGGCAAGAGCGGGCTGTACATCGCGGCCTCTGAGCTGCCTGCCTTTGTGCGTGACATGCTTCCGGTGCTTTCCGGGCATTTTCAGGTGAAAATGAAGGATTTTATGCCGCAGAGGTGGCTTCCGCCGCAGGCGGGTTTTGCCCTTTATCTGGACGCGCCTCAGAGGGATCTGATCACCTGTACTCTGTTTTCCGTTTATGGGGAAGAACGGTATAATCTGTTCGAGGATACGGCGTTTTCCGGGCAGAGGGATACCTGGCGGGAGTCGGAGCTTTCGGGGCAGACGGCGTCCTTTTTCACAGCCTTTGATCCCGAAAGGCATCAGATGGTGCTTTCCGGAGAGGAGGAGGTGTATGGATTTTTACGGGAGGGGCTGTTCCGGCTGCAGGAGCTGGCGGCCGCCTTCGGGGCGGATATTTATATTTCAGACGCGCTGAAGGGCATGCGGGTGATCCCTTCGCCCCATATCAGCGTTGGGATCTCTCTTTCCGGCGGGCTTCTCGAGCTGGAGCTTTCCTGCGAGGAGATGCCGCTGTCCCAGCTTTCGGAGATTTTGTCCCGCTATGACAGAAAAAGGAAATATTTCCGGCTGAAGGACGGCAGCTTTGTGGATCTGTCCGACGGGGGGCTCCGTTCTCTTTCGGAGCTTGGGCGCTGTCTGCCCGCCGGAAAAAAGGGGCTTACGGAAGGGAGCCTCAGGCTTCCCGGCTACCGGGCTCTGTATCTGGACAGCAGTCTGGAGGAGAGCAGTTATCTGAATCTTTCCAGAGATAAAAGCTTCCGCGCGCTGGTGCGGAGCATGAAAACCGTTCAGGACAGCGATTTTGAGATCCCTGAGGGGCTTTCTGGAGTGCTGAGAGGGTATCAGAAGACGGGCTTTCGCTGGATCAGGACGCTGCGGGAGAACGGCTTCGGCGGGATCCTTGCGGACGATATGGGGCTGGGAAAAACGCTGCAGGCCATCGCTTTTCTGCTTTCAGAATGGAAGGAGGGGAAGCGCTTTCTGGTGGTCTGTCCCGCGTCGCTGGTCTATAACTGGAAAAGTGAGCTGGAGCGGTTCGCGCCCGGACTGCCGGTCTGGCTGGCGGCGGGCGTGCAGGCGGAGCGGGAACGGGTGAAAGAAAGGCTGGAGGAAGCGGGCGGCGTTCTTGTCACCTCCTACGATCTTCTGCGTCGGGATATCGAGCTGTACGAGGGGCTGACCTTTGACGCGCAGATCATCGACGAGGCGCAGTTTATCAAGAACCATGCCACGCAGGCGGCCCGTGCCGTGAAAATGGTGCGCTCTGATTTCCGGCTTGCGCTGACCGGAACGCCGGTGGAGAACCGGCTGAGCGAGCTTTGGAGCATCTTCGACTATCTGATGCCGGGCTACCTGTTCGGTTATTCCAGGTTTCGGGAGGAATTTGAGACGCCGATCGTGACGAAGAAGGAGGAGGAAGCGGCCCTGCGGCTTCAGAAAATGATCCGCCCCTTCGTTTTGAGAAGACTGAAGCGGGACGTGCTCTCTGATCTTCCGGACAAGCTGGAAAAGAACATGTACGCGGCCATGGAGGGAGAACAGCGGCAGCTTTATGACGCGCATGTGCAGCGGCTGATCCTGCTGCTTTCCGGGCAGAGCGAGCAGGAGTTTTCGGCGGCAAAAATCCAGATCCTTGCGGAGCTGACAAAGCTTCGTCAGCTTTGCTGCGATCCGGGGCTTCTGCTTGAGGGCTATCAGGGAGAGAGCGCCAAAACCCGGCTCTGCCTGGAGCTGATCCGAAATGCCGTGGAGGGCGGCCATAAGGTCCTTCTTTTTTCCCAGTTTACCAGCATGCTGGAGCGGCTGAAGGCGGCGCTGAAGGAGGAAGGCGTCAGCTTCTATTCGCTGGACGGCTCCACGCCCAAGGCCAGAAGGGTGCAGCTTGTGGATGCCTTTAACCGGGATGAGACGCAGGTGTTCTGCGTTTCCCTGAAGGCGGGAGGCACGGGCCTGAACCTGACCGGGGCGGATATCGTGATCCATTTTGATCCCTGGTGGAATGTGGCGGTGCAGAACCAGGCCACCGACCGGGCGCACCGGATCGGACAGAAAAACGTGGTGACGGTGTACCGGCTGATTGCCAGGGATACGATAGAGGAAAAGATCGTACAGCTTCAGGAGAGAAAGAGCAGGCTGGCAGAGCAGATCCTGGGCGGCGAGGACATGGGCCCCGCTTCTCTGACGAGGGAAGCGCTGATGGAGATTCTGGAGGGCTGAGAAGGGCTGCGGGAGCGTGCGGCGGAATGCAGAATGGTGTGGAAGGGCGCAGCGGAGGGAAAAGGCGGCGCGGACGAAGCGCCGCTTTCGTATGGAGCACATGGCAGATTGCCATGACAGACCGCCATGACAAACTGCCGTGTCAGTCTGCTATCACAGACCGGAAAACAAAAAGGAGATCCGTAAGGATCTCCTTCCTGCTTCGATATAGCGTGCGCGAGAAGATTCGAACTCCCGACCTTCTGATCCGTAGTCAGACGCTCTATCCAGCTGAGCTACGCGCACATTTTTTGTCGTTCCCGACAACATAGTGTATTTTATCTGATTGGGCGGGAAAAGTCAAGAGATAAATTTTATTTTTCGATTTTACCGCCGCGCGCCTCCGCGGCGGTCATTCCCTTCCTCCTCATAATAGGCCTTCTTTGCCAGATACATCTGCTGTTCCGCTTCCTTGATCAGCCGTCTCAGGGAAACGGTATCCAGGGAAGCGGCTTTGTCTGTCCACTGAATGCCGGCCGAGATATGATAGCCCTGCTGTTTCAGAGCATCACGCATGGTATCTGTCCGACGTACCGCCTCATCCCTTTCCAGGTCCGGGGCAAAGGCGAGAAATTCATCTCCGCCGATGCGGTAGGAGTGCAGGGATCCGAACTGCTCCAGAAGCTGTTTGGATACGGATTTCAGCATCCGGTCTCCGGCATCGTGTCCCTCGCTGTTGTTCAGCTCATGGAGGCCGTTGGCGTCCACGTAGATACAGGCGAGGGACCTTTGACACAGGGAAGGATAATCCTTCAGATCCTGCTCATAGCGGTTCCGGTTGTAGAGGCCGGACAGCATATCCCGTTCCCCCCTTTCGCGAATGGCGTGATAGGAACGCATGTTGTGGCAGAACATGCTGAAGCTGAAAGAAACGCTTTTCAAAAGGGCGGCTCCGGTCTGGGCGTCGGGAAGGTTGAAGGCTGCGAGAACGCCGGAAACGGAGTCGTCCGCGTCCAGGACCGGAAGAGCGATCATATTTTTTACGGAATCCGTGCGCAGACTGGAAAAGACAGCATGCAGGTCGGAGAGACCGCAGACGGAGTGTGTGCCGCCCTTCAGGCGAAAATAGGCGGGAAGGCGGGAGGTGATCTCTGCGATCCGGGCGGAGGAGGCCCTGTCTTTTGGTGTAAGGCGGGCAGGATGGCTGTCAGGCTCCTTCCTTTCAAAAATGTAGGAGGAATCGTTTCCTTCCGGGCCGGACATAAGGAAGCTCACTGCCTGGGCGGAAGTGATCCGGGCGATATTCTCCAGGGCCTGTTCGATGTTCCCGTGCTGTTCATGGGCGTTAAAAAGCAGCTTTTCTACGTCGTAAATATAATTGATGGAGTCAAGCTGATGCTGCTTTTCATCCATTTCGTGGCGGATATAGCGCAGCATCCAGAGAAAATACAGGATGAAGCAGACGGCCTCCAGGAACAGAAAGACGCCAAGGATATTCCGGATAACGTTCGCGTCGGCAAAGACCAGCTCCTCCGGCACGGAGAGGGCGATCCGCCAGCTGTTGATGGAAAGCGGCTCGTAATAAAAATAGAGGTAGGAGCCTGTGGTCCGGGAGACGAAGACCACGTAGCCGGTTCTCCCTTCGATCATACCCTGCTTCAGAGCATCGTGATCGTAGCCCTTCGCCATGGGACGTTCGCCAAGCTCCCAGATGTTTCCAGGCTCGGCATGCCAGGTATCCACGAGAAAATCGCCGGTATTTCCATCGACGATATAAACGGCGGCTTCTCCGCCGTATGGATTGGATACCAGTTCCTTCGGCAGAGAGCCCAGCTCGATCACGCCGTAGAGCATGGCGACGGTTTCGCCGTTTCTGATGACCGGCACAAAATGGCGCAGAATGTAGCCTTCATCTTCGGAAAGGCCAGTCTCCCGGTCGGTGATGTGGGCGCCGGCGGCCGCCTCCTTCTCAAAGGAAAGGAAGCCCGTAGCATCCGTCCGCCCGGTTTTGGGCGAAAGAACGGTGTTATCCGGCAGGAGCAGCTCAAGATAGGACATCATGCCGATGGAGGAATAGGTCGTAAGCCTTCTTTCAACCTGCGGGGAGGTCAGATCCTCATATTCGGAAAGGAGAGCGGCGATCGTTTCCAGCTGTCTTCGGTCGTCATAGGCCCTGCTTTCAATTTCACCCGCCAGAGTTCCGGCTTCCTCATACAGACGCTGGAAGGCGTTGGCTTCCTCATGCCGGTTGATACGGCCGGTGACAAGAAAGGAGCAGCCGATGATCAGCAGGATCAGCAGAACGGTGACGGCCAGCGGCCTTCCCCATCGAAGAATATTTGACAGGTTTACTTTTCGGATCATTTTCTGTCCCTCTTTCTTTCAGCTTTGTTTTTCAGTTCTGCTTTTTCAGCTCTTTGCGGACCACCAGCAGCATGGTCAGAAAGCAGGCGGCGCCTCCGATGAAATTGGAGACGGGCTCCGCCAGGAACACGCCGTTGACTGCAGGGCTGACCACGCGGGGCAAAAGGAGCGTCAGGGGCGTGACAATGACTACTTTACGCAGTATGGAGAAAAAAATGGCGAATTTCGCCTTCCCCAGCGCCTGAAAAACGGTCTGTCCGGAAAACTGCAGTGACATCATGAAAAAGCCGAAGTAGTAGATCTGCATGGAGGGTACGGCGGCCTCCACCAGATCAGCCTGCGTGTTGAAAATATGGATGAAAAATACGGGGAACAGGTGCAGGATCCCCCAGATGACGACGGTGTAGCCGATACAGCTTAAGGCCATGAAGCGGATGGCCTGTTTGATCCGGTCGTATTTTCCCGCTCCGTAGTTGAAGCTGATGACGGGCTGGGAGCCGTTGGTGACGCCTGTCACCGGCATGGTCACGATCTCCCGGATGGAATTGATGACGGTCATGACGCCTACATAGAGATCGCCTCCGTATACGGAAAGAGTGGAATTGCACACCACCTGGACGATACTGTTGGTGATGGACATCATGAAGCCGGACAGGCCGAGGGAGACGATGCTTCCGATGGTCCCTCCGTGCGGCTTCATGGAGGAGAGGCGGATGCGCAGGATGGTTTTGTCTCCGGTCAGAAAACGGAAGGTCCACAGCGCGGAGGCCGCCTGGGAAATGACGGTGGCGATGGCGGCGCCCTGAATGCCCATGTCCAGGACGAAGATGAAAACAGGATCCAGCAGGATGTTCAGAACCGCGCCGATCAGGGTGGTCACCATGCCGATACGGGCAAAGCCCTGGGCGTTGATGTAGCTGTTGAGACCAAGGCTGGTCATGACAAAAAGGGTGCCGAGCAGATAGATGGTCAGATAGCTGTCCGCATAAGGATAAGTGGCATCGCTTGCGCCGAAGGCGTACAGCAGGTTTTTTTGAAGAGAAGGCCGACGACGGTCAGAAGCAGGCCGGTCGCAAGCAGCATGGCAAAAGCGTTTCCCATGATCCGTTCCGCCTCCCGGTCGTCGCCTTTTCCACGGGCGATGGAGCACAGGGGCGCTCCGCCCATGCCGAACAGGTTGGCAAAGGCGATCACGGCGGAGATGACCGGCATGCACAGGCCCAGCCCGGTCAGGGAAAGGGTGGCGTTTTCCGGCAGCCTTCCGATATACATCCGGTCCACCACGTTGTAAAGGATATTGATGAGCTGCGCCAGCGTCATGGGCAGCGCCAGAGAAAGAATATTTCCGACGACGCTTCCTTTGGAGAAGTCGTTCTGATTTTCGGCCTTCGTCATAAATCTGCCTCTTTCGTTTTTTCTTTTTTTCAGTATAATGTGATTATAAGCCTGCGGAAGTGGCTTGTAAAGAAGGCGCTGTGTGCGGGCTGATGCGTGGAGGACGGCAGAGACGGCTGTATGGAAGATGGCAGCGGCGGCTGTGCGGAAGATGGCGGCAGGGGTTGTGCGGGAAATGACAGCGGCGTCTGCCCGAAAATCAGAAAAAAGAAGGAGAATGTTATGATCCACAACATTTTTACGGGAAAAAGGGTGCTGTTTCAGGGGGATTCCATCACCGACTGCGGAAGGATCCGGGAAACGGACGATCTGGGAGCGGGATATCCGGAGAAGGTGGCGCGGATGTATCGCTGCCTGTATCCGGGAAGCGGGACGCAGTTTATCAACAGGGGCGTGTCGGGGAATCGTTCCTGCGATCTTCTTAATCGGTATGAGGAGGATTTTCTTGCGGTAAAGCCGGATTTCATTTCCGTTCTGATCGGCATCAATGATACCTGGAGGGGCTATGACAGCGCTGATCCCACCAGCGCGGAGCAGTATGAGAGCAACTGCCGGACGCTGCTTGAGCGGCTGCGCCGCGATCTGCCGCAGGCGAAGCTGATGATCATTGAGCCCTTTCTGATCCCGACGGATCCGGAAAAGGAATGCTGGCATACGGACCTGGATCCCAAGATTCAGGCGGCAAGACGGCTTGCGAGAGAGTATGCGGATTATTTTCTCCCCATGGACGGGCTGTTCCAGAGCTGGATCGTGGGCGGGGCGTCTCCGGCGGAGCTGTCGGAGGACGGCGTGCATCCCACCGAGGCGGGCCATGCTGTGATCGCGCAGGCGTATCTGCGGCTGCTGGGGCTGCGCTGACGGCTGTTGCTATGTGAAGAACGCTTCGGTTTGAGGAAGAGCCGGTAAGGAAGAGAAATAAAGGAAAACACAGACAGAAAGGAACGGTAGACAGAAATGGCGGCGCGGACACAGAGCATGACGGAAGGAAAACCGCTGAAGCTGATCGTGGCATTTTCCCTGCCACTGATGCTGGGAAATGTCTTTCAGCAGTTGTATACGGTAGTGGATACCATGGTGGTGGGGCAGGCCCTGGGCGTGGGGGCGCTGGCCGCCCTTGGAGCGGCAGACTGGCTGAACTGGATGGTGCTCGGCACGATCCAGGGCTTTACACAGGGTTTTTCCATCCGCATGTCCCATGAATTCGGGGCGGGGATGTATGATAAGCTGAGAAAAACGGTGGCGAATTCCATCCTGCTTGCCATCCTTTCCTCCATCGTCCTTCTTGCGCTCAGCCAGGCGGCGGCAAGGCCCGTTCTGACGCTTCTGCAGACGCCGGAGGCGATCATCGGGGATTCCATGACCTATCTGCGGATCATGTTCGCGGGTATTCCTGTAGTCATGGCCTATAATATCCTGGCCTCCATCCTGCGCGCGCTGGGAGACGGGAAGACGCCGCTGTATGCCATGGTGATGGCGGCTCTCATCAATGTGGGGCTGGATCTTCTTTTTGTGCTGGGCTTTCACTGGGGCATCGCGGGAGCGGCCGGAGCGACGGTGATCGCGCAGGTCTGCTCCGGGCTGTTCTGCCTGTTCTCCATTCTGAAGATCCCTGTGCTCGCCTTTACAAAAGAGGATTTCCGGATCGGAGGACGTCTCTGCCTGCATCTGATGAAGCTCGGGCTTCCCATGGCCTTTCAGAACGCGATCATTTCCGTGGGCGGCATGATCGTGCAGTTTGTGGTCAACGGCTTCGGCGTGCTGTTCATCGCCGGATTCACGGCCACCAATAAGCTGTACGGCATTTTGGAGGTGGCCGCAACCTCCTACGGCTATGCGATGGTGACCTATACGGGACAGAACCTGGGCGCTGGGAAAATCGACCGGATCAGCAAAGGAACGCGGGCCGCGCTTGCCACGGCGGTGGTGACCTCCGCCGTCATAGCGGCCGCCATGCTTCTGTTCGGCCGGGTGATCCTGGGCTGGTTCATTTCGGGAAGCCCGGAGGACGTGGCCGCCACGCTGGAGATCGCCTATCATTATCTGGCGATCATGAGCGTATTTCTTCCGGTGCTCTATGTCCTGCATGTGACACGCTCCTGCCTGCAGGGGATGGGAAATACTCTGCTTCCCATGCTGTCCGGAGTTGCGGAGTTTGTCATGCGTACCGGAACGGCCATGCTGCTCCCGCTGTTCTTCGGATCAGAGGGAATCTTCTACGCGGAGATCCT
The DNA here is from genome assembly GCA_019119595.1 of Candidatus Eisenbergiella merdavium. Classification (GTDB taxonomy): domain Bacteria; phylum Bacillota; class Clostridia; order Lachnospirales; family Lachnospiraceae; genus Eisenbergiella; species Eisenbergiella merdavium. The sequence continues at coordinate 155,436 of DWWS01000045.1, read as the reverse complement.
CGCGTGGTTCGGCGCGGATGTGATCCTGGTCACAAGCTATATCGTGCAGATGAGGAAGCTGAAGGGGGCGGCGGGAGATTGACCGAAAAGGAAAAAGGCCGCCTGTGGAATACAGTGTAAAAAATAAAACAATAGGATAATAAAACAATAAAACATCATCGACTTGCCATAAATGAATATTGATTGCAAGAGAGAAATAAACATGATACAATATCCATATTTTATTGGGGCTGTCGACCAGAACGATGATCGGATGGTACTCTTCGCCGTATGTATATAAATCCATTGCGGCGCTCTTCAAATGATGGATAAACCGTTTTTAGCAGGGGAGAGATAAAGCGTGTCGGCTGTATATGGAATAATCACCATTATTTCATTTATTCTAATCGGCATATGCCTTTTAGTTGATAAAAACAAAAATCGGTATTTGCTGTTGATGTTTATATCGGTTGCCCTGGCAAATTTAGGGTATTTTCTGATATCCATTGCTCCGAGCCTGACATTCGCCTTAAACGCGAATCGTCTCTCCTATTTAGGGCAGGTCTTTTTGCCCTATTTTCTAATGATGATGCTATTGACTATTTGCAAAATAGATCCTCCCAAATGGCTCAATCCCATGCTGATCACGATCGGTACCGTGGTCTTGCTTATTGCTGCAAGCCCCGGAATCCTGCCTGTCTATTATAAAACAGCTGAAATCGATCGATCAGAAGGCTTTACAAAAATCATAAGAGAATACGGGATATTACATAAAATATATCTTGTTTATCTTATTTTCTATGTGGTCGCACAGCTGTCTGCTGTCATTTATGCAATATACAAAAAGAGAATTGTGTCCCACCTGCACGCAATATTCTTATTTTCGGCAACCCTTTGCAACATTTCAATATGGCTTGCGGAAAAATTTTTCTCACGTGATTTTGAATTGCTTTCTGTGTCCTATATCATAACCGGACTGTTTATTTTTTTAGTTTACGAAATCATACAACAGTATGAGGCACTGAAACTGGAAGAGAAGCATCGCGCTATGCGTGACAGTATGACGGGGCTTCTGAACAGTGGTGCTGTACAGCATAAAATTGACGATATGCTGGTTTCCGGTCGGGGGTTAAGCGGCGTAATGCTGGTTATAGATGTGGATAATCTGAAAGCGATCAATGACAGATTTGGGCATCAAACCGGGACAACCGCTCTCTGTTCTGTCTCAGATGGCCTTAAAAAGGCGTTTCAGACAACAGATATTTTAGGCAGATATGGCGGGGATGAATTTATCGTATTCCTGGAAGAGTTTGATGGAGGGCGGGAACAGCTCGCGGAAAAACTGCAGGGCATCCTTCAGGAGATAGCTTCCCTAAAGATCGCAGAACAGAACGACCTGAAAGTAACCTGTTCCATTGGTGTGGCTTTCGCAACAGAGGAAACCAGGCAGTTTGAAACACTTTTTATGAGAGCGGATAAAGCGCTCTATCAGGCAAAGCACAGTGGTAAAAACGCCTGTCTTTTCTATGAATAAGCCGGATTCCATTTAACAAGAGCGTACTGTTGAGTGCGCTCTTATTATGTATCCATCCTATTGGGCAGGCGCAGCCATCTGTCAGTCGATGGCTGCGGCACTGCATATTACACAAGTTTTTCCAGCCGCCTCTTGCTCTTAGCCTTCGTAAAAAGTCATGTTCGGCTCGCCTGCTCAGTTTGTCCCATATCGAGCAGACCGTCCATATAGGCGAGGGCCAGGGCGCGCTGTCCGGCATTCAGACGGTTCCATCTCATGGCGATATTCTGCTCCGCACCGTCGGGGAGGCTGTTTTGGGCAGGCATTCTTATGTCGGAAATTCCAAGAATATAGTCGCAGCTCGCATGAAAAATCTGCGACAGCTTTAGCAGCGAGGCCACGCTGGGATAATGCTTGCCGCTTTCATAGGCGCTGATCGTTTCCTGAGAAACCTCCAGTTCAATGGATAAGCGTACCTGGGTCATCCGGGCTTCTTCCCGTAATTCTCTGATTCGATTGGACATTACTGCGCTCCTTTTTATTGCTTATAGCTATAGAGTACAGGTTATATGTGTATGGAGAAGAGGAATATCCTGTAAAAAAACAACTTAATGTTGTATTGCGCTTGGGAAATATAGTAAGAGCTTCTATTTCTCTATACTGGGGCAATCTAATCTGGTTGTAGATTTATCTGCCTATATAAATATTTCGTTTCCAGCTGGGATGATCTTCTTAATTGGCTTAATACAAGTATATACTGTAAAAATATAATATATACTTGTAAAAGGCGTGGTTTAATGATATTATAAACTTGAAACAATGAATTTTAAACTGCCCGCTTAAGGAGGAATATCATCATGGATGACAAGCTTATTATTACTGTAAAGGAACCGCAAAAGAGGATTGACCTGAAAATAGACAGAGAAGTGAAACAGGCGTATGACCGGCTGGCCAAAAGGAGCAAACGCTCACGGAACGAGCTCGTATGTCTGGCGTTGAATTATGCTTTAGAGCACCAGATATTCGGGCAGGAGAATGACATGGAACAGGATGCTGTAAAAAAGGATTAATAAAAAATAATGAGTTATCAGCTTTCCTGTTCTGTCATTGACTTCCCGATTTTTTCTTGCATTTTTGCTTCGCATACGATATATTTAATTTATTCATTTTCACATCGCTGTTCCCCGCATATTTCCATGCGGCAGGAGCAGCGTCAAAACAGGGCGGATCGAACCGCATCCGTCACATCTGCCAGAAGGATGCTTCTGACAAATAGCATCCGTATCAGGCGTTCGCCAGGGCGTTTTTGGCCCGTCATAATTCACAATTCAGAGAAAATAAAAAAGAAGGAGGAACGAAAAAAGCATGGGAGAAAAGAATGATGTATTCTGTGCTTATCTGGGGAAGGAGGATATCTTCGCAGACTTCATGAACGGCACCATTTTCGAGGGAAGAAAGGAGATCGTGCCGGAGGAGCTGGAGGCCGTCCCGGAAGCGTATCACGAGGGAAAAACGGGCGGCGCAGGCGCCGGAAAGAGAGGCAGATACCGGGATGTGGCGAAGAAACGGTACCGGGGAGGAAGCTGCTGCGTGCTCACGGTGGAGAACCAGAATGAGCTGCATTACGCCATGCCCGCCAGGTGTATGGAATATGACGCGCTGGAGTATGCCCGGCAGCTGAGGAAACGGAAGGCACAGCACAGAAGGAAAAAAGATCTGAAGGGAAGCGCCCGGTTTCTTTCGGGCCTGACGCCGGAGGAAAAGCTGGATCCGGTGGTGACGGTGGTCTTTTACCATGGAAATAAAAAGTGGGAGGCTTGCCGCAGCCTGCACGGAATGCTAAACTTTAATGGAGAGAATGAGGTGTTCCGGAAATATACGGCGGATTACCGGATGAATCTGTATACGCTGGAAGATCTGAACGAGGATAGATTTACGACCGGGCTGCGAGACGTCATAGCCTTGATGAAGCGATCCCGTGATAAGGAAGCAATGAAGGAATACTGCAGGAGCAACGAGGAGCGCTTTCAGGAAATGGAAGAGGAAACCTACGATGTGATCAGTGTGATGATCGATCACAGGAGGCTGGAGGACTATAAGGAGAGAAACAGAGTAGAAGGAGGCAGGGTAAATATGTGTCAGGCATTGAATGAGATGATGGAAGAGAGCAGACAGGATGGACTGCGCATTGGGGAAAAAAGGGGGGAAAAAATTGGAGAGAAAAAAGGCGAAAAAAAGCTTGCCGCCCTAATCGGAAATCTGATGCGGGATTCCCGAACAGAGGATGTGGAAAAGGCGGTACGAAGCGAAGCGTTTCGCAGAAAGCTGTATCGGGAATATGGGATGAGATGAAGATTCGCAGCAGGAATCGGCCGGCGGACTTGAGGAGGAGCAGAGGATGAAAAAATGCAGGATTACCGTGATGAGAAAAGCGTTTTATCAGGATCTTTCGGAGCGATACGAGAATCCCATGGAGCATGCGTGTGATCTTAAGGAGGGGCAGGTTTTCATTGCGGACGGGTGGAAGAAACCGGAGGGGTTGTGCGACAGCGCATGGGAGAGCATGTCGGCGTTCGTGATGACGCTTGCTCACGGCGGGGAGGACATTTATGAGGGATGGATGAAAAATAAGAAATCCGTCATGATTTCCTGCAACGACGGATTCCGCCCGGTCAGCTTTCTGATCGAGGCGCTGGAGGAGGGGTGAAGCCATTCAGCCGCAGCAGAAAAATAGCCCTGCTGGGGTGAAATGGGGATTTTGCGGCGATTTCTGAGGGGAGGTTGGGAACCACTTCGTCCTCCCCCAAAACTTCAGGTTTGTTACTGTGTGGCAGGCAAGACCTGATATTACACGCAAAGGGAAGCAGTGCGTGTGATGGGGGTCTTTTTTTATTGCTGTTTTTAAAGAGGGACAGAGGTATGAGCCGGTGGACGGTGAAAAGTGTAATCAATAACAATGTGGTCAGCGCGCGGAACGAGCGCAATCAGGAGAGGATCCTGACCGGACGCGGGATCGGTTTTCATGCAAAGCCGGGGGATACGGTGGATGCGTCCAGAGTGGAGAAGGAGTTTTTCCTGAAATCAAAGAACCTTTCCGGCAAGCTGTACGCTCTGCTGGCGCAGACGCCCGAGGTCTACATGGAGATTACGGACGCGATCGTGAAGAAGGCGGAGGAAGGGCTTGGGAAGGAGCTGAATGAAACCGTTTATCTGAATCTGATCGATCATCTTTCCTTTGCCGTATCGCGGATGAAGCAGGGGATGAATTTCAGAAATGTGCTTCTGTGGGAGATCCGGAATTTTTACCCGAAGGAATATGAAGCGGCGCTTTACGGCCTTGCGCTGATCGAAGAAAAGACAGGGGAAAAGCTGCCGGAGGACGAGGCGGGTTCCATCGCAATGCACATCGTAAACGCCGAGTTTGATTATGAGAACACCAATGACGCGGTGCGGATGACCGAGCTGGTGCATAAGATCATCAGCGTGGTGCGTTATCAGTATCACATGAATTTCAACGAGGATTCCCTGCATTTTGTCCGGTTTGTGACCCATCTGAAATTTTTTGCCCAGAGGCTTTTCCAGGACAAGATGCTGGACGGGGACGACAGGGAGCTTTCCGGCCTGATCCGGGCGCAGTATGCGGAAAGCTATGCCTGCGCGGAGAAGATCGCGAGGCTGGTGTGGAACGACTATCAGATTGCGGTTCCCGAGGAGGAGCTGCGGGCTTTCTTTCCCGGCTGCGGGAGCGCTTCCCGCACGGCTGCGGGCCGCTGGCGGTGAACCACAACTGGCGGACCGCAGGCAGTGGATCGCAAGCGGCAGATCGAAGATAGCAGATCGCAGGCAGCGAACCTCAACCAGTGGCCGAAAAAGGGGATAGATTTCAAAAAATGCGAAGTGAAAAAAGCTTTTGCGAAAAGGAGGAGAAGTATGGATTATAAAAAAATGGCTGCCGAGATACTGAAGCTCGTCGGCGGCGAAAAGAACGTATCGGGCGTTACGAATTGTATGACCCGCCTGCGTTTCAGCCTGAACGATCCGAAAAAGGCGGATGTGGAGGGAATCAAGAAGGTGAAGGGCGTTCAGGGCGTTGTGACCAAGAACGGCCAGTTCCAGGTCGTGATCGGTACGGACGTGGGAAACGTCTGTGAGGAGATCAAAAAGCTAGGCAGCTTTGGCGACAATATGGCTCCCTCGCAGCAGGACGGAGAGGAGAAAAAGGGGATCGTCGGAATGTTTTTCGGCACTCTGACGGCCATCTTCCAGCCGGTCATCCCGGCTCTGGCAGGCTCCGGTATGATCAAGGCGCTTCTGGTGGTACCGGGATGTGATCGCATCCAACGGCCGCTCTTTGAAGGAAGAAGGATAAGAATAAAGAATAAATAAGGATAAAAAAGATAAAAACGGACGATGAGGCCGCCGCAAAGTATTTTATGATACTGATGCGGCGGCCTTTTTTGAGAAATTTTCTGTGTGAAAAGTTTCCCCAAATTTAAAAAAAAAATTTCCGGGAAATAAATTCTTGCGTACCAGATCCGCATGCGGTATATTTATTACATTCATTTTCATTGCTGTTCCTCCGCATGCTTCCATGCGAAAGGAGCAGTGTCAAGACAAGACGGAGCAGATTGTATCCGTCACATCTGCTGACAGGATGCTTCTGACAAACGGCATCCGTATCAGGCGTTCGCCGGGGCATATCCGCCCGCTGAAATTCAGAGCTTGAACGACTTCTGGAATGAATAATGATACCTTTTCTGATATCAGGAGTGTTTTCTGAAAAATTGCTGTTCTGATGATACCTTTTCGGATTTGGGTATTCTTTTGGCTTTAGAGGCATTCTGCTAGAATGAGGCCATCGAGAAAAGGAGGTGTCTTATGGCAATGAGACGTATGAAAAAGATGGCGGCTCTGCTTGCCGCGGCTGCGATGCTTACAGGAATGATCGGCGGCTGCGGTGGCACGGGTCAGGAAACAGAGGAGTCTGCCGCTTCGCAGCCGTCCGCGGCGGAAGAGGCTGGCGCTGAAGGAGACGGCGCCGGAACGGAGCAGGCGAAGGAAGAGGGGCAGGCCGCCGGCAGCGGCGAAGAGGTGACCCTTCGCTTTAGCTGGTGGGGAGGCGACAGCAGGCATGAAGCGACGCTTGCGTGCATTGAAGCCTTCGAGGCGTTATATCCGAACATCACGATAGAGGCGGAGTACGGAGGCTTTGACGGTTATCAGGACAAGCTTTCGGCGGCGCTTTCCGGAGGAACGGAGGCTGACATCATTCAGATGGATCAGCCCTGGATGGCGACCTATATGTCGCAGAATCCGGATTTTTTCCTGGATATCAGCCAGTATGAGGATATCATTGACCTGAGCGGCTTTTCTCAGGATTTCCTGGATGATTTCTGCGTTTACAACGATAAGCTGGTCAGCCTTCCCACCGGAAATAATGCGACGAATTTCCTGGCAAATCAGGCTGTGCTGGACGAGGCCGGAATCGAATTCGGTGACACGATCACCTGGGACGATTTTTATGAGCAGGGAAAGAAGGTGAACGAGGCCGATCCGGAAAAGTATTTTGTCAATATGGACAGCGGTATTTTCTGGTTCGTGACCAAAATTTATCTGATGCAGCTTACCGACAGGCAACTGATCAACGAGGATTATACGGTGGGATATACGGTGGATGAGATGGAGGAGGCCTTTGCCTATACCAAGAAGCTGTATGATGACAAGGTCATCCTGCCGCTGGAGGAATCCATGATCTTTTCCGGCGCTCCCCAGGATAACCCGGGCTGGAATAACGACATGTACGGAAGCTGGCTGAACTGGTCCTCCACCGCCGATCAGCAGCAGTGGGGAGAAAATGCGGTTACCCTGCCCTATCCCGGGCTTGAAGGCGCTCAGAACTCGGGCGTGATCGTAAGGCCCGCGCAGCTCATGGTGATCTCCTCGAACTGCAGCCATCCGGAGGAGGCCATGCTGTTTCTGGATTTCATGTTCAATCAGGACGAAGGGATCCTGGCGCTGAAGGACAGCCGTTCCATTCCGCCCACGGAGCACGGGAGAGCGCTCCTTGAGGAAAACGGAATGATCAATGCTCAGGCAAGCCAGGCTGTGGAGCTGGCGATGCAGAATCCCGGAACGCCCGAGCTGGATGTGGCGAATACGACGGAGGTATCGAATACCTTTAATTCAGTGCTTGAGAAGATGATCTATGGCGAGTTTGACAGCCCCAGAGCTGCCGCCGAGGATGCGTATAATTTGATGACGAGCATGCTGGAAACGGTTAAGGCCGACCAGCAGTAATGAAGAAAATGACCGGCGTTCCCTGGTCTTACGGCCGGACGCCGGTCAGACAGATAATTTTGTCTGCGGCAGTGAGGTAATGGCAGATGATTCGAAAACTCAAAAAAAACAAGGGCTTATTTTTTATCCTTCCGTGGATCATAGGGTTTCTGTGGTTCCAGCTTTATCCGTTTGTGAAATCCTTTTACTATTCCTTTACCAATTACACGATGCTCAATGAGCCGAAATTTGTGGGGCTTACCAATTATATCCGGCTGCTCACTTCGGATCTGGAATTCTGGCCCTCCATGAAGGTGACGGCGACCTATGCCCTGATCGTTGTGCCGTGCAAGCTGGCCTTTGCTCTGTTCATCGCGATGCTTTTGAATATGAAGATCAAGGGGATCGGGCTGTTCCGTACCCTGTATTATCTTCCCTCCATCCTGGGAGGAAGCATCGCGATCGCGGTGGTGTGGAAGATCCTGTTTATGAGAAACGGGGCGATCAACAATCTTCTGGGTATGATCGGGATCGGGCCGGTGGACTGGATCGGAAGTCCCAAGACGGCGCTGGGTACCATCTGTGTGCTTTCCGTATGGCAGTTCGGTTCCTCGATGGTGCTGTTTCTTGCTGCTCTGAAGCAGGTTCCCCAGTCTCTGTATGAAGCTGCCATCATTGATGGGGCGGGCAGGGTGCAGCGCTTTTTTAAGATCACTCTTCCGATGATCACGCCCATCCTGTTTTTCAATCTGATCATGCAGATGATCAATGCGCTGCAGGAATTCACGTCCGCCTTCGTGATCACCGGCGGAGGCCCGATGAAATCAACCTATGTGCTGGGCATGAAGCTTTATACCGATGCGTTCCAGTATTACAAAATGGGGTATGCGAGCGCGCTGTCCTGGATCATGTTTGTCCTGATCATCTGTCTGACCATGCTCGTATTCCGCTCATCCTCTGCATGGGTCTATTACGAGGACGGAGGTGAATTTTAGGTGGAGAAAAAAAGAAGAGCCGGAAGGATCATAAGCTATGCCGTGCTGATCCTGGTGGCGATCGTTATGCTTTATCCGCTGTCCTGGATGTTTTTCGCGTCCTTTAAACACAACGATGAGATATTTCAGGCATCGCTGCTTCCTTCGGTATGGACGCTTGACGGATACAGAAACGGATGGAAGGGCTCAGGCCAGTACACCTACGCCACATTTTTTAAAAATACCTTTTTCATGGTGCTGCCAATGGTAGCGTTTACCGTGATATCGTCCTCCTTTGTGGCGTTTGGCTTCGCCAGGTTCAAATTTGTCGGGAAAAAATTCTGCTTTGCTCTTGTAATGGGCTGCATGATGCTCCCCAATGCGGTGATGATCATTCCGCGCTATATCATGTACAGAGACATGGGATGGCTGGACAGCTATCTGCCGTTTATCATTCCCTGTCTATTCGGGGGAGGCTCCTTTTTCATTTTCATGTTTATCCAGTTTTTCAGAGGGATCCCCCGGGAGCTGGATGAATCGGCCTATGTGGATGGATGCAGCTCGTTTATGGTATATCTGAAGATCGTTATGCCGCTGGCAAAGCCCGCTGTTTTTTCGGCCATGATCTTTCAGTTTATGTGGAGCTGGAACGATTTCTTCGGACCGCTGCTTTACATTAACAGCGTGAGCAAATATCCTCTCGCGCTGGGGCTTCGGATGTCTATGGACGTCAACATGTCCGTGAGCTGGAACAATATCATAGCGATGGCTCTTGTCAGCACGCTTCCTTTGGTCATCCTGTTCTTCTGCGCGCAGAAATATTTCGTGGAGGGCATTGCCGCCACGGGGATCAAGGGCTGAGACTGAAAAGAAGAATACGGCGGAGCGGAAAAAGCCCAAAGAGGTTTTCCGCTCCGCCGCAGGGAAGGGAAGCTGTCATGTATCGTTTGCTTGTCGCTGATGATGAAAAAAAGCTGCTTTCAGGGCTCTGCGATTTTTATCCCTGGAAGGATCTGGGCTTTCAGATCGTAGCCCGGGCGGAGAACGGACGCAGGGCGCTGGAATATATTTCACGGAATCCTGTTGATGTGGTTCTGACGGACATCGCAATGCCGGTTATGACGGGGCTTGAGCTCGCCGAAATCCTCAGCAGGGAGCATCCGGAGATCAAAATCGTTTTCCTGAGCGGCTATATGGAATTCCGGTATGCCCAGCAGGCGCTCCGTTATGGCGTTCAGGATTACATTCTGAAGCCGGTGAAAACGGATGTCCTCCGGAAAACATTTACGGAATTGAAGCGGAAGATGGATCAGGAGAGAGGACTTGCGGAAGCGGCGCCGGGATATTACGGGGGTATCGTAAAGACGGTGGAGGATTATATCCGAAGCAATCTGAAAACGGCCAATCTGGAGGAAGCCTCGCTGCTGGTAAATCTGAGCGCGGGCTATCTGTCCGCTCTGTTTAAAAAGGAAGCCGGAAGGAGCTTTTCGGAAGCCCTTCTGGAAGCGAGAATGAAGAAGGCGGCGGAGCTTCTGATGAGGCCGGAATATAAAATATACGATATATCGGAATATCTCGGATATGAAAATTCGAAAAATTTCAGCCGGGCCTTCAGGGGGTATTACGGGTTATCTCCGAGAGATTTTCGAAACGGTTCAGGAAACAGGGAGATGGAATGAGGAAGAAAAAGGGGAAGAATCGCGGAATGAAATATCGCTTCCTGAAGGATAAGCTCTGGGTTTATCTTGGAACGTTTACCCTGCCGGTTTTTCTTCTTGGAATGCTGTTCCTTTCCCTGATCTATGTGCAGGAGCGAGGTAAGGTGCAGGAGAAAATGGGGAATTCCCTGGAGCTTGCGGCCAGGCACATGGATTCTTTTATTTCCGATTCCACGGCTTTTCAGATCTACCTGGGAAGCGGGCAGCGGATGGGGCAGTTTTTCCGGATCTTCCACAGCGACAGCATCGACTTTGAGTCGGGAATCGCTCTGAAATTTCTGTCCGCCTATATGGTAGCCCTGAAAAGCTCCCGAACGGATATCCATTCCGTATATTTCTATCTGGACAATGAGGACGGAAGAATTATTACCTCGGAGGATAATATTGAAACGCTTGGAAGCGGCCTTGCGGACGATGAATGGCTTGACCCGCTGCTCACAATGAAGGGAAATGAAACGAGAGCGGTGGTGCGGGGGATGCCTGGAAGCGGATATGAAAAAGATGTGGAGATGTTCAGCCTGTTTCGGCGTTTCCCCAATTATAAGGGCGGAATAGTGATCAATTATGCGCTGGAAGAACAAAAGGAACGGCTGCGGCAGACGGCCGCATTTGAAAAGCAGTATATGATGGTTGCGGACAGCGCCGGGCAGCTTCTGTTTTCCAATTATGAGCTGGGTGAGGAAGAGCAAAAAATGCTTTCCCTTTGGCTTGCCGGGCAGGACGAAAAGGGGACGGTCGCGTTAAACGGGAGACGCTGGCTGATCGAAAGAGCTTATGAGGAAACAGGGGCTTTCTGCGTGGTTACCATGGTTCCCTATGCGGTGGTGAATCAGATCCTTTTTTCGAACATGAGGATCTTTATCTTCCTGGTTCCGGTGCTGACCATGGCTTCGGCGTTTTTGGCATATTACCGTACAAGACGAAATTATGAGCAGCTTGATGAGATCATTGATATTTTCGACCGGGCGGAGAAAAAGCTTTCGCTTCCGGAAGAGCATGCAGGAAAGGACAGCGTATACGGAGAGATCCTGAACAATATCATCCGGACCTTTCTGAGAAACAATCAGCTTCAGATGCAGCTTGCCGAGCGAAAGAACAGGCAGACGGCCGCGCAGCTTCAGGCCCTGCAGTACCAGATCAATCCCCACTTCCTGTTTAATACCCTTCAGGCGATCAATTATGAAATTCTCGCCATATCAGAAGGAGAGTATGGGAATGCCAACCGCATGGTGGAAGATCTTTCCGACATGCTCCGATATTCGCTGGATTCCTTCGGACAGGAGGTAACCGTCCGCGAGGAAGTGGAAAACTGTAAAAAGTATGTGGATATCCAGAAAATGCGGGAGGACAGAAGCTTTGCTGTGGAATGGGAGATAGACCCCAGGGTGGAAAAGCAGAGAATACGCCGCCTGCTCCTGCAGCCTCTCGTGGAAAACGCTGTTTCTCACGGCTTAAAATACCGTGAGAACGGAAGGCTGAGGATAGCGATACGCCCTGAAGGCGGCAATGTTGTATTCAAAGTTGTGGATAACGGCAAAGGCATCGCAAGAGAGGAGCTGCGGCAGATCCGCAGCAGGCTGGAGGAGGGGCTGAAGGAAGAACTGGAAATCGAGCATATAGGGCTTCAGAATGTAAACCAGCGCCTTATTCTGACCTATGGGGAAACGGCGGCTTTACGCGTTTTGAGCAGGGAGAGCGTGGGGACGATCCAGCTTTTCAGGCTCCCCTTCAGAGCCGAGGAGGGGGAGAATATCCTTGGCCAGGGAGAGAGGGAACCACGGCCGGGCAGCCTCCGGAAAGAGGCGCCGGAGGAAGAGGGATAGCCCCTCTTTGCTCTCTATAAGATTTTTTCACAATAAGATTTTATGATAGCTTTTTCCCTCCAGCGTTTTCCACTCCGCCTCCCTTTCCGTCAGAATCAGATAGCCCCTCGGGCTGTTCTTCTTGGGGATGGAGACGGAGCCCGGATTCAGATAGAGACAGGCAGGCGGCTTACAGACGTCCGCCTCCGGCATGCCTGAGACCTCCGCAGAAACGCAAAAACCCTCCCATGCCGGGACATGGGTATGGCCGTGCAGAAGGATATCCCCGGGCTGCAGGGGAGGCAGACAGGAGGTGTTGAAATGGTGTCCGTGTGTGGCGTACACCATGCGGCTTCCCAGCCAGAGGATACAGGATTCTGCCAGAATGGGAAATTCCAGCACCATCTGATCCACCTCGGTGTCGCAGTTTCCGCGCACGCACAGGAGGCTGTTTTTATGCGCGTTTAAAAGCGGGATCACCTCTTTGGGGGCGTAGCCCTCCGGCAGGTCGTTTCTGGGACCGTGATAGAGAAGATCTCCCAGGAGCAGAAGCCGGTCGGCCTGCTCCTTCGCAAAGGCGTCGAGCATTTGGCGGCAGTAAAGGGAGGAGCCGTGTATATCGGAAGCTGCCATGATTTTCATATTTTTTCCTCCATGTCGAAGTGATGAGCTTTCTTCTGTCTTTTTCCGGGCGGCGGCAGTTAAGAGCAGCTGCGTCTGTTGTCATATATTATAACGGACGCGGGGCGGCGCGTCACGAGAATTTATTCCTCTTTTTTTCTCGATTGATTTTAATACTGAAAAATGATAAGATGGTTCTCGGAACACCGAAGGCGGTTTTACCGGGCGGGGAGCGCCGTTCGGGTTTTCCGGTATGCTCTGCGGCCTGTGCCGGAGAGGTACGAAAAACAACATGCGAGGGAATCCGTGTTCCGGAGTGAGAGGATGCCAGAGAGCATCGACCATCATACGGAGGAAGGAAATGAAACATGTCAACGTAAGGAAGCTTGCCCTCGCGGGCATCCTGGTGGCGGTGGGAATCGTCTGTTCGCCCCTTTCGATTCCCGTAGGCGCGTCAAAATGCGCTCCGGTGCAGCATTTCATCAACATTCTGGGCGGCGTGTTCCTTGGGCCGGCCTATGCGGTGGGAATGGCGTTTGTCACAAGCCTTCTGCGCAACCTGCTGGGAACGGGAACCCTGCTGGCTTTTCCCGGTTCCATGTGCGGCGCTTTTCTGTGCGGAATGCTTTATAAGTACGGAAAGCATCTGCCGTTCGCGTATGTGGGAGAGCTGTTCGGCACATCCTTGATCGGCGGTCTGCTGAGCTGGCCTGTCGCGGTGTGGCTGATGGGGAGCGAGAGCGCGGTGTACGGCTTCATCCTGCCGTTTTTCGTGTCAAGCTGCGGCGGAACGATCCTTGCCGCGGTGCTGGTAACGGCCATGAAGCGGATGAAGGTGTTTGACGTCTATCTGGGCAATCTGGAGCCACAGGCAAAGCAGCGCGCAAAGGGCTGACGGCGGGAGAAAAAAGCATAAAAACGGGGAGCTTGCGTATCAAGCAGGCTGAGAGTAAGCTGAATCGCTTTAACCCATAACCTGATTTGGGTAATGCCAACGTAGGGAAACAGGATGGTTTGCATGCGCGGGTATTCCCAATCGGGATCCCGCTTTTTTATGCGTTTTTTTATGTGGTTCGCAGGAAAGGAGGCAGCCATGCTGAAGGAATGTCTGGAAAACGTGAGGCGGACAGCGCCGCTGATCCACAATATCACCAACTATGTGACCATCAACGATGTGGCGAATGTACTGCTGGCCTGCGGGGCCAGGCCGATCATGTCAGATGAGGCGGAGGATGCGGCGCAGATCACTTCGGTCTGCGCGGGGCTGAACATCAATCTGGGACAGCTGCATAAGACCGGGGTGGAAGGGATGCTCCGGGCGGGAAAAAGGGCGAACGAGCTTGGGAATCCCGTGGTCCTGGACCCTGTGGGAGTGGGTGTGAGCGATTTCCGCAGAGAGACGGCCGGGAGGCTTCTGAAAGAGATCCGTTTTACCGCAATACGGGGAAACGCTTCCGAGATCCGCGCGCTGGCCGAGGGGCGGAAAACGGCGGGAGGCGTGGACGCGGACGCCTGGGATGCGGTGACGGGAGGCAGGCTGGAAAGGGACGCTGCTTTTGCGAAAGCTTTTTCCGCGCAGACCGGCTGTATCATCGCCATGACGGGAAGTCTGGATTTGGTGGCCGACGCGTCGCGCTGCTTTCTCATTCGGAACGGGAAAGAGCAGATGAGCCGGGTGACCGGGACGGGCTGTCAGCTTTCCGGGCTGATGGCGGCTTTCCTGGCGTCCAATCCGGGAAAGGCGCTTGAGGCCGCCGCTTCCGCGGTCTGCACCATGGGGCTTGCCGGAGAGCTGGCCTTTGACCGGATGCGGGAGGACGAGGGAAACGCCACGTACCGGAACCGGATCATCGACGCGGTTTATCTGATGACCGGAGAGGAGCTGGAACGGGGCGCGCGGATGGAGCTGCTGTGAGAAGGAAGAATGGAGATTAGAATGAACTTTGACAGAAAAAAACTGCTGCTGTATGCGGTGACGGATTCCGGGAAAAAAGCGGATCGTCCGTTGCCGGAGCGGGTGGAAAGCGCCCTGAAGGGCGGAGCGACCTGCATTCAGCTTCGGGAAAAGGAGCTGACCGGGGAAGCGCTCATGAAGGAGGCGGAGCAGATCCGGGCGCTCTGTGCGGCGTACCGGGTGCCGCTCATCATCAACGACGATGTGGAGCTGGCCGTCAGTCTGGACGCGGACGGCGTTCATGTGGGACAGCGGGACATGGGGGCGAAGGAGGCCAGAAGGCGCCTTGGCCCGGGAAAGATCGTCGGTGTTTCCGCCAGAACGGTGGAACAGGCGGTGCGGGCCTGGGAGGACGGAGCGGATTATCTTGGAGTGGGAGCGGTTTTTCACACAGGCTCCAAGGCGGATGCGAGGCAGATCGCTCATGATACGCTGCGCCGGATCTGTGTCGCCGTCCCCATCCCGGCGGTCGCCATCGGCGGGATCACGGAGGAAAATGTGCTTCAGCTGAAGGGAAGCGGCATCAGCGGCATCGCTGTGATCAGCGCGGTTTTTGCAAAGGAGGATGTACAGGCGGCAGCCGAACGGCTGAGAAAGCTTGCGGAAAGCGTCGTCGAAACGCCGAAGGAGCAAAACGCGGGCGATTGCCAGTAGGATGCGTGCAGGCGGAATGCGGGCGACTGCCAGTAGGATGCGGGCGGAACGCGGACGATCGCGAGCAGGATGCGGGCAGGCGAAATACAGACGGCAGAACGCGCAGGAGCAGAGCGCGGCAGCAAAAACGCGGGCAGATGCCCTTCGCGCGGAGAAGCCAGGCCCGTCAGCGGCAGATTGGGGGCACCACCTTCTGTCGCTTTACAAAATTAGTGCAGGATTCTGTAAAAAAGACAAAGGAGAAATTGCAGATGAAAACAGCATTAACGATCGCTGGAAGCGATTCCAGCGGAGGCGCCGGAATTCAGGCAGATATCAAGACCATGACCGTAAACGGCGTGTTCGCCATGAGTGCGGTGACGGCCCTGACTGCGCAGAATACAACCGGCGTGACAGGAATTATGGAGGTATCTCCTGAATTTTTAAAGGAACAGCTTGATCGTGTATTCACGGATATCCGGCCGGATGCGGTGAAGATCGGCATGGTTTCCTCTCCCGGGCTGATCGAGGCCATCGCGGACAGGCTTTCTCTGTACGGAGCGCAGAATATCGTGGTCGATCCGGTGATGGTGGCGACCAGCGGCTCCAGGCTGATCAGCGAGGACGCTGTGGAGACGCTGAAAAACCGGCTGCTTCCCATGGCGGACGTGCTTACCCCCAATATTCCGGAGGCGGAGGTGCTTTCCGGGATGCAGGTGAAGACCCCGGAGGATATGGAACGGGCGGCGGCCCGGATCGGGGAGGCCTGCCGCTGCGCCGTGCTGGTAAAGGGCGGCCATCAGCACAACGACGCAAACGACCTGCTTTACCGGGACGGAAGCTTCCGCTGGTTTTACGGGAGGCGGATCGACAATCCCAACACCCACGGAACCGGCTGCACCCTGTCCAGCGCAATTGCGGCGAACCTGGCGAAGGGCTTCGGCCTGGAGGAGGCGGTGGAGCGGGCGAAGGCCTATCTTTCCGGCGCGCTTGCGGCCATGCTGGATCTGGGAAAGGGAAGCGGCCCCATGGATCATGCCTTTGATATCAACAGCATTTACAGGGAGGGACCGGAGAAATGAGCGAGAACAGAAAAACATCGGTGTTTGAAAACGGTCTCATCTGGTTCGGGGCAGGCGTCTCCATTGCGGAGATCCTGACGGGAACTTATCTGGCCCCTCTGGGCATGGCGAAGGGAATCGCGGCGATCCTGCTTGGACATCTGATCGGCTGTGTCATGATGTTCGCGGCGGGCCTGATCGGCGCCAGGACGAAAAAAAGCGCAATGGAAACGGTGAAAATGAGCTTCGGGCAGAAGGGAGGCCTTCTGTTTTCTGCCCTCAACGTGCTTCAGCTCGTGGGCTGGACAGGGATCATGATCTATGACGGCGCGCTTGCGGCGGACGGGACTGTGCGCGCGGGCGCCTGGGTCTGGTGCATCGTGATCGGCGCGCTGATCATCCTCTGGATCGCGGTCGGCGTTACCAATCTGGGGCGGATCAATACGGTGGCGATGGCGGCCCTTTTTCTCCTCACCATCGTCCTTTGCGCGGTCATCTTCGGCGGAGGCATGGAGCAGACGGCGGCGGGTGAGGCGATGACCTTCGGCGCTGCGGTGGAGCTTTCCGTGGCGATGCCCCTTTCCTGGCTTCCTGTGATCAGCGATTACACAAGGGAGGCGCAGAAGCCGGTGAAGGCGACGGCGGTGAGCGTGATCGTTTACGGGCTGGTGAGCTGCTGGATGTACATCATCGGAATGGGCGCCGCGCTTTTCACGGGAGAGACGGATATCGCGGCGATCATGGTGAAGGCCGGTCTGGGGATCGCGGGGCTTCTCATCATCATTTTCTCCACGGTGACGACCACCTTCCTTGATGCCTATTCCGCCGGTGTGTCCTGCGAATCCATTTTCCCGAAATGGAAAGGAAAACAGGTGGGGATCGTGGTGACGGTGATCGGCACCCTGGCGGCGGTTGTGTTCCCCATGGACGATATCACGGATTTCCTTTATCTGATCGGCTCCGTTTTCGCGCCGATGATCGCGGTGCAGATCGCGGATACCTTCCTTTTGAAAAAGAAGGAGGAAAAGAAAGACTTCAGCGTGAAAAATCTTGTGATCTGGCTGATCGGCTTTGTGCTCTACCGTTTCCTGATGACGGTGGACATTCCGCTGGGAAATACCCTGCCGGATATGGTCGTGGTGATCCTGCTCTGCCTTGCGGTTCATGCGGCGCAGGGGCGCGGGAAGAAAAGTGCCTAGAGACTGGAAACGGGAGCGCGTTTTATAACGGCATACATGATGCCGGGAAAATCCGGGGGGATGGAGGTCAGGCCGCTTTCCAGAATAGTAAGGAATTCCGCGGCTGTTTCCTGTTTCAGGGTTTCAAAGCTGACTTTCCTGCAGGAGGTTGCGGCGATGAAGATTTCTTTTCCAGACTGCTGATGGATTCTTTTCTGCAGCTCAAAAGCCTGGGAAGAGTCCGTCTGCCATTCCTCCGTTCCGTTTCCCATCGTACAGATCAGAGCGATTCCCTTCTCTTTCAGATGGTCATGAAGAAAACGGTAAAACCTGCTTCTATCGGAATCCTCAGTCAGCATGTGCAGAACAGCAATGGCATATATATAGTCGTATTTTTCAGGAAGCCTTTCTGTCAGACAGTCCAGGATTCGGAAAGAGTCCGCATGCTCTGAATATTGTTTACGGCAATAACTGATTGCTTCGGCTGAAACATCAGTGGCCAGAAGTGAATAGCCATTTTGGAGAAGGCAGGCCGCATCCCGGCCTTCTCCACAGCCGATTTCGAGAATGGAATCGTTTTTTGAAATATGATATTTTTCCAGAATTTCTCTGACAATCGGCGATGGAGACTGGGAAGACCATTGAAGGGATTGTTCGTGAACCTGACGGTACCTTTCATCGTATGCCTGATAATATTTTTTAGACTGTGTCATAAGCCTCCTTTCCGGGAGCAGTCCGGTATATCCGGATTTTTATATTTTAATTTTTGACATTTCCCGTTGTATTTTTTCATGTCCATGTTATCATAATCCCATCTTACATATCAAATTATTTTCTATTTCATCCGATCGTCTTTTCGTCTGACAAAAACGATTCGTTTTTCGTAACCCTTATTTTCTGAAAGCTTATCTTTCATCAATTCTGATTTCTGCCTGTCTGGGAACAGGGAATGGAGCTTCTGCAGAAACAGAGTCCCGTTTAGGCGGTTCCGGAATATGCGGCCCAGTACAGGCATGTGCGGGATATGGTTCACATGCTTTATGAGGGGGAGGCGGCGCTTTTGCTTCTGACTCTGGAAAATCAGGAAGAGGAGGAATGGAAGAAGCCCGGAAGCCTGCACGATATGCTTCTGTTTACGGAAAAGAGCGAGGTACTCAGGCCTCTTGTGCCGGATTATCCGATTCACGTGCTTTCCGTCCGCAGAGAGCTCGATCCGGGGTTTCTGCATACGGAGCTGAAGCAGGTGATCGGCTTCCTTCAGCATCAGGACGAAGGGGAAGGACTGAAGCGATATGTGTAAAGCGCTGGATGAGATTTATGAAAGCGGAATCGCGGTGGGAAGAGAGCAGGGAGAAAAGGCCGGAGAAAAGAAGGGAGAAAAACGCGGTGAAAAGCGTGGAGAAAAGAGAGGTGAAAAGCGCGTAGAAAAACGGGGTGAGGAACGGTTTGCCGCGCTTTCGGAGAGGCTGCTGAGGGATGCCCGGCTGGAGGATCTGAAAAAGGCGGTAAGTGACAGGGCATACCGGGGAAGGCTGTATCGGGAATACCGGCTCCGCTGAACGATGGGAAATGTGGGATAGGGAAGAAAAGCAAAAGAAGGAAGGAAAATAGGAAAAGGACTTGTGAAACAAAATAAAATGTGATAGAATTCAAACAAGAATAAACAATTATTAACAACTATAAACAATTTTAAACACGTATAAAAGCAAACTTGAAATATAAGTCTGAACCCATAAGAAAATAAATCCACGGGAAGAATCCTTTTCCTGAGTCAGGAGGAACGGGCCATGTTTATGGAGGAACGGCAGAAGGATATTGTGAAAAGGTTGAATGAAACCGGACGGGTGTTGGTTTCTGAACTGCAGGAGCGTTACGGGATCTCGGCGGATTGTGCCAGAAGGGATCTGAGGACGTTGGAGGGGAAGGGATTGCTGCAAAGGACGCATGGAGGGGCGATCGTGCCTGATATGCAGGGGCGTTTTCCGGAAGAGACCTACTGTCCGGCAGATTGCGAGGAGGAAAGGCCGGATTACCGGGCCGTCGCGGCAGAGGCGGTGAAATATATCCGGGATGGGGAAGTCGTTTATCTGACCTCTTCCCAGGCGGGGTATGAAATGGCGAAGCTTCTTCCGGACAGCCTTTCGGTGACGGTGCTGACCAATTCCATTTCCGTGGCGGAGGCACTCCGGAAAAAGCCCGCCGTCCGGCTCTTTTTTCTTGGGGGAGGCATGAATCACCGGGGAAACTGTCATGACTGTTATACGGTCAATATGGTAAAAAGCATCCACATGGACAGAGCCTTTTTCTCCCATACGGCCTTTGACCTTTCCTTCGGCGCGTCGCTTCATGAATGCTCTGGGGTGGAGCTGGCGAGGGCGGTCATGGAGAACAGCGCGGTGAATATCGGCGTATATCCCTCCTGCAAGATCGGGAGGCATTCTGTTCATGCGGTCTGCAGGCCGGAGGAGTATGATCTTCTGATCACGGACAGCGGCGTTTCGGAGGATTTTGCCGGGGAAGCGGGAAAACTCGGCCTTCCGGTGAGGATCGTGGGGCTGTCTGAGTGAGGTTGGGAGGAAAATATGTACTGTATTCTGATTACCGGGATCCCTGCATCGGGAAAGACCGGTATGGCGCGGTTTCTGTCCGGACGACTGGGAATCCCCTATGTTTCCAAGGATGAGCTGAAGGAGCTTCTGTTTGACGAGCTGGGCTTTTCGTCCCGCGCGGAGAAGGTGAGGCTGGGAATAGCGGCCATGAAGCTCATGTACGATTTCGCGGACCGGCTGCTTGGACAGGGGCTTTCGGTCATTCTGGAAAACAATTTTGAAAACAGCTCCAGGGAGGGGCTGGAGGAGCTGTTAAAGAAGCATTCCTGCAGGGCTGTGACGGTGCGGCTGACCGGGGAGAAGCGGAAGCTTTACGAGCGTTTTCTGGAACGGGAAAAGGCTCCGGACCGGCACATGGGGCATGTGGTGAATGACTGCTATCCTCCGCTGAACGGAAAGCAGATCGTAAGGAAGCCGCTTTCCTTCGAGGATTTTCAGGCGGGGATTGCCGCGAGAGGGATGGATTCCTTTGCGGCTGACGGCCCCTGCCTTGTGCTGGATACGACGGACTGGGAAAAGGTTGACAGGGAAGCGGCGGCGGAGGAGATCGTGAGGCTGGCAGAGCGGGAGGGGGAAGCAGCAGATGGTTGACGTTCATGTGCATTTGGAAAAAGGGGAGTATAGCGTTGAGTGGGTGAGGCAATTTATCTCATGGGCGCAAAAGAGGAATATCAGTGAAATTTATTTTTTGGAGCATACCCATATTTTCAGGGAGTGCAGTTGTCTGTATGAAGAAATGGCGGGCTTTAATCCTTATCAGGAAAAATGGTATGAGGCAAAATATCGGAAAGCCCGGCCTTTGGAAGAATACCTCTGTTTCGCCGGACGCATGAAAAAAGAACGCTTCCCTGTAAGGATCCGGTTTGGACTGGAGGTGTGCTATTCTCCTGAGCATGAGACGGAAATCAGAAAACTGAAAGAGAACGGCGGATTTGATTTTCTGACGGGAGCAGTTCATTTTATTGATGGATGGGCTTTCAGCCATCTAAAGCAGCCGTGGAAGCCGGAGGAGGTCGATCTGAAAAAGCTGTACGCCAGATACCACGAGCTTCTATGGCAGCTTGCTGCCAGCGGATTGTTTTCCGGGCTTGCTCATCCGAATTCACTGCAGTGTTTTGGCGCTTATCCTCCGGAGGACTACAGTGAAGCCTATCAGCGTCTGGCACAGCAGTGCAGGCAAAAGGACATGTATGTGGAATGCAGCAGCGGTCTTGCGATCAATTATGGTGATCCGCGGATCGGAATGAATCCCCGGATGCTGACAGCCATGCTGAAAAATGACGTCTCGGTTTTAACGGCGTCGGATGCGCATGTTCCCGAAAATGTGGGAAGGCTGGTCAAAGAAATGACCGAAAGGATTGAAGCAGAAAAAATAGCGGTCAGAGAAGGCCGCACATGACGGCGAGGTTCCGAAAAAACAGAAAAAGACAGAAAAAAGGTATTGACCACCCCTGAGGAGCTTGTGTTACAATAATATCCGGCCGCAGGAAAAGCGGCCGGAGCGATTTGAAAGCAAATAAACAAAAAGCCTTTTCTTTATTTGCGGCTTACGGACACCCTTACAAAACGGCGGCAAAGAATTGCCGAAGAACAGGATATTCCAGGAATATTCCATATTTTCCAGAAGGAAAATGCAGGGCGGACGAAAAGGCGGAAAGTGATTTGCCTGGGAAAAGGCGGTTTCGGACTGCCTTTGCAGCGGTGCTGGCGCTCCGATACCATTAGCGTTTGATGGTCTGTCCCGGCCGCCCGCGCTTCTGATCTATTTAAGAAAGCTTACATCATTCAAAATAATTTTACAGACGCCAGGAAGGCATCAAAATCCCACAAGGGAAAGTGCTTTCCGGCGTTTTTTTCAGCCTTTTTGGAGGAGAATTATGAAAAGAAGAAAGAAAACATCAGTATTTTTCGCCGGTCTGCTTCTTGCATCCGCAATTCTTGGCGGGTGCGGAAGCCTGGACGGCACGCGGAGCACAGGCCAAAACGCCGGTCAGAGCGCGAGCCAGAGCTCCACGCAGAGCGCAGGCCAGAGCGCAAACCGAAACGGTTTGGAAGGTCAGGAAACACAGGCCATGCAGGCGGAACAGGCCGGGCAGACCGGACAGGAAGGAGCGGAGGCGGCTTCTTCCGAAGCATCCCCGCAGCAGCAGGGGCCTTCCGTCATCGTGACCATGCCGGTCACCTCGGAGCCGGAGGCGGGCTTTGACCCGGTCTACGGCTGGGGAGCGGGGGAACATGTGCATGAGCCGCTGATCCAGAGCACGCTGACGACCACCACGCAGGAGCTTGAGATCGGCCTGGATCTGGCGGTGGATTATTCGGTGTCGCAGGACGGCCTGCTGTGGACGGTCACCATCCGGGACGACGCATATTTTACGGACGGGGAAAGGCTGACGGCCTCGGACGTTGCCTTTACCTACAATCTTTGTGCCGAAAACAGCAGCGTGAATGATTTTACCATGCTGGAGAGCGCGGTGGCTGTGGACGACGTTACGGTGGAGTTTCACATGAACCGGCCCTTTTCCATCTGGCCCTATACCATGGCTGTGGTGGGGATCGTGCCGGAGCATGCCTATGGAGAGGGCTACGGCTCTGATCCGATCGGATCGGGCCGCTATATTTTGAAGCAGTGGGATCGGGGACAGCAGGTGATCCTGGAGGCCAATCCGGATTACTACGGCGGTGAAGTGAAAATGAAGCGGGTCACCGTCCTTTTCATGGAGGAGGACGCGGCGCTCGCCGCCGCCATGGCCGGGCAGGTGGATGTGGCGCATACGGCCGCCTCCTATGCGGATCAGACGCTGGAGGGGTACGGGCTTTTCCGGGTGGAGAGCGTGGACAACAGGGGGATCAATCTTCCGGCGGTTTCTGCCTTTGAAAAGGACGGCGTGACGGTGGGGAACGATGTGACCGGCGATATCGCCATCCGCCGGGCCGTCAACATTGGGATCGACCGGGAGGAGATGATCGAAAACGTGCTGAACGGCTACGGCACGCCTGCCTACAGTGTATGCGACAAGCTGCCCTGGTATAACGAGGCTTCGGAGGTGGAATACGATCCGGAGGAGGCGGTGCGCATCCTGGAGGAGGCGGGCTGGAAGGAGGGCGAGGACGGCATCCGGGAAAAGGACGGCGTCCGGGCCGCCTTTACCGTGATGTATCAGCCGGATGATTCGGTGCGTCAGGCGCTTGCGGCGGATCTTGCCGATCAGTGCGCCCGTCTGGGGATCGAGGTGACGATGCAGGGAGCGGGCTGGGACGTGGCCTATCAGAACGCCCTTTCCCAGCCGCTGGTGTGGGGCTGGGGCGCCCATACGCCCATGGAGCTTTACAATATCTACCATACGGCGCCGGGAGAGAGCAGCGCGCAGTATTCCCCCTACGCCAATACAAGGGTGGACGTCTATATGGACGCGGCCCTTGCGGCGGACAGCCTGGAGGACGCCTATGAGCTGTGGAAAAAGGCCCAGTGGGACGGCATCACGGGCGTGACCCAGGAGGGGGACATCCCCTGGGTATGGCTGTGCAACGTGGATCATCTGTATTATGTGAGGGACGGCCTGCAGATCGCGGAACAGAAGATCCACCCCCACGGGCACGGCTGGTCCCTGATCAATAACGTGGATCAGTGGGAATGGAGGCAGGATTGAAAAGAGCTTTGTTATTTTGCCTGAAAAAATTAACGCGGATGCTGCTTCTGCTGCTTGCGGTCAGCGCCGTCACCTTTACGCTGGTGAGCCTTTCTCCCATCGATCCGCTGCAGGCCAACGTGGGGCAGGCGGCGCTCGGAGCCATGAGCGGGGAGCAGCGGGAAAGGCTGGAGGCGTACTGGGGCGTGAACGAGCCGCCTGTCAGACGGTATCTGAACTGGCTTGGGGACGCTCTTCGGGGAGAGCTTGGAACCTCGCTCCTGTACCGAAGGCCGGTGACGGAGGTGATCGGGGAAAAGCTGCAGAGCTCGCTGCTTTTGCTGGCGGTCTCCTGGCTCCTTTCCGGGCTTCTCGGCCTGCTCCTTGGCGTGATCGCGGGGGCGAATGCGGGAGGCTGGCCGGATAAGCTGATCCGGGGCTACTGCCTGACGATCGCCTCCACGCCTGTGTTTTGGCTTGCGCTGCTTCTGCTTCTGATCTTTGCCGTCTGGCTCGGCCTTTTTCCGGTGGCGCTGAGCGTTCCCATCGGAGTTGCGGCGGAGCAGGTCACGCTCGGGGACCGGCTGTACCATGCGGTGCTGCCCGCTCTCGCCTTAAGCATCACCGGGGTATCCAATATCGCTCTGCATACCAGGCAGAAAATGGAGGAGATCATGGAGAGCGATTATATGCTGTTTGCCCGTGCCAGAGGGGAGAGCAGATGGCGGCGGATCAGAAGGCATGGCCTGAGAAACCTGCTGCTTCCCGCCGTCACCCTGCAGTTTGCCTCCATCAGCGAGATCATCGGCGGCTCCGTGATGGTGGAGCAGGTTTTCTCCTATCCCGGTTTGGGGCAGGCCGCTGTGACCGCCGGTCTCGGGAGCGACGTACCCCTTCTGATGGGGATTACCGTGGTGACCGCCGCCCTGGTCTTTGCCGGAAATTTTCTGGCGGATCTTCTCTACGGCGTGGTGGATCCGCGCATGCGCAGGGCATGGAGGAGGGAAGGAAGGAGGGATTAAAGGATGGGACTGAAAACGAACCGGAGAAAAAGAGCCCTGCTTTTGTTCGCGGGAGCGGCGCTTCTGCTGGCAGGGATCGGTCTGGCGGGCTGTTTCTGCCATGATCCGGCAGGAGTCACCGATTTTTCCCGAAAAAACCTCACACCCTGCCCGGCGTATCCCTTCGGCACGGACTGGATGGGAAGAAATATGCTGGCAAGGACGCTTGCGGGGCTTTCTCTGAGCCTGCGGATCGGCCTTCTGACGGCGGGGATCAGCGCCCTTCTGGCCCTAGCGCTGGGCACGGCTGCGGCGGTGGGAGGAAAGCGGGCGGATGCCTGCATCGGCTTTCTGATCGATACGCTGATGGGGATTCCCCATATTTTGCTGCTCCTGCTCATTTCCTGCGCCTGCGGGAAGGGGATGCGGGGCGTGGTGGTGGGCGTTTCCCTCACCCACTGGCCCTCCCTGGCCCGCCTGATCCGGGGGGAGGTGCTGCAGCTGAAGGAAAGCGAGTTTGTGCAGACCGCCGCCCGGCTGGGAATGGGAAAATTCGCCATCGCGGTCAGGCACCTGCTCCCGCACCTGCTTCCCCAGTTTATCGTGGGCCTTGTGCTGATGTTTCCCCACGCGGTCCTGCATGAGGCGAGCATCACCTTTCTGGGGTTCGGCCTTCCCAATGAGGAGCCTGCCATCGGCGTGATCCTTTCGGAGAGCATGCGCTACCTGATCACGGGAAGCTGGTGGCTCGCCCTGTTTCCAGGGCTTGCTCTGGTTCTGGTCGTGATGCTTTTTTATGCGGCGGGAAACGCCCTTGAGAAGCTGCTCGCCCCGGCAAGCGCACAGGAATAGGGCGGCTTTGCGGCCGGTGTGGGCTGCGGCCGGATGGCATAAACAGAAGAAAATGCAAACGGGAGCCCAAAACAGGCAAAACAGGAGAGTGGCGCGAAATGGAAAAAACAGTTATAATGGGAACGGAAACGCCCGGACGGGACGGGGCGGGAGCCGCTGCCGTCCAGGAGACGAAGGAGGAGCTGCTTTCCATCCGTGAGCTTTCCATCTGCTTCCGGCAGTATGAAAGCGGAGGCGGGAGGCGGGCCTTCCGTCAGAGGACATTGCCGGTGATCAGCGGCCTGAGCGTGACGGTGCGCAGAGGGGAGATCGTGGCGGTGGTCGGCGCGAGCGGCTCTGGAAAAAGCCTTCTGGCCCATGCGGTGCTGGGACTGCTTCCCGCAAACGCCCTTTTGGAGGGAAGCATCCGCTTCCGGGGAAGGGAAGTGGAAAAGCAGGAAAAAAAGAAAGCCCTTTTCCGCACCCGGGAAAGCGCCGGAATACCGGGGATCGCGCTGGTGCCCCAGAGCGTGACCTGGCTGGATCCGCTGATGAAGGTGGGAAAGCAGGTGCCTGGCGGGAGAAAGACGGCTGAGGCCAGGGAGCGGATGCGGACGCTGTTTGAACGGTACGGGCTTTCGGAAGAGGTGGAGGAGCTTTATCCTCATGAATGCTCCGGGGGCATGATCCGGAGGATTCTTCTTGCGGCGGCGCTCATGGACGGGCCGGAGCTGATCATCGCGGACGAGCCAACGCCGGGCATGGACGAGAGGCTGGCACAGCAGGCCATGGATGAGCTTCGGGCTTTTGCGGACGAGAAAAAGGGCGTGCTGCTGATCACCCATGATATCGAGCTGGCCCTTCGCGGCGCGGACCGGATCGCCGTTTTTTATGCGGGAACCACGGTGGAGGTGGCGCCTGCCGCGGATTTTGCCAGGGAGGAGCTGCTGCGTCATCCCTACACCAGGGCGCTGTGGCGGGCCATGCCCCGAAACGGCTTTTCTCCCATTGAAGGAAGCCAGCCCTATGCGGGACAGCTTCCGGAGGGCTGTGTGTTTCAGGAGCGCTGCCCCTTTTTCACGCGGGACTGCCGGGGGGAGATTCCGCCGAAACAGGTCAGGGGCGGACTGGTGCGCTGCATCCGATGCTTTGAGGAAGAGGATATGGGACGAAAATGTTAGAGGCGAAGAATCTGAGCTTTTCTTATGAAAAAAAGTCCGGACGGAGGATCTTGGAGCAGGTGAGCCTGTCTGTGGCTCCGGGGGAGCGGGTGGGGATCCTTGCACCCAGCGGCACGGGAAAGACCACGCTGCTGAAGCTTCTGGGCGGATACCTTTCCCCGGATTCCGGCTGCGTGCTGGCGGACGGACGGCCTCTGCCGAAGAAGGGCTTCTGCCCGGTGCAGCTCATCTGGCAGCATCCGGAGAAGGCGGTGAACCCACGGCTTCGGATGGAAAGGATCCTGGCCGAGGGCGGAGGGAGAGAGCCGGAGCTGGAGCGCCGCCTTGGCATCCTGCCGGAATGGCTGAGCCGTTTTCCCCAGGAGCTTTCCGGCGGGGAGCTGCAGCGCTTCTGCATCGCGAGAGCCCTTGGCCCGGAAACGAAATATCTGCTCTGCGACGAGATCAGCACCATGCTGGATCTCATCACCCAGGGGCAGATCTGGCGTTTTTTAATGGAAGAAACAGAAAAAAGAAAGATCGGAATGGTGATCACAAGCCACAGCCGGGAGCTTCTTGCGCATGTCTGCACCAGGCAGATCAGCCTTTGAGACATGCCGCTGACGCTCCAAAAGAGGAGCTTGGCTGATGCTCCGGAGAAAGGAAGATATGGACGTTAAGGATGTGCTTTTAAAATATAAAAAGGGAGAAATGTCGCTGGAGGAGGCCGAGCTGTACTTCCGCCGGGAGCCCTTTGAGGAGCTGGAATACGCCAAGCTGGATACACACAGGAAGCTCCGCTCCGGCTTTGCGGAGGTGGTGTTCTGCAGCGGAAAGGCGGATGAGCACCTGCTCTCCATTTTCAAACGACTTTATGAGGAGGAGGGAGAGGTGTTCGGCACCAGAGCGACCAGACAGCAGTACGAGCTGATCCGAAGCGAGCTTCCTCAGGTTTGCTACGACCCCGTTTCCCGTATCCTGAAGATTGAAAAGGAAGGGAAGAAACGGATCGGAAGGGTGGCCATCTGCACGGCGGGAACGGCGGATATTCCGGTGGCTGAGGAAGCGGCGCAGACGGCGGAATACTTTGGAAGCCGGGTGGATCGCATTTACGACGTGGGCGTGAGCGGCCTGCACCGGCTGATGTCCAGGCTGGAGCAGATCCAGAGAGCCAACTGCGTGGTGGCGGTGGCCGGGATGGAGGGCGCGCTTGCCAGCGTGCTGGGCGGCCTGGTGGCGAACCCGGTGCTTGCTGTGCCAACCTCCGTGGGCTACGGGGCCAGCATGAACGGTCTGTCGGCGTTGCTTACCATGATCAATTCCTGCGCCAACGGCATCGCGGTTCTCAACATCGACAACGGCTACGGGGCGGGTTACATGGCGACCCAGATCAACAGGCTTGCGGAAAAACAGGGAAAGGAAGAGACGGAATAATGGGAAAATGCTTATATCTGGAATGTATGTCCGGCATCAGCGGGGATATGACGGCGGCTGCGCTGCTGGATCTGGGGGCAGGACGGGAGGCTGTGGAGCGGGCGCTCGCCTCCCTTCCGGTGGACGGTTTTTCCGTGGCCATAAGCCGGGTGAAGAAGTCCGGTCTGGATGCCTGTGATTTTGACGTGCGGCTGGACGCGGCCCATGAAAATCACGATCACGATATGGAATATCTGTTCGGCGGCCGGGCTGCGGAGGAGGAGGATGGACATGTACATGCACGAGAGCATACGTGCGAGGATGGACACGCGCATGACGAAGGACATGACCACGGAACGGAGGTGCGGGCGGAAGCCATTGCCAGCCATGACCATGGGCACGGCCACGACCATGAGCATACCCACAGCCATGAACATGGCCACGACCATGAGCATACCCACAGCCATGAGCACAGTCACGATCATGAGCACAATCACGACCATGACCACAATCATTCCCATCCGCATCCTCATGAGCACCGCGGCATGAAAGAGATCCTGGATATCATCGCTCAGGCGGATATGACAGAGCGGGCGAAGGCCACGGCGGTGCGGATCTTTGAAATCCTGGCGGAGGCGGAGGCAAAGGCCCACGGCGTCGGCAGGGATGAGGTGCATTTTCATGAGGTGGGCGCGGTGGATTCCATCGTGGATATCGTGACGGCCGCGGTCTGCCTGGACGAGCTGGATGTGACGGAGGTGGTGGTTCCGGACCTGTGCGAGGGACATGGGATGGTCAGATGCCAGCACGGGCTGATCCCCATTCCGGTTCCGGCGGTGGCGAACATCGCCCAGGCCCATGGGCTTACGCTGAAGCCGGTGGAGCTTGAGGGAGAGCTGGTCACGCCCACCGGGGCAGCGATCGTGGCCGCAGTGCGAACCACGGACCGGCTGCCGGAGCGGTTCACCATTCAGAGGATCGGCCTCGGCGCGGGAAAGCGGCAGTACGAACGTCCCAGCATCCTGCGGGCCATGCTGCTTGCGGACGCTTCCTCAGAAAGCGACGAGATCTGCAAGCTGGAGACCAACATCGACGACTGCACGGGAGAAATGCTCGGCTACGTGATGGAGCGGCTGTTCGCGGCGGGCGCGAGGGACGTTCACTACACTCCTGTTTTCATGAAGAAAAACAGGCCTGGCTGGCAGCTCAACGTGATCTGCGCGCCGGAGGACAGAGAAAGCATGGAGGAGATCATTTTTGCGGAGACCACCACCATCGGCATCCGCAGGATGAACATGCAGCGCAGCGTGCTTGCCCGTGAAAATATTCTGGCGGACACGGCGCTGGGAAAGGCCAGGGTGAAGGTCTGCCGCGTTTCCGGCGGGGAACGCTTTTATCCGGAATACGAAAGCGTGAAGGAGCTTGCGGAAAAAAGCGGAAAGAGCTTCCAGGAGGTTTATGAGCTGATCCGGCGGGAAAGCGCCGGGAAACGGGGCGCTGACGTTTCGGAATGAGGATTGGAATGAAAAACAGGGAAACAGAACCGGAAACGGCAGTATTTTCGGATGAAATAATAAACAAAAAAGCGAAGCTGGAGGGTTATATGAAAAGCCTTCCGGGAGAGGCGGTTATGGTGGCCTTTTCCGGAGGAGTGGACAGCAGCCTGCTGTTAGCCGCGGCCTGCCGGTCGGCGGAGGGGCGGACGGTTTATGCCGCCACCGTGCACACCAGCCTGCATCCCGTTCAGGACGCGGATGTGGCAAAGCGGGTGGCGGGAGAGCTTGGAGCAAGATATCTGGAGATTGTCATCGACGAGCTGCAGGATGCGGGGATCGAAGACAATCCGCCGGATCGCTGTTATCGGTGTAAGAAATTTTTGTTTACCAGGCTGAAAACGGAGGCGGAGGCGCTGGGCGTATCGGCCATTTTGGAAGGGAGCAATGCGGATGATACGCGTATGTACCGTCCCGGCATCCGGGCGGTGAAGGAGCTTGGGATCAAAAGCCCGCTGATGGAGCTTGGCCTGACCAAGCGGGAGGTGCGCGCTCTGGCGGCGCAGTATGGAATCTCCGTGGCGGACCGCCCGTCCGCGCCCTGCCTGGCGACCCGTTTTCCCTATGGAACCAGACTTTCCCATGAACGGATGCGTCAGGTGGATGAGGGAGAGCAGTTTTTGCGAAAGCTGGGCTTTTATAACGTGAGGCTCCGGGCGCATGGGGACACCGCGCGGATCGAGGTTGACAGGGAGGATATGGGGAGGCTTCTGGAACATGCGCAGGAAGCGGTGAAAAGGATCAAAGAGGCAGGCTTTTCCTATGTGACCCTGGATCTGGAGGGCTTCCGTTCCGGGAGCATGGATATCGGACTTTCTTCTGTGGCAGGGACGAAATAGGAGAACAGCTCTGAAAAAAGCAGTTTTGCAGGAGCGTTGTTTGGAGAGGATGAAATGAAAAAAGAAATGTTCCGGATGGATAGCGGCAAAGGAGACGGGAGCGGAGAGGAAAGTGGCGCAGAGAGCGGAGCCGCCAGAAAAAATGCGGTCAGAGGAAACCCGAGCGTCAAAAATGCAGGTGTAAGAAAGGCAGGAGTCAGATATGCGGTCGGCAAAAGCCCGGCCGGACTGAGTGGGCACGCCGCCCGGTTCTGTGCCCTTGTGTCCGCCGTCCTTTTGACGCTGTTTTCCGCCTGCGGGACGGTTCACGCGCAAAAGGAAGAAGCGTCCGCTGAGGTACGGATCGTGCTGAAACAGGACGGCAGTCAGGCGTCCGGCGGCGGAGTGAAGGTGTCAGGGAACCGGGTGACTGTTACACGGGGAGGCAGCTATCGGATCACGGGAAACCTTTCGGACGGTCAGCTCTGTGTGGATGCGGCGGAGGAAGAGGTGACGCTGCTTCTGGACGGGGCGTCTGTTGTCTGCTCCGGCGCAGCGGCGGTTTCTGTGGAAGCGGCAGGGCAGGTAACGATCCGGCTTGAGGAGGGAACGGGAAACCTGCTGCAAAGCCGGGAGGAGCCGAAGCAGGAGGGAACGGAAGCGGCAGAAGGAGCGGCCGTTTTTTCAAAGGAGGATCTGATTATCGACGGAAGCGGCTCTCTGACGATTCTGGGCGGGGTGGAACACGGGATTCAGAGCAGGAAAAGCCTGACCCTTTCGGGAGGCGTCATAACGGCGGAGGCCCTGGAGGACAGCTTCAAGGCGGATGACTGCCTGACCATTTCCGGAGGCAGCATTCAGACAAAATGCGGGGAGAAGGCCTTTCAGGCGGACCAGTCCATGGAGATCACAGGCGGGATACTGACCGCGGAAGCGGGGGACGACGCCTTTCACTCCAACCGGGATATGCAGATATCCGGCGGAAGCCTGACTATCATCGCAGGAAAAAAAGGAATCCATGCGGACGATGAGCTGATCGTGGACGGGGGAGAGATTCTCATTACAGAATCCTTTGAAGGGCTTGAGGCAAATCAGGTCCTGATCAGGGAAGGGGAGCTCTCCATCACGGCAGAGGACGACGGCATCAACGCCAACGGGGAGCCGGAGGGGGAAGGGGAGGAACGGACGCTTCCCTGCCTTCGCATCCAGGGCGGAGAGATTTTCATCGACGCGGACGGCGACGGCGTGGATTCCAACGGAGATCTGATCTTTGAGGGCGGAACGACGGTGATCTTCGGGCCGGAGGACGACCGAAACGGCGCGCTGGATTACGGAAGCGAAAACGGCGGAAGCTGCATCCTGAACGGTGGGACGGTGCTTGCGGCGGGAAGCTCCGGAATGGCCGTGACCTTTTCAGAGGATTCCGGACAGCCCTCCTTCCTCTGTTTTCTGGATTTTGTTTATGAAGCGGGGGATGAGATCCGCATTTTAGACGAAACGGGCCGGCTGCTGTTTTCCGAAACTGCCGTGAAAAGCGGAAGCTCTGTGGTTTTCGGAAGCCCTAAGCTGGAGCTCGGACAAACCTGCCAGCTTGTCGTGGGAGAACGTTCGGTACAGATCAAGCTGAAAAGCAGCTCCGTTACAACGCGGGGAAAAGGAAGGGAGAATGGGAGCGGAGAACAGGCGTCCGCAATTTTTCTCAACGAAACAGCAAATGCGGGCAATGCGGATGCCCCCCGTATCTGTTAAACTGTAAGATAAAACGGAAGCCGGCTGTAGAAAATGTCCGGAAGGATGAATGGAGGAAATGCGGATGTATTACGATTTATCCGGCCTGTGGCAGGCCGATATCGGGGACGGGAGGACGTATCCCATGCAGCTTCCCGGAACGCTTGATGAAAACAGGATCGGGCATAAGGATCTGGGACAGAATCAGTGGCATCCCGACGCGGCGCTGGGGAACGCGGAGGAGGGCTTTGACGAGGGCGCGCCCATCGCCACCCGCTTTACGAGAAAATACACCTTTGAGGGAGAGGCGCGCCTGACGCGGCGCCTCAGCTTCGTGCCGGAGGAAGGGAAACGGATCTTTCTGGAGGCGGAGCGGGCCAGATGCCTGAAGCTTCTGGTGGACGGCAGGGAGGTGAAGCCCTTTCTGGAGGGAAGCCTTTCCACCCCGTATGTGTTTGAGGTGACCGGGCTTCTGACCGGAGACAATGAGATCACCCTTCTTTCTGACAACAGCTATCCAGGTCTGCCCCGTGACGCCATCGTGTATTCCTCAGCGGCTACCGATGAGACCCAGACCAACTGGAACGGGGTTCTGGGATATCTGCGCCTGCGGGTGGAGGAGCCGGTGTTTCTGTCCGCTCTGCGCATCTACCCGGACCGGGAGGGGGACAGCCTGAGCGTGCAGGCTGAGATTTCCTCCGACCGTTTCTGGAACGGCATTCTGCAGCTGGAGAGCGGTGCGCTGAAGGGCGGGAAGGAGAAAAACGAATGCGGCGGGGAGGAGGAGACGGATTGTCTGAACCGGGACGGATACCGGAAAAAAATCAGCGTGCAGCCCGGTCTGACCCGGCTCGTACTGGAAAAGCTTCCGCTGGCGGAGGATGTGCGCAGATGGGATGAGGAGGAAGGCAATCTGTATGAGCTGACCGCCTCCCTGATCTGTACCGGAGAAACGCAGGGGGAGGATGAGGCCGGGGCAGGCGAAACGGATACAGATGAGACAGGGACAGACAAAACCGGAACAGATGAAGCCGGAATGAAGGATGTCTCCGACGCTGTGAAAGCGGGGCAGGAACGCGTGCTCGCCAGCCGCACGGAAGCCTTCGGCGTGCGTACCTTTGGAGATAACGGGCAGGGGAGGCTTGCCTTAAACGGGCGGGTGATCTTCCTGCGCAGTGAGGCAAACTGCTGTGAATTTCCGGAGACGGGCCACCCGCCCATGACGGTGGAGGAGTGGACGGACGTGCTGGAGCGTTATCGTTCCTACGGAATCAACTGCATGCGTTTTCATTCCCACTGTCCGCCGGAGGCGGCGTTTACCGCAGCGGACCGGATGGGTATGCTGATGCAGCCGGAGCTGTCTCACTGGGATCCGGTACACGCCTTCGAGGCGCCGGAAAGCTTCGCTTATTATATGACGGAGCTGAAGCAGGTGATCCTGACGCTGGCAAACCATCCCTCCTTTGTGATGCTGACCTTTGGAAACGAGCTTGCGGCGGGGCCGGTGGGCCATTGCCGGATGGACAGCATGCTGAAGCTGGCCCGCTCGCTGGATCCGACCCGCCTGTATGCAAACGCCTCCAACGCCCATTACGGCGATGCGGGCGTGGATCCGGAAAGCGATTTTTACGCCTCTCAGAGATGCTTTTCCTGGGATCTTCGGGGAACCCATGCGGGAGGCGGCAGGGAAGGCGCGCTGCAGGGCTATATCAACAATCATTATCCGGACGCGGCGCAGAATTACGACGCTTCCATGGAGCAGATCCGCCGTTTTTACAAAAAGCCCGTGTTCACCTTTGAGGTGGGCCAGTTTGAGGTGCTTCCGGATTTTCATGAGCTGGACAGCTTCCACGGGATCTCGGATCCCGCTAACCTGCGCCTGGTGCAGGATCGGGTGAAGGAGGCGGGAATTACGCCGGAGGAATGGGAAAAGCAGGTGGAGGCCACGGGAGAGATTTCCCGTCTGGCCTACCGGGAGGAGATCGAAGCGGTTCTGCGCACGGAGGGGCTTTCGGGCATTTCCCTGCTGGGACTTCAGGATTTCCCCGGCCAGGGAACCGCGCTGGTGGGCATGCTCAATTCCCATCTGGAGCCAAAGCCCTATCCTTTTGCCGAACCCGCCCGGTTTCAGGCGTTTTTCCGGGATCAGCTTCCCCTGGCGCTCCTGCCCCGCTATACCTGGGAGAATACGGAGGAGATGACCGTTCCTGTAAAGATCGCCAACTACGGGAAAACGACTCTTTCCGGAAGGGTGTGCTGTACTCTGAAAACGCAGGACGGTATGATTCTGGCGCAGGCGCTGACGGAGGAGGAAAGCTTCCCCGCCGGGGCGCTGACGGAGGCGGGAAGCGTACAGCTTTCTCTGAAAGCTGTGGAAAAGGCCGCACGCCTTACGCTGGAGGTATCTGTGGACGGCGCGGTGAACCGTTATCCTGTCTGGGTTTACCCTCCGGCGGCACAGGAAGCGCTGGTGTGCCCGGAGAACGTATATGAAACGCAGCGCTTTGACGAGAAGGCGAAAAGCGTCCTCGCCTCGGGCGGCTGCGTGTACCTGACCCCGCCTTCCACGAAGGAGGCCCTGCCGAATTCTATACGGGCCCAGTTTACCACCGACTTCTGGTCGGTTGGAACCTTCGCCCAGCAGGCGGGAGGCATGGGACAGCTCATCGACAGCTCCCATCCGCTGTTTGCGGATTTCCCCACGGAAAGCCATACCGACTGGCAGTGGTGGCCCATGGCCTCCCGGCGGGCGGTGATCCTGCCGGAACGGATTTCCGCCATCATCACGGAAATGGACAGCTATGCCTACCTGCGCCCCATGGCCCAGCTGTTTGAGTGCCGCTGCGGAGGCGGAAGGCTCCTGTTCTCCTCCCTTGGCCTGCAGGAGCTTCAGCAGTATCCGGAAGCGAGGGCGCTGCTTGCTTCCATTTACCGGTATCTGGGAAGCGCGGAGTTTGCGCCCGCCCAGGAACTGGCTGTGGAAATGATCGCTTCACTGGTGGCGGAGTGAGAAGAAAAAGCGTATGAGGGAACTTTGCGCAGTGCTGACTGGAATGGCCGGGGAATTTGCGATGCCTGCTGTTAAAAGAGGAGTTAAAGACACAAACAGCCTCTTTTGTTGAATTGTGCCGTAATTTTTTTACGGAGGACTATTGTGTGAGAAATCTGATTTTGTTATACTATTATCAGATTCGTCAGTAAGTGGGAAATGACAGGAGAGGGCAGACGGTATGCTGAAAAGATTTACGGTAAAAAATTATAAGAACTTTCAAAAAGAAGTATGCCTGGATTTGGAAAAAACAGCAGGATACCAGTTCAGCACAGACTGTATTACAGATGGACTGATCAGCAAAATGTTGATCTATGGGAAAAATGCGACCGGAAAAACGAACCTGGGAAGAGCTGTCATGAATATAAAGACAATGCTTTTGGATGCTGTTTCCAGTGTTGAAACGGAGGCATTTCTAAACGCTGATTCTGAGGAAGATGCTGCCGTTTTTTCCTATATTTTTGATTTTAATGGCCGGGAATTGGTTTACAGATACGCAAAATTTTCGGAATACAGGTTAAAATGGGAAAAACTGGAAATAAATGGAACGCTTATCTTCGAATGTGATTTTTTGGAAGGAAAGCTTGCTTTTCCGCATCTGGAAGAAGTCGAAGCAGAAACGGCAAATGTGGAAAGATATAGACAGGCACTGGAACCTGTTGATGGAGAGCAGCATTTATTATCCTTTTTGAGATGGCTGGTCAGCAATATGGCTTTAAAGGATGATTCCATACTTATAAAGCTGTTAAATTATGTCAGAGATATGACCATGGTTACAGTGGGAAATGCGTTGACACAATTCAGAAAGGGGATCATGACCAACATCTTTTTTAAAAGGCTGGAACAGGAGAACAGCCTGAAAAATCTGGAAGAATTTTTTAATGTGATGGGGATAAACTGCAGACTTGTTTTAAAGAAGCTTCCAGATGGACAGAGGGAGCTGTATTTCTCTCATAAAAAGCTGGTTCCTTTTTTTGAAAATGCTTCCAGCGGAACATTGGCATTGCTGGATATATACAGAAAGATCATTACTGCGATAGAGAAATCTTCCTTCGTTTATATGGATGAATTCGATGCCTTTTATCATTATGAAATGGCAGAAAATTTAGTCAGATTTTTTAAGAAAAAATATCCCCGGAGTCAGATCATCATGACCTCGCATAACACCAACCTGATGACCAATCGTCTGATGAGGCCGGACTGCCTGTTTATCCTGTCGGGGGAAGGAACCCTGACAGCCCTGTGTGATGCAACGGAGAGGGAAATGCGGGAAGGTCACAATCTGGAGAAGATGTACATAAGCGGAGAATTTGAAAGATATGAATGATTATTCTGACGAAACAAGGATAAGGGGGCAGAACCTGCTGATCGTGGAAGGAAAGCATGAAAAGAATAAACTGTTTGGCATATTATTTCGATGTTTTCCTTCTATTCATATTTCCATGGATGATATCTGGATCTATGGCACCAACATTTATATGCTCTACGACGATATCTCAAGGGAATATGGAGAAATATGGGAAGAAGACGATGTTGATCTTCCCTTTGTCATAAGCAGAAAGCTGGAATTTGATCCGCTTCGTTATAAAGAAGATTTTGTGAATATCATGCTGGTATTTGATTATGAACGGCATGACAAAAATTTCTCAGAAGAGAAAATTTTGAAAATGCAGAGATATTTTAGTGATGCGGCCGATATGGGAAAACTATATATTAACTATCCGATGATAGAAGCATATCAGCATCTGCGTACAGTGCCGGATGAACAATATGCAGAAAAAAAGATTCCGGTATCTCTGCAGCCCGGGAAAAAATATAAGGCTCTGGTGAGAGAGGAGACCGGAATAGCCGCTCTGTTTGAATTTCCCGGTAAAATGGAGGATCTGTTATGCAGACATTTCGGAATAGAAGATGAGCAGAAAGGGAAGAAGTGTTGTGCCGAAATTCTGAATATTTGCAACGAAACAAATCTGGAGGAGAATATACAGCAGATTCTGCAGGACGCAGTAGAAAAGAGAGAAGCGCAGACGGCAAAATATCAGATTAAGGCCATGATGACAGAAACCGGGTATGCCCATACCGGTCAGACCTATTGGCAGTATATGCGTGGAATTTTTAAACAGATCATACGTCATAACATATGTAAAGCAAATCGAATCCAAAATAATCAGTATGAGGTTGATGACAGTCAATATAGAGAGAGTTTTGAGCATCTCGATCCAGTCAGAATTCTGGAAGTACAAAATACATGCAGCAGAGAGGAGACGGAAGGTTTTATATGGGTTCTTTGTACCTGCATACTTTTTGTAGCGGAATATAATTTTACGCTGGTAATATAAATGATAGGGCCCGAGAAATCAATAAAAGGATATCCGGAAAGCCGTCCTGGGCTGGAAGGGTATCTTTTTTTGCAAAAAAAACTGTAATACCGGCCGAAAAAAACGTAGTATACAGATGAGGGGTGATGGATTTGGAGGACGATCAGATCATCCGGCTTTTTTTCGAGAGGTCGGAGGCTGCGGTGGCGGAACTGTACCGGAAATACGGAGGACTGTGCATGAGCATTTCCTGCAACATCCTGAAAAACAGGGAGGACGCGGGAGAATGTGTGAACGACACGCTTCTCGCGGTGTGGAACGCGATCCCGCCTGAAAAGCCGGACATGCTGTCAGGCTATGTGTGCAGGATCGCGAGAAATCTGTCCCTGAAAAAATATCATTCCAACACGGCGCAAAAAAGGGACGGCCGGTATGATGTGCTTCTGGAGGAAATCGCGGACTGCCTGGAGGGCGGCGGCCGCGTGGAGGATGAAATCCTGGCAAAGGAGCTGGCCGGGGAGCTGAATGAATTTCTGGGAACGCTGAAAAGCAGGGAGCGGGTGATCTTCGTCCTGCGCTACTGGTACTGCTTTTCAGCGGCAGAGATCGCACAGCGGCTGCATATCACACAGAATTCGGTTAGAGTGAGCCTGTACCGGACCCGGGAAAGGCTGAAGAAATATCTGAAGCAGAAGGGGCTGGGGACGGACTGAAAACTGTGCCGGGAAGCCGGATGGCCCGGAGCGGGGAAAAGAAAGCGGAAAAAGAAACAGAAAAAAACAGAAAAAGAAACAGAAAAAGAAGCGGATCGGAACAGGGATACGGGCGCATCCGCCCGGTTATGCTCCGCATACCGTCTTTGGCGGCAGGGAAGGTGATTATTGGATGGATTTTCATAATATCGAAGAGGCAGTCAGCGCCATTGAAGACAAATATATATGGGAAGCGGGGGAAGCGATTCAAAGGGACGGCAGAGCTTCCTTCGGGGTTCTGCGCAGGTTCCGCCGCCCCTCCTGCAGTCCGGGCCGGCGGGAGGAACGGAAAAACCTGCGCAGTCCATGGCATCCGTGGAGGCGGGCGCGCACCGCAGCGGCATGCGCAGCGGCATGTGCCGCGGGGATTTTCTTTCTGGGCGCGTCGTCCCTGACGGCCGCCGTGGCGGCGGGAAGCCTGCCTGCCTACGAAATTCTTTATTCCCTGTATCCGGACGCGGCAAAGCGTCTTACTCCGGTCAGGGTTTCCTGTGAGGACAACGGGATCCGGATGCAGGTGGAGGCGGTGCACGTC
Organism: Candidatus Eisenbergiella merdavium; assembly: GCA_019119595.1. GTDB lineage: Bacteria > Bacillota > Clostridia > Lachnospirales > Lachnospiraceae > Eisenbergiella > Eisenbergiella merdavium. The sequence continues at coordinate 116,331 of DWWS01000045.1, read as the reverse complement.
CAGGAGGATACGGCGGAAATCTATGTTTCCATGCGGGATCTTACCGGAGGGCGTATCGACGAAACCATAGACCTGTTTGACAGCTATGCCCTTCATTTTTCAAAGGACAGCGTGGGGACCTGCTCGCTGATCGATTTTGACCCGGAGAAGGGGGAGGCGTTTTTTCTGATCCGGGTGCAGCAGATGCACGGGGAAAGGATCGAGGGGCAGAAGCTGGTGTTCAGCGTTTCCAGATTCCTCACGGGAAAGTGGAAAACGCAGGAGGAGCTTCGGCGGATCAGGCTGACGGAGCTGGAGGAAAAAACGGAGCTTCAGGCGGATGTAGCCATCCGGGGCTATGGAGGAATGGAAACGGACAGGCTGAATCCCAAGCAGATGGCCGGTTTCCTGAAGCCGGACGCGGAGCAGACTTTTTCACCGGCGGAAGGGGTTACGATCACGGCCTGGGGATGGGCGGACGGACTGCTTCATATTCAGGCGCATTATGAGGATATTCTGAATACGGATAATCACGGATACGTGTATCTGACGGACGGCCAGGGGAATATGCTCCAAAGCGCCGTCAGCGTAAGCTTCTGGGATGAACAGAAAAAGGGAAGCTATGACGAATATGTTTTTGAGATCGACCCGGAACAGATCACGCAGGACTGGGCTGTGTGGGGATATTTCAGCACCTGCGCCGGAGCGGTGGAGGGGGAGTGGAGGGTGGAGATTCCCATTGAGGAGAAACCGGGAGAAGCATCCTGAACGTTTTTGACAGAGTAAATGGCTCTTCTTTTTGGTACGAAAGAAGGGCCATTTTCTGAGGTGTGTGCCTGGCGGCATGCGTTGCCGATCATGGCTGGAATGCCTGCCCCGGCTAACCATATTCCTCCAGAGCCACAGGCCCGTTCAGCGTCTCCCGCCGGATGACAAGATGCCGGTCCGGATCGGAAGCGACGGCCCAGCGTACCAGGCGGATGCGGCCGTTCTCAAGCTCGATGCCGGTGAGGCACTGAGGATGGACGCAGCTTCCGTCGTTGAAATAAGGACAGGAGCCCGGCTGGGCGAAAACAGGGCGGTGGGTGTGCCCGGCAATGAGGATCCTTCCGGTGGAGGAAGCATAGGAGCAGAGCTGCTTTTCTATTTTTTCCATCAGCTTTCTGGAACGGCCCGCGCCCACAGGGGCGGTGAAGCCGATGATTTCAAGCGGCCGCCAGAGGTAACGCACCAGAAAGCGGCCAAGCGGCCACAGCTCGTCGTTTAAGAGGCTTCCCTGATGTCCGTGCACCAGAAACAGGCGCTGCAGGGTATCCCGGTTTTCCAGGATCAGGCCCTCGGAGGCCCTTGTTTTCAGAAAAATGTTCTCTGTCTCCTCCGCCGCGTCGCAGGCATAGGAATCGCAGGCGGCGCGGGCAAAGCCCCTGCGCCGCTTGACGATATCATGGTTGCCGTAAAGAAGAAAAAGCCGGTTTTCCCGCTGAAGCTGTCCCAGCAGCCGGAAGATGCGGCTGTAGGTGCGCATGATCACGCCGATGCAGCGGTTTTCCCAAAGCTCGTCGCCGTCCCCCAGCTCGATGTAGGTGTAGCCGTTCTGATAGTAGTATTCCAGAGCGCCCTGAAAGATCATGCTGTTTGGAAGAAAATTGTCCGCTCCGTTGCCCTGCCCCCGGTGGCAGTCGCTCATGATGACGATACGGGAGCTGTTGTCAAAGGGCAGAACGGCGGAGGCGGAGTAAAGCTGGTCGAGCTTTGCGGTAAGGGAAGCCATGCTACGGCCTCCCTTCCGGGTCTTTCCGGCATCCGCCGGATACACAGCTGCAGGAGCCGCAGCGGTCAGATGCGCCGCGCTCCGGGCCGGGACAGCTCAGGCTCATGTGCTGACAGGAGCCGCCTGCCCGACACCCATTCGTCCGGCAGCTATACGTCTGGCAGCCATCCATCCGGCGCCCATCCGTCTGACAGCCGTTCGTCCGACTGCCGTTTCCGCGGCCCGCACAGCCATTTCTGCAGGAGCCTCTGTAATACGGGCACTCCTCACAGCGGCCGCAGCAGAGCCGGTTCGCGGGACGGGAGGAGCAGCAGACGTTTGCGCGCGGGCGGCAGGAGGGCCTGCCGGGCCTGCCGCAGGGGCCGGGCCTGCAGGGCTTTTCTTCGCAGGGACCGGGCTTTGGCCCGCAGGGAGGGCAGGGCTTGGGCGGAGCGGGAGGCTGCGGCTGAGGTTTGTTATTGTGGTCGTGGATCAGATCGATGAGCCAGCCGAAGCCTTCGTAGAAGGCCCTTGCATACAGGGAGTGCATGCAGAATTCGTAAAGCTCCGGAACCAGCGCCTTGATGTACTCCAGCTTATCCAGCGTATCCGTATATTTTCCCGTCGCCTGCCGGTACAGGGCACAGTTGCTTTTGTTGACCTTCTGAACGGCCGCCTCCTGCAGAGAACCGTGGGAGAGCGGCTGTTCGCTGTGCGGATTTGTATAATGAACGGTTACGGTGTTTCCGTGGACGGCGTATTCCCGGCCGCCGTAGCCAAGCTCCTGAAGGCCGCCCAGGAAGGCGTCGCGCATGCCGCGCTCCGGAAACCGGATGCGGATATCCATGGAAAGGGAATCCGGCGTGGAAAACTCTCCCAGCTTGAAGCCGGTCAGCCACCAGTGAAGGCCCTTCCTTTTCATCAGGACACGGCCGTTTTTGCGCAGGACAAAGCTCATCTGCAGGCGTTCCTGATCGGAGGCGCAGTCATAAAAGGGGCCGGTGAAGCGTTCCGTGCGGACATCATCCTGATCGGTATTGTAGATCCCCACCTCCGCTCCGGTGGTGATCCCGTACTGCCCCTTCCACAGCTCGATCATCCAGCGTTTTCCCCCGTAGGAGAAGCGGACGGGCTCGCAGTGCATCACCATGTTGAACAGGGAGGAGCCTTCGTCATAAAGCTGGCAGTAGCCCATTTCCCGCTGCCAGCAGTCCATGAGGGAATAAAAAACATCCCCTTTTCTGTCGTAGGCAAAGCCCGCCTCCCCGATATCGCGGTTCAATGCCTCCTGCTGGGCGGCCTTATCCCCGGTGGGACGGAAACGGCGCGCCCGTATTTTGAGCACGATAAAAAACGCAAGAAGCACAGCGATGAGGACGGCGGCTATACACAGCAGAATGATTCCTGTAGTCGTCATAGTCTGCTCCTTTCTGCCGTTTGCGGCAGAATGCTTTTAGTGTAAATTATGCAGATTCTGACAAAATGTGACAGGATATTGGGCGGATGGGTGAGAAGAGGATTTCATCTTCCCACTTGTATAATGTTATCTTATATGATAACGTTATAGACGAGAGAGGTGATAGCATGGATGAATTGCAGCAGCGGCAGAAAATCATATCCCAGCTTGTGGAGACCCGGCTGGAACAGGGGATTTCCCAGGCGGAGCTTGCAAGGCGGGCAGGAACCCAGCGTTCCAACATCTGCCGTCTGGAAAGCGGTGTGCAGAACCCCACACTGGATATGATTCTGAAAATTGCGTCTGCGCTGGGAAAAGACGTTTCCCTTCTTTTGTACGACAAGGAGGAACCTATGAGCAACATTTACAGTCTCCGTATCTACGACACGGAGCTTATGCGCTTTTCCATGGAGAAGAAGGGATTGTCCGGCCTGGTAGCAGAAATCCTCTATACCAATGAGGAACAGGCCCATTTATTGCCCTTGGACATGGAGCACACCGGTGAGGGTGTCATCCGCTGGCTGGAGAAGCGTGTCATCCCCAAAAACCGTGCCTTTGTGGATGAGATTCTGAAAACTCTGGGGTTGAGTCATAATGACACGAAAGGTATCATCGACGTGTGCAAAGGGCTGTCTTTGAATGACAGCTACTGGGTGGTGCCGGAAGGGTTTGAGGGGCAATTCTCCCAATACAATCTTTATGAAAACCGATTTTCGGAGATTTTGGCGTTGGTGGCCTATACTGGTGCGGGCGCAGGCAAACAGGAATTTACTACTTCCCCGGAGCTTACCACAGGCGGTATGCTCCCCAAGGCGTGGCGCTATGTAGAGCAGGATGGAATCTATCTCTACAAGGGCGGTACCACCGGTGCATCGAATGCGGGCCGGGAGCCGTACTGTGAATATTACGCTTCACAGATCGCGGAAACCATGGGGCTGAACGCTGTGCATTATGATCTTGAGAACTGGAAAGGCATTACGGCCTCTAAGTGCGGGTTGTTTACCAATATTGACACGGCCTATATCCCTGTCGGGCGCATTGTACGCACGGGAGGGATCGCTGCCTGCCTTGCCTGGTATGACAAGCTGGGAGCAGAGTTTTCCGAGCAGCTTCGCAGTATGTTGGTATTTGACGCGCTGATCTACAACGAGGATCGGCACTTCGGTAACTTCGGCGTCCTGCGGGACAATCACAGCGGGAAGATCATCGCGCCGGCCCCCATTTTTGACAACGGGCTGTCCCTGTTCTGCTATGCCGGGAAAGAGGACTATGCCCATCTGGACGAGTACGCCAGGACCCGCTCCAACCCCTACAACATCTCCTATGAGGAGGTGTGCGCGGAGGTTATGGGAGCCAGGCAGAAAGAGCAGCTTCGGCGGATGATTGGTTTCCGGTTCAAACGGCATGAAAGCCTCAATTTGCCGGAGGAACATCTGGCAGCCATTGAGAAGCACCTGGAGAGCCGGGTGAGAAAGCTCCTGGCCATCCCCACCCGCCGCCGGAAACAGGACAAGGCGCGGTAAAAACAGAATATCACTTTTGAGAGCGTTCTTTACACGGACGCTCTTTTTTCTGCCCAAATACAAATTGTGTGAGCGATGAAAGAGTATGACATCACCATGCAGGCGGACTGGGAGCCGCTTAGCAGGGGGGATTGGGAATTGCTGCAGGATGTTTTCTTTGGGAATAGAGAGAAGCCGGTATGGACTGGACATCCCGGGAAGAATCTGTTACCATCGTAGGAAGGAAAAAGAATGTGCTCTGAACATTGGAGGTAAGATTGGAAAATGCGTTTGATAACGCATTTTCCAATCCGGCTTTGCGCCGGAGCGTCGCAAAGCCGCAGGATACGAAGTATCCTTGCGCAATAGTGCGTGCCTCAGCGTAAAACGCTTCGGCATGGAGGTAACTATGAAAGATCAAAGAAAACCGCTTATATTTCAGTCAGATTTCGGAAGGGCAGACGGCGCGGTGAGCGCGATGTACGGCGTCGCCTATTCGGTCTGCAGCGAGCTGAAGATCTCGGATCTGACGCATGAGATCCCGCAATATGATATCTGGGAGGCGTCCTACCGGCTGATCCAGACCGTGAGCTACTGGCCGGAGGGAACGGTGTTCGTTTCCGTCGTGGATCCCGGTGTTGGCTCCACCAGAAGAAGCATCGTGGTGCAGACCTGCGGCGGACAGTATGTGGTGACGCCGGATAACGGAACGCTGACCCATGTGAAGCATCTGTGCGGCATCAAAGCGGCCAGGGTGATCGACGAGTCCATCAACCGTCTCCCCGGCTCCGGAGAAAGCTATACCTTCCACGGCCGTGACATCTACGCCTATACGGGAGCCAGGCTCGCCGCTGGGATCATTGATTTTGAGGGCGTGGGCCCCGAGGTGCCCGCCGACAGCGTGGTGGAGATCGCCTACGAGCCCGCCGTGCTTTCCGGCGATGAGATCACGGGAACCGTGGATGTGCTGGACGTGCGTTTCGGAAGCCTGTGGACCAACATCCCCAGAGAGATGTTTTTAAAGCTGGGCGTTTCCTACGGGGACCGGGTGGAGGTCATCATAGAAAAGAGGGGCCGCACCGTTTACCGCACCTCCCTGCTGTACGCCCATTCCTTCGCGGAGGCCTATATCGGAGAGGCGCTGGTGTATGTGAACAGCCTGGATTTCATGGCGGTGGCGATCAATCAGGGTAACTTCGCGAGGGCCTACAACGTGGGAACGGGCCTGTCCTGGAAGATCACCATGAGAAAGTCCACGCTGCACAGATAAAAAGGCAAGGCTGCACAGATAAAACGGCTCACGCAGCACGAACGAGAAAGCCCGGACTGCAGATATGCAGCGCCCCTCGTCGGGCGGCGGTCAGGAGCGGCACGGGCATAAGAACGGGAGGAGAAGCGGATGGAGACAGAACGGAAGCTGCCGGACAGAACGGCCGGACAGGAAAAGACGGAAGAAAAAAGCATGGCCGGAAACAGTGCGACCGGAAACGGCGCTGCGAGGGAGGCGGCCCTCTGGGAGAGAGGCGTCCGCAGGGTGGTGCCCTATACGCCGGGCGAGCAGCCGAGGCAGGCTGGGATCATCAAGCTGAACACCAACGAATGCCCCTACCCGCCCTCCCCGCAGGTGAAGCGGCTTGCGGCGGAATTTGAAACGGAGCTTCTGCGTCTGTATCCGGATCCGGAGGCGTCTTTGCTGGTAAAAAGCATTGCGAAGCGCTTTTGCGTGGAAGAAGATCAGGTTTTTGTGGGAGTGGGCTCCGACGACGTGCTGGCGATGGCCTTTTTAACCTTTTTCAATACGGGACAGCCCATCCTGTTCCCGGACGTCACCTATTCCTTTTATGACGTGTGGGCGCAGCTTTTCGGCATCCCCTGGCGGCGTCCGGCCCTGGATGAAAGCTTCCGGCTGGTGAAGGAGGATTATCTTGCGCCGAACGGCGGGATCGTGATCGCAAATCCCAACGCGCCTACGGGAATCTGCGAGCCGCTTTCAGTGATCGAGGAGATCGTGGCGAAAAATCCCGCCTCCCTTGTGATCATCGACGAGGCCTATGTGGATTTCGGGGGCGAAAGCGCCATGCCTCTTGTGGATAAATATGAAAACCTTCTGGTGGTGCAGACCTTTTCCAAATCCAGAGCCATGGCGGGGATGCGCGTGGGCTTCGCGGTGGGAAGCCGGAAGGCAATACGATATCTGCGGGACGTGAAATTTTCCTTCAATTCCTATACCATGGACGCGCCCACCATCGCCTGGGGCGCAGCGAGCATGGAGGACGAGGCCTATTTTCAGGAAACGGTGGGCCGCGTGGTCGAAACCAGGGAATACCTGAAAAGGGAGCTTGCCTCCCTCGGCTTTTCCTTCCCGGATTCCCGCGCCAATTTCCTTTTTGCCTCCCATAGCCATGTCCCGGCCAGGGAGCTGTTTGAGGCGCTGAAGGAAGCGGGCATCTATGTGCGCTACTTCCCGGGAGGGCGCACCGGAAACTACCTGCGGATCACCGTGGGAACGCCGGAGCAGACGGAAAGCCTGCTTGCCTTTTTGAAAAAATATCTGGAAGAAAAAGCTTGAAAACGCGCCCCGGCGCGTGTCTGCAAGCCGGGATCTGAGCCGGCGGCTGTTTTGGGAGGCTTTGGGTGGAAGCATATACGGATTTTGCACAGGTTTATGATATTTTCATGGACGATACGCCTTATGTAAAATGGGCGGATTTTCTGGCACAGCGCCTTGCCGCGGACGGCATCCGGGACGGCCTGGTGCTGGAGCTTGGCTGCGGGACGGGAACGCTGACGCGGCTTCTTGCCGCAAAGGGCTATGACATGATCGGCGTGGACAGCTCGGAGGCCATGCTGGGCGTCGCGCAGGAAAAAGAGGCGGAAAACCGGCAGGGCATCCTGTATCTGGAGCAGGACATGCGGGAATTTGAGCTGTACGGCACGGTGCGGGCGGCAGTCAGCATCTGCGACAGCATCAATTATCTGCTTGAGGAGGAGGATCTGCTGGAAACCTTCCGCCTGGTGAACAATTATCTGGACCCGGGAGGCCTGTTTTTATTTGACTTTAACACGGTCTATAAATATGAAACGGTCATCGGGGATAAGACCATCGCGGAAAACCGGGAGGACTGCAGCTTCATCTGGGAAAATTTTTACGATGAAAAGGAGCGGATCAACGAATATGATGTGACCGTTTTCGTCCGGGAGCAGGACGGGCCGGGAGACGGCCTGTTCCGGCGGTTTACGGAAACCCACTATCAGCGGGGCTATACCCTTGCGGAGATTCGCAGTCTGGTGGAGGAGAGCGGGCTTCGTTTCGTGGAGGCGCTGGACGCGGATACCCACGGGGCGGTCACGGCGGAAAGCGAAAGAATTTACTGCATAGCGAGGGAACAGGGAAAATGAGCGATTATCTGGTAAGAGCGACGGCGGCGGACGCGCAGGTGCGCGCGTTCGCGGTGACGGCAAGAGATACGGTGGAAACGGCGCGCGCGGCGCACGATACCAGCCCGGTGATGACGGCCGCGCTGGGGAGGCTCCTGTGCGCCGGGGCGATGATGGGAAGCATGATGAAGGGTGACGCGGACGTGCTTACCCTGCAGGTGCAGGGGGACGGCCCTGCGGGCGGGCTTACCGTGACCGCGGACAGCAAGGGAAGAGTGAAGGGTTATGCCGTTCATCCTCAGGTCATCCTTCCTGCCAACAGCCAGGGCAAGCTGGATGTGGGCGGCGCCATCGGCGCGGGAAGCCTCCGCGTGATCCGGGATCTGGGCCTGAAGGAGCCTTATGTGGGGCAGACACCCCTGCAGACGGGAGAGATCGCGGAGGACTTAACCTGGTATTTTGCCTCCTCCGAGCAGGTTCCCTCCACGGTGGGCCTGGGCGTCCTGATGGAAAAAAACAACACCGTGAAGCAGGCGGGCGGCTTCATCGTCCAGCTCATGCCCTTCGCGCAGGATGCCGTGATCGAACAGCTGGAGAAAAACCTGAGCCGCATCCATTCCGTGACAAAGCTTCTGGAGGACGGGAACAGTCCGGAACAGATCCTCGGCCTTCTGCTGGAAGGGATGGACATGGAGATCCTTTCGGATATGCCCGTGGAATTCTACTGCAACTGCAGCAGGGAACGGGTGGCAAAGGCCCTTTACAGCATCGGGAAAAAGGAGCTGGACGAGATGATCCGCGACGGAGAGCCCATTGAGGTAAAATGCCATTTCTGCAACAGGGCCTACTCCTTTCGCGTGGAGGATCTGGCACAGATCAGGCAGCTTCAGGAGTGACGTTTCGGCTTTGCAACATTTCGACTTGGAGGTAAGATTGGAAAATACGTTTGATAACGCATTTTCCAATCCGGCTTTGCGCCGAAGCGTCGCAAAGCCTATGATCGCAGCGGAGAAATCGCATACGCGATTTTTCCGCGCGTGCCTCTGCGTAAAACGCTTCGGCTTGGAGGTAGCGATGAAGGATGGATTTATCAGGGCGGCGGCTCTGACGCCGAAGATCAGAGTGGCGGATACCGCCCATAATGCGGAGCAGATCATAAGGGGAATGGACGAGGCGGCGGAAAACGGGGCGCGGATCCTGGTTTTCCCGGAGCTGTGCATCACCGGCTATACCTGTCAGGATCTGTTTTTGCAGGAGACGCTGCTTGCGGGAGCAAGGGAAGCGCTGAAGCGGATCGCAGCGCATACGGCGGGAAGGGACGCGCTGGTTTTCGTGGGGCTTCCGCTTGAAAAGGACGGAAAGCTGTATAACGTGGCTGCGGCGCTTCAGGACGGCCGGGTGCTCGCCTTCATCCCCAAAACCGCTCTGCCCAATTACGCGGAATTTTATGAGGCACGCCATTTTATGCCCGCGCCGGAGCAGACCGGTTTTGTCTCCTTTAAAGGAGAGGAGGTTCCCTTCGGCAGCCGGATCCTTTTTTCCTGCGACGGCGTGGAGGGGCTGACGGTGGGCTGTGAGATCTGCGAGGATCTGTGGGCGGCCGAGACCCCTTCCACGGCGCACGCTCTGGCAGGGGCCACTGTGATCGTCAACCTTTCCGCCTCCAACGAGACGGTGGGAAAGGAGGATTACCGGAGAATGCTGGTCGCCTCCACCAGCGCGAGGCTTGTGACCGGCTATGTGTACGCCTCCGCGGGAGACGGGGAATCCACCCAGGATCTGGTCTTCGGAGGGCACAACCTGATCGCGGAAAACGGCGCCCTGCTCTCCGAATCGAGACGGTTTGAAAACCAGACTGTATACGGAGATCTGGATATTCACAGACTGCGCCATGAAAGACGGCGGATGAACACCTTCCCGGCAGCGAAAAAGGACGGATATCTGATCCTCCCGGTGCACATGGAGCGGGAGGAGCTTTCCCTGCGGCGATTTTTCCCCACACAGCCCTTCGTCCCTGCGGATGAGGAAACGAAGGCGCGGCGCTGCGAGGAGATTTTTGCCATCCAGTCCCACGGCCTGAAAAAAAGGCTGGAGCACACCCGGAGTACCTGCGCGGTCATCGGGATTTCCGGCGGCCTGGATTCCACCCTGGCGCTTCTGGTGACGGCGCGGGCCTTCGATCTGCTGGGGATCCCCAGGGAAAACATCCGCTGCGTGACCATGCCCTGCTTTGGCACCACGGACCGGACCTACGAAAACGCCTGCACGCTGACGCGCACCATCGGCGCTTCCCTGACGGAGGTCAACATTCAGGAGGCGGTCAGGCTCCACTTCCGGGACATCGGCCATGACGAGGCGGTGCACGACGTGACCTATGAAAACAGCCAGGCCAGAGAACGGACCCAGGTGCTGATGGACATCGCAAACGCGGAAAACGGAATGGTGATCGGCACGGGTGATATGTCCGAGCTTGCGCTGGGCTGGGCCACCTACAACGGGGATCACATGTCCATGTACGGGGTGAACGCAGGGGTGCCAAAGACGCTGGTGCGCCATCTGGTCCGTTATTACGCGGATACCTGCGGCGACCAGGCGCTGTCCGGCGTCCTTCTGGACGTGCTGGATACCCCGGTCAGCCCGGAGCTTCTGCCTCCGGTGGACGGAAAGATCAGCCAGAAGACCGAGGATCTGGTGGGGCCCTATGAGCTTCACGACTTTTTCCTGTATTACATGCTTCGCTGCGGCTTCCCGCCGGCCAAGCTTTACCGCGTCGCCAAAGCGGCTTTCGCGGGAAAATATGAGGAGGACGTGATCCTCAAATGGCTGAAAAATTTCTGCCGCAGATTCTTCACCCAGCAGTTTAAACGCTCCTGCCTGCCGGACGGCCCCAAGGTGGGAAGCGCCGCCCTTTCCCCGAGAGGGGACCTGCGGATGCCCTCCGACGCCTGCAGCGCGCTGTGGCTCGATCAGGCGGAGCGGCTTTAGAGACAAAGGCTGCTGTACGGACAAAGGTTTGGCAGTTTAAAAAATTTAGAATTGAATGAAAGGCAGAAACCATGGCCTTTTTGATCGTTTCTTTTAAATCACGGATTACGTATCGTAGTTCGGCTTTGTTTGCGACGGCGGGCAGTATTATTGATATCCTTATCAAGCTCGCTCTGTGGACGTATTTATATAGAAACAGCCGGGAGATGACAGAGTATATGATCATGTATACGGTATTGTCTAATGTCATCTCCTTATTTTACATAAACAAAATCGCACAGCTGATAGGAGATAAAATAACAGATGGTTCTATTACGGCTGATCTGATGAAACCGTACCATTTTATCCTTTCAAACTATATGCAGTGTCTTGGGGAATTGCTGGCAAATTTCCTGTTAAAAGGGCTGCCCATAATTTTGGTTTTCAGCGTATCAATTTACAAACACGCTGGCAGCATTGTCATGAGGCAGCTTCCCGCTGCGCTCTTTGCTGTAGTGATGGGGCATTTCTTATATGTATTAATTTTCATTATCATAGGCATGTCTGCAATGGCATTCCTGGAGATCTGGGCAATACAGAGAATCATCCGGGACATTATCCAATTTTTGTCGGGAGCATTTATCCCGTTAAGCTTATTTCCTGATGCGCTTTATCGTATCAATTTATTTTTACCGTTTCGCTTTCTGTTTTCCTTTCCTTTGGAATTAATGCTGAATGAATGGCCGCCCTCTGCCATGTGGGGAAATTTCGGGATTCTTTCCTTATGGCTGATCCTTCTGGTAATGCTTGTGTGTATATTGGAGAAATATCTTACAAAGAAGCTTATCGTTCAGGGAGGATAACAGGGCACAAATCGTTTGATCGGAAAGATGATCCAAAGGAAGGGAAGCAGGATGGATTTTATCAGGCTGTACGGTTTTTATGTCAAAACTTTTTTTAAAGCAAGGGCCGAATACAGGGTCAGTTTTTTCCTGGGGCTGTTTGCCAACTTTATAACCTATTTTTTGATATATGTTTCTTTCTGGATCATTACCAATGAATTAGAAGGAATAGCCGGCTGGAAGTTTGAGGATATGACGATCCTGTATGGCATTTCACTTTTGACATACGCGGTGGCAGGGACACTTTTATGGTATACGGTATATAACCTTTCGGGAATGATCGTGAAGGGGACATTGGATGTGCTTCTGACCAGACCCATGGGAATCGTTAAACAGCTGATCTGCTATCGGTTTGGAGATACTTTCCTTGCGCAGATTTTAGTTACCTTGCTTTTCCTGGGGCTTGCTTTATACCAGGAAAAAGAAATATTAACCGGAGGGAAAGTTCTGTATTTATTCCTGATCTTAATCAGCGGCGTTTGCCTGCAGATGGCCGGAATGCTGTTTATAGGTGCGATCAGCTTCTGGACACTTAAATCTGAAGAGATCGGTGAAATTTTCTACTATAAACTTCGCAGCTTAACCCAGTATCCACTCAGTATTTTCCCGGGCATCGTTCAGATAACGCTGACGTTTGTTTTTCCATGGGCGTTTATCAACTATTATCCCAGTCTGCTCCTTTTGAATAAAGCAGAAGGAATATTTGAAAGGATCTGCGGATATGCGGCGCCTGTTGTGGGCGGTGCTGCGTTGTTTCTTGCTTTAAAATTTTTTCGGTACGGTTTAAGACATTATTCGGGAGCTGGCAGCTGAACGGAAGAGGAGAAAGACGGTGAAAGAAATTATTTTGAACAACGTCTGCAGAAGTTATAGAGTCCCAATGAAAGGAAACAACTTTGTTGATTATCTTTTCAGGCGAAAGTACAGGCAGATTGAAGCTGTAAAGGGACTGACATTTGATATCAGTGCCGGTGAAACTGTGGGCCTGGTAGGGCCGAACGGAGCCGGCAAATCAACAACGATCAAAATGCTGACAGGAGTGCTGACTCCAAGCTCGGGGAATGTTCAGGTCTTTGGACGGGATCCTTTTGAAGACAGAAAAGAGAATGCCAGACAGATCGGTGTTCTGTTTGGACAGCGTTCCCAGCTTTGGTGGGATCTACCACCGGAGGATACCTTTCAGGTCCTGAAGAGGGTTTACAAAATACCTGATTCCATTTACAGACAAAATCTGGACAAATATTCAAAAATTTTGGGCGCAGAGGAATTCCTGAAACAGCCGGTACGCCAGCTTAGTCTGGGGCAGCGGATGCGGGCAGAGATACTGGCGATTCTTCTGCATAATCCGAAAGTCCTTTTCCTGGATGAGCCTACGATAGGTCTGGATGTGGCCGTAAAAAAACAGATCCGAAATCTGTTAAGAATGATCAATCAGGAAACCGGGGCAACAATACTGCTTACATCACATGATATGAAGGATATTGACTCTGTGTGTGAGCGGATGATCGTGATCGACAAGGGAAAGCTTGCCGTTGACGATTCGGTTGAAAACGTTAAAAAAAGATATGGTACAAAGGAAACAATAGAGATTGAAGTGGAAGGTGAAGGGGCAGAAGAGAAGAAGCTGCTGTTCCCTCCGCAGATAAAGCTGGTTGTGGAGGGGAATTTTATCAAGTGCAGCTATGACCTCAGGGATATCAATGCGGCTACCGTTATTCAGGAAGTGGTCGGTAAGTATAGAATTGTGGATGTGAAGGTAAAAGAAGCTGATATTGACGATGTTGTAGAAGAAATTTACGGGGAAAATGAGTGAAAGTGAGTGAGCTTCAAAAAAGGCAGAGGAATTGACATATTTTCCGGTACTGTGTATGATAATAGTACAAGGCAGGCAACAGAGTGTGTCTGTCAAGCGTTGAAGCATAGCAGCGTACCGGAAAGCCTTGCTATGCGGGGCTTTCAGTAGGGGGTGTGCAGTAACCTCAAACCGGAGTAGGCTGCAGGGCCGAAAGAAAATGCACAGGCCGTCTTGCTCATGCAAGGCGGCCTTATTTTTACAAAAGAAAAAGATGGCTGTGAACAACCACCTTTTTTGCTTCCTGCTGTCATGGAGCAGGGCAGGAACAGCCATTAACCTACATTCCCTGTTTCGGAAGCGTCTGTTTCAGAGGCGTCGGTCTCGGGAGCGGCGGTTTCAGCGGAGCCGGGATTTCCCGCAGTATTCTGGTTTTGAGGAAGGCCGCCGTTTTCCGAAGAGGAACCGCTCTGGCTGCCGTCAGAAGAGGAGCCATTCTGTGTCCCTCCCGAAGACGAACCGCCCTGCGTGCCGGAGGAAGAACCGCCTGTCGTACCAGAGGAGGCATTGCCTGTTGTGCCGGAAGAGGAACTCCCTGCCGCACCGGACGAGGAACCTCCCCTGGAATGGGGGCTTTCCAGAGAGCTTCCGGGCGTTGTCTCCGCTTTTTCCAACGCGGAGGAGATGGCCTCAAGCAGAACCTGAGAGGTGTATTTGTTGTCCTCGGAGTAGCTGATGTCTTCCAGAGACTGCTTTTCGCAGATCTGCAGGGCCAGATCGTTGAGCGCAGGCTCCATCAGCGGATACATGGTGGTGACCGCCTCATCCAGATTGACCAGCCGGATGGAATTGATGTTGTTTCCGTCCACCACAACCTCCACATCCACGGAGGAATTCCCGAGGATGACCGAGGTGGTATACTTTCCTGGAACAAAGCGGTCGGTTTCCTCCCCGTCCGCCGGCGTCTGGCTCTTTCCGGGCAGGAACATGATGATGAGAAGCAGGAGGAAGAGGATTCCCAGTACCGCAAAGATTCCGGTATATATCAATTCTTTTAAATGCAGTACCACGATTCTGGTCTTTGAACTCATATCCATATCCCCGATTCATGTTGTTTATACAGTTTACTCCGGCAGGGCAGGTTTTATGACCGGATTTCTGCGGGGCGGGAAGGCGCGCCGGATGGTTTTATGGATTTTTAAAAATTGACAACTGAAAAAAAGAATTGTCGATATGCCTCTTCCTTTCGGACAGCTATAATAAAAACGGGAGGCCGGACAGGGCTTCTGCTTAAAAGCAGATATGAATCAGAGCCGCGGCGGCAAAAGAAGGCATGGAGCAGACTTCCGTGCCGGACGCCGCCTGCAGCGGCAGAAAGAGGCGGGTATGGAAAAGGACAACAGAATTACAGGGAAGGATCTGAGGGTAACGGATGGAACTCTGCAGGAGACGAGGGAACGTTATATTACGGATGCGTCCCTGAAATGGAGCGGACGGGAGGGGAGCTTTCTGGAAGCGCGCAGGACGATCCTGAACCGGGAGCGGAAAGAGGTCGTGACCTATGAGGTTTCCGGGAAAAAAGAAAGCATCCTGGAGCATCCGTTCGGGTTCCACTGTTTTGTATACAGTGAAAGACCGTCGGAGGCATGTCTCGTTTTTTCTTTTGGAAGAGACGGGGAAACGGCTCTGCAGTTTGAATACTGTCTGAACTATTCAGGCTGGAAGGAGATCGATCTTCCCTATGAGCGGGGGTTCATGAAGGGGAAATACCGGGCGGACATGAACTGGATGAGGATCCGGATGGAGGGCTGCGGGCAGAGAGAAATGGCGGTCTGGCTGGATGAGATCTGCCTGTGCCGTTCCATGGCTCCGTTTCATGTTTATGAACGGATGAGCGACCGGGTGAAGGAGCTGGGAAGGCATACGAAGCGCTCCGTCTTATGGGAGTATGACAGAAACGGCACCTGGCTGAACCGGCCTGTTTTTATGGGGGATGAGCCGACGGAGGCCCAGAAGGAGGCTTTTGCGCGGATGGAGGAGCGGTATCTTTCTCTGTGCGATGAGATGGATCTGCCTCCCTTTGCGGAGGGCTCTCTTTCTTCACGGGAAGCGCTTCTTGCCTTCTGGGACGGCTATGTGCTGAAGGAGGAGCAGGGGCAGATCACCGGCGTACATATCCAGGACAGCACCCTTTATGTGCGCATGCTGAAGGCTCTGGCCCGGGAATGTGTGAGGACGGGGGAAAAAGAGCTGCAGGAGCGGTTCCGTCTCGCCTTCCTTCATCTGAAGGATCAGAATACGGTCATCAACTGGTATAACGGGCGGGGCGCGGCCAGCAGTCTGCTCCTCATGAAGGCATATCTGAAGCAAAGGGGAATCCTGGAGGAGGCCGTGGATTACATCAAAGGAGCCTATGAATTCAGCCGGATCTATGACGTGACCTCCAAAAACGGGGCCGCGGGATACCGGTTCGAGGACTCGGATGTGATCGGAATGGAGCTTCCCACCCTGCTCGTCTGCATCCTGCTGATGGAGGACGGCAGGGAAAAAATGACGGATATGCGGCATTTCCTGTTTTATCTGGAAAATTACTGTCTGGGCTATGCGCCGGGCATCGCCAGCGGCTGCAAGAAGGACGGCACCATTTTTCACCACGGAGGCTATGTGAGATCCTATCAGACCGTGGCGGTCTATTCTCTGACGCGGGTGCTGGAGGTACTTGCGGATACGGAATTTCAGATCGGAGAGGAAGCGAAGGAACGGCTCTGGAGGATCCTGCTGACGGAATATCAGATCTATCAGGGCGTTTATGAAAGCTTCTGCATGAGCCAGTATTTTTTCCGGGCAGAAAGCGAGGTTTCCGTCTGCGAATTCGCCCATTTTGCGCGGGCCTTCCATGACAGGCGGGCCGCAGCCATGTATCTGCGGCTGGCGCAGACCTCTTCCCGCCAGAAGGGCTCGGAGTTTTACCGGGAATTTACGGAACAGGGGATCCTTCCGGCAGACCTTCCGGATTCCCACAAAACCCTCTCCTGTGCGGCGGCGGCCGTACACCGCAGGGGAGAGCTTGCCGCTTCGGTGCGCGGCTGCAGCCAGTATGTGTACCCCATGGAGGTATGGCCGGATGAGATCGGCTCCGGTTCCCGCTACAGCGCCTTCGGCATGTTCCGCTCCTTCGGCTTCCTGGAGCTGTCCCGCTATCCTGTCGAGGACGGCGGCGTGCAGAACGGCGTCATGATTGATCAGGGCTTCGATTACAGAAGGTGGAACGGGACCACCGCGGTCTGCATTCCCCTGGAACAGCTGAAATCCCGTCCGTACGATGTGGAGGATGAATGGGCGGAGTGGCTTTTTTCCGACCAGCCCTTTGTGGGCGGCCTGGACGACAGCGGGCAGAACGGCATCTTTGTCCTGAAGCTGCACGGACACCCCAAATACGGACTGGAAAGCTTCCGGGCGGACAAAACCTGGCATTTTTATGAGGATATGATCCTCTGCCTGGGAAGCGGGATCCGAAGCGAATGCGGCTATGATGCGGAGACTACGATCTTTCAGGACTACGGCCCCGGCGCGAAGCGGCACGGGAACATCCTGACGGATAACAGAAACAACGGCTATTATCTGTGGGAGGAGGACGATCTTCGATTTTTTGAAAAGGACAACGTTTCCCGGGATATGAAGGATCAGAACGATACCCGGGGACACCGTGCATTCGCCCTGTTCAATCATGGGAGCGAGCCAAAAGACGCCTCCTACCGCTATCTGATCCGGATGGGAAAGGGGGAGGAAGGCATCCGGCAGCTGGATATCGAAGGCGGGATTCAGATCCTGCGCCAGGATAAATATGCCCACATCGTGCGGATGTTCAACAAAACGGATTATGTTCTGTTCCGGAAGGATTATGAGATTCACGACCGCTATATCGACGGAGTGACGGAAAGCTGCCTGATGACGGTGACGGAGAACGGGGACGGCTCCATCAATCTGGCGGTCTGCGATCCCGACCTGCGGCTCTATTTCGGAGAGAGCGAGGACTACGACCTGAACCGCAATCCGGTGGAAAAGGCGGTCTACGGCCGCTTCTGGCACTATCAGGAAAGTAGGCCGTCGCGGATCTGGGTGGTGGTAAACGGCCGGGTGAGCGGTCTGGAGCCGGTACAGGGCGGGGCGAGCATCGTGCAGAGGTCGGAAAATAAAACCATCCTGGAATTCGTCTGCCAGTACGGGCTGACGGAAGAAGTGCGGCTTGTGTTCTGAGATTATGCCATAAAATAAATATTGTCAACTGAAAAAAATTTTGTCACTATGTCTTTTCCTTTCGTTTGACTATAATGAAAGCAGAATGCCGGGCGGCAATTCCGGGAAGGGAGGAAGAAGATGAATCGTCTGGCCGCAAAGGGTATGGTTTTGACCGTACCCACAGCTCCTGTCCGCTCGGGGTAAATGATGGCGAGCTGAGAAAATGGTGCAGAAAAAACGGAGATCATTTTAGCAGACAAACATAGACAGGAAACTTTGTGATTTAGTGGAACAAAATGCCGCGCACGCGGCGGAAAGGCGGAAAAAGTGAAACAAAAACCAAACGTGATCATCATATATGCGGACGATCTGGGATACGGGGATCTGTCCTGCTATGGAGCGCAGGACATCCATACCCCCAATATCGACCGGCTGGCAGAGGAGGGAATCCGTTTTCAGAATGCCTATTCCACATCGGCGGTCTGTACGCCCGCGAGATACAGCCTGATGACCGGGCAGTACCCGTTTCGGAATCCCGACACCTTCATCCTGCCGGGCAACGCAAAGTGCATCATCGACAAAGATACGCAGACCCTGCCCGGGGTTTTCCGGCAGGCGGGCTATCGGACCGGCATAGTGGGGAAATGGCATCTGGGTCTTGGGGACGGCAATATTGACTGGAATGGAGAAATATCCTGTACTCCCAATGATGTGGGCTTCGACGAATCGTTTATTTTCCCTGGGACTGCGGACCGGGTTCCCTGCGTATACGTGAGGAATCGCCGGGTGGAAGGGGTGGAGAAAGCTGATCCGATCGAGGTGTCCTATGATACGGAATGTCCGTTTGACGACATTGATACCTATGAAAAAAATCCGGAAAAGCTGAGAATGTTATCCTCCAATGGACATAACATGAGCGTCATCAACGGCGTTGGCAGGATCGGATATATGCGGGGCGGCAAAGCGGCTCTCTGGAGGGACGAGGATCTGGCGGAGGATTTCCTGAAAGAAAGCCTGCAGTTCATCGACAGCAGTAAAGAGGAGCCCTTCTTCCTGCTTTATACCGTACACCAGCCGCATGTGCCCCGGGTTCCGAACGAGAGGTTCGCCGGTGTGACCGGACTGGGGCCGAGGGGAGATGTGATCGCGGAGCTGGACTGGTGTGTGGGTGAGCTGATCTCCCATCTGGAGAAAAAGGGAATTCTTGAGGATACGCTGATCCTGTTTTCAAGCGACAACGGGCCGGTGCTGGACGACGGTTATGTGGATCAGGCGGTGGAGAAAAACGGCGCACACCGTCCTGCAGGGCCGCTGAGAGGCGGAAAGTACAGCAAATTTGACGGAGGAGCGAGGATCCCGTTCCTGGCCTTCTGGAAGGGAGTGATCCATCCACAGGTATCGGACGCCCTGCTTTCTCAATGTGACCTGGCCTCATCCTTTGCTGCCATGCTTGACGTGCCGGTGGAGGACGGAGCATTTCCGGACAGTGAGGACCATCTGGACGCTCTGCTTGGGCGAAGCATGGAAGGCAGGAAGGAGCTGATGTATGAAAGCGAATCCAAGGCGAAGGTACTCCGCCGCGGAAAATGGGAATATCTGGAGCCAAGCGAGGGCCCGGCGATAGAACCGCATACGAATATCGAGCTGGGAAACAGTCCGGAGGGGCAGCTTTATAACATGATGTATGACATTGGACAGAGGGAAAATGTTGCGGAGCGTTATCCGGAGGTTGCGAAGGAAATGGCGGTCGGAATAGAGGAGATTCTCGAAAGCAGGCAGACGAGACAGTAAAAGGTATGTCCGCGCAAAACAATCTGACAGGGAGGGAAATATGGAGACAAGAAAAAAATGGCTGGATGCCATGCTGCGCATCATATCTCCGGTATTTTGCGCGCTGGAAAAGGAAGAACTGAAAAAAAGCATACCGCTTCCGTTTCATGAGGAACGGGCGGCGTTCGCGCCGCTGGAGGCCTTTGGAAGAAGCTTGCTGGGCCTTGCGCCCTGGCTGGAAGCGGAAGAGCCGGAAGGAGAGGAGGCCGGGCTGCAGGAGCTTTGGAGAGAGAGGGCGGTCCGATGCATCGACCGGGCGACGGATCCGGAGTCGGCGGATTTTATGAATTTTACGGAGGGTGCACAGCCGCTGGTGGACGCGGCCTTTCTCTGCCATGCGCTGGTGCGTGCCCCCCGGAAGCTTGCGGGCGCGCTTCCGGAAAACGTGCGCGGGAATCTGTGCCGGGCGCTCCGCTCGACGCGGATCATCACGCCGGGAGGCAATAACTGGATCTTTTTCTCTGCCATGGTGGAAGCGGGACTTTTTTTCCTGGGAGAAAAGGATTATGACGGGACGCGGATCGCCTATGCGCTCCGGACGTTTCAGGACTGGTATAAGGGAGACGGTGTTTATGGAGACGGCCCCATGTTCCACTGGGATTACTACAACAGTTTTGTGATCCAGCCCATGTATGTGGATCTGATGGAACTGTTCGGGGATGCCAGGGAGGAATACGCGCTCATGAAGGAGCGGGTATACGCAAGGGCCTCCCGGTATGCCTCCGTTCTGGAACGCCTGATCGCGCCGGACGGCAGTTACCCGGTGATCGGCCGTTCCATCTGCTACCGGTTCGGTGCGTTTCAGATGCTGGCGCAGGCGGCCCTGCAGCACAGGCTGGAGCCGCAGGTGCATCCCGCGCAGGTGCGCTGTGCCCTGACGGCGGTGATGGAAAGGTGTATGGCCGGCAAAGACATGTTCGATGAGAACGGATGGCTGCGGCCCGGCGTATGCGGATACCAGCCGGAGCTGGCGGAGGGGTATATCAACACAGGAAGCCTGTATCTGTGCAGCGCCATGTTCCTGCCGCTGGGCCTGCCCGCCACGGATCCCTTCTGGGCGGATGCGGACGAGGACTGGAGCAGCCGGAAGGTGTGGAGCGGAGGGCATATCACTATTGACCATGCGATAGACTGAGGATGCCCGGTGAACGAAGCGGAAAAAAGAAGTTGACAACCCCGCCCTTCTGTTGCTATGATACGTGGTAGGGCAAAGGCGCTCTTACCGTAAGGTAAGAGCGCCTTTTTTCAGGAAAAGTGCGTAGAATGGCAGATTGGAGAATGATATGAACAACTATACCAGAGAGGACATCATAAAGCTGGTGGAGGAAGAGGATGTGGAATTCATCCGCCTGCAGTTTACGGATATCTTTGGAAGCCTGAAAAACATGGCGGTGACAGCCAGCCAGCTGGAAAAGGCGCTGGACGGCCGGTTCCTGTTCGACGGCTCGGCCATAGAGGGCTTTGCCAGCATTGAGGATTCGGATCTGTATCTGAAGCCGGATCCGACCACCCTGGAAATTTTTCCATGGAGGCCCCAGCAGGGCAAGGTGGCGCGCCTGATCTGTGACGTTGTCCGGCCGGACGGAACGCCCTTTGAATGCGATCCCAGATATATCCTGAAGCGGGCGCTCCGGGAAGCGGCCCAGATGGGATATCTGTTCCAGGTGGGGCCGGAGTGTGAATTTTTCCTGTTCCATCTGGACGACGACGCGAGGCCGACAACCATCAGTCATGAACAGGCGGGATATTTTGACGTCAGCCCCCTTGACCTTGGGGAAAACGCAAGACGGGACATCGTGCTGACCCTGGAGGAAATGGGATTTGTGGTGGAAAGCTCCCATCATGAGGCGGCGCCTGCCCAGCATGAGATCGACTTTGAAGCGGCGGAGGCCCTTACGACAGCGGACAACATGCAGACGTTTAAGCTGGCGGTCAAGACTATTGCGAAGCGCCACGGCCTGTTCGCCACCTTCATGCCCAAGCCCCGCGCCGGGATCGACGGCTCAGGCATGCACATCAACATGGCTCTTTTAAAGAATGGAAAAAATATCTTTCAGGATAAGGATGATGAAAACGGCCTGAGCCGGGAAGCCTATTATTTTATCGGAGGGCTGTTAAAGCACATCCCGGCGATCACCGCGATCACGAACCCGCTCATCAATTCCTACAAGCGGCTGGTTCCGGGCTATGAAGCGCCTGCCTACATCGCATGGAGCAGGGCGAGCAGAAGCCCGCTGATCCGAGTGCCGTCCCTGCGGGGCGAGGAGACCCGGATCGAGCTGAGAAGCCCGGATCCGGCGGCCAATCCCTATCTGGCCCTTGCCGTATGCCTGCGCGCGGGACTGGACGGGATCCGCAATCAGATCGAGCCCCCGGCCAGCGTGGACTGCGATATCCTGGCAATGACGGATGAGGAAAGAAAACAGAAGGGCATCGAGCGGCTGCCCCAGATGCTGCCCGACGCGGTGGCTGAGCTGGAAAAGGACGAATTTATCCGGGAAACGCTGGGCGCGCATGCCGCGGACAAATACATTGAAGAAAAAAAGGAAGAGTGGAACCGTTACCGTTGTCAGGTGACAGACTGGGAGATCAATGAATATCTGTACCGGTTCTGACGCCGCCGCTTTCCCGAAATCAGGACAGGAAGGAGAGGAGGCGGCGCATGACGAACATCATAGTGGTTTTTCCAAAGCTCGAAAATGCAAAAAGCATCCGGAATGTCCTTGTGAGAAACGGATTTTCCGTCACGGCGGTCTGTACCACCGGGGCGCAGGCGCTTTCCGTGCTGGAGGATTACAACGAGGCGGTCGTCATCTGCGGCTACCGGCTGGTGGATATGATCTGCCTGGAGCTGTATGACTGCCTTCCCGAAGGGATGCGGATGCTGGTTGCCGCTTCTGCGAATTTTATCGGGGAGGTGGACCGGGAAGGGATCGTCTGCCTGAGCATGCCGTTTAAGGTGAACGAACTGCTCAGCACGGTCGGCATGATGTGCCAGTCTCTGGAGCGGATCAGAAGGAGGCGCAGACAGAAGCCGAGAGAGCGCGGCGAGGAGGACAAAGAGGCGATCGTAAGAGCGAAGGAGCTTCTTATGGACCGGAACCGGATGTCCGAGGAGGAAGCGCACAGATATCTGCAGAAATGCAGTATGGACAGCGGAAACAGCATGGCGGAGACGGCGAGGATGGTGCTTACGGCCATGCGGTATTAGAAAAAAGCATTCACAGACTACAGATAAAGGACAGAAACCGAAATGAAAATAGAATTTACCAAGCTGCACGGCTGCGGCAACGATTATATTTATATCGACGGCTCCACACAGAAGCTTCCGCAGGAGACGAAGCCGGATTTTGTCCGGAAAATGAGCGACCGCCATTTCGGCATCGGCGGGGACGGCGTGATCTTCATCAATCCGTCTGATGAGGCGGATTTTGAAATGGAAATGTACAATGCGGACGGGAGCCGCGCGCAGATGTGCGGAAACGGGATCCGCTGTGTGGCGAAATTTGTCTATGACAAACATTTGACCGATCAGACGGAGATCACGGTAGTTAGCGCGGGAAGCGTGAAAAAACTGAAGCTGTATGTGGAGGACGGACAGGTGAAGCGGGTGCGCGTCAACATGGGCCGCCCCATCCTGAAGGCGTCGGAGATCCCGGTCGTCGCCGGAACGGAGCAGGTGCTGGATCTTCCTGTTTCCGTGGCGGACAGACAGTGGCGGATGAGCTGCGTATCCATGGGAAACCCCCATGCCGTGGTGCTGGCTGAGGATGTGGAAAGCCTGCCCCTTGCGCAGATCGGCCCCTGCTTCGAGCAGCATCCCATGTTCCCGGAGCGCGTGAACACTGAATTTATCCGCATCATCGACAAAAACACCATACAGCTTCGCGTCTGGGAACGGGGCAGCGGGGAGACGCTGGCCTGCGGAACCGGCTGCTGTGCCGCTGTTGCGGCCTGCGTGCTGAATGGCCTGACCGAAAGAAACGTCACCGTCCGCGTGCTGGGCGGGGAACTTCAGATCGAATGGGAGGAAAGCACGGGAGAGATCTTCATGACCGGCCCGGCGGAGACGGTGTTCGAGGGCTGGGTGGAGTATTGCCGGTAAGAGCAGCGCGTCGGCGGCGAATGGGCTGACCGCAGAGGGTTAACGGCAAAAGAGCTGAAAGCAGAGCGTCAGGGAAGAGCGTCAGGAAGCTGCGCTCCTCTCACATAAAGGCCCGCGCCGCGCGGCAGAGGCGGGCATGATGATCCTATGAAAAAAGTCTACGAAAAAAGCCGCGCAGAAATGAGGAGAGCCATGTTTCGAGTCAATGAAAATTATCTGAAGCTGCCCGGAAGCTATCTTTTTTCCACCATTGGAAAAAAGGTGAACGCTTACACCGCCGCCCATCCGGAGGAGACCGTTATCCGCCTGGGGATCGGGGATGTGACCCGGCCTCTGCCGCCCGCAGTGATCGAGGCGCTTCATAAGGCGGTGGATGAAATGGGAGACGCCGCCACCTTTCACGGCTATGCGCCGGATCTTGGCTATGAATTTTTAAGAAAAGCGATCGCGGAAAAGGATTTTCAGGCGAGAGGCTGCCAGATCGGCCCGGATGAAATTTTCGTTTCCGACGGCGCAAAATCGGATTCCGCCAACATCCAGGAGATTTTTGCGGCGGACAGCCGGATCGCGGTCTGCGACCCCGTTTATCCGGTCTATGTGGATTCCAACGTGATGGCGGGAAGGACGGGAAGCTGGGATGCCCTCTCAGAAACCTGGAGCGAGGTCATCTATATGCCCTGTACGGCGGAGAACGGCTTTGTGCCGGAGCTTCCGAAGGAGCGCCCCGACCTGATCTATCTGTGCTTCCCCAACAATCCCACCGGGGAGACGCTGACCAGGGCGCAGCTTCAGGAATGGGTGGATTATGCCAATAAGGAAGGCTGTGTGATCCTTTTTGACGCGGCTTATGAGGCCTACATTTCCGCAGAGGACATCCCTCACAGTATCTACGAATGCCAGGGAGCCGAAACCTGCGCCATTGAGCTTCGCTCCTTTTCCAAAAATGCCGGCTTCACCGGCCTGCGCCTGGGCTATACGGTGGTTCCGAAGGCGCTGAAGGATCAGAACGGCACATCCCTGAACGCGCTCTGGGCCAGAAGACACGGCACCAAATACAACGGCGCGCCCTACATCGTGCAGCGGGCCGGAGAGGCCGTCTACACGCCCGAGGGACAGGCTCAGATCCGGGAAATGGTGGGCGGATATATGAAAAATGCCGCCTACATCCTGAACGGCCTGAAAGAGGCCGGATATCAGGCATACGGCGGCGTCAATTCTCCTTACGTGTGGATGAAGACTCCGAACAGCATGACCAGCTGGGAATTCTTCGACTACCTTCTGGAAACCGCTCACGTGGTGGGCACCCCCGGCTCCGGCTTCGGCCCCAGCGGCGAGCACTACTTCCGCCTGACCGCCTTCGGCACCTGGGAAAATACGGTGAAGGCCGTGGATCGGATCAGGGCGCTGTAGACAGATACCTGCTTCAGTGCAAAGACAAGTGACCGTACTCGTGATATACTGACTATATGGAACAACCGAGTCCCTGCAAGGGCGTTGACCTCTCACTCTACATAAGAGGGGAGGTGATGCAAATGGGTTATGATTTCAAGGATTTAATGTCTTTTGGAATGTTTCTCATCGCGTTGCTGACTCTGATCTTACAGATCTGTCAGTAGCTTGAAAGTCATCTGATAAAAAGATGACAGAAAAGCCACCCTTGTATACTTGACCGGTTACAAATGGCTTATCTGTCATCCCAAGCTGGTCAACCCCTTGTGGGCGGTTGTTCCTTTATGTGCTGATTATAACACGGGAGCTTTGGGATTGCAAAAAAAATTTGCGTCCAACCCCCAAAAGGTCCTCGGATTTTTGCCCTGCTCGATATATGAAATATCAGCTGTCAGCTTCACTCAATAAATCCACAATAATTGTATGAAGCGCAGGATCTGGAATATAGATTCCCTGGTATGGCTGCTCTACATACTCCGTTCCATTTTCTTCGTAGAAGTACACGGTCTGTACTGTATCATCAGAACAATTAAGATCAATCTTAATATAATCATCAACGTCAGGGAAATCATTTACGCTTGCTTTTGAAGTGGACTCCAAATCCATCAGAATAGATATGATTTCCCCTGTCAGTTCTCCGTCTGTGCAGATCGCCGCTGCATGATCGTCAGAAACAGAAATGGAAATGATATCTTCTGCCGCAGGTAAAACAACAGGGGCAGCTTTTGTTGTTGATTCGCAGGCGGAGAGAAGAATACTTACGATCATGCCGATTAAAAGTAATATATATTTTTTCATTGCAATCCCTCCAGACAAAATTTCATTCCGTTCTAAGAAAGGAGAGGAGATGAAAAAAACGAAAATTCCATGGTACCATGATGGAAGGCGAAAGAAATTGAATTTTGCATTCAAAGACAAGTGACCGTACTCATGATATACTGACTATATGGAACAACCGAGTCCCTGCAAGGGCGTTGACCTCTCACTCTACATAAGAGGGGAGGTGATGCAGATGAGCTACGATTTCAAAGATCTAATGTCTTTTGGAATGTTTCTCATTGCGTTGCTGACTCTGATCTTACAGATCTGTCAGTAGCCTGAAAGTTATCTGATAAAAAGGATAACAGAAAAGCCACCCTTGTATACTTGCCCGGTATCAAGTAACTTTTCTGTTACCCATATACTGGTCAACCCCTTGTGGGCGGTTGTTCCTTTATGTCCTGATTATAACACGGGAGCTCTGTAATTGCAAAAAAATTTTACTCCTAAACCCCTTGCATTTCTCAAAGCGCTGTGATAATATTTCATCATAATTTTTTTGAAAAGGCATGGAACGGGACTCTGATCAGGGGAAACGACAGGAATGCGGCGTCACCGACTGAGAGCGCTGCTTGTGAAAGCTGGTCATGGGAACACCCGGGAGCTGATTATCTGAAAGTTTTGTCACAGGAGCGGCCAGCCGGTTTTGAGGACAGAAGCGTAGGGTAATACGTGAACGCGCGTTAAGCGTAAGAGTGGATAAGGCGAAGAAGCATTTTGATGGAAGTGCCGCCTTGTCAATGCGGGTGGTACCGCGGAACTATGAGAGTCCGTCCCGGAATGCGAGAGCATTCCGGGATTTTTTAGTTTCAAAGCCACAGACAAAGACGTTTCAAACGGCCAGAGAAAACGCCTCTCCCATCCCAGGGAGAAGAATGGCGAAGCCATTCTTCCGTATGAGGTCTGGTTTTTCTTAGCCGGCGTCTTTTGACGGCTTAGAAAAACTCCTCATACTTTCGCCCCGCAGCCGGAACCTGATAACCAGCAAACCAAAGGAGACCAAAATCATGCAATTCTTAACATCCCCCATTCCCTCAAAAACACTTGAAATTTCACAGCTTCTCGATCCGCAGCTTCTGGGGACGCAGGTCAGCGTCACGGGAGCGGTTCATACGATCCGCGACATGGGAACCGTTGCCTTCGTTATCCTGAGAAAACGGGAAGGGCTTCTCCAGTGCGTTTACGAAGAGGCCTGCGCGGATTTCGCGTTAAAGGAGCTGAAGGAAGTGGATACGGTGAAGGCCTGCGGCATCCTTGCGGCGTCGGAAAAGGCGCCGGAGGGCATTGAGCTGCGGCTGCAGAGCGTCACCGTGCTTTCCCGGGCTGCGGCGCCGCTGCCGATTCCCATTGCCAAGGCGAAAATGAACATTTCTCTGGAGACCAGCCTGGACCTTCGGCCCATTTCTCTCAGAAACATCCGGGAACGGGCCAGATTCCGGATCCAGGAGGGAATCGTGAGAGGCTTCCGGGAATATCTGACGGAGCAGGGCTTCACCGAGATCCATACGCCCAAGATCGGTTCCAAAGGCGCGGAGGGCGGCGCAAATATTTTTAAGCTGGATTATTTTCACCGACCTGCCGTTCTGGCCCAGAGTCCTCAGTTTTACAAGCAGATGATGGTTGGCGTGTTTGACCGGGTGTTTGAGACGGCCCCCGTGTTCCGGGCGGAGAAGCACAACACCAAGCGGCACCTGAACGAATACACCTCCCTGGATTTTGAAATGGGATATATCGAAGGCTTCGAGGACGTGATGGCCATGGAGACCGGCGTGCTGGGAAGGATCATGGAGCTCCTGAGGCGGGACTACAAAAGGGAGCTTTCCCTGCTGGACATCGATCTGCCGGATGTGACGCGGATTCCCAGCGTTCGCTTTGACGAAGCAAAACGGCTGGTGAGCGAAAAATATAGCCGCCCCATCCGCAACCCCTACGACCTTGAGCCGGAGGAGGAGGCGCTGATCGGGAGATATTTTCAGGAGGAATACGGCTCCGATTTCGTCTTTGTCACCCATTATCCCAGCAAAAAGCGTCCCTTCTACGCCATGGACGACCCGGCGGATCCCACTTACACTCTGAGCTTCGACTGTCTGTATAAGGGGATGGAGATCACCACGGGCGGCCAGCGGATCCACGATTACCATATGCTGCTGGAGAAGATCGAACGGCGCGGCATGACGGAGGAGGGAATGGAAGCCTACCTGAGCGCCTTCCGGTACGGCCTTCCGCCCCACGGCGGCCTGGGGATCGGCCTGGAGCGCTTTACCATGAAGCTGGTGGGGGATGACAACGTGAGACGCACCACCCTGTTCCCGAGAGATCTGAGCAGGCTGGAGCCGTGACCGGAAACCGGCCGCGGATAAAAAAATGTCGGCGCCGAAGCCCTGACCGGCAGACGCCGGGCGCAAAGAAGATTGGAGATCAGTATGGCACATCAGATCAGTGATGAAACGATTGAATATGTTGGGATCCTGGCAAAGCTGGAGCTGTCGGGAGAGGAAAAGGAGCAGGCGAAGGCGGACATGGGACGCATGCTGGACTATATCGATAAGCTGAACGAGCTCGATACAGAGGGCGTGGAACCGCTGACCCATGTGTTCGATACCGTAAACGTATTCCGTGAGGATGTGGTGACGGGAACGGACGAGAGGGAGGAGCTGCTGGCAAACGCCCCCGGCGTCAAGGATGGCATGTTCCGGGTTCCCAGAACCGTAGAATGACCGGAAACGTTTGGTGCGGAGAAATGAGGAATGAAATGAGCATATTGGAATATACGGCCCTTGAGCTGGCCGGACAGATCAGAAAGAAGGAAATATCCTGCCGGGAGGCGGTGGAAGCGGTCTTTGGGCAGATCAAAAGAAATGAGGAAAGCCTAAACTGCTATATCAGCCTGGACCGGGAGGCTGCTCTCAGGCAGGCGGATGCGGTGCAGAAAAAAATAGAGGACGGGACGCTGACCGGCCCGCTGACGGGTGTGCCGGTGGCGGTAAAGGACAATATCTGCACCAGAGGCAGAAAAACCACCTGCGCGTCGAAGATCCTTGAGGGTTTCGTACCTCCCTTTGACGCCTTTGCGGTGAAAAAGCTGAAGGAGGCGGGCTGCATCCTCATCGGAAAGACGAATATGGACGAATTTGCCATGGGCTCCACCACCGAAACCAGCGCCTTCGGAGCCACCGGAAATCCCTGGGATCCGGCGCATGTGCCGGGGGGCTCCTCAGGCGGCTCAGCGGCGGCGGTGGCGGCGGGGGAGGCCTTCCTGGCGCTGGGAAGCGACACGGGCGGCTCCATCCGTCAGCCCGCCGGCTTCTGCGGCGTGGTGGGGATGAAGCCCACCTATGGGACGGTCTCCAGAAACGGGCTGATCGCCTATGGCTCTTCTCTGGATCAGATCGGCCCTCTGTGCAGGGATGTGGCGGACTGCGCGGCCCTTCTTGAGGCCGTCAGCGGACGGGATGCGATGGATTCCACCAGCCTGGAGCGGGAGACGGATTTTACGGCGGCCCTGTCTGCCGATGTGAAGGGACTTCGCATCGGCATTCCGAGGGACTATTTTACGGAGGGCCTGGACGCTGAGGTGAGACAGGCGGTCCTCGGCGCGGCCCAAAAGCTTGCGCAGCTTGGCGCCCGGGTGGAGGAATTCGACCTGAGCCTGGTGGAGTACGCCATTCCCGCCTACTATACCATCGCTTCCGCGGAGGCCTCCTCCAACCTGGAGCGGTTCGACGGGATCAAGTACGGCTACCGCACGGCGGACTATGACGGCCTTCACGATATGTACAAAAAAACCCGCTCCGAGGGCTTCGGAACGGAGGTGAAGCGGCGTATCATGCTGGGCTCCTTCGTTTTGAGCTCCGGCTACTATGACGCCTACTATCTGAAGGCCCTGCGGGTCAAGGCCATGATCAAAGAGGCCTTTAACGACGCTTTTTCCCGCTATGACTGCATCCTGGGTCCCGTCGCCCCCGCTCCCGCGCCGAAAAAGGGAGAGAGCCTGACGGATCCGATCCGCATGTATCTGGGCGATATCTATACCATTTCCGCAAACCTGGCTGGCCTGCCCGGCATCAGCCTTCCCTGCGGCCTCAGCTCCCGGGGGCTTCCCATCGGCGTCCAGCTTCTGGCGGACTGTTTTCAGGAAAAAAAGCTGATCAGCGCAGCGCATGCCTACGAACAGGCGAGAGGGAGCTTCCCGCTCTGCCCCGCGCTGGAAAGCGCTTCATAATGGACGGAGGACCTCAGCGCTAAAGCGCTTCGGAATGGAGGAAACTATGGCAAAACAGTATGAAACAGTGATCGGCCTGGAGGTTCATGTGGAGCTTGCCACCAGGACCAAGATATTCTGCGGCTGCTCCACGGCCTTCGGAGGAAAGCCCAACACCCACACCTGTCCGGTGTGCACGGGAATGCCGGGCTCCCTTCCTGTTTTAAACAGACAGGTGGTGGAATATGCCGCCGCGGTGGGACTTGCGACGGACTGTGAGATCACGCGCCTGTGCAAATTTGACCGGAAAAACTATTTTTACCCGGATAACCCGCAGAACTACCAGATCTCCCAGCTCTATCTTCCCATCTGCCGCAACGGTCATGTGGAGATCGAGACGGCGGCGGGAAAAAAGAAGATCGGAATTCATGAGATCCACATGGAGGAGGACGCGGGAAAGCTGATCCACGACGAATGGGAGGATATTTCCCTGGTGGACTACAACCGTTCCGGCGTGCCCCTGATCGAGATCGTGTCGGAGCCGGATATGCGCAGCGCCGATGAGGTGATCGCCTATCTGGAAAAGCTGCGCCTGATCATCCGTTATCTGGGCGCCTCAGACTGCAAGCTGCAGGAGGGGAGCATGCGGGCGGATGTGAACCTTTCCGTCAGAGAGGCGGGTTCGAGCGCCTTCGGAACGCGAACGGAGATGAAAAATCTGAATTCCTTCAAGGCCATCGCCCGCGCCATCGAGGGGGAGACCGCACGCCAGATCGAGCTGCTGGAGGGGGGAAAGCAGGTCGTTCAGGAAACCAGGCGCTGGGATGATAACAAGGAATATTCCTACGCCATGCGCTCCAAGGAGGACGCGAAGGATTACCGCTATTTTCCCGATCCCGACCTTCCGCCGGTTTTCATCAGCGACGAATGGATGGAGCGCATCCGGGCCGGCCTGCCGGAATTTCGCACGGAAAAAATGGAGCGCTACCGCAGGGAATATCAGATCCCGGAATATGATATCGACATCATCACGGGATCCAAGACCATGGCGGACCTGTTCGAGCAGGCTTCGGCTCTCTGCGGCCAGCCCAAGAAGGTGTCCAACTGGCTCATGGGAGAGACCATGCGGCTTTTAAAGGAAAACGGAGATGAGCCGGAGACGCTTCGTTTTTCGCCGGCTCATCTGGCGGAGCTGATCGGCATGGCGGACCGGCGCGAGATCAACGGGATTCAGGCGAAGGAGATTTTTGAGGCCATGTATGACCGGGATGTGGACCCGCAGGCCTATGCGCAGGAGAAGGGCCTGAAGAATGAAAGCGACGAAGGTGCCCTCCGTGCTGCGGTTTCGCAGGTGATCGAGGAAAATCCCAAATCCGTGGAGGACTACCGGAGCGGCAAAGAAAAGGCCATCGGTTTTCTGGTGGGTCAGACCATGAAGGCCATGAAGGGCAAGGCGGATCCGGCGTGCGTGAACCGGCTGTTAAAGGAGCTGCTTTCCTGAAAGCTCGATGGAATGTTCATCGGGAAATGACGAAGCTCCGGGATATTTTTTCATGCAGACAGCAGGAACGTATGCAGACAGCAGGAACGTATGCGGACAGCAGGGGCGGATGCAAACGGCAAGGACGGATGCAAACGGCAGAAAACGGATATAAACGGCAGACCGGAGGCAGGGGGGAGCGCTTGTGCGGGCGGCGGGCTTGCGCTATAATGAAAACAGCTTAAGCGCCGCCAGGGGCGCGGAAAAAGGAGGATGGGACAGGATGAAAAAGAAATGGTTGT
Source organism: Candidatus Eisenbergiella merdavium (assembly GCA_019119595.1). GTDB lineage: Bacteria > Bacillota > Clostridia > Lachnospirales > Lachnospiraceae > Eisenbergiella > Eisenbergiella merdavium. Next base: position 84,183 of record DWWS01000045.1, on the reverse strand, counting down.
CATTTTTGACAGCGGCCGCCCTCGCGTTTGGAATGTTTGCCGCTCCGGTCACGGCGGCTGCGTCAGAGCCTGACCTTGCCGCCGCGAGGCAGGATTTTTATGAGGCGGTTAATGAAGAGGAGCTTGAGCAGATGGAGATCCCAGCGGATTCCGGACAGGTCAGCCAGTTTACTTTGATTCAGGATGAGATTGACGCAGAGCTGGAGAGCTACATCAGGGAATGCGCCGCCAATCTGGACAGTCTGGATGAAGCCGGCGGCGAGTATCAGCTGGGCGCGCTGTATCTGTGCGCGCTGGACACGGCGGCCAGGGATATGTATGGCTATGGAACTGTGGTCAATGATTATCTGAAGCGCGTTGAGAATGCGGAGAGCGCAGAGGAGCTTCTGGACATCTGCATGGAGATGGACAGAACCTATTCCATCACAACTTTGATCGGCGCCGGATATACGGCCGATATGAAAAATGTGGATGAAAACATTCTGGCTGCGAATGGATTAAAGCTGCCGCTTTCCAAAGCGTACTGGACCGGAACGGATGAAAGCAGCGCCGGAATGCGGACGCTTTTCCATCAGTTTATTTCCAGGCTGTATGAGATCAATGGAAAATCTGCGGAAGAAGCGGACAGGCTGGCCGCGCAGATGTGCGGCGTATATCAGAGCCTTGCCCCTTCTCAGGCGAATCCGGAGGACTATTATGATCCGGATAAGATGTACAATGTTTGTCTGGTATCCGATCTTCCCGCTTTCTTTAACGGAAAGCTCTCTCTGGAGACGTTCTGCAGTCTGTATGAGGCTGAGCCGGAGGATAAGGTGATGATCTCGGAGCCGGTTTTTATGGCGGCGGCAGGCAGCCTGATGACGGAGGAAAACCTCCCTCTCCTGAAAGAGCTTGTAAAGTGCAGCATTTACAGGAAATTTTCAGAGGTATCGGATACGGCTTCACTGGACGCGCTTCTTGCTTTTAATCAGCAGGCGTACGGTCTGGAGGAGAAGGAAAGCCTGGAAAAGGCCGCTTTGTCTCTGGTTCAGGGTAACCTGAGTGAGCTTTGCAGCAGAGTGTATGTGGAGAATTATTTTGACGAGTCCTCCAAAGAGGATGTCAGCTCCATGGCGGAGGAGATTCTGGGCGTCTTCCGCAGCCGCCTTGTGAGCAATACCTGGATGCAGGAGGAGACCAAAAAAGAAGCGATCAGGAAGGTGGATTCCATGACGGTGAACGTAGGATATCCGGACGAATGGCCTTCCTATATGGAACAGATCAGGATCATTCCTCCGTCCAGAGGCGGAAATCTGATCGATAATGTCCTGAACTGCAACAGACTTGCCATGCAGACGAATATTGAAACCAGGGATGAAGGGGGCATGGATCCCACGGACTGGAGCGGAATCGCCACGTTTGAGGTGAACGCCTTTTATCAGCCTTCCTGCAACGCCATTTTCTTCCCGGCGGCGATCCTGAGGGGAACGTTCTATGATAAGGACAGATCCAGAGCGGAAAATCTGGGCGGAATCGGAGCCGTTATCGGCCATGAGATCACCCATGCGTTTGATAATTCAGGCGCGCTGTACGATGAAAAAGGAAATTACAGAAACTGGTGGACGGATGAGGATTTTGAAACGTTCCATCAGCTTTCCGGGAAGGTGGTGGACTATTACAACGGCTATGAGTGCGCGGGCCTGCCGGTGAACGGAGCTCAGACGCTGGGCGAGAATATAGCGGATCTGGGCGGTGTTTCCGCAGTCACAGAGCTTGCCCTTTCCCGGGGACTTGAGCTGTCCGGGCTTTATAAACAGTATGCGAAGATCTGGGCGACGAAGGAAACGCCGGAGATCACCTATTATCTGGCGATCGCGGATGTGCATGCTCCCTCTAAGGTGAGAGTGAACGCAGTCCTGTCCGCCATGCCTGAATTCTATGAGGTATTTGATGTGACGGAAGGAGACGGAATGTATCAGCTCCCTGAAAACAGGCCCGGCATCTGGTAAGCGTTCCAGGCGGCCGGGGGCTGTTTCAGGCCTTTCGATGAAAAGATACCGATACAAAAAGGATCTGCACAGCCTTTTGGGGCTGCAGATCCTTTTTTCAGGGGGCGGAAAATAGGTTTCAAGGGCCGTCCGGCTCCTTTTTTCAGATATATCACATCAGCCCGTCCGGAAGATCAATGCTCCTGAAAGATGTATTCCAGGAATTTCTCCGCATTTTCGCCGTGCTCGCTGTTGATGAGAACGCCGAAATACACCTCGTCGTATCCCGCGTAAGCGTAAGAGGTCTGCAGGAGAGCCGCATCCGCGATCTGGATGCCCACCGGAACCTCTTCCTCGATATCATCGTCCGGAATATCCGCATATATCAGGCGGTCACTGCAGGCGGACAGAGCTTCTTCCGAAAGGAATTCCCTCAAATCTCCCAGATAGCCGTTTCCCACATATTGATGATAGGTATCAGGCTCCGCCACCATCACGTCAACCTCCTTCGCTGCGACCTGTGCGGCAAATTTCTGGAGATTCGCCACGGTGTAGCTATCAGTGGAATCCTGATTCAGCGTGAAATTTGCCTCAAGGCTGGTTCTGTATTCCTTTGTATCGATCTGCGCGAATTCGTCGAAGCCGGCCATGTATTCTTCCGTATCCATATCGGTATAGCCGTTGACAAGGATCGCATAAAAGGCGTTGTCCTTTGCCGTGGCGATAGTATAGATCAGGTTTCCCACAAAGAAGACGATGATCAGGGTGACGATGGTCGCGACCCTGTAATATTCCCAGAAATACTGAAATTTTTCCTTCAGGCTTCTGCCCTTCATTTTCTGATGCTGTTCTCTGATCTCATCCATGACGGAATTGCCTGCTGCCATAATATCCTCCATATCCCAAAGCTGCGCGGACGCTGCTTCTGCATCTTTTTGTCTGAAGCGCCGTACGCCATGTCTGCCAAAACAGCGCCCGCCCGCTCTTTTTCTATGATAATCGGTCGATGATATAAAGTCAATGAAGCGGCCGGGACAACTTCTGAAAATTTTCTAAATTCCCTGTGAATTTTTGGTGACCTTGCAGTTGCTTCTTGCAACCGGGCGAAAATTGTAATATCATATACAATAGTAAAAAAAGGCCCGGCGCTTCGGCGTTTCAGCGGCAAAAGGAGTCGGAAATGAACGAGACCTATGTGGAATGTATGGTGAAAAGAAAGAAAAACGGCCCGCTCACAGCATTGAAGGTGCTGCTGATCGTGATCGCGGTGTTAGCCTTCCTGATCGGAAGCATCGGCAGCATTCTCCTGTACATCGTTGCCATCGCGGCAGGAGTGGGAGCCTATTTCGCAGGGCTGAACGCTAACCTGGAGTATGAATATCTGTACGTGGACAGGCAGCTTTCCGTGGACAAGATCCTGGCGAAGAGCAGAAGGAAGAAGGTGGAGACCTTCGATCTGGGCCGGATGGAGATCCTGGCGCCCATCAAGTCCTGGCATATGGACGAATTCAAGAACAGGCAGCTCAAGGACGTGGACTACAGCACCGGCGTGGAAGAGAAGCCGGACCGGCGTTACTGCATGATCTATAATGGAGAGAAGCGTGTCATTTTTGAGCCGAACGAGGAGATGGTGGCGGCCATCAAATCCATCGCTCCGAGAAAGGTATTTACGGATTGACATTTTTCGGCAAGTCTGGTACACTTCTTAAAACACAAAACTGTCAGTAATTTTTACTGGCAGTTTAATATTTACCGTTTTCCGGCTGTCTGTCCGCCCTGTGCGGACCCGGGCGGGGGAAACACTGTATATAAAGAACAAAGAGGACGGCACGGCCTCCGGTTCGTGCCAAAGAACGGCAAAGCCGTTCTTTTGTGATTAAAATGCCGCCAGAGGCGGCAAAAAAGGAGGAGAAAGAATGGGTCAGATTATTGGCGAAGGCATTACCTTTGACGACGTGCTGCTGGTTCCGGCATATTCTCAGGTGATTCCGAATCAGGTGGATCTGTCGACTTGGCTGACGAAGAAGATCAGGCTGAACATTCCGATGATGAGCGCAGGAATGGATACCGTTACCGAGCACAGAATGGCGATCGCAATGGCGAGACAGGGCGGTATCGGAATCATTCACAAGAACATGTCTATTGAAGCGCAGGCGGAAGAGGTGGACAAGGTTAAGCGTTCCGAAAACGGCGTCATCACGGATCCCTTTTCCCTTTCTCCTGAGCATACTCTTCAGGATGCGGACAACCTGATGGCGAAGTTCCGCATATCCGGCGTACCGATCACCGAGGGCCGCAAGCTGGTCGGCATCATCACCAACCGGGATCTTAAATTCGAAACAGATTTCACGAAGAAGATCAAAGAATCCATGACCTCCGAGGGACTGATCACAGCGAGAGAGGGCATCACGCTGGAGGAAGCGAAGAAGATGCTCGCGAAGGCGAGAAAAGAGAAGCTGCCCATCGTGGACAAGGATTTCAATCTGGTGGGACTGATCACCATCAAGGATATCGAGAAGACGATCAAGTATCCGCTTTCCGCAAAAGACGCCCAGGGAAGGCTGCTGTGCGGCGCGGGCGTCGGGATCACAGCGAACGTGCTCGACCGCGTCGGCGCGCTTGTGGACGCCAAGGTTGACGTGGTGGTTCTGGATTCCGCGCACGGACATTCCGAGAACGTGCTGCGCTGCCTGCGCATGATCAAGGAGAAATTCCCGGATCTGCAGGTCATCGCCGGAAACGTCGCCACCGGAGAGGGCACGAAGGCTCTGATCGAGGCGGGAGCCGACGCGGTGAAGGTCGGCATCGGCCCCGGCTCCATCTGCACCACCCGCGTTGTTGCCGGAATCGGCGTTCCTCAGGTTACGGCGATCATGAAGTCTTATGAGGTGGCGAAGGAATACGGCATCCCGATCATCGCGGACGGCGGAATCAAATATTCCGGAGACATGACCAAGGCCATCGCAGCCGGAGGAAATGTCTGCATGATGGGAAGCATCTTTGCGGGCTGCGACGAGAGCCCCGGAACCTTCGAGCTGTATCAGGGCAGAAAATACAAGGTATACCGCGGCATGGGCTCCATCTCCGCCATGGAGAACGGAAGCAAGGACCGCTATTTCCAGTCCGACGCCAAGAAGCTGGTACCCGAAGGCGTGGAAGGACGCGTCGCCTATAAGGGAACCGTGGAGGACACCGTCTTCCAGCTGGTGGGCGGCATCCGCTCCGGCATGGGATACTGCGGCGCGCACACCATCGATGAGCTGAAGGAGAACGGCAGATTCATCAAGATCTCCGCCGCATCCCTGAAGGAAAGCCATCCCCACGATATCCATATCACGAAGGAAGCGCCCAACTACAGCGTAGAGAACGACTAAACATGACATGGGCGCTTCCTTTGGAGGCTGCCCAACTACAGCGTAGAGAACGACTGAGCATATATTAAGAAATACCCTCCGCGGGAATCCGTGCAGAAAGCGCCGGATTCCCGCGGAGCATTTTCAATAAGAGGGAAAAGAAAAGGAGGCTGGCAGCATGACTCTGGCGGATACGTCTTCCGGTCCGGACTGGGTGGTCTGGATCGTTCTGTTTTTGATCGGAATTCTTTCCATCGTTCTGATCTCCGGCCATGGAGGCTGGCTGATCGCCGGCTACAACACGGCGTCGGAAAAGGAGAAGGCAAGGTATGATAAAAAGAAGCTCTGCCGGACAGTGGGAATCGGCCTCGCCGCGGCGGATATTCTGATTCTGGTGATGGAGCTGTTTGAGGAGGTGCTTCCGGCCTCCTTTGCCGGGATTGGCGCAGGGCTGATTTTGGCGGACTGCCTTATTATGATCATTTTGGGAAATACGATCTGTAAAAAGAAGGATTCCACAAAGTAGATTTTGCGTTATAATGAAAAGAGAAGCCTGAAACCGTTCGGAAAGAAGCAGAAGCGGAGAACGCTTCGGAAGGGAGGAAAACATGTCAGATCATAAGCCTGTACCGGGAACCGGAGGAGATCATTATATTCCGTATGAGGAGCGGACCGGGGCCGAATCCGTCGTTTATTTTACCAGAGACCTTTCCGCAGAGGGACTTCGGAGAATTTACAGCCGTATTGCGGACAGCCTGAGCGGAAAGGTGGGAATCAAGCTTCATACGGGAGAGCCGCACGGGCCGAACATCGTACCGCGTCCCTGGGTGCAGTCCCTGATGGAAAAGGAGCTGCCGGACGCTGCGGTGGTGGAGACCAACTCCTATTATGACGGAGACCGCTATACCACTGCGCAGCACAGGGAAACCCTGAAGGTAAACGGCTGGACCTTCTGTCCGGTGGATATTCTGGATGAGGAGGGAACCGCCGTTCTTCCCGTGAAGGACGGAAAATGGTTTACCGAAATGTATGTGGGAAAGAATCTGCTGAATTATGATTCCCTGTTTGTGCTGACCCATTTCAAAGGACATACCAAGGGAGGCTTCGGCGGCTCCGGCAAGAACATCGGGATCGGCTGTGCGGACGGCCGGATCGGGAAGGCCATGATCCATACTACGCCGGGCTCGGACGATCAGTGGGATATTTCCAATGAGGAATTCATGGAGCGTATGATGGAATCCGCCAAATCCATTGTGGATCATTTCGGAGAAAAGATAGGCTTCGTGAACGTGCTTCGCAACATGTCCGTTTCCTGCGACTGTGAGGGCGTCGCCGCCGAGCCGGTCGTGACCCCGAATATCGGCATCCTGGCTTCCAGGGACATTCTCGCCATCGACCAGGCGTCCGTGGATCTGGTCTATGCGATGAAGGAGGAGGACAGGCATGCGCTGGTGGAGCGTATGGAATCCCGCCACGGCCTGCGTCAGCTTTCTTATATGAAGGAGCTGGGAATGGGGAACGACAGATACCGCCTGATCGATATCGACAACGGAGATCGGGAGATCAGCCTGGCAGACGCGGTGAAGGATGTGGTTCCCTTTCAGGAATGAGTGAAAACAGACAGGGATAAAAAAGACAGGTATGGGGCAGGAGTACAGATTTTCTCCTGCCTTTTTCTGGCGGACACCTCTGATTTTACAAACTATGAGTTGCAGTTACTGCATTTTTATAGTTTTTCTTAATATATTTTGCTGCATTTCTAAAAACACATCCAGCATATCTTCTGTTACCATTGAGTTGATTGCGTATCATCAAAGGAAATGAATTCAGACTTCTCCTGCACATCATGTCCAGGCAAAATTGGTACAGGAATATGGTAGTTCTCTTTGTAATCTTTCAAGCTCCATTACTTCTCAAGATAGTCTATTAAGGGTAACAAATATTTTTCATCTGTCCAATCGCAGCTTTGTCCTGCTGCACACATGAGTGCTGTCATCCATGGTTCATAAGTGTCTGGGTTCCTCTTTGCTACTGATTTTTGAAGCATTTTACACAAAGTCCTGTCCGTAAATTTCATTTTGTTTTCGTCCCATGCACCTCTCCCGTAAAAAAGCGGAATTTCTTTTAAATCTCCTGTTAAATTGTGTGCTTTTATTTCCTCAAACGCACTTTCGTCATAAGGGGAAGCACCAACACAGAATATCGCTATTTTCTTATCTCTCAATTTATTTATATTCTTTTTCAGGAAAGACAAGCCTGCTATCCCAGAGGCATATATTCCACCGCATAACAGGACTGTTTCATAGCTCATTACTTCGCTGATCCATGCTTTTGGAGTTTCAACACAGTCAAAACCGGTCATTCTGCGCAGCCATTCAGCATATTTTTTTGTGGCTCCATATTTAGATTGATAAATGATAATTCCTTTTTTCATAGTCGAAAGCTTTCTTCCAATATGGGTTATCTGTTTTTATAGTTATTCTTCAGAACATAAGGCCTGTCGTAAAAAGGCGTCATAGGCCGCTTCCTGTTGTGTATATATTTCATCTGCGGAAATCCCCGGTGTAGTCACTGAAAATATAGTACCGATACCAATGGTATAGATCAGCATATTTAAGTGCAGCCGTTTCGCCTGCTTTATGCTGATATTCATTTTTTCCGCAATAAATTCAGCCATATGAGGATTCGTCTCTGATTGATACAAGTCATTCAAGGAAGAAATTCCCTCTCTCTTATGTAAAATGAAAATTCTGAATAAGTGAGGTTCCTCTTGTGCTAAACGAATATATAAATTACCCGTACTGCGAAATAAATCATCTTTGTTAATGTGAGTTGCTATATATTGCTGTATAAAGCAATTTACCTGTTCGATCACATCTTGTCGTAGTCCATCCATATTTTTGCAATAGCTGTAAATGGGCTGAACAGAACAGCCTATTTTATCAGCAATATTTTTTACCATAACCTGCTCCATGCCGCTTTGTCTTGCAATCTCAAAAGCGGCATTAACAACCATTTGCTTTGTAATTCTCTGTTTTGGCATTTTTATCCTCATGTATAATTCATTTATATAAATTGTTTATATAAATGAATTATACATTGAATGTCTTTATTTTTCAATTCCTACAATAGAAAAAGACAGCAGAGATTTCTTCAGAGATTTCTTCCAGCTGCCTTTTTCTGCTTATGCGAAGATGAGTTCTTCATTCATGATTTCCTATGCACAAGCCAATATGTTATTCATTCCTCCAGCCGTTTGGCGTCAAGCGCAATGATCTGAGCATTTTCTGTGCGGTATCTCTTTACCATTTCGTCAAAGGGTGTCCGGTTTCATTCAGATCCGTATCCGTGCTTTCCTGGATCCGCCTGTGCAGATTCCAGTCCGTTTTGCCGTGCCTGGTGAGAAAAAGTTTCCGTAAGAGCGTAACCTTAAAATTGGGTGTATAGTTTTAAAAGAGAGGCATTTTTTATGAGTGTTCAACCATTATATAATATTCAAAAAAAATACGTGAAAATGATATAAAAATTCATTTATTCGTACTATAATGAGAACGTAAAAATAATATTTAAAGTGTTTTCACATGCCGCCGCTGATAGAAGAATCACCGTAGTCTGGTAATAAACAAGGTTCATTCTAGATATGAAAATTAATAAAAAGAAATCTGGAACAATATTTAAAAATTTTTTCTTCCTGTTCAGGTATTCCTGGAAAATCAGCAAAAAGATCTTTGCTGCCAGCATGTTCTCTACGGTATTCAATACCGTAGAGCCGTTTGTTCCGCTGCTTTTTTCCGGTATCATCCTGGATGAGCTGACTGGGCAGAAGAGATGGAATGTGGTCGTACAGGAAATCCTTGCGCTGGTGGCGATAGAATTGATTCTGCGCCTGCTGCGTCTGGGGCTTTCCGTCTTTATCAACATGTCGGTTAACCAGTGCGACATGTTGAACGGAATCAGTTATGCCGGACATTTTCTGGACATGGATTATGAAAAGCTGGAGGACGGGACGGTACGCGATCTTCAGCAGAAGGTTTCGCGGAATGTGCGGGCCAATTCTTTTATCTATGAGGATATGGGAAAGGTGATGACAGGGCTGTTCCAGCTGATCGGGTATTCCTGGCTGATCTTTTCCCTTCATCCGCTGATTCTGCTGCTTGTTGCCCTGGTCATTGTATCCAACTACTTTCTCAGCCTCAGAAGTGAAAAGAATAAATATTCCGTCCAGCCGCAGAAGGCTTCCCTGGAAAGAAAAAGCGAATACCTGTTCCGTGTAATGACAGACTTTTCCTTTGCCAAAGAGGTACGCATTAACCGTGCGTCCGTATGGCTGTCCGGCAAGGCGGAGGAGGTCCTGGGGAAATATTCCTCTGAAGTGAAGGGCTATTACAGAAAAGAGGCTACTGTAAAACTCATTTCCGCTTTTGTGGATGCCATCCAGTTACTTCTCCTGTATGGTTATGCGGCGTGGCAGGCGGTTCTGGGACAGATCACGGTGGGAAACTTCAGTGTTTATGTGGGAGCGGTTTTGAATTTTTCAGGCGCATTTGCGTCCCTGGCAGAAGGCGCGGCCCATATCCGTTTCCTTTCAGATTATGTGGAGGAATACAGAGAGTACATAAAGCTGGCGACCCCGTCGGGCAGGGGAAAGCAGATGGTCCGGGTCAGCGGGCAGGAGGAACGCCATGTGATCGAATTCAGGAATGTCAGCTTTCGTTATCCAAATACAGAGAGGATGGTGCTTAAGAATGTTTCTCTCACCATTTCCGATGGAGAGAAGCTGGCTGTTGTGGGAAGAAACGGGGCGGGAAAGTCTACCTTCATTAAGCTTCTCTGCAGGCTGTACGAACCGACAGAAGGGAAGATCCTGTATAACGGAACAGATATTTCCACCATCTGTTATGCCGATTATGTCCGCCTGCTTTCCGTTGTTTTTCAGGACTACCGTCTGTTTGCGTTTTCCGTGAAGGACAACATGATTCTGAATCAGGAATATGATGCGCAGAAGGCGGAGGAGGCAATCCGAAAAAGCGGTCTGCAGAAAAAAGTGGGCGCTCTTCCGCTTGGGATCGATACTTCCGTGGGAAAGGAATTCGATGAAAACGGGATCGAATTTTCCGGGGGTGAGGGGCAGAAGCTGGTCATGGCCAGGGCCTATTACAGGGACGCGCCCATTGTGATCCTGGATGAGCCCACTGCGGCGCTGGATGCGGCTTCGGAAAGTGAGATTTACATGCACTTTAAGGAGATCATGGGGGACAGGACAGCCATCTTTATTTCACACCGGCTGGCCTCCGCCAGATTCTGTGACAATGTAGCTGTGTTCGATGACGGCAGGCTGGTGGAGTACGGAACACATGAGACGCTGATGAAACGGAACGGATTATATGAGGAAATGTTCCGCAGGCAGGCGGAGTATTACAGGGGGTAGGATATGAAGCAGAAGAAGAGTCTGTTTTCAAACTGTACGTTCATGGCAGCTCTTGCCTTCCGGCTGGATCCGGCTGTTATCTGGCTGCAGACAGGGCTGACGGTTCTGAAGGTCCTGATGATTTATCTTCCGATCCTGATTGTAAGGACGCTCCTGAATGAAATCACTGCAGGAAACTCTGCTGGCTGTCTGCAGAGCGTACTTCTTCTGGCGGGCAGCTCACTGGCCGGAAACGCCATGGTGCGTGTCCTGGAGGTTTATTCAGAAAAGCACATGGAGACCACACTTAAAAAGATACAGGCTTATCTGGGAAATGCCGTCATGAGAATGCCCTTTTCCGAGTTGGAGAAGCCGCAGATGCGGGATTTTATCCTGCTGGCACAGGAGGGAGGAAAGCTTGCCGAGCTTTTTGCGGGTTTCAGCGCGCTGGTTACCGGAATCGTAACCCTGGCGGGCCTTACCGGGATCATTTTTACGATACAGCCGGTCATTCTACTGCTGGTTGCCGCAGTGGTGGCTGTACGCGTATGGAGCGATGGAAAAAACAGAAAGCTATGGGAGAAGTGGCGGCCGAGATACGCGCCGGTCATGCGGAGGATCAACTACTTTTTCTATATTATGAAAAGTGTCGACTACGGAAAGGAAATCCGCCTGTACCACCTTGGTGATTGGATTTATGATAAAATCGTCAGTATCTCTGCGAAAGAGTATATGAGAGCGGCGACAGAGCATAACACGGAACTGCAGAAGAACCATGTTCCTTCTGAATTCGCTATGGTGCTGCAGGAGCTTGTGGTCTATCTGTTTCTTGGGTACATGGTGGTATTCAGGGGCATGCCGATAGGGGATTTTTCCATGTATATGTCCTCCATACAGGCGTTTTCTGACGGTATGAGAGGGATTGTGGACAGCGTTGCGGCTTTGCTGGAATACGGTCTGTTTCTGGAAAATTTCCGTTATTGTATACAGGCAGGAGAGCAGGAAAAAAGGGAAGAAAAGGTTTTGCCTGGAATGGGTGACGCTCTTTTTCAGAACAGCCGCTTCCGTCAGGCGGAAAAGATGCCGCTCTGCCTGGAATTCAGTCATGTTTCCTTTTCCTATCCCAATACGGACCGTATGGTCTTAAGGGATATCAGCCTTACGATCAGGGAAGGGGAGTCCCTTTCGATCGTAGGAGAAAACGGCGCCGGAAAAACAACGTTTGTAAAGCTTTTGTGCCGCCTTTATGCGCCGACGGAGGGCAGGATCCTTTTAAACGGCGTGGATATTCAGGAAATCCCGCATGAAGCATACATGGCTGCTCTGGGAGTGGTATTTCAGGATTACAGGCTTTATGCGTTCAGCATGGAGGAAAATATCACCATGGGGGAAAAGGCAGAGGAAGGACATGTCCTGGAATGTGTGGAAAAAAGCGGACTGTCTGATAAGCTGGCCGCTCTTCCGGAAGGGCTGAAAACAAATATTTCAAAAGAATTTGATGAAACTGGAATAGAATTCTCCGGTGGCGAGGGGCAGAAACTGGCACTTGCCCGTGTCCTTTATAAGAATCCCCGCCTGTTCGTGCTGGATGAGCCGACTTCCGCGCTTGATCCTCTGGCGGAATATGAGATGTTTAAACGGTTCCATGAGCTGGTGGAGGGGAAATGCGCGGTTTATATTTCACACAGACTGTCTTCGACCCGGTTTACAGACCGGATAGCCGTGCTGAATCAGGGAATTCTTGCGGAATATGGCAGCCATCAGGAGCTGATGAGCATTCCGGAAGGAATTTATGCGGGGATGTTCCGGGTGCAGGCGGAGTATTATATGTGAAAATATCAGAGAATACGCTATCTGTATTTGACAATGCAAGGGCGGTTGCCTATCCGGCCGCTTTCCCTGATGCGAGAGGAGTTACTTCAGGAGAGGGATGGACCAGAAAAATTTTATTGTTCTTCTAAAAATTAGAAACGCTTATGAACTTCGAGGGAAATCGAAATGCGACATAAAAGCAGATTAAACAGCATGGTCTGGAGAAATTTAAAATGGGTCTGTTTTGGCAATTCTATCGTTAAGGCTATCACAATACCTGTCACATTAGCTATGGCCTGGATTTTATCAGTTATTGTTGATCAGGCTGTATCCGGTGAAGTCAGGAAGGTTGCGGGATATTCTTTGTTTATGCTGGCCTTGATCCTGATATATATTGCTGTACAGACTGTATCAAATATTTTGATTTGCAAAAGACAGTCAAAAGCGATTCATCAATGCAGAATGGATTTTCTGGAAATCCTTCTGTCTAACTCTCTTAATAAGCTATTCTATGCTGATTATGGAGAGCTTATGGAAAATCTTAACAGCGATCTGGAAACCTTAACTAAAAGGTATATAAAGCTATATCCCAATATGATATCCAGTGCTTTGGAATTAATAGCCTGCTTCTCCTTTATTCTGTTCCAAAGTCCTGTCGCAGCCGGATCATTGCTTGGAATATCATTCCTTCAATTTATTCCTCCCATCATAGTAAAGAAATACATGCAGATCAATTATGATCGATGTCGTGACATTGAAGCTAAAATAACCAATCATGTTGTTGAAGCAGTAAATGGGTTTGAAATTATTAAATTATATGGTTTAAAACGATGGTGGCAAACAAGATTGACCGATTACCATAAAGAATATCTTTCTGCAGGCCGGAAAACGGATGCTGTTGCGGCTGTACAGCGTTCCATGTATCGATTATTGGATAATACTTTAAAGTTTGGTACCTATGCTCTGATGGGCATTTATGCCATGTTGGGATATTGCACTTTTGATGTGGCAGTACAGGTGATCTATCTTTCTTCCGGATTATTTAATTCCGTTAAAAACTTATTCTCCACTGTCCCGGAAATTGCAGTCACGCAAAACGCAGAAATCCGAATAAGTAAATGGACGGCTATAGAAGAGAAAGGGGAGAAGGGTTCTTCATCTGTTTCTACATTGTCCTCTAATGTTCCCATTGTTATTCAAAATTTATATTATAAATATGAAAAAGATACGATAATTGGCGGCTTAAGCTACCAGTTTGATCCTGACAAGAATTATATTATTCAAGGAAGTAACGGAGCTGGAAAAACCACCTTGATAAATTTGTTGACAGGTCTTATTCTGCCGGATCAGGGTAATATTTTCTATGCTGACTTTAATACTCCTGTTGAAGAATCATCCTTGTATTTGTTTATTCCACAGCATGATCCCGAATTTAATTATGACGTGTATACTCTGTTTGCTATGTTTGGCGAGGATAAACAACAAATACTTTTTTCCATTGCGAAACGGTTTGGGCTGACAGAGAATGTTATGAAGGGAAATTCTATAAGAGAGCTTTCCGGCGGAGAAAGGAAAAAGGTTTTTCTTTCTATTGGTTTTGCCATGCAGCCGAAGTGGCTGTTCTTAGACGAGCCTTCCAATAATCTGGATCGTCATGGAAAAGAGGTATTGATCGGATTGCTTAGCGAACGAAAAGGAACGATCGTCATCAGTCATGATGATTTATTAGTTCACAGTATAGATTGTCGTATCAAATTAGAAAATGGACGGATATATGATGAAAATAAATGGACATCAACGAAGAAAGCAGCAAACGTTATCTAGAGTCATGAAAGAATGCGCAGGAGCATTGCGGTTACCTTTATTTTTGAATACGGTGACAGCAATCCTTACCGGAACATTAGGTATCGTTACAGCCAATACGCTCGGAAATTTTGCCGATGCAGTTTTTGAGCTGAATATATCCTTAGGCTTCCAGAATGCTATTATATTGGCAATCTGTATCATAGCCGTTGTGCTTATTGCTCCAGGACTTGGGATGCTTTCAGATTTTATCATGCTTAAAGATGCCTTGCGTCATGACAATATTGTTTTTGGACACTATCTGGATAAAGATCCTGAAAAGGCTATGACCCTTAACAAAGGGGAAGTTCAATATCAATTAGAAGATGCACCAAATGATTTGCGGATATACCTTGTGAGCATACTCAGTAAAATATTATCTTTTCCCTTCTGCTTAGGATATTTATTATATTGCTCGGGGAGGATCAGTTGGTTATTAACCGGTTTCATGTTTCTGTTAGTAGCAATAAAATTAGTTACGCCTTTGTTTTTTAAGGAATCATTAGCCAAATTCGACAGGCAGGAAAAAGAATATCTTACTGTTAGAAATGGTTGCGAGGCAGATGCCATAACCGCGCCTCATATGATAAAGCTGTTGGGAATCAAAAATTCAGTAATAGATCGAATGAGAAAACTGTTTCAAAGTTATTATGAAGAAACGGCAGCGAAAAAAATTTCCTGTTCAGTGTTTTTTGAACAGGCAAAAGAATTTATGAATCATTTTACTATGATTCTTATGCTTTTATCCGGAGCGATTATGGTGGCGTTTGGAACCGTTTCTCCTGGTGAGTTAGCGGCCATGCTCGCTTATCTTACGGTTGCGCAGACTCTTTTGAATGATATCGTAGATATTATACAGAATTATCCTTTCTTGATAAATGCTGCAAACAGAGTGGGTGAATTTTATGATAACCCGGAGATAATACCGGATCACTCTGTTGAGCACTTTTCAAATGTGAAAGGAGAAAATCTTGCATTCGCTTACTCAGGCAAAATTGTATTTGAAAATTTAGATTTTTCTATTTGTCGTGGAGATAAGGCTGCCGTTTGTGGAGAAAATGGTCATGGTAAGTCAACCTTAATTAAAATTATCTGTGGATTGCTTAAAAGTTATAATGGCAGCCTGAAAGCGGGCGATGAAGATTTTAAATCTGTTAATATTGAAGACTGGCGTAGGATCATTGCTTTTGCTCCGCAGGTTCCATTTCTGTTCAGTACAACTGTCAGAGAAAACGTCATGATATCAAACTCCGATATTGACAGAAATACTGCAGACGCCCTGATGGATGATTTTGGAATCCTTGATCTTGCAGACAGATATATTGATTCGAATTCTAAACTCTCAGGCGGCGAAAAGCAAAAAATATCTATTATCAGAGCGCTTTTAAAAGAGTCGGAAGTGTTGATTCTGGATGAGCCATCTAATCATTTGGATCAAAACAGTGTGAATATTTTAAAAAAATATATCTCCCAAACACCCAAAACGGTTATTTTGATTTCACATGATCCTTCTCTATTAGATATAGCAGACCGATTTATTCAGGTCTGAACATTAAAATTCATTCCTCCAGCCGTTTGACGTCAAGCGCAATGATCTGAGCATTTTCTGTGCGGTATCTTTTTACCATTTCGTCAAAGGGCGTCCGGTTCAGGTGGGAGAGCAGGGACATGATGACGGCGCTGTGAGTGACGACGAGAACCCTGCGGTCAGAGCCGCTTCCGCCTTCCCTCCGGATGATATCCCTCAGGGCGGGAAGGACGCGGTTCAGCAGATCCTGATAGGATTCTCCCTCCGGCGGATGGCCGTATCTGCGGTCGGTGTGCCAGATGGTATAAAGCTCAGGATAGCGTTCCTCCACCTGGTTCCAGGTCAGCCCCTCCCAGAGGCCGAAATTGATCTCCCCCAGTCCTTCATGAACGACACAGGGAACCTGAAGCCGTCCGGCGGCGATTTCCGCCGTTTCCCGCGCCCGCTTCAGGCCGCTGGTGTAGACGATCTCAGGCCGATCGGGGGAAAGGAGCAGGCTCTTTGCGAGCTGTACCGCCTGACGGCGTCCGTTTTCATTCAGATCCGTATCCGTGCTTCCCTGGATCCGTCTGCGCAGATTCCAGTCCGTTTCGCCGTGTCTGGTGAGAAAAAGCTTCATGCTGATATCCTTTCCCTTCCTGTATCAATTCTCATATATAAATCCGTATATAAATAAAGAAGTCCGCCGCGGGCGGAATGTAGATATTGTATCATGACAGGCGCGGGATGGCAACCGGCATGTGTAAGCGCTTAACCTTAAAATTGGGTACATAATCTTAAAAACGAGGCATTTTTTATGAGGATTCAACCATTTATAATATTTTTATAAAGAAATGAGGTGATTGGAGAGTGAAAACGAAAACAAATGCAGGAAGGACGAAGGCGAGGCCTGCGGCATTTTCTGGCTGGAAAAAAGAGATCCGGCACAGCTGGCCGCTGTATCTGCTGGTGCTGCCCGCGATCATTTTCGCGGTCATTTTCTGCTACATTCCGATGGGCGGGCTTTTGATGGCTTTCCAGAATTATAAGCCCTGGCTGGGAATCCTCGGATCGGAATTTGTGGGATTTGAAAATTTCAGGCAGATCTTCGAGTTTGAGGAGTCCTATCAGGCCATCATCAACACCCTGATCATTGCCGTGAGCAAGATCATCCTGGGACTGGTGGTGCCGGTGATCATGGCGCTTCTTCTGAATGAGGTGAAGCAGATCGGCCTGAAAAAAAGCATCCAGACGCTGGTTTATCTGCCCCATTTCCTTTCCTGGGTTACCGTGGCCGGAATGATGCGTGACATTCTGGGAATGGACGGAATCGTGAACGGCTTTCTGGAGGCGCTGGGCATGGAACCGATCTTTTTCCTGGGAGAAGCGGGAATGTTCCGGCAGATCGTGGTTCTGTCCGACCTGTGGAAGGGCTTCGGCTTTGGAATGATCGTATATCTCGCGGCCATTTCCAACATCGACCAGAACCTGTACGAAGCGGCGGAGATGGACGGCGCGAATAAGTGGCAGCAGACCCTTTACATAACGCTGCCGGGGATCATGCCGATGATCATCGTCATGGCGACGCTCAGTCTGGGAAATGTGCTGAATGCGGGCTTTGATCAGATTTACAATCTGTATTCCCCTCTGACCTACAGCACCGGAGATGTCATCGATACCTATGTATACCGGCAGTCTCTCGTGAACGGTCAGTACAGCTTCGGAACCGCCGTCGGGCTTTTCAAGTCGGGCATCGGACTGCTGCTTACCGTGGTCGCCTACAAGCTGGCCTACAAGTTTGCGGGCTACCGGATTTTCTAAGAGGGGAGGAGACGAAGGATGCGTCGGACATCTGTCAGCAGAAAAATATTTGTAATATGCAACACCACGTTCCTGATCGCGGTTGCGCTCCTGTGCCTGCTTCCGCTCATCAACCTGTTTGCCATTTCCCTGAGCGGAAAGAGCGCGGCGAACAGCGGCATCGTTACCTTCTGGCCGGTTGATTTTACGCTGCTTGCTTATGAAAAGACCTTTCAGAACAATAACTTCATACGGTCTATCCTGATTTCCTTTTTAAGGACGGGGCTGGGAACCCTGCTGAGCATGTTCGTCATTACGACGGCGGGCTACGCATTGTCCAAGGATTTCAGGGGAAGAACGCAGCTCATGTGGTTCTTTGTGTTCACCATGCTTTTTGGAGGCGGCCTGATCCCCAGCTACCTGGTCAATTCTGCGCTGGGATTGAAGAACAATTTCCTGGTATACATTCTTCCGGGAGCGTTCAGCTGCTATAACCTGATCCTGATCATGAACTTTTTCAAGTCCATACCGAAGTCCCTGGAAGAGGCCGCGCTGATAGACGGAGCCAGCTTTTTCACGGTGCTGCGAAAGATCTATCTGCCCCTGTCAAAGGCGGGGCTTGCAACGGTGGCGCTGTTCATCATGGTAGGAAACTGGAACGAGTGGTTCACCGGAATCCTGTATATGTCGGATACCAAAAACTATCCCCTGGCCTCGTTCCTTCAGGTGATCGTGGTACAGGGAAATCAGCAGGATCTTGCGCTGGATCCCGCATCGGCGCTGGCCATGTCGGAGCGTACCATCAAGGCGGCCCAGGTGTTCATCGGGGCGCTGCCGATCCTGCTGGTCTACCCCTTCCTTCAGAAGTATTTTGTGAAGGGAATCGTGATGGGAGCCGTGAAAGAATAATAGATGAAATGCCGCTAAAGGCGGCGAAAAGGAGGTAAAAATGAAAAAGAAAAAAGTGTTGACCCTCGCCCTTGCGGCTGCGATGCTTCTCGCGGGCTGCTCCGGTAAAGGAGAGGCGACGGAAACGGCAAGCACCAGGAACGCGGACGGAAAGTATGATCCGCAGATCACCATTACCATCGCCAAACAGCTGGATGAGAATGCCGGAAGGTATGGGGATGGAGAGGACATCAACAAAAATCCCATGGTGGATCTTGCCATTGAGAAGCTGGGAATCAAGATGGAAACCACACTGCTGGGCGGCGGCGCATCCAACTATGATACCAAGCTGAGACTTGCGCTTACCGGCTCCGAGGAGCTTCCCGATGTGTTCCCGGTATACGGCACGCAGATGATCGCGGACATGATCGAGTCCGGTCAGGTGAAGGCGATCGAGGATGATATCGAGAACTACATGCCCGACAGGATCAAGGAGATCTATGACCAGTATCCGGAGACCTTCTATCCGGTCACCAAGGACGGACATACCTACGGAATCGCCTGCACCCCGTTTTTGACCGAGGGCCAGGTAATGGTCATCCGGCAGGACTGGCTGGACAACCTGGGACTGGAAGCGCCCACCAACATGGACGAATTTGAGGAAGTGATCCGGGCGTTTACCGAGGATGATCCGGACGGAAACGGCCAGAAGGATACTTATGGCTTTACTTATGCGGGAGACAGCATTTATAATACAGGTTGGGTGGCTGACCCTGTGACCCTGTTCTCCGCTTATTCCGGAAAGTATCTGCCGGGAACCTGGCAGGAGGATGAGAACGGCCAGCTTGTATATGGCTCTATCCAGGAAGGAAACAGAACGGCGCTGGAGCGTATGGCAGAGTGGCACGCGAACGGCTGGCTTTTCCAGGAAGCGGCTGCTACGGGAGCATGGGACGCGATGATGCAGTTCGCAGAGGGCAAGGCAGGAATCTTCATCGGAAGACCCTGGGCCATCGGCTCTGTTGCCGATGTGACCTCTGTGGATCCCAATGCGGTGATCAAGGCTTATCCCAATATCCTGCAGGACAACGGAGAACCCACCTATCAGACCGCGCAGGTGAACGACGGCTGGCTGATGTTCAGCAAGGACTTCAACAACATGGAAGCCTTCTTCGTATATTATGACTGGCTCTATGACGGTGCGTTCGGAACGGGTGATTTCCAGTATGGTTATCTGGAAGACTATGATTACGACATCGTGGACGGAGAAGTGGTATTTGATTCCGCTCTGTTCGATCCTCCGGTAACGGATCCCTTCATGCCCGGAAAATCAACGGTTCTGAAGAATTCTCCGGCGATCGACACCATGCAGCCCTATATGGATGTTGCTGAAGGCAAGGAGGCAGAAAGCAGCGCGCAGATCAGAGCGGCAGCTTCCTTCGAGCAGACTCCCGAAACGGCAGAAGGCTATGTGATCGCCGGCCAGCACAGGGACGAGCTGATCTCCAACCTGTTCAATGCGGAGCCTACGGATACCATGAAGAAGAACTGGGAACAGCTTCAGACGATGGAAAAACAGACCTACACCAACATCATCTACGGCAACGAGCCCATTGAAGCCTTCGATGAGTTTGTGGAAGAGTGGAAGGCCCAGGGCGGAGATCAGATCACCGAAGAGGTGAACGCCTGGTATGAGACCGTAAAATAAAGGACATCTGAAACAAAGCGCATATGCTGGGGACTGCCGCTTCGACGGCAGTCCCTCGAGCGCGTTTTACAGGAGGCGGAAGGGCGCTGTGAAAAAGATAAAATCCATTTACAGGATCTTCATATTCTTTTTTATCATGATCATAGTGAGCTTTCTGCTTCTTAATTTTTACAGCACCGCAAGCCTGCAGAGCTCTCTGATCCAGGTGGCGCGGATCCAGGTGGACTATGCCCGGGCCCTGCTGGAGCAGAAGAGCAATGAGATCGAGATAGAAGCGGACGGCATCCTGAACAGCAATGATTTCAGGGAGCTGCAGCTTATGATGATGGAGAAATACGATCCCTATAATTATGTGATGAGCGTGCAGAGGATCAAGGAATATCTGACCAGGAGGCAGACAAGCAACGTGGGGATGGCGGAATTCATCCTTTACTGGCCGGGAACCGACAGTATCATCGCAACATCAGTCAGAGCTGATGTGGAGGATGGCCTGCTTGAAATGGCTTCGGACAACGAATGGATCTTTTATGAGAAGGAGGTTTACTTCGTAAAAAAATATTCGGCGGACTGGCTGAAGGATGAAGAAGCGCCTTTTCTTTTCATCAAGATGGAGCAGGATTATCTGTATAAGGTAAAGACCGTGGCTTCCGGTCTGGAGGCGGGCGGCATCCTGCTGCTTCTGCCTGACAGGACGAGCCTGTTTTCTGTGAATGAGGAGGAACGCACCCTGCTGAAAAAAGTGAAATGGGAGGATGCGTCAGAGGAATTTCAGCTGAGGGCGAACGGCCGGAAATATCAGATCATCAAGCCGGGCGTCGCCTCCAACGGGCTGGAGCTTGTGGCCTATTATCCCATCCGGGAAATGATGAAGCCGGTGAGAAATATCATGGAGATCACGGCTCGGCTTCTGGGTGTGATCCTGGCAGTTGGTTTTGTTTTCATGGTTCTGTACTATAAAAACATCCTGCTGCAGCTTAAGATCCTCACGGAAAAGCTGAAGCAGGTGGAGGGCGGAGATTTCGGCGCGCGCATCGAGGAGCTTCCGGAAAACGAATTTTCCTATGTGTTTGACCAGTTCAATAAGATGGTGCTCAGGATCCGGGAGCTGATCTCATCCACGCTGAAGGAGCAGCAGCTTCGCAGTCAGGCAGAGCTGAGACAGCTTCAGCTCCAGATCAATCCCCATTTTCTTTACAACAGCCTTTCCTATATCGTGACGGTGGCCGACAATCCGAAGGCGGTGACGGAAATGGCGGTGCATCTCGCAGGCTATTACAGACACTGTACCAGGAGCCGGTCCGTCACCACCATAGGTGAGGAGGTGCAGTATGCGAAGGCCTATCTTTCCGTCATGGCCATGCGAAAGCGCATGGAGTACAGCATCAGCATGACAGAGGATCTGGAAAACATACCGATCATCCCTCTGATCCTGCAGCCCATCATCGAAAACGCGGTGGAGCATGCGATCGAGGAGAGGGAAAACGCGAAGCACGTTCATGTGAAAATATACAGGCTTCCGGATTCCACCGTCCGGTTTGAGATCTCGGACGACGGCAACGGGCTCTCGGAGGAGGATGCGCAGAGGCTTCTTTGGAGCCTGAACCAAAAAGAGCGGGATGAGAACGAAAGCGTAGGCCTGTGGAATGTGAATCAGAGGCTGATCAACTATTATGATAAATCGGCCGGACTGCGGTTTGGAAGGAGCATATGGGGAGGACTTTCCGTTTCCTTCACCATACTGCCGAGGGAGAGGGACAATGAAGCTGTTGATTGCGGATGATGAAATCTATATGCTTGACTATCTGAAAAAACTGGTGGACTGGGAAGCCTACGGATTTGACCAGATCTTTACGGCCGGAGGCGGATCTCTGGCGCGCGATCTCCTGGTGGAAAAACAGCCGGAGCTTCTGATCACCGATATTAAGATGCCGAGGATCTCCGGGCTGGATCTGTGCGCCCTGGTGGAAGAAAAAGGCTATTCCACCAGCATCATCATCGTTTCCGGCTACGGGGAGTTTGAGTACGCCAAGCGGGCGATGCGCTACGGCGTTTCGGAATATCTGGTCAAGCCCATCCTGAAGGCGGACATGGAGGAGGTCATGGATCGGCTCCTGAAAAGCCGGCCGGAATGGCGAGAGAGGGTGAAAAAGGAGGAAGGGAACGGCACCGGCAGAGACCGGAAGGAGCTGATCGCCTATATTCAGAAATACATTTCCGATAATTTTGACAAGCCGCTGTCTCTGGACATGATCGGAGAAGCGGTCCATCTCCATCCGGCCTATCTTTCCGGCCTGTTCAAGGAGGAAACCGGAGGCAACCTTTCCGGTTACATAGCGGATGTAAGGATGCAGAAGGCGGCGGAGCTTCTTGAACAGACGGAGCTTAGGGTGAATGAGATCATGTGCCTGACCGGCTACCGGAAAAGCCAGCATTTTACGAAGCTTTTCCGGGAAAAATTCGGCGCGACCCCCATGGAATACCGCAGAAAGAAGCAGATCGGTTTTCCTGAGGGGGGGGGTAAATGAGAAAACGGCAGTAAAAAAACGAAAAAAGATAACGGAAAGGAGACGGCAGACGGATGCGCTGCCGTTTTTTTATACGATAGGAAAGTTCCCAGAGAGAACACTTTTTGACGGAATGGAGAGGTTCGGCGGGCTTTACGGGGAAGGAAATGTTTTTCTTGACATTTAATTCTTACAATAGTAATATTTAAAAAGCTTTCCAAAGAGAGAAGCATTTTTCAATACTGTCTTGGATGATCCAAACAGCGCGGAAAGAAAACGGAGGTTGGAGTGAAAAATGAATACTGACAGAGAGATAAGCTTAAACGGGAAAAAGGCGTACAAAGCTGCAGGGCTGATCCTGGCCTTCCTCTGCCTGGCCGTCCTTTCCGGGTGCCGGCCGGAAGAGGGCGCTTTTCCAGGGGCCGCTGTGAAAAAGGAAAAGTCCGGGACATGGCGGACGGGATCGGAGGAGTCCGGTACGGGGCTGGCGGAATTACAGGAATTCGTCAGGCGGCGTATGGAACCGGAGCAGATCGAGGCCGACTGGTCGGAATATTTTCAGGGGCTTAACGGGGCCGCCGTTTTATATGATGCCGAAAAAAACAGGATGTTTGTGTATCAGCCCGCGCTGGCGGAGACGAGAAGATCACCCTGCTCCACGTTCAAGATCATTTCCTCCCTGCTGGCGCTTGAGAACGGCGTGATCGATCCGGAGCATTCCGTCCGCAGGTGGAGCGGGGAAGCGTTCTGGAACGGGGAGTGGAACAGAGATATCGGCTTTGAGGATGCGTTTCGCGCCTCCTGCGTCTGGTATTTCCGGGAAGTGACGGATGAGATCGGAAAAGAACGGATGCAGGAGGGGCTGAACCGGCTCAGGTATGGAAACTGTGACATCTCCGACTGGGAGGGCAGGCTGAATACCAACAACAGCAACCGGGCGCTGACCGGCTTCTGGATCGAATCCTCCCTGAAAATTTCCCCGATAGAGCAGACAAGGGTGATGGAACGGATCTTCGGCCAGGACGGGTATGCCTCCGGAGAAACCGTAGAACGGCTGAAACAGGTCATGCTGACAAAAGAGGAAGGAGAGCTTGCCATTTACGGAAAAACCGGAATGGGAAAGGAAAACGGTGTCACGGTAGATGCCTGGTTTACAGGCTTCGCCGAGACACCGGAGGGAAAACGCTATTTCTGCGTATATCTGGGAAGATCGGATGGAATAGAGGCTGCCAGTACGGCGGCAAAGGAGCTGGCTGTCCGCATTGTCACCGATCACTGGAAAATGGAGGTCTCCTGATGCCACAGGCCCAGTTCGGACAGTACGGAAAAAGCGAGCTCGGCGGCGTCTGCTCCTGCGGCATTCCGGGTATCCTGCACAGTTACGGCAAAGTAGCAGGGTGTTCTCATACAGTCTTTGCAGCATTTCTACCTGCTCAACAGGAGAGATGCGCAGGGTGGAATCGTACCAGTAGGAGGCGGTATTCCGGGCTGCTGAAACGCTGAAATCATAAAGCCATCCGGCGTTTTCCGGCAGCATCGGAGCGGCCGCAGAAGGGACTGCCCGGGAGATGGCAGAGGTTTGGAGGAGTTTTCCCGGTAAGAGGAAAAAACGGGGCAGAGCTGCCTGTCTGACCGGGAGAAAGGGAACGGCAAGCAGCAGAAGCAGAAGATACCAGAGACGGTATCTCAGCCGGCTTGTGAGAAAACGCTGAAGGATGAGCCTGACTGCGAAAAAAAGAGCAATGATCACACAGAGCAGAAGGTTGCAGAGCAGAAAACGGATCATAAAGCTGGACACGGAATTCCCCCCCTGTAGGAAAAATTCGTCACATGGTGGACATTGGAAAAGGTGCGGGAAGCGGGATCAGCCGTTTTTTCGGCCGTTCTTCTCCCCATGCCCCTGCCCGGAAAGCAAAGAACGAAGCGTTTCGATCTCGGATTCCGACAGCCGGTCATTTTCTATAAAGGAAGACAGCATGGAGGTGATGGTTCCTCCATAGAAACGGTTGAGAAAAGAACGGCTTTCCTGTCCGACGTAGTCGTTTTCCTGCACAAGCGGGGTATAGACGAAGACCCTTCCATCCTTTTCGTAGGTGAGCACCCCCTTCGTTACCAGACGTTTGATCAGCGTCTGGATGGTTTTCGGACTCCATGAGGTGGTTTTCAGCAGACGGTCGGTGATTTCATTCGTATTGATTGGGGCATATTTCCAGACGATCTTCATCACCTCGTATTCCGCTTCCGAAATCTGGGGCAGAGCGGTCATGAGCAATTCCTCCCTTTGTCCCGCAGAGTCGGGACAATTATTCTTACAGCTGTAGTAACATGGAAATTATAGATGGTCTGCGGCAAAATGTCAATTTTCCCAGGCAAAGGGATTTATTTTTGCCCGCATTTCATCCCTGCCCGCTCTTGCCGGAAATTTTTCTTTGTGTTACACTAATCCGGCAGTGACAGGAAGAAGTTCAGAAGAGGAAACAAGATGCGCTTTTTGAAAAAACTGATCCTTTTTACCCTGCTCGTCCTTCTTGCGGCGGCAGCCGCCGTATGCGGACGGCTTCTTTTTCAGGGATATGAGATATATCAGCAGGTAACGGGAGAGGTTCCCCTTACGCAGAAGGTGGAGGAGATCCGTTCGAATCCCCATTATACCACGCTGGACGAGCTGCCGCAGATCTATAAGGATGCGGTGATCGCCGCGGAGGACAGCCGCTTTTATAAGCATGGAGGCTTTGACGTCATTTCCACCGCAAGGGCGGTTTTTACAAACCTGCGGGAGGGAGAGCTTGCGGAGGGCGGAAGCACCATCACCCAGCAGCTTGCCAAGAACATGTATTTTACCCAGGAGAAAAAATTCCTGCGCAAGGTGGCGGAGCTGTTCGTGGCCTTCGATCTGGAACGGGACTATACCAAGGACGAGATCCTGGAGCTGTATCTGAACACCATCTATTTTGGCAGCGGATATTACTGTGTTTATGATGCGGCGGAGGGTTATTTCGGAAAGGAGCCGTCCCAGATGACGGACTACGAGAGCACCCTGCTTGCGGGAATCCCAAACGCGCCCTCCGTCTATTCCCTCACCAACAGCCCCGAGCTGGCCTCCCAGAGACAGAAGACGGTTCTGAAATACATGGTGGAGCAGGACTATATCACGAAGGAGCGGGCGGAGGAAATCCTTTCAGAGGGTGAGGTACAGCAGGTCGGAACCACACCGTGAAGGAAATCCTGCATAGAACAACAGGGAAAAGGACAAAATCCGATAAAAATGACAGAAAGTCTGCATGAGCTTCCGCATCCCCATTATAGATAATGCGGTGCCATCACCAGAAAAACAGAATAGAACAGGGCTGCGATGGTAAAGAGGATCACAAGACCTCCCGTCAAGGCAGAAATATGAGATGATAACGCGCGCAGCTTCAGGCGGTCGAACAGAGCCTGAAGCAGGTGCGCGACTTTTTTTTCGCCAAGAGTGATCAGATACATAAAGGCAGGAAGCATGGGAAGCAGATATCGTCCCTGCGGCTGGAAATCCCAGGTATAGGAGTAAATGACGCACAAAAAAATGGGAATCAGGCAGGAAAGCACCATTACGAAATTGGTGAAAAAACGATGCCCCCGGTCCAGCCAGGTCAGATACAGCCCCTGTCCCACAGGAATGGCCGCGGCAATGAGGCCGATGCCGAACATCCAGTAATAGGAAATGTAAATATAATAGTGGGTGGGCAGGCTCATGGGGCCGAACATTGCCACAAAGCTGCGGCACAGCAGGATAAAGAAGTCGGTTTCGAATACCATGGACAGAATGCTCACCCCCATATCCTGATAGGTGGTCCGCAGGAGGGGATGATAGTCTGGCATGCTGGTCTGAATCACACAGATATTTCTCGCGGTAATCCCAAGGAAATCGCCGTCATAAAGAACAGCATTGCGCAGAAACCACCATCCGGCCCCAACGGCGACGAAAGCGCTGATAAGAAGCCCCTTTTTCAAAAGAGGCAGGAGCCTGATATGGAGCCGTGCCTTTGGAAAGGCGGTCCCGTCAGGCAGAATGGAGCCTGCGGGGATTTCCCGCACAAAGGCGGAAATAAACAGAAGAATTGCCGCGAGTACAGCTCCGTAAGCATTATAGTAGGAGAGCGCGCACAGAACGATCCCTGCGGCAAGACGGATGCAGGCAGGACGCCTGAAGCCGTCCCGAAGTCCAACGAGCGCTTCCGTGAGCATCATCATGACGGAAAAAATGGCGCAGGAATCCGTATTGACATAGGTATGGATGAAAATGCTCTGCGGCAGAAAGACGGCAAGACAGGAGAAAACCCATTGGGAGAGCCGGTCCGGAAAGAGCATCTTTGACAGCTTTCGTGCGTAGAAGGCTGCTCCCAGACCAAAGGCTGCGTTGACCAGACGGGCCGAAATCAGCAGAACGTCGAAGCGGTCGGTAAAGAGCCGCAGAAACCACAGTAGATAGCCCTGCAGGATATAGGTCAGCATGGGCTGGAAGGCGTAGGAGCCGCCGTAGCCCGGAATCAGGACCGCAGGATCGTCTCCTCTTGGAAGCGTGCCGTTCTGCGCGATATACCAGACGACCCGGAAACGGTTGATCTCATCCGGCCCCTCTCCAAACGGCTGAAGGAAGATGAACATCATCATGCATAAAAGGACAAGGGCAAAAAAAAGCAGGTCGCAAAAGAAATCATCTTTGAAAAAGCTTCGTACTCTGGTCATTTTTATCTCCATACCGGAGCGCTTTTCGCTCCGGCAGCAGGCAATCCTTTTGAGGAAGGGAACATGGTGGCTATATTCATTATAAACATTCCCGCACAGGAGTGTCCAGTGAAAAGTGAAAGCTCAGAATGGCGGCCCTGCGGAAGAAATTTCCACAAAAACAGCTTGTCATGGAAATGAGGATGGGATATACTAAGCACAGAGGGAGACAGTTCTCCTTATTTAACACAGCAGTACATATGACTGGCGGATCAGTGGAGCACCACAGGGAGTATGTATGAAGGAAACCGGCCGCCTGGGTACCCGCATATGAGTAACCAGGCGGTATTTTATTTTCAGGCAGAAGCCGGAGCAGCGCTCCGGAATGTTTGGAAGAGTGGAAGAAAAACGCTTTCACTCTCTGATTGGTACGCGCGCCAGGGCGCGCAGAAGGGAGCAAAATGAAGCTGTTATCTTTGGAAGAGGAACTGAGAAGCAATGCTTATCCGGGAAGGGGGATCGTTCTGGGAAGGACGCCTGACGGAAAGAAGGCTGTCGCGGCCTATTTTATCATGGGAAGAAGCGTAAACAGCCGCAACCGGGTGTTTGTGGAGGATGGGGACGGAATCCGCACCCAGGCCTTTGACGAGGCGAAGCTGGAGGATCCCAGCCTGATCATCTACGCGCCTGTCCGCGTCCTGGGAAACAAGACCATCGTTACCAACGGGGATCAGACCGACACCATCTATGAGGGGATGGACAAGCAGCTCACCTTTGAGCAGTCCTTGAGATGCCGGGAATTCGAGCCGGACGGCCCCAATTTTACGCCCCGTATTTCGGGCATCATGCATATAGAGAGGGGCGGCTTTAATTTCGCCATGTCCATTTTAAAGAGCGATAACGGATGCCCGGATTCCTGCAACCGTTTCACCTTTGCCTACGAGAATCCAAAGGCGGGCACGGGACGGTTCATCCACACCTATATGCACGACGGCGATCCGCTGCCCAGCTTTGAGGGAGAGCCGAAGCTGGTCGCGGTTTCGGGAGAGATCGACGAGTTTACGCAGATGCTCTGGAACAGCCTGAACGAGGAGAACAAGGTTTCCCTTTTCGTCCGTTATATCGATCTGGAGAGCGGCGCCTGGGAAAGCCGGATCGTGAATAAAAATCAGTAATTTCCTGAATTCAGTTTTTACAGAGAAAAATGCTGCCCCGGACGGCAGCCAGAAAGGACAAAGAGATGAATGAGATTCAACTGAAATACGGATGCAACCCCAATCAGAAGCCTTCCCGCATTTATATGGAGGACGGAAGTGAGCTGCCCGTTACCGTGCTGAACGGAAAGCCCGGCTATATCAATTTCCTGGACGCGTTGAACGGCTGGCAGCTTGTGAAGGAATTAAAGGAAGCGACGGGACTTCCGGCGGCGACCTCCTTTAAGCATGTTTCCCCGGCGGGAGCCGCTGTGGGCCTTCCTCTGACGGAGACTCTTGCGAAGATCTACTGGGTGGATGATCTGGGAGAGCTTTCTCCGCTGGCCTGCGCCTACGCGAGAGCGAGGGGAGCGGACCGGATGTCCTCCTTCGGGGATTTCATTTCCCTGTCGGACGTCTGCGACGCGGACACGGCAAGGCTGATCAAGAGAGAGGTTTCCGACGGCGTGATCGCGCCCGGCTATACGCCGGAGGCGCTGGAGATCCTGAAGCAGAAAAAGAAGGGGAACTACAACGTCATCCAGATCGATCCGGATTACCGTCCTGCTGAGATTGAAAGAAAGCAGGTGTATGGCGTTACCTTCGAGCAGGGAAGAAACGAGCTGTGCGTGGACGAAAAGCTGCTTTCCAACGTGGTGACAGAAAAGCAGGAGCTTCCCGAACAGGCTCTGATCGATATGAAGATCGCGCTGATCACCCTGAAATATACCCAGTCCAATTCCGTCTGCTATGTGAAGGACGGACAGGCCATCGGCATCGGCGCAGGCCAGCAGTCCCGCATCCACTGCACCCGTCTGGCCGGAAACAAGGCCGACAACTGGTTCCTGCGCCAGTCTCCCCAGGTGCTTTCCCTGCAGTTTAAGGAAGGTCTGGGAAGGGCCGACAGAGACAACGCCATCGACGTTTACATGAGCGACGATTATATGGACGTTCTGGCGGACGGCATCTGGGAGAATACCTTCGCGGTGAAGCCTCCCGTGTTCACCAGAGAGGAGAGGCAGGAATGGCTGAAAAAGCTGGACGGCGTAACGCTGGGTTCCGACGCCTTCTTCCCCTTCTCCGACAACATTGACCGCGCCCGCAGAAGCGGCGTGAAATATGTGGTTCAGCCCGGCGGCTCCGTGCGGGACGACGCGGTGATCGACGCCTGCAACCGTTACGGCATGACGATGGTGTTCACCGGGATCCGGCTGTTCCATCATTAAACGGATAAAGCTGAAGAGCTGATACCGATACAGAAAAAACCTGATACAGGAAAAACTGATATAGAAAAAAGCTGATACAAACAAAGAAAAACAGAATCCGGCCGGAGAAGCGTAGCTCATTGCAAAACGCTCCGGCCGGATTCATTTTTTGCAGGTTCTTTCAAATATTTCATTTTTTTCCGGAAAGCTCTTTCCCTGAAAGCGGACGGCGGTTATAATCAGATCAGGCGGGAAAAAGAGGGTTTCCCAAAAAAAGACGGAGGGAAAGAAAATGGAAAAAATAGTTTTGAAAGACAACTGGAGACTGCGGGATGCTTCGGAAACGGAATGGATCCCCGGGACTGTTCCGGGCAGCGTTTATCAGGATTACCTGAACAGCGGAAGAATGGAGGATCCCTACTGGCGCGCCAATGAGGAACAGGCGCTTGAGCTGATGAAAAGGGATTTCGAATACCGGACGGTATTTGACGTCTCCGGAGAAATGCTTTCGCATGACGAGGTTTTCCTGCATTTTGACGGAATCGATACGGTGGCGGATATTTACCTGAACGGCCAGCGGCTCGGACATGCGGACAACATGCACCGCATCTGGGAATACCGGGTGAAGGAGCTTCTGAAGGAAGACGGAAACGAGCTGAGCGTCAGAATCACGTCTCCCGTCAATTATATTTACGGATTGTACGAAAAGGATCCGCTGATCGTAGGGAGCGTGGATGCGATGCGCGGCTGTTCTTATCTGAGAAAAGCCCATTGCATGTACGGCTGGGACTGGGGCCCCCGCCTTCCCGACGCAGGGATCTGGCGTCCGGTCAGCCTGCTTGGTGTGGACAGGGCGCGGCTGGACAATGTTTATGTGACACAGAAGCATGAAGCGGGAAGCGTGACGCTGGATTTCCGCGCCGATATTGAGGTGCTGGGGGCGGAGCGGCTGTACCGCCTGGAAGGCGGAGCGGCGGACGGCACTGCCTTTGGAAAGGAAAGCGTAAAGACAGCGGATGGCGCCGTCTCTGGAAAGAAGGATGCGCGCAGGCTGGAACAGGAGGGGCTTACGCTTCGGATCACGGTAACCTCACCGGACGGCTCCGTCTGGATGCCGGAGGCGAGGCAGATGAGCCTTGTGATCGAAAACCCGCAGCTCTGGTGGCCGAACGGATACGGAGAGCAGCCGCTGTACACCGTGAAGGCGGAGCTGTGCCGGGAAAATGAGGTTCTGGACGTCTGGGAAAGGCGGATCGGACTCCGCACCATGACGGTGGTCCGGGAAAAGGATCAGTGGGGCGAATGCTTCTGCCATGAGGTGAACGGCGTGCGCATTTTTGCCATGGGAGCGGACTATATCCCGGAGGACAACATCCTGCCCCGCGTGACGCCGGAGCGTACACGCGACCTGCTGCTGCAGGCCAAAAACGCCCACTTTAACTGCGTCCGTGTCTGGGGCGGCGGACATTATCCGGCGGACGCCTTCTGGGACGCCTGCGACGAGCTGGGTCTGATCGTGTGGGAGGATTTCATGTTCGCCTGCTGCATTTACGATCTGACGGAGGATTTTGAGGAAAGCATCCGGGCGGAGTTCATTGATAATATCAAGCGGATCCGCCACCATGCCAGCCTGGGCTTGTGGTGCGGAAATAATGAGATGGAGCTGTTTTTGGAAGAGAATGCTGCCGCCTGGTGCTTAAAGCCGAGCCAGCTTTCGGATTACTTCAAGATGTACGAATACATCATTCCAAAGCTTCTGAAGGAATATGACCCGCAGACCTTCTACTGGCCTGCAAGCCCCTCCTCCGGCGGCAGCCTGGACTGTCCGAATGACGAGAACCGGGGAGACGTGCATTACTGGGACGTATGGCACGGAAATAAGCCCATTACGGAATACCGGAAATTTTTCTTCCGCTATGTGTCGGAATTCGGCTTCCAGTCCTTCCCGGCGCTTAAGACGGTGGAAACCTTTACCCTGCCCCAGGACAGAAATATCTTTTCCTATGTGATGGAGAAGCACCAGCGTAACCAGTCCGCGAACGGGAAGATCATGAATTATATGGAACAGACCTTCCTGTATCCGAATAATTTTGATACCACTCTTTACGCCTCCCAGCTTCTGCAGGCCGAGGCCATGCGCTACGGCGTGGAGCATTTCCGCAGAAACAGAGGCAGGTGCATGGGGACGATCATCTGGCAGCTGAATGACTGCTGGCCTGTGGCGAGCTGGGCCATGATCGATTATGCCGGCCGCTGGAAAGCGGTGCAGTATTATGCGAAGCGCTTCTTCGCGCCGCTGATGCTTTCCTGTGAGGAGGAAGGCATCCTGACGCAGGACACCAACGTGAACGCGGAGCCCTATGAGCTGAAAAAATCCATCCGTCTATGCGTCAGCAACGAAAGCATGCAGGGACGCCATACGACGGTGCGCTGGCAGCTCAGGGACGCTTCCGGCTGCGTGAAGGAGAGCCGGGAGGAGAGCCTGGACGTACCGGCTCTTGAGAGCAGGTGGCTGGAGCGGGTTCCCATGCAGCATGCCGAAACAAGAAGGGATTATGTGTCCTATGAGCTGCTTGAAAACGGAGAAGTCGTATCCGCCGGAAGCGTGCTGTTCTGTGCGCCCAAGCACTTTGAATTTTCCGATCCTCATCTTCGGGTGGAGGCCGTCGGAGACGACGAGCTTCTGGTGACGGCGGACGCTTATGCAAAGAGCGTGGAGATCCGGAATGCAGACGATACCATGCTGCTTTCCGACAATTATTTCGACATGAATCCCGGAACCAGAAGGCTGAAGGTTCTGAAGGGAGCGCCGGAGGGACTGATGGTGAGGAGTGTGTTTGATATTCGGTAAAAGCAGCCATTTCAAGTACTATGACGGAATGAGAAAAGGGGCTGTCGGGAAATAGGCAGCCTCTTTTTTGGTGGGCATTTTTTCACAGCCCCTTTCTATTTCATAGGAAAGGCCTTTTTGAATTTATTGGAAAGAGGGGAAGCGATGGAGAGCTATGGATATGCGAGAGTATCGGCGGCAGATCAGAAAGAGGACAGGCAGATGCTTGCTCTCGGTGCTGCGGGAGTGCCGGAAGATAGAATTTTTGTAGATAAGCAGTCAGGAAAGGACTTTGAGCGTCCTCAGTATAAAAAGATGGTGCAGGTGCTTTGCAGTGGAGATATTCTCTATATTTTAAGTATTGACCGCCTGGGCCGAAACTATGAGGAAATTCAGAGCCAGTGGAAATTTTTGACGAAGGATATCGGTGTCGATATCTGTGTGCTGGATATGCCGCTTTTGGACACGAGGAACGGCAAGGATTTAATGGGGACTTTTATTGCTGATCTCGTCCTTCAGATTTTATCATTTGTATCGCAAAACGAACGGGAAACGATTCGAAAGCGGCAGAGTCAGGGAATCGCCGCGGCTAAAGCCAAAGGTGTCCGTTTTGGAAGGCCGAGAAAGAAAGTGCCGGAGGATTTCTGCCGGCTTGTCATGGCCTGGGAAGGGAAAGATGTAGCCCTTTCGGAAGTATTAGAAAAGTGCAGGATGAGCGAAGCGACCTTTTACCGGAAACTAAGGGAATATCGCAAAATGAAAAAAAGAGAAAAACTGTCCTAAAGTACACTTATTGACAGTTTTTCTCTTTTTCGATTATACAATCAAACAGAGCTCTGTGCAAGCTGTTTTTCGGCCTATTTCCATATTTCTCCAGATTGGACAGAGAAAACCAGGGACTGTCAAAAAGTGTACTTTATGAGAGGACAGAGGAAAAGGGGGAGCAGTATGTCAGATGTACAAGGCGCGCCCGTTTCGGTCACACCGGACGGGAGAATCCTGAAAAGGGAAGAAGTGGTCGCCTATTTAAAGAAACTTTCGGAGCATATCCTGTTTCTGGGGCGTCTGGAGAAGGAGATTACGGAAACGAGGGCAGAGCTTGCGGAGGCCACAAGAGGAGAGGAAAACGAGGTCCTTTCCTTGCCGGAACCATCGCCGCCGATTAAGGATCCGTATCCTCTGCTTCCAAAGATTGCTATTCCTGTGTTTTCTATCGCTTTTTTATTTGCAGACTATCCGCTGTGGCAGAGAATCCTGATTTTTCTCGTTGCGTGGGCCTGCCTTCTGATTTCCATGGGACACCATGCGAACGAAAATGATAAAGCCCAAAAAGAATGGGAAGAAAAGAGAGCTGCTTATGACAGGGAAGTAGAGAGAATTCAAAATTTAAACAGTGTGGTGAGTAGTGAGGACACGTCTGAAACAGCAGAGATCAAAAAGCGGCTGGAGACAGCCGAAACAGCGTATCAGAAAATTTCCGCCTCAAAGCGCGAGCTGGAAAATGAAAATATCCTGGCGCCTAATTACAGAAAAGAGCTGATCCCATGTTTTCTTTACAGCCTCTTTACGCAGGGCAGGGTCAATACGCTTTCGGAGGCCATTAACCTGTTTCATACGGAGGTTTACCAAATGGAACAGAAGGAAAGCCAGGAGCGGTTAAGGGAAGAAATGAGGATGCACCAGGATGCCATCATGCTTCAGCAGGAGCTAAACATGGAGCGCATCTCACTTCAGATTGAGAATGCCAAAAATGAGATTGAGATGCAGATTCTGTTGGATTCCCTGTACACGACAGATATGATAAACCGCATATGGCGTGAGCTGTCTTAATGGTACAGAAAACAAGGCCGTATTGGCGGCACGGAAAATATATTTAAATTTAGGAGGAAAAAGTTATGTCTGCATATTTAAGTGTTACCGTTCACAATTCCTATTTAGCGAAGCCGTCGACTGCATCAAATATTAAAGACATGCTTGACAGTAAATACTTTATTTACCTGTATGTGGATGACGAGGGAGTAAAACTGAGAGCAAACCGCCAGCCCCATGTGATACAGGTTGCTCCGGGAGCACATACCATTAAAATTACAAGAAAGCCCATCGGAAAGACAGGAATCGTTGATGTTGTCAATATGGCGACAGGAGCAGTCATGGGTGCGGCATTAGGCGGCGCTGCCGGAGCTGTGCTCGGCGGCGACCTGACTGCAAAAGTAATCGGAGAGGATCCGTTAAAAAATGCAAGAGTTATCGAGTTCCATGAAGGCGAGACTATTGCCTGTGATGTGAAGTCCGATTGGCTGGGAAAACCGAAGATCCAGTGGCTGTAAGCGGAAAGGCAAGGTGAACAATGGAATTTCTCATTGCCATTGGCGTGGTAATCTTCCTGATGTGGAAGTTTTTTGCATTTCGCGCGTTCATGATATTTCAGACGACATTTTTTTCACCGGTTGTGATACTGGTAGGAGTATATTTCCTCCTGAACGAGGAGTTCAGGCTGGCTGGCGTGATTTTCCTGGTTATCGGAATCCTGCTGGGGCTGGGGAGCTTTGCTATGTTCTATTTTACGGGAAAGAAGCTTCCAAAGGAAAAGCGGAAACCCTATTATAAGGCATTGTTCCTTTATGGAGCCGTTCTCTTTATTCGTATTCTGTCGATTGGTTTACTGGTTGGAATTTTCTTCTTCAAGTTTTTTGAAGAGTTCGGAAAAGATTACCGCGAGGCCGCACTGGAATCTGGCCGCACGGTGGTGGTAGACAGCAGCCTGCGGGATCCTTACGGCAAACAGTATGAGAGGGTGAAAAAGTAAAAGCATTTGTGAACCAGTTGCGCCGTCCGGCAAGGAGCAAAAGCCCCCAGCCGGGCGGCGTGCATGTTTAAAGCCTTCAGGTTGAGCGCTTCCGCGCCGATGCCGTCATGCCGCTTCCAGGCATCCTGCCAGCTTAAGAATTCCCGAATATAACCCACGGAGGCGCTGGTGCTGTTGATACTCATCAGCTGCCGGATCAGGATTTCAAAATACAGGGCAAAGGAGCTGGCCAGACCGATATAATAGACGAATTCCGAAGCAGAAAGCTCTCCGCCCGCAAGCGTCAGAAGAAGCAGACCGTAGGCCGTCCAGTTCCGGAAGAGGAGCAGGACGGCGTTGGCCACGTTGCGGACCGTATACCAGCAGTGTATCGTATTGAAAATATGCTCAAGCTCCTCCAATGAAGCTAGGGAATGAAGCTGAAAAAAACAGAGAGAAAAGCAGCCTTTTTCCACCTCCACATTTCCTTCATGCAGTAGGCAATATTGCTTGCAAAGTGGTACCGGCTTTTTCCCTTTCCATAGATATGGTTTAAATACATCATGGCAAAGCGTCCCCTTCTCCTCAATAAGATAGGATATCCTACCATAGAAATATGGAGAAAAGAAGATGCCGCGCACGAACAGCGCTCTCTGTGCACGAATGGCGGAGACAGGATGAAAGAGCACGGGAAAAAAAGAATACCGGGCAGCAGCCTGGGAAATCCGGCAGCCGCCCGGTATCTGTAAAAAAACTATGAAAGGCGAACGTCAGGTCAGAAATTCTGCCCCGCATCCGGACCGTTGTTCTGCTGTGCATTCTGGTCATAGCCGTTTGGCTGCCAGCTCTGCTGAGCGTTCTGATCATAACCGCCCTGCTGCCAGTTCTGCTGAGCGTTTTGATCATAACCGCCCTGCTGCCAGCTCTGCTGAGCGTTCTGATCATAACCATTCTGCTGCCAGTTACCCTGCTGCCAGCCCTGTCCGTAGCCACGGGAATTCTGTCCGTAGCGCAGGCTGTTGTAGAAGGCGGCGTTCGTGATCTCCGTATAAGGGGAAACATAAAGCGCTGCAAGTCCGCAGGTTACGGCCGTGAGAAGATACCAGGGAATAAAGGACAGATCCAGGATGAATTTATCCATTTTATGTCCGACCATCATGGCCTTGCTTTCCCTGATGCATTCCATGATCCCCATATCCGGATTCTCGGCAAGAATGTAATATGCCTGAGAATAGCGGTATGCGGCGATGATGCCGGGGATCCAGAACAGAAGGGACCAGAGCGATACGAAGATGCCGATCATGATGCCCAGTCCCCAGGCCTTCAGAAACAGCCTTGCATAGGCGAACAGGTCGCTGATCCCGGCGGGCTGGCGGTTGATTACCCGCAGCGTATAGCCTGCGTAGCCAAGCTCAAGAAAGGACACGACGACCGAGGCTACCAGAGAAAGAAGCAGCGTGGGGATAAGCATGCCGATGGCGAGCATCGCCTGGGAATCCCCGCTCAGAAGCCCGGTGATCAGGCTGGTGAAGCCGGAAAAGGTGGAGATGATCATCTGTATGGCAAAAAGGATCACCATATAAATAAGGGTGACGAGTACAGGATGCGGATTGGCCATTCTCATGGCGTCCTTTGCATCCGTCTTTAACTGAATGCGGTCCATTATGTAGATTCCTCCTAAAAAATAAGATAACGGAGAGGATCGAAGCAGGGCAGAAAAGCCTTTCTATGTCCTGACCTCCGTTTCAAGTATTATTGTATCATTAAAGCAATACAATTTCCAGAAAATTTTCATTTTCTTTTAACGGTATTCCCGGAGCCGCTGTCGGCAGCGGGCAGCCACGTAAACAGCGGCAGGCCCGGCAGCTTCAAAAAGAATCCACTTCAAAAAGAATCCACTTGGCAGAGAGGGGAGCGTATGGTACAATGGGAAAAATCACACATGAGAGGAGAAAGCTATGATTCAGAGAAGAAGCATCGTTGTCTGTATCCTTCTGTCCCTCGTCACCTGCGGACTCTACGGCCTGTACTGGCTGGCCTGTCTCGCGAATGACACGAACACCGCATCGGGGAGAACCAACGATACCTCAGGGGGCATGGTGGTGCTGTTCTCGATCATTACCTGCAACATCTATCACATTTACTGGATGTACAAGGCAGGAGAGAAGATCGACGCGGCGCGCCAGATGAGAGGGCTTCCTTCCCAGAATAACGGGCTGGTTTATCTGCTGCTCACCCTGTTTGGATTTTCCATCATCGCGTGGGCGCTTCTGCAGAATGAACTGAACAGCATGAGCGATGTCAGCCCCGCCATGTAACGGCGGAACGGCTGACATGACCGCGCAGAGCGCAAAGGGGGACGTCCCGGCAGACAAAAAGCTGCCGGGATGTTTTTATGCAGGCCATTTGTTTTTACACAGGCCATTTGACGTTTGCGTATTTGGGTATCTTGTGATAAGATAATTTCTACCATAATATGCTTTGAGGAGGAGAGATCCGGAATATGAGCGATAAAGAGCTGGAAAAGGCAATAAATACGGAAAACGCAGCCAATACGGAAAACACGGCGGATGCGGAGAGCACGCAGGAGAAGGTCTCCCGCAATTTCATTGAGCAGATGATCGATAAGGATCTGGCGGAGGGCGTGTATGATACGGTGCATACCCGTTTTCCTCCCGAGCCCAACGGCTATCTGCATATCGGACATGCCAAGAGCATTCTTTTAAACGCGGGTCTTGCCAGAGAATACGGCGGCAGCTTTAACCTGCGCTTTGACGATACCAATCCCACGAAGGAGAAGCAGGAATTCGTGGATTCCATCAAGGCGGACGTGAAGTGGCTGGGCGCGGACTGGGAGGACAGGCTGTTCTTTGCCTCCGACTATTTTGAACAGATGTATGAGGCGGCCGTGAAGCTGATCAAAAAGGGAAAGGCTTATGTTTCCGATCTTTCCGCGGATGAGATCCGGGAATACCGGGGCACGCTCACGGAGCCGGGAAAGGAGGATCCTTCCGCAGGCCGCAGCGTGGAGGAGAATCTTGCCCTCTTTGAAAATATGAAAAACGGCATGTACGCGGACGGGGAAAAGGTTCTGCGCGCCAGGATCGACATGGCTTCCCCCAACATGAACATGCGGGATCCGGTCATTTACCGGGTGGCCCACATGAGCCACCACAACACAGGGGATAAATGGTGCATCTATCCCATGTACGATTTTGCCCACCCCATCGAGGACGCCATCGAGGGGATCACCCATTCCATCTGCACGCTGGAGTTTGAGGATCACAGGCCGCTGTATGACTGGGTGGTGAGAGAGCTGGAATATCCGGTTCCGCCCAGACAGATCGAGTTTGCCAAGATGTACCTCACCAACGTGGTGACGGGAAAGCGCTACATCAAAAGGCTGGTGGAGGACGGTATCGTGGACGGCTGGGACGATCCCAGGCTGGTATCCATCGCGGCGCTGAGAAGACGCGGCTTTACGCCGGAATCCATTCAGATGTTCGTGGATCTGTGCGGCGTTTCCAAGAGCAATTCCTCCGTGGACTACGCCATGCTGGAATACTGCATCAGAGAGGATCTGAAGCTGAAGCGGCCCAGGGTGATGGCGGTGCTGGATCCCGTCAAGCTGGTGATCGACAACTATCCGGAGGGACAGGTGGAGATGCTGGAAGCGCCCAACAACCTGGAAAACGAGGCGCTTGGCAGCCGTCAGATTCCCTTTGGAAGAGAGCTTTACATCGAGAGGGAGGACTTCATGGAGGAGCCTCCGAAGAAGTATTTCCGCCTTTATCCCGGAAACGAGGTGCGCCTGATGAACGCGTATTTCGTGACCTGCACGGGCTTTGAAAAGGATGAGAACGGGAATATTACCACGGTTCACTGCACCTACGATCCGGAGACAAAGTCCGGAAACGGCTTTTCTGCCCGCAAGGTGAAGGGGACGATCCACTGGGTATACGCGCCGCAGGCGCTCCGCGCCGTCGTGCGGCTGTATGAAAACATCATCGATGAGGAAAAGGGTGTTTACAACGAGGACGGAAGCCTGAACCTGAATCCTGATTCACTCACGGTGAAGGAGTGCTTCCTTGAGCCTTCTCTGAAGGACGCGAAGCCCTATGAAAGCTTCCAGTTCGTGCGGCAGGGCTTCTTCTGCGTGGACTATAAGGATTCCACGCCGGAGGCACCCGTGTTCAACCGCATCGTTTCGCTGAAGAGCTCCTTTAAGCTTCCGAAGCAGTAAGCGGTTCAGCAGGCTTTCGAGGCAGGAAGGGGCCGTTGGGCTTCGAAAGCAGGAAAGGCTGCGGAAAGGATTGGAATGAACGATCTGGCGATCCATCTGACGGATGAAAACGGAAAGCATTTATACGAACAGATCTATGAATATATCGCGGATGAGATCAGGGAGGGGAAGCTTCTGGCGGGAGAGAAGCTTCCCTCCACCCGTTCTCTGGCGGATTATCTGCAGGTGGCGAGGAGCACGGTGGAGCTGGCCTATGAGCAGCTTCAGTCGGAGGGCTATATCGAGTCCGTTCCCTATAAGGGATACTACATCTGCCGGGTGGAGGAGCTTTACCGCATCGGGAACTCCGCAAACAGGGCCTTTGGCAGAAAAACGTCTGAAAGCGGAGCAGCCGGAAACGGAATCTGGGGAACCGGGACTGCCAAAGGTGAAGAAACAGCGAACCGGCAGGGATCGGACGGAATGCGGCGGGAGCGAAAAGAGGGCTGTGAGGGGATGGAACCGAAAGCGCCGTCCGGAGCGGGCCGGCGCTTCGACATTGATTTTTCCCCCAACGCCATTGACATGAGCCTGTTTCCCTTCGGAACCTGGCGGAAGATCACCCGGGATATCCTAAGCGGGGACAGGAAGGAGCTGTTCGCTCTGGGAGAAGCGAGGGGCGACCGGAGCCTGCGGGAGACGGTCTGCCGCTATCTGCATGCGTCCCGCGGGGTGAACGCCTCTCCGGATCAGATCGTCGTGGGAGCAGGAAACGACTATCTCCTTTTGCTTCTTCAGTATATTCTGGGGCGGGACATTACGGCGGCCTTTGAAAATCCCTCCTACCGGCGGGCCTTCCGCATCTTTTCCTCCTTCGCGGCGAGGACGGTCACCGTCCCTTCCGATGAAAACGGCATCCGGGTGGACGGGCTGCTTTCTTCCGGCGCGAACGTGGCCTATGTGATGCCGTCCAGGCAGTTTCCCACGGGGACGGTCATGCCGATCGGGCGGCGGACGGAGCTTCTGCGCTGGGCAGGCTCTGCGGAGGACCGGTATCTGGTGGAGGACGATTACGACAGTGAATTCCGCTACCGGGGAAAGCCGATCCCTTCCCTTCAGTCCGCGGACACGGCGGGACGGGTGATCTATATCGGCACCTTTTCCAAATCCGTCGCCCCGGCCATCCGCATCAGCTTCATGGTGCTGCCGGAGGGACTGATGGAGGTTTATGAAAAAAAATGCGGCTTTTTTGCCTCCACCGTTTCCAGGATCGACCAGACTATATTAAATGAATTTATTTTGAGCGGAGCCTTTGAACGGCATTTGAACCGGATGCGTAAGGCTTACCGGGAAAAGCATGATCTGCTTCTGGAATGCCTGCAGCCTCTTCTGGACCGTTTCCGGCTGTCAGGGGAATATGCGGGACTGCACGTGCTTCTCACCACCCGGGAGCCGGCCGGGGAGGAGGCGCTTCTGAAGCGGGCGGCGGAGCGGGGGGTGAGGATATACGGTTTGAAGGAGGCGGCCCTCGCGCCCTTTGAAACGGAATGCGCCACGGTGCTTTTGGGTTACGGCGGGCTGGATCAGGGAAAAATAAGGGAAGGGATCGGAAGGCTGAACGAGGTGCTTTAGAGATGCTTTGGCGCGGAGGGAAACGGCGCGGGGCCCTGCGGCCCGCGCGGAAAATGGAGGCCGTCATTTCCGGCAGAAAGGTATGCTGCCGTCCGGCGGCAGGAGAGGAGCGGATATGGAAGGCAGAGACAGGATCGGCGCGCTGGTTGCAAGACAGCGGACGTGGTTTGCAAAGGGAAGAACGAAGGATGTGAAGTTCAGGCTCGCGGCCCTGAAACGGCTGCGGGACGTTATCCGGCTTAGAGAGCGGGAGATCGCGGCAGCCCTGTATCAGGATCTGCACAAATCCTCTGCAGAAAGCTATATGACGGAGATCGGAATGGTTCTGGATGAGATCGGCTTTCTCATCAGGCATACCCCGGCGTATGCCGCAACGAGGAGGGTTCTTCCCGCCCTCTCCCAGTTTCCTGCTGACTGCCGCATCCAAAAGGATCCCTACGGAGTGACGCTCGTCATGTCGCCCTGGAATTATCCCTTCCTGCTGTCGCTGGAGCCGGCCGCCGGAGCCATCGCGGCGGGAAACTGCTGCATCATCAAGCCCTCCGCCTATGCGCCTGCGGTTTCCCGCGTGATCCGCTCGCTGGTCCGGGAGGCCTTTGATCCCCGGCATGTGGCCGTTGTTGAGGGCGGAAGAGAGGAAAACGGCCGCCTTCTTGAGGAAAAATTCGATTATATTTTCTTCACCGGGAGCGTGCAGGTGGGAAAGCTGGTGATGGAAAAGGCGGCAGCGCATCTCACCCCCGTCACCCTGGAGCTGGGAGGAAAAAGCCCCTGCATCGTGATGCGGGACGCGGATCTGAACCGGGCGGCAAAACGGATCGTGTTCGGAAAGCTTTTAAACAGCGGCCAGACCTGCGTGGCCCCGGATTACTGTCTGGTGCAGGAGGAGGTGCTGGAGCCCTTCCTTTCCTGCCTGGCAAAGTGGATCCGCCGCTTCTGGGGAGAGGCTCCGCTGGAGGAGCCTCAGGAGGATACTCAGGAGAATCCTCAGGAGTACCCTCCAGCGTACAGGGATTACCCCCGGATGGTGAACGAAAGGCATTTCGACCGGGTGATGGGGCTGATCGCCGGACAGGAGGCCGTCGTCGGGGGAATGGGAAACCGGAAGACCCTGCAGATCGCGCCCACCGTTCTGAAAAACGTTTCGCCCGATGCGCCGGTGATGCAGGAGGAGATCTTCGGCCCCGTCCTTCCCGTCCTTTCCTTCCGCAGGATTTCCGAGGCGGAAGCTTTCGTGGCAGAAAGGCCGAAGCCGCTCGCGCTGTATCTTTTCACGGAAAACAAAAGCGTCGTCCGCCGGATCATGGGCAGGCTTTCCTTCGGAGGCGGCTGTGTGAACGACACCATCCTTCACCTCGCCTCCTCCCGCATGGGCTTCGGCGGCGTGGGGGCCAGTGGAATGGGGAGCTATCACGGAAAAAAGAGCTTCGATACGTTCACCCATGAGAAATCCATCCTGGACAGAACGCGCAGGCCGGACATGCCGCTGCGCTACCCGCCTTATACAAAAACAAAGGAAAGACTGCTGCACTGTTTTTTGAAATAGAGCCATATGGCGCTTCGGAAGAGGTTATGATGGATAAATACAATAAAAGCATTAGCAACAACGGTAAAGACAGCAAAAACGCCAAAAGCATCAAAAACAGCCAAAACGCGCTGCTTTTTCATATGGAAGACGCAAAGGCGGAAAAACTGAGCAGGGTTCTGGCCCGGCTGGGAATCGCTGCCAGAAGGGTTGAGCCGGAGGAATACGGACTTCCCCTCGGTCTGCTCGCGGGACTTCCTGGGAGCTTCCTGCTTGCGGGCAGGGACAGGATTTTCGGTTCGGGGGCGGAAGGCGCCTTCGGGCCGAAGGAGGCGGAGGTGGATCAGGAGATGCTGGTCTTTTCCGGGTTCACCGGCCGGGAGCTTGGCAGAGCGCTGTCCTCCATGCGCGGCGCCGGTGTGTCCGGGATCGCGCTGAAGGCGGTCCTGACGGAAACAAACCGGTTTTGGAATGCAAGGCAGCTTATCTGGGAGCTGAAAAGAGAGCACGAGGCAATGCGCAAAGGACCGGGAGAATAGTCCGCCGGATACAGAGATAACAAACGATTGACATATCTCCCAGTGTCTTTCCGGCAGGAATGGCCGGTAAACAGGTTAAAAAAGTTGCTGAATATGGTTATGAAACCGGTTTTTTTGTGCAAGATTTTATTTCTGTCAAGGTGACATATCAATATGTTCGGTAAAAGCACGAAATGTATGTTAACCGGTTGACATATGCTTTTTTGAATGCTATGATTTAGGCACAGTAAGGCGTGAGACAAAAACGGAAAAAACCGAAGCTTATCCGCTTGGAACTCTTTTCCCCCTCCCTTTCATGTTTTATAAAAGCGGTGCGGAATCGGTCCTCCGGGATCAGGCCTGACTGTAGCAATACCCCCTCCTGATATCTTTTCCCCAAAAGATATCATTACCATAAGGATGTCCCGAGCTGTCGGGTCCCTCCCTAAATTCCCGGCTGTGTGACAGGACATCTTAACCCCCTTCTTTTTTTGAGTCCGCATGGGTCTCCCCCGACCCCTGCGGTCTTTTTTTGTACGATAGGAAAGAAACTTTCCTATCGTACAAAAAAAGACGC
Organism: Candidatus Eisenbergiella merdavium; assembly: GCA_019119595.1. Lineage (GTDB taxonomy): Bacteria > Bacillota > Clostridia > Lachnospirales > Lachnospiraceae > Eisenbergiella > Eisenbergiella merdavium. The sequence goes on along the minus strand of DWWS01000045.1, from coordinate 40,204 downwards.
TTCGCTGAGGATGCGCACTCAGCGCACAGGCAATCAGGGATTGCCAGGTAAATATTGCCTTACGGCAATCGCGTTCGGCGCGAGTGTTCGCCTTGGCGAACACTATTCCTTTTATCCTTTTTTCACAGGAATTGACATTGGAAATGTCAAGCGGTTGTGATATAATGGAAACGCCTTAGCTTAAGAGAAACAAACAGACAGAATACAAGGCGCTGGAGGAAATCATGGCAACACTGAAGGATGTGGCGAGGGAAACCGGTCTTACGGTCAGTACGGTGTCCCGTGTGCTGAATAACAGGGGTTATATCAGCAAGGAGGCCAGGGAGAAGGTACAGGAGGCGATGAAGAAGCTGAATTACCAGCCCAACGAGGTGGCGAGATCCCTGTCCAAGCAGACCACAAATACGATCGGGGTAATTCTTCCCCATATTGACCATCCCTATTTTTCGCGGCTGCTGAGCAGTCTGGAGACTGCCGCATACATGAACGAATACAAGCTGATGGTCTTTAATTCCAATGAAAGGGACGACAGAGAGGTTAAGTATCTGGAGATGTGCAGGGGGATCCGCGTGGCGGGCATCATCCTGTGCAGCGGTACCGTTGAGGTGAATCGGTTTGAGGATCTGGGAGTGCCGCTTGTGACCATCGAGCGCTTCCTGGAAAGCGGGACCGCGGCGATCGAATGCGATAACCGGCAGGGCGGAAGGATGGTGGCAAGGCACCTTGCCCAGAAGGGCTGCCGAACGGTGGTTTATCTGAGCGGAGAAAATGCGGAGCCCATGCCTGCGGACGAGCGGGCGCTCGGCTTTGCGGAAATCTGCCGGCAGGAAGGCCTGGAATGCCTTAACCTGGAAGAAAAGAAAACGGATGCGCTTTATGCTTCTCTGGATTATCATGATTATATCGAGAGGATTCTGGAGGAACATCCGGAGATCGACGGCATTTTTGCCAGCAGCGATGTGATCGCCGCGCAGGTCATTCAGATCTGCAGAAAGAAAGGGATCCATATACCGGAGCAGATCAAGCTGGTGGGCTTTGACGACAGCCTCATTTCCATGCTGACAAGCCCGGCGATCACCACCATCCGTCAGCCAATCCCGGAAATGGCATCGCTGGCGGTGCAGACGATCCTGCGGGCCTCCAATAAGGAAATGGTGCCGAGCAGGACCATTCTTCCCGTATCTCTGGTGGAGCGGGAGACTACGTGAGCATAGCGAACAGCCTTGCTGTGAGCCATATTGCAGCGAGCGGACAGGGGAAGGAACTTCCCTTATCCGCTCGCTGTTTTTAACCTCACTGTTCTGTCAGGATCAGTTTTCGGACGAGGAAACGCTGGCAGCTTCAGAACTTCCAGCCCCGGCTTCCTCCGCAGCCTGAGCGCCGCTTCCCGTACCGGTTTCTGCAGCCTGAGCGCCGCCTTCCGTTCCGGAAGCATCTCCCTCTCCGCCGGACGCATCCTTTTCCGTCTGTTCGTCAGCCGCGCTTCCGGCGGAATTGATGGTGGCGCTGATCCGCTGGCCCACCTTGCTCACCGCCTTTTCCGTGGCTTCCTTCACCCGATTGATGGCGTTCTCCATCTGTTCGTCCACGTTGGCGTATTCGTTGCTGTTTTTGATCCGGTCCACCGTATCGTTGATCCTGCTGGTGACCGCGTTGAATTCGTCGGAATTGCGCAGGCGGGTCACAGCCTCGTCTACCCTGCTGGTCACGTTTTCATATTCCTCGGAGGTTTTGATCTTGTTTACGGTGTCCTCCACCTTTTCGGAAACGCTGGTGAGAAACTCATCCGCCTTTTCCCTCGCCTTCTTCAGGTCCAGAGATACATAGGAACGGCCTGAATTCTGACCGGCGTTTTCGGTCTCCGTTTCCGCTTCCGGGACGGAGGAGGCCGTCATGTCGTCCAGGTCCTCGTCCTCGAATTTATCATAATCGTCGTATTTATCATAGTCGTCAAATTCATCCTCCGTATTGGCGGAGTTTTCGGCGGAGCCGTCCTTTTTCTTCAGGTAATACCAGGTGCCTGCTGCGGCCGCCCCGATTACCGCCGCGGCGGTGAGCAGCCTTCCAAATCCATTTGATCTTCTGGCCATTGTTTTTTCCCCTTTCCTTCAGGTGATCTTTACATCAGTTCCGGTATTTCTGCCTCTGGAACCGTAATCAAAGCCCCATTTACATGTATTCTAATACTATTTTGAAGATTTGAAAAGAAATTATGTATAAAAAATGTATAAAAGGTTACGTTTTTTGACCGCGCTTTCCGCAAAGCTGCGGCCCGCGCTCTTGTCTGCGCCCTTTCAGATATGTTATGATGAAAAGCAGGAAATGCGCCTGAAGGGGCAGAAGGAAAAAGGAAAGGCTTCGGCGCAGAGGGGAAACCGGGAAAGCAGACGGGCTGCAGTGCGGGAAGGAGGCGTCCTATGAATCATAAATTTTTTGATGTCTCAAAGGAGAAGCAGGACAGGATCATCAACGCGGCGCTGCAGGTGTTCGCGCAGAACGGATACCGTCATGCGGGGACGGACGAGGTGGTGAAGCGCGCCTCCATCAGCAAGGGGCTTTTGTTCCACTATTTTGAGAGCAAGCTGGGGCTGTATGTTTTTCTATATGATTATGCGGTCAAATTTATGCTTCTTGAGCTGTCGGGGGGATTGGAGAGAACGGAGAACGATCTGTTTTGTCTGGTACGCTTTATTGAGGAAGCTTCTCTGCGGGCCTGCAGGCAGTATCCGTATCTGAAAGCGTTTCTTTTCAGCGTGCAGGAGGAGGACAGCCGGGAAGCCCTGCAGGCGGTGGAGGAGCAGAAGGCGCAGTATGAAAAAAGGCTTGGGGAGATCCTGAGGCAGGCGGACGCGCGCCTGCTTCGGCCCAGGGCGGATCAGAGCCGGACGCTTAAGATCATGGAGTACACCTTTCGGGGGCTTACCAGGGAGCACTGCCGGCGCGAGAGCTTTTCGCCGGAGGAGCTGTTCGGAGAGATCTTCTCCTATCTGAGGCTGTTTGAACGGCTGTTCGGCTCCTGAAAGAAAAGAGGAGAAAGCCGACAGGCTTTCTCCTCTGCGGTCCGGTGCGCCCGGCGGGCGCACGCTATTTGTTCATTTTGTAGACCGGATCGGCGGGATAGCCGCCCTTGAGCTTCTGCATGCCGCGCTGAACGGCGTCTTTGGAGGTCTTCCAGTCCGCGTCCTTGTTGCGGTAGTCAAATTTCTCGATGAGCCAGTCCACATCGGCGCTGACGCGCTCCATGTTTTCCTCCATCAGGCCAAAGACCAGAGGGAAGAAATCCTTTTTCTCCGCGTCGGAAAGCTTGCCGTCCGCGCCGTTTAGCACATCGCGGAAGTGATGCAGGCAGAAGCCCTTGCTTTTGGCCAGCTTGTCCCGGAAGGCGGCGTCGTTTTTATAGAGGTAAAAAAAGGTGTCCAGATAGCGGGCGTATTCCTTTTTGAAATAGTCGCAGATATAGCAGCTTTTTTCCTTTTCTCCGATCCAGGCGGAAACCGGATTTTCCTCGGAGGGCTTTCCCTTCAGCCGGTCCATCAGAGAGGTTTTTCCCGGCGTATAGTGGGAAAACTGCTCCTTCATTTCCGCGATCAGCTTTTTGTAATGGGTCTTCAGGATCCAGCCGTTTCCCAGGGTGTTCCCGTAATCGTACATTTTCTTGTAGTGCATGCGGCAGAAGCCCGCCTTGTCCGTGGCGTCCCTGGTGTCGCTTTCCATATAGGAGGCGCAGGAGCCGAGCACATAGTCCATGATATCCTGCTCCACATTTCGTTCGATATAGCAGAACGGACATTCATCGTCCGCGTTCATGGCGTCGTTCAACGGTATGGTATAGAGCTTTTCCTTCATTAATTTTCTCCTCCTGCTTTTCTTTCTGCGGGCGCATATCGCGTCTTTTTTTATTGATTTGATAGACGGAAATCTTCCTGTAAGCCCTCGCAAATGTTTATAAAACCTTGCGAAAATGGCTTAAAATCAAGGTTTTCCGCATATCGTCATTTATCTTGCCGTATCTCCACATAATCTCGTTTTGTAAGCGCGGGCGACAAAAAAGCGTCAAATACCAAATTGAAAATCAAAGTCAGAAGATGATATTTTCTGCCTATTATATTACGCATTGAGGTTTAATAATCTTTGCAGGAAAGACATTACAGGTACTAAAACTGATGGGGGTAAGTGGTTTATACCTTTCCCCTCAAAAACAGCTTTTAACTGCGTAATCTTTAAAAAGAAACGCTACTCATTTAGCGTATCTTTTCACTTCCATTCCCTTGTAAAAAGTTCCATAACAAGCATAGGAAAGGGGTACCCTCTCCGAAAAAACGCCCTGAATTTTTGCTTGTTGCAATAATTCTAAACCCTTATGAATTAGAACTTAACGGTTTTATAAATAATGTATCCGAATTCAACGGATATAGCCATTAGAAACAAAGCAGGCAAGGTCAAGAGCCATCATAAAATATCGAGGGTCGTGTTGTGAGCCGTTATTACCGAATTCAGACCGCGGATCCCATTCGGGGGCATCTAAAAGGTCGCCGCTTTTCAAAAAATTGTAAAACTCCACATCTCGGAAATCACACACCGCTTGAACAGACGCACATTCCATTTCCACAGCGATACAACCGTCTTGTTTACGCTTTTCAAAGTTACCTCTTGTTTCTCGATAAATGGCATCGGTCGTCCATGTTTTTCCGAAAACATACGGAATATTTGCTTGCTTCATAAAGTCAGCAACAACATGAGAATTTTTGAGGGTAATATAATCAGCGGCAGGAGCATAATGGTAGGAGGTTCCTTCGTCGCGGTAAGCCTCTATCGGAATCATAATTTTTCCTCTTGCGATATCTTTGTCAAGACATCCTGCACCGCCGAACATAATGACTTTGTCCGTATCAACCTCCGACAGAACCTCCTCAAGAAGACCTACAGCACAGGGGGCACCTATATATGTCTTGTAAAAACCGATCTTTTTACCCTTATAGTCTATCTGATAAACAGGTGTAAGTCCGGTAGCAGAATATAGCGTTGCAATCTGCGTATAATTGAAACGTTCCTTTATGTATTCCTCGATGATATATGAAAATGTAATAATCATCACGTCAACCGAAGGTACACCTGCTTTCCGTCGCGGCTCAATGATAGCGTCCGTTTGATTGTCGAAAGAATTTGTTATCATTTTAGCAATCTCCTTTCACGAATTTCATTTTGCCAATTCTATGACCTATATATTTTACCATTAAGTTGTAAGTTTTCTATTATTTCTTTACCTTTTGATAAATAGCAGAGCTACCCTCACTCGTCAACGGTCAAAAAGAACGGGCTTTGTCCGCCGCCTACAAGTGCGAATGACACTACTTATAGTAATATTCTTTCTTATATCTGCCCGCATCGTTTTATATTGTCTTATTGAGTTAGAGCGGCAAAAAAGCGTCAAAATACTATTTTAGGCACTTGAAATCACGCTTGTATCTATTAAAAAATTAAGCATTTATGCAGGTTTAGGATATTTTGCTCGTTGCATTGCTGAAAAGTATAATACTATTTTTTATTGTAGCCGATTCGTGTGAGAAACTCAAGGAAAAATGGCATTGTATGTGGCCTTTATTTGTGATAGAATTGTAAAAATGTGTCGAAGCCCTGTTCCGGATTCCCGCCTTTACCAGAGGCGGGTTTGTCAGGTATTGGGACGGACACTGGCATTGTCCCGCATCCGGCGGCCGGTAAAGGCAAAGCCGCAGGACGCGGGCATGCGGCACACGGCAACCGGTTTTACTTATGAGGAGGAAATCCCAATGGAAAACAAAAGAATCATTCAGGTGGACGAAAAGGTTCCGGTAAAGCTGCTGGTTCCGCTGTCCATTCAGCATCTGCTGGCCATGTTCGGCGCCAGCATCCTGGTGCCCTTCGTGTTCGGCATCAATCCGGCGATCGTGCTGTTCATGAACGGTGTCGGCACCCTGCTGTTCATCGCGGTGACCAGGGGAAAGGCGCCGGCCTATCTCGGCTCCAGCTTCGCCTTCCTTGCGCCCGCGGGAATCGTCATCAGCGAGATGGGATATGAGTACGCGCTTGGCGGCTTCGTCGTGGTAGGCTTCTGCGGCTGTATCCTTGCGGCGGTCATTTACAAGTTCGGATCGGACTGGATCAACGTGGTTCTGCCTCCCGCGGCCATGGGCCCGGTGGTCGCTCTGATCGGCCTTGAGCTTGCCGGGAGCGCGGCGGAAAACGCAGGGCTTCTGGACGAGACGATTAGTATGCAGAACGTGATCGTTTTCTTCGTGACGCTGGGCGTTGCGGTATTCGGCTCCGTCGTCTTCCGCGGCTTCCTTTCGGTCATTCCCATCCTGATCGCGGTGGTTGCGGGCTATGTGGCGGCGATCGTCTGCGGCATCGTGGATTTTACCGAGGTCGCGGCGGCGCCCGTTTTCTCCCTTCCGAATTTCCAGCTCGCCAAGTTCGACCTGCAGGCGATCCTGATCATCCTTCCCGTAATTCTGGTCATCACCTCCGAGCATATCGGCCATCAGGTGGTCACCAGCAAGATCGTGGGAAGGGATCTGCTGAAGGATCCCGGCCTGCACCGTTCCCTGTTCGGAGATAATTTCTCCACCATGATCTCCGGCCTGGTTGGCTCCGTTCCCACCACCACCTACGGAGAAAACATCGGCGTTATGGCTGTGACCAAGGTTTACAGCGTGCGCGTCATCGGCGGAGCGGCGGTGCTTTCCATCGTCTGCTCCTTCATCGGCAAGCTGTCCGCCATGATCCAGACGGTACCCGGCCCGGTCATCGGCGGAATCTCCTTCCTGCTCTACGGCATGATCGGAACCTCCGGCATCCGCATCCTGGTGGACTCCAAGGTGGACTACGGCAAGTCCAGAAACCTGATCCTGACCTCCGTGATCTTCGTGGCGGGGCTGTCCGGCATCACGGTGACCCTCGGAAGCGTACAGCTTACGGGCATGGTGCTGGCCTGCGTGGTCGGCATGATCCTGGGACTGACCTTTTACCTGCTGGATAAATTCCATCTGACGAATGAGGACTGATAAAAGAGAAAAGGGTATCGCTTCGTCCAGGTCTGCGCAGAAAATGCGCAGACCGTGCAAAAGTGCTTCGGCGGAAAAGGGGTGCTATGGGCGGCCCGGAAAAACGGAATAGAGTCCGGCTTTGGGAAAACGGCGCAGCTTCGGCTGGGCCGTTTTTTGGCATAATCAGAAAGCTTTGGCTTCTGTCTGGAACCCCTGATTCCTGCCAGGAAGCTTCGGCTCCTGACAGGAGGAAGCCAAGGAGCGCATAAAAAGAGAGGAAAAAAAGAGGCGGAAGGGGTATGCTCATAAAAAGGAGGGGCATCCATGGAATGGTTGAAACGGCTGAGCGCGGCCATTGATTACATTGAAAAAAATCTGGACGGAGAGATTTCGTATGAGGAAGCGGCGGGGATCGCATGTTGCTCTGTCTTTTATTTTCAGCGGATCTTTTCTTATGTTGTGACGGGGATTTCCCTTTCGGAATATATCCGGCGCAGAAGGATGACGCAGGCGGCGTTCGAGCTGCAGCGGACGGGGGCAAGGGTGGTGGATATCGCCCTGAAATACGGCTATGCCTCCCCGACCGCGTTCAACCGGGCGTTTCAGAGCGTGCACAATATCACGCCCGCCGCCGCGCGCAGGGAAGGAAGCAGGCTGAACGCATACCCGGCGATCCGCTTTTCCGTTCAGGTGACAGGAGGAAACGCCATGACCTATCATATAGAAGAAAAGCAGCCCCTGCGTCTGGTGGGGGTCCGTATTCCGCTGACCGGGGATATGGAGGAAAATTTTAAACGGATACCGGGTTTTTGGAAAGAGATCTTGGGAAACGGCCTTTTTTCCAGGCTGAGCAGCCTGCCGTGCGGCCTGTCCGGCAGGGAGCAGGGGAAAATACTCGGCGTCAGCGTATATGAAGGGCCGGAGAGCTTCTTTTATTATATCGGAGCGGCCACGGACGCGCCTGTTCCGCCCGGCATGGAGGAGGTCACGATCCCGTCCGGCACATGGGCTGTCTTTGAAAACAACGGTTTCTTTCAGGAAAAGGTGCAGGATATTTTCAAACGGTTTTTTACGGAATGGCTGCCGTTTTCGGGCTATGAGTACGCAGGGCTTCCGGACGTGGAGGTTTATCCGGTGTGCGGGGAAACGCCGGTCAGCGGTCATTCTGAGGTATGGATCGGAGTCAGAAGGAGCAGGGAGGACGAGGCATGTTTCATATAGAACTGCAGGGAGACCATTATCAGATGGGAGTGAAGCTGGGCCAATTTTTTGTGGAAAACGGAGTGACGTTTCCTTTGCGGCTGGACGGCTTTCAGCTTGCCCATGGAAGAAAAAGCGAAGCGGTTCTGCGGAATATTTTTCCCGAGGTATGTGAGGAGATCAGAGGGGTCAGCGATGCGACAGGGGCCGACTATCCGTCCTTTGCGGCCTGGATGCTGTGTATGGGCTGCTGTATGTACAATCTGGAGAAAAACATTCCCGTTGAGATCAGAGGATGCACGGCCTTCGCTTATACAAAAGAGGGCCGCGTGATCTACGGAAGAAATAACGATCTTCCCCCGTATCTGAAGGAGGGAAGCAAAAGGGAGCTCTATTCCCCGGCGGGAGGAAACCGTTTTCTTCTGACCACATCCTCCTTCATCAACGGGGAGGAGGGGATGAACGAGCATGGCCTCGCCGCCGCGATGACCTTTGTGATGACCCGGCCCGGGGAGATACGGGCAGGCCTCAATTCCTGCTTTATCGTAAGATATCTGCTGGAAAAAGCAGCCGATACCAAAAGCGCACTGCGTCTGCTGGAAAAGCTTCCGGCTGCCTCAAACTGCAATATCCTGCTGGCCGATCCGGACGGAGAAATGGCGGTTGTGGAATGCACGCCCCGGGAAAAAAGGCTGAGAAGGGCCGTGAGCCTGAACGACGGCAGTATCCTGTGCGCCGTCAACAGCTTCGTATCGGAAGAAATGAAGCAATACGACGCGGCGGGGGGAGAGGATTATCAGGCCGGAAGACGGTACCGGACCGTCATGGACAGCTTTTCTCCCCATATGAAAGGGGACCTGATCGAGGCGACGCAGCGGCTTTTGCGGGGCGAATATGGTTTTCTGTGTCAATACGACGACGAGCCTGCTTTTGAAACGGTCTGGAGCTCCGTTTTCGACCTGAAAAACCGGACGGTGTACCGGGCGGAGGGCGATCCGCGGAAAACGGAATTTGCTGTCGAAGAGCTGTTTCAGGGCAGGAAAGGACAGCGGCGATAAAATCCTTTTTCGTGGTCTGTATGCACCTCTGAAGGCGCGTGGATCCGAGGGCACGGTAAGCGCTGGGGCCGGCATGGACATATTTTCATTCTCTCAGGCATAGACTTGGACAAAGGGACAAGGAGCGCGCGGTCGGAGCAAAGGCGCTCCGGCATGGAGGAGAAGATGTCTGAAAGGTTTGAAGCGAGAAGCATCCGGGAGACCTGTGCGCTTCTGGGAACCGACCCGGAACGGGGACTTTCCGAAAAAGAGGCGGCGCTGCGGCATGAGGCGAACGGCCCGAACGAGCTGAAGGAGGCGAAGAAAAAGAGCGCTCCGGAAGTCTTTCTGGAGCAGCTCAACGACCCGCTGATCTATGTGCTGATGGCGGCGGCAGTGATCTCTCTGCTGCTGCACGAGATCAGCGACGCGGCGATCATCGCTGTGGTGGTCTGCATGAACGCGGCGGTGGGGATGATCCAGGAGGGGAAGGCCCAGCGGGCGCTGGATTCCCTGAAAAAGCTGACGAGCCCGAGGGCTTACTGTATCCGGGACGGAAAGGAGCGGGAGATCGCGGCGTCACAGCTTGTCCCCGGAGATATCGTCTGCCTGGAGGCGGGCTGTCAGATCCCGGCGGATCTTCGGCTCACCAGATGCGGCGGGCTGAAGGTGGAGGAATCCGCCCTCACCGGGGAATCCCTCCCCATTGAAAAAAACGCGGACTTTCTGGCTGCGGGTCAGGAAACCGCCCTTGGAGACAGACGGAACATGGCCTATATGTCCACCATCGTCACAAGCGGAAGGGGAGAGGGCGTCGTCACCGCCATCGGGATGAACACCCAGATCGGAAGGATCGCGGCCATGATCGATGAAAGCCCGCAGGAGATGACGCCCCTGCAGAAAAGGCTGGGGGAGCTTGGAACCCTTTTAAGCATCCTCTCCCTGTTCCTCTGCGGCGCGCTTTTTCTCATCGCGCTGATCCAGAAGCGGGATGTGGCGGAAATGCTGATCACGGCCATCTCCCTGGCTGTGGCAGCGGTGCCGGAGGGACTGCCCGCGGTGGTCACCATCTGTCTCGCCCTGAGCGTGACGAAAATGGTGCGGGTACATACCATCGTAAGAAAGCTTCCCGCCGTGGAAACCCTTGGGGCGGTGAGCGTGGTCTGCTCGGATAAGACCGGGACGCTGACCCAGAACCGGATGACGGTGGAAAAATGCTTTCTCAACCAGAAGCTCGTGGATGCGAAGGCCCTGACGGGAGACAGAAGGCGGGAGGCCGGACGGCTGACCGCCGCCTCTGTGGGGCAGACTGCAGACCGGCGTCTGGCAGCCGCTTCTGCGGCGCAGGCCGCTGCCGCCGTGAGGGTGCCTGCCTCTTTCGCAGGGCCGGCAGCGTCCGCCGTAGGAGCGGGCCTTGAGGAATTTTTAAGGGGAATGACCCTGTGCAACGACGGCGTGCTGGAGGGGGAGGAACGATTCGGGGATCCGACGGAGCTGGCCCTTCTCGACCTTGCCGCGGCCTACGGCGTCCGCAGGCAGACGCTGGAAAAGACCCTGCCGCGCACGGCGGAGCTTCCCTTTGATTCCTCCCGCAAGATGATGTCCACCTTTCACAGAAGCGGGGCGGAAAGCGTCACCTATACGAAGGGCGCGCCGGATGAGGTCCTGAAAAAATGCAGCCGGATCCTGATGTACGGGAAGGAGGCTCCTCTGCAGGAGCTGCAGAGGCGGCAGATCCTTTCCGCCGTGGAGAGCATGTCCGGTCAGGCGCTCCGCACGCTGGCGGTGGCCCTGCGGAGGGGAGGAAAGGAGCCGAAGGAGGAAGACCTGACCTTTATCGGCATGGTTGGCATGAAGGATCCGCCAAGACCGGAGGCGGCGGGGGCGGTGGAGCGCTTCCGCAGGGCGGGGGTCAGCACGGTGATGATCACAGGAGACCATGTGGACACCGCGTTCGCCATCGCGTCCCAGCTCGGTATCGTAAAGCGCAGGGAGCAGTGCATGTCGGAAACGCAGCTGAAAAGGCTTCCGGATAAGGAGTTTTTGCGCGCGCTGGACGATGTGCGGGTGTTCGCCCGCGTTTCGCCCCAGTCCAAGGTGCGGATCGTAAAGGGCTTTAAGCAGAAGGGGAAGATCGTGGCGATGACGGGAGACGGGGTGAACGACGCGCCTTCCCTGAAGGCGGCGGACATCGGGATCGCCATGGGACAGAACGGAACGGACGTGGCGAAGCAGGCCTCCGAGATCATCCTGACGGACGACAATTTTGCCACCATTGAAAAGGCCATCGAGGAGGGCAGGGGTGTTTATGAAAACATCAAAAAATCGGTGATCTTTCTTCTCTCATCCAACCTTGGGGAGATCATGACCATGTTCACCGCGGTTCTCATGGGCCTTGCCTCCCCCTTAAAATCCAGCCATATCCTGTGGATCAACCTGATCACCGATTCCCTTCCCGCCCTGGCGCTGGGGGCCGACGACAACGACGCGGACAGCCTGATGGAAAAACCGCCGAGAGACCCGAAGGAAAGTCTTTTTGCGGACGGCGGTTTCCTGCGCACCTGCTTCTATGGCATGCTGATCGCCGGGATCAGCCTTGCCGCCTTTTTCACCATACCATATGGGATCATGCGGGAAAGGGGGATCGCCTTCTCGCCCTCCGCCTTCGCCGTCATCCTGCAGAATGAGGCGGTGCTCGGCCGGGCGCAGACCTATGCCTTTACAGTGCTCGGCATGTCCCAGCTCTTTCACGCCATTGGAATGCGGGATGTGGAAAGGTCGGTGTTTCGCATGAACCATCTGCAGAACCGCCTGATGCTTCTGGCGCTGGCGGCGGGCTTTGTTCTGCAGATCGCGGTCACGGAAATCCCGTTCCTGACTGCGGCCTTCGGCACGGCCCATCTTTCCCTGCGGGAATGGCTGCGGCTTCTGATCCTCGCGGCGTTTCCTCTGCTGGCGCACGAGCTTCTGGTATTGCTGGGCGGGAAGGGGAAAGGCCGGAAGGGCGAGTCGGGACGATAGGGCGAGTCAGGACGATAGGGCGAGTCGGGACGATAGGACGATCAGAAAAGCCTCCGCTTTCACGGAGGCTTTTCTGTCTTATGAGGGGGGAGATAGTGTAACAATAGGTGTTGTTCATCTATCTGACATTCATCATACAGGAAAAATGTGTCAGGATTGTGTCCGATTTCAAAAAAACCTATAAAATTTCTGAAGGATTTCTTTAAAAAAACGGAAAAAGAACAGAGTTTTTTTCTTTTGATCTACAGTCCTCTGCTTATAGAAAAGGGATTGACGGAACCGGAGAGGGTGGATTAATATGAGGTAAAAATACAGACGCCGCGGCAGGAAAGCACGGCGGGACAAGGGAGAGGAAAGGATGAACGCACAATACGACAGAGAAACGCTGGACCGGCGGCTGACGGCCGTGGTTCCGACGGAAAGGCAGATCGCCTGGCAGCAGATGGAGTTTTACAGCTTCGTGCATTTTACGGTAAACACGTTTACGGGCAGGGAGTGGGGAGACGGCACGGAGCCGGAGGAGATCTTTAACCCTACAGCCTTTGACGCCTCCCAGTGGGTGGATGCGCTGAAGGCGGCGGGGATGAAAGGCCTGATATTGACCTGCAAGCATCATGACGGCTTCTGTCTCTGGCCCAGCCGTTATACCGGCCACAGCGTGGCGAACAGCCCCTTCCGGGGCGGAAAGGGGGACGTGGTGCGGGAGGTGTCGGAGGCCTGCCGCAGGGGAGGTCTTCGGTTTGGCATCTACCTGTCGCCCTGGGACAGAAACTGCGCGCTGTACGGACAGGGGAAGGCCTATGACGATTATTTTGTGAATCAGCTCACCGAGCTTCTGACCGGGTACGGAGAGATCTGCTCCGTTTGGTTTGACGGGGCCTGCGGGGAAGGGCCGAACGGGAAAAAGCAGGTTTATGACTGGGAGCGGTATTATGCGGTGATCCGCCGCCTTCAGCCGGACGCCTGCATCCATGTCTGCGGGCCGGACGTGCGCTGGTGCGGAAACGAAGCGGGGGATACCAGGCCCTCCGAATGGAGCGTGGTGCCGAAGCGGGCCAGCGAGACGGAGAGGATCGCGTCGAAAAGCCAGCAGGCGGATGAAACGCAGTTCCGGGAGAGGAAGATCAGCGCGGGCGATCAGGATCTGGGAAGCCGGGACGTGCTCGCGGACGAGGCGGAGCTGATCTGGTACCCGGCTGAGGTGAACACCTCCATCCGTCCGGGCTGGTTCTATCATGAGGAGGAGGATGAGCTGGTCCGCCCGCTGGAGGAGCTTCTTCACATTTATTATCATTCCGCTGGAGGAAACGCAGGCTTCCTTCTGAATATCCCGCCCACGAAGGAGGGGCTGTTCCATGCAAACGACGTGAAGCGCCTATGTGAGATCGGGGAATATCTGAAAAAGACGTTTGCGAGAAATCTGGCGAAGGAAGCGGAGCTTTCCGCAGACGCCTGGGAGGAAGGCCATGAGATCGACGCCGTACGGACGGACGATTATGACAGCTTTTTCCGGACACAGGACGGGGTGCGGACGGCGCAGATCACCCTTGCCTTTCCGGAGCCGGCGCGCGTATCCCATGTGGTATTAAAGGAAAATATCCGGATGAGCCAGAGAATCGAGGGCTTTGAGATCACGGCGGTTTCGGAAAACGGAGAGGAACAGGAAGTATACCGGGGAACCGTCGTGGGCTATCAGAAGATCGCCCGGTTTCCGGAGATTGCGGCAAAAAGGCTTCAGATCCGCATCACCGATTCCCGGGTATTCCCCACGCTTTCCTTTATCGGGGTTTACTGAGCCGGATACCGCAGAAAAGAATCAGGACAGACAAAAGGCCTCCGCTTCGTGCAGAGGCCCTTTTGTCTTATGAGGGGGGAGATAGTGTAATGATAGATGTCGTTCATCTATCTGGCCTTTATGATACATGGAAAATGTGTCCGGAATATGTCTGATTTCATAAAATGACATAAATTTTACATTAAGATTTCTTAAAAAACGGCCTGCGAAAAAACAAGAAGGCCCCCGCGCAGTGCGGAGGCCTTTTTGTCTTATGAGGGGGGAGATAGTGTAACGATAGATGCTGTTCATCTATCTGTCATTTATGATACAGGAAAAATATGTCCGGAATATGTCCGAATTCAAAAATTGCCATAAAAATTATGAAGGTTTTATTTATTTTCCCTTAAATCGGGGAAAAGATGTGCGCGCGGCTTTTCGGTTCACGCGGCAGTCTATGTGTCGGGAAGCGCCGGAAGCGGCGGGAAGCGAGCTTTTTTCTGTTAAATTTTTCAGTGGGAATCGGCCTGATAATGTGATAGAATTCCAATGAACCGGACTGCCGGACCGTGCAGCCGATTGCCGGACCAGTCAGCCGGGAGAAAAAAGCAGGGGATGAGGATAAAACAATATGAATATGACACAAAAGCTGAAAAGTCTGAGAAGGCATCCGCTCGTGGAGGTTCTGGCGCGCAATCAGGGAAATCCGAGGACGCTGGTGCTCATCGAGCCTCTGTGGGGGATTCCCTATAATCTCATCGCGCCTTTTGCCACGCTGTATATGTATACCCAGGGGATCACGGACGTTCAGATCGGGCTGATCCTGTCCGTTTCCATGTTCGTGCAGGTGTTCTTTTCTTTTTTCGGCGGAATCCTGACGGACAGGCTGGGGAGAAAATTTACCACCATGATGGGGGACTTCATCGGCTGGGCGACGGCCTGCCTGATCTGGTCGATTTCCAATAATTTCTGGCTTTTTCTGCTGGCCGCCATTCTGAACTGCTTTGAGCAGATCAATCAGACGGCGTGGTACTGCCTGCTGATCGAGGACGCGGATCAAAAGGATCTGGTCGGATTATATACCTGGATCAATATCGGAGGTCTGGTCGCTGTCTTTTTTGCGCCGCTTTCCGGTCTGTTCATCAATTCCCATTCCGTGGTGCCGGTTCTCAGGGTGCTGTATCTGGTGTTTTCCGTGACCATGGTGTTAAAAACGCTGATCACCTTCCGCTTCTGCCGGGAGACCGGACAGGGAAGGATTCGCAGAGAAGAGACCAGGAACGTCTCCGCCCTTCACATGCTTGCGGAATACCGGCAGCTGATCCCCAGAGTGCTGAAGGACGCGGGGGTTATGAAGGCGGTGGCCGTGTCGGTGATCCTGTACATCACAAATTTGGTGAGCAACAGCTTTTTCAGTCTGTATGTCACGCAGCGGCTGGGGCTTTCCGACCAGTATCTGGCGCTGTTCCCCATCCTGAACGCGGCGGTCATGCTGTTTTTCATGGTGGGGATCCAGCACCGTCTGAACAGCGTGAAATTCCGGCTTCCTCTGTGGTGCGGGCTCATGCTGTACGCGCTGGCTGTCGTTCTTCTGGTTCTCGCTCCGGCGGGGCATCCGGCCTTTGTGATCTTGTATGTGTTTATATGGGCTGCGGGCAGCGCGCTGGTGAATCCGCGCAAGGACGCGCTGATCCAGCTGAATATCAATCCGCAGGAGCGCGCCCGGATCAATGCGCTGATCATGGCGTCTACCATAGCCCTGTCGTCCCCCTTCGGCTACCTTGCGGGATGGCTGTCCAGCCGGGACCGCCGCCTGCCGTTTGCGTTCATGCTCTTTCTTTTCCTCGCGGCGATGGTGATCGTGGGACGGATCCAGGAGCCGAAGCTGGGAAGGGAAGAAGGCTGAGAAGGAGGAACACAGATGTCCCTACGTTTTTACATCGGCGCGTCGGGCGCGGGAAAGAGCACGGCGCTGTATCAGGAGATCATAGAGCGGTCCATGAAAAGGCCGGAGCAGAATTTTTTCCTCATCATCCCGGATCAGTTCAGCATGCAGACCCAGGCGGAGCTGGTGCGGCTGCATCCGAGAAGGGGGATCATGAACATCGACGCCCTGTCCTTTTCGCGCCTGGCCCACCGGGTCTTTGAGGAGGTGGGAGAGGATGCCAGGACGGTGCTGGATGATACGGGAAAAAGCCTGGTGATCCGTCGAATCGCGGGAAGCCTGCGGGAGAAGACCACGGTGATCGGCGCCAATCTGAACAAGACCGGCTACATCCATGAGGTGAAATCCGTACTTTCGGAATTCATGCAGTACGGGATCGGGCCGAAGGAGCTGGACGCGCTTGCGGAATACGCCAGCGGTCGGGGCGGGCTGTACCATAAGCTGCAGGATCTGGGTGTGCTCTATCAGGGCTTCCGGGAGTACATGGAAAAGGGATATGTGACCGCGGAGGAAACGCTGGGGCTTCTTGCCCAGCGTCTGCCCCAATCCCGGCTTCTTCAGGGAGCGGTGGTAGCGCTGGACGGCTTCATCGATTTTACCCCGGTACAGAGACGGGTGCTCCGGGGGCTGATGGAGCAGGCGGAGGAGGTCATCGTGACCGTTCCCGCGGACGGCGGAGAGAGCTTTACGGACGCGGGAGCGGAGGAGGAGCTGTTCCATCTGAGCAGAAAAAACGTGATCTCGCTGACGAAGATCGCCGCGGAAGCGGGGGTGGAACGGGGAAGGGATGTGATCCTTTCCGGAAGGCCGGTGCGTCTTAAGGACAACGCTCCGCTTGCCTGGCTGGAGCAGCGTCTGCTGCGCTATCCCTTACGGCCTTATCCGGGAAAGGACGCGGCGGAGGGCATCACGCTGTTCGAGGCGTCGAATCAGAGGGAGGAGGTGCGCCAGGTTTTCATCGCCATCCGGGAATATCTGCGCCGCACGGGGGGCTGCTACCGGGACGTCGCGATCATCGCGGGGGATCTTGCCGCCTATGCCGGCGATCTGGAAAGCCTTGCCGCCCTGTATGACATTCCGCTCTATCTGGACCGGACGCGGGGGATCGTGCTGAACCCGTTCCTGGAATACATCAAGAGCGCGCTGCAGGTCGTCGCCCAGAATTTCAGCTATGAAACGGTGTTCCATTATCTCAGGAGCGGCCTTGCCGATTTTACCAGGCAGGAGGTGGATGAGCTGGAAAACTACGCCCTTGCCTGCGGCATCCGGGGGAAGAAAAAATGGAGCGGCCTTTTCACCGCAAGGACGCAGGAAATGGAGGACGGGACGGAGGCGCTCGCCAGGCTGAACGGGGTGCGGGAGCGCTTTCTGGAGCAGCTTTCCCCGCTGCTTTCCCGCTTTGGAAAAGTGGAGGAGCTGGTGCGCGCTCTCTACGCTTTTATCGAAAAAAATGGGGTGCAGCAGAAGCTGAAGGCCTATGAGGATCGTTTCCGCAGGGAGCAGGATACCGTGCGAGCCATGGAATACGCGCAGATCTACCGCCTTGTGATGGATCTTCTGGATCAGGTGATGGAGCTTCTCGGGGACGAGCCTGTGAAAATGGAGGAATTTTATCAGATCCTGGAGGCCGGGCTTTCGGAGATCCAGGTGGGAACCGTGCCCCAGAACGTGGACCGGGTGGTGGCCGGAGACGTGGAGCGTACCAGGCTGACCCGGGTGAAGGCCCTGTTTTTCATCGGGGCCTGCGACGGCTATATCCCGAAGGCGGCGGGGGGAGGCGGGCTCCTTTCGGATGTGGACCGGGAATTTCTGCAGGGCAGCGGCCTGGAGCTCGCGCCCACGCCCCGTCAGCAGATGTACATGCAGCGGCTCTATCTGTACCTGAATATGACGAAGCCCTCGGAGCATCTGTACCTTTCCTTTGCCAGGATGAACGGGGAAGGAAAGGCCATGCGCCCCTCCTATCTGGTCTCCATGGTAAAAAAGCTGTTTCCCTCCCTCACTGTGGAGCGACCGGAGGAGGCTGCCGAGATCGATCAGGTGCAGTCCTTAAAGGACGGGCGGCCCCTCCTGGTGCAGGGGCTGAGGCGCTACGCGGACGGAAGATTTGAGGCGGGAAGCGACGGGGAAAAGCAGTTCGGAAGGCTATACCGGGCTTATGCGGTTTCGCCGGAAACCGTCACCTGGACGCAGGACATGGTACGCGCCGCCTTCCATACCTATGAGGAGCAGCCGTTGGGAAAGGCGGCGGCCCTCGCTCTGTTCGGAAGCACTCTGCTTGGCAGCGTCAGCCGACTGGAGCAGTACGCCTCCTGCGCCTACGCCCATTTTCTGCAGTACGGCCTGTATCTGAAGGAACGGGAGGACTACAGCTTTGAGGCCGTGGATATGGGAAATCTGTTCCACGGGGTGCTTGAGATCTTCGGAGAAAAGCTGAAGCAAAGGGGCTATACCTGGTTTGATTTTCCCAAAGAGACGGGAGAGCTTCTGGTGGATGAGGCGGTGGAGGCCTTTGCCGCTTCCTACGGCAGCGCCGTCCTTTTTGACAGCGCCAGAAACCGTTACCTGATCACCCGGATGAAACGGATCTTAAAGCGCACCGTTTCCACCCTGCAGTACCAGTTAAAAAAAGGCGCCTTCTCCCCGGAGCATTTCGAGGTCTCCTTTTCCGTGCTGGAGGATCTGGACGCGGTGAACATCGCGCTCTCCGGAGAGGAAAAGCTGCGCCTGCGCGGCCGCATCGACCGGGTGGACACCTGGAGGGAGCCGGGAGGGAACAGTCCTTCCGGAAAGGACAGGATATACGTGAAGGTCATCGATTATAAATCGGGCAGCCGGGATTTCAGCCTGGCGGCCCTGTACTACGGCCTGCAGCTTCAGCTTGTGGTTTACCTCAACGCGGCGGTGGAGCTGGAGAAAAAGGAGCATCCAAAGGACGAGGTGCTTCCCGCGGCCATGCTCTATTATCGGGTTCACGACCCCGTCGTGGAGGTGGAGGAGGAGCCGGGAGAGGACGAGGAGGCCCTTGCCGAACGGGTTCAGCGGGAGCTTCTTGCCCGCCTGCGCATGACTGGGGCGGTCAGCTCCCGGGAAGAGGTGATCGAGGGGCTTGACGCTCATTTTACCGGAAGATCGGACGTGATCCCGGTGGAAAGAAAAAAGGACGGACAGCCCGGCACCCGTTCCAGCGTCCTTTCGGAGGAGGAATTCCGGGTGATATCCGACTATGTCAATCTGAAAATCCGGGAGATCGGAAGCGGGATCCTGGACGGCAGGATCCCCTTAAATCCCTACCGCCAGGCGGGCAAAAACGCAGGCGCCTGCACATACTGTCCCTACAGCCGGGTCTGCGGCTTCGACAGGAGGATACCGGGCTATGAGGGACGCACGCTGGAAAAGCTGGAGGAGAAGGAGGCCCTGAAACGGATGAAGGATGCGCTGGAGCAGACCGGGGAAACCGAAAGTGCCGTCAGGCGGGACGGCGGGGCAGAGACGGGAGGACAGAACAGGTGGCAATGACATTTACAAGGGAGCAGCAGGAAACCATAGACGTAAGAGATGCGAGCGTTCTGGTGTCCGCGGCGGCGGGCAGCGGAAAGACGGCCGTTCTGGTGGAGCGGATCATCCGGATGGTCAAGGACCCGGTTCATCCGGTGGATATCGACCGGCTCCTTGTGGTGACCTTCACCAGCGCCGCGGCCGCTCAGATGCGGGAGCGGATCAGCCAGGCCCTTTCCGACGCGGTGGAGGAGCAGCCCGAGAACGCCCATCTGGCCAGGCAGCTCACCCTGATCCACCATGCCCAGATCACCACCATCGACAGCTTCTGCCTCTATCTGATCCGGAACCATTTTGACGAGATTGGCCTGGATCCGGATTTCCGCGTGGCGGACGAGGGGGAGATCCGTCTGCTGAAGCGGGACGTGCTGGAGGAGATGCTGGAGGAATATTTCGCGGATGTAAACAATACAAGCGGGACGGACGGTGCGGGAGGAGGAAATGGCACGAACGGCCTGGATGGCGGCAGAACGGAAGGAGCGGCCGGTATGGATGGCGGCAGAGAGGATAGCGCGGACGACCGGACAGCCGGAACGGAAAGCGCCGAAGGAGACCGCTTCCAGGAGATCGTGGAATATTTTTCCCCGCAGGGAAGTGACAAACGTCTGGAGGAGCAGCTCCTTTCCCTGTACGAATTCGCCATGAGCTACCCCTGGCCCCGGGAGTGGCTTACGGAGCATAAGAAGGATTACTGCGTGCCCGAGGGCGGGCTGGACGCCTGCCCCTGGATGGAGGCGTTAAAGGAGCATGTGAAAAGGCAGCTTTCTGAGGCGGAAAGGCTTCTGGAGGAGGCGCTTTCCCTGTGCCGGGAGCCGGACGGCCCCTATATGTATCTGGATACGCTGACGGAGGACGGGCAGACGCTTGACGCCCTGCTCGCAGCCCAAACCTATCAGGCGCTGTATGAGGGCTTTTCCGGGCTTTCCTTCGGGCGGATCAGCTCCAAAAAGGACGCGGCGGTCTCGGCGCAGAAGCGGGAACGGGCAAAGGAGCTTCGGGGAACGGTGAAGGATCTGCTTTCCGACCTGCGGGACAGATATTTTTACGCCTCTGCCGAAAGCCAGGAAGAGCGCCTGCGCGCCTGTGCGCCCTTCGCGGAGACGCTTCTTGACCTTGCGCTGGATTTCTGCGACCGGTTTACGGCGAAAAAACGGGAGCGGGGCATTCTGGATTTCCACGATATGGAGCATCTCGCTCTTTCCATCCTCATCCGCCGCAAGGACGGCATCCTGACACCCACCCGCACGGCCAGGCAGCTTCGGGAAACCTATGCGGAGATCATGATCGACGAATACCAGGACAGCAATCTGGTGCAGGAATACCTGCTTCTTGGCATTTCCGGGGAGGAGGACGGCCGCTACAACCGTTTCATGGTGGGCGACGTGAAGCAGAGCATCTACAAATTCCGCCTGGCAAGGCCGGAGCTTTTCATGGAAAAATTCGACCGCTACCGCAGGCTGGAGGAGAAGCCGGAGGAAACGGAAGGAAGGGAGACCGAAGGCCCGATCCGGGAGCGGCGCATCGACCTGAAGAAAAATTTCCGCAGCCGCAGGCAGGTGACGGACAGCGTAAACGAGGTCTTTTCCTGCCTCATGGGAAAGGACCTGGGCGGCGTGGCCTATGATGAGGACGCGGCTCTCTATCCGGGAGCGGTGTTTCCGGAGGAGGAGTCCGACCCGTACCGCACGGAGGTGCTGCTCTGCGTGCCAGACGAAGACGGGATGGAGGAAAAGGAGCGGGAGGCCATGGCTGTGGCCGGGCGCATCCGCGAGCTGGTGGGAAGGCTTCCCGTGACGGACGCGGAGACGAAAAAGCTGCGCCCCGCCCGCTATTCGGATATCGTGATCCTGCTGCGTTCCCCCTCCGGCTGGGACGAGACCTTTAAAAAGGTGCTGGAGAGCTGCGGAATCCCGGTGTACATCACCTCAAGAACCGGATATTTTGCGGCGACGGAGGTGCAGGCCGTCCTGAATTTTCTCAGGGTGCTGAACAATCCCCTGCAGGACATCCCTCTTTTTGGTGTGCTGAAAAGTCCGGCGGCGGGCTTTTCCGACCGGGAGATCGCCCTGATCCGGGCGGGCAGGGAAAAGGGAAGGCTGTTTGACAGCCTCCGCCTCTATGCGAAAGAGGGGCAGGAGGAAAAAATCCGCCGGAAGGCGGAGGCATTTCTGGAGCTGCTGGAACGCTTCCGTGACGATGCCGTCTATCTTCCCATCCATGAGCTGATCGGGAAATTCCTGGAGGAGACGGGATACCTGTATACGGCCTCCGCCCTCCCCGGCGGGGAGCAGAGGCGGGCCAACCTGGAAATGCTTCTTTCCCGGGCGGAAGGCTTTGAAAAGACCAGCTATTTTGGCCTGTTCCATTTCATCCGCTACATGGAGCAGGTGGAAAAGTACGACATCGACTACGGGGAGGCCAGCCTGCAGGATGAGAACGCGGATACGGTGCGCATCATGAGCATCCACCGCTCCAAGGGCCTGGAATTTCCGGTCTGCTTCGTCTCCGGGCTGGGCAAGCGCTTCAACATGCAGGATATGGCGAAGCCCGTCCTTGTGGATATGGATCTGGGGATCGGCCTGGATCATGTGGACAGCGCCCTGCGCGTGAAGCGGGGAACGCTGAAAAAGAGCGTGATGGCCGGAAAGCTGCAGCGGGACAGCCTGGGAGAGGAGCTGCGTGTCCTGTACGTGGCAATGACCCGCGCAAAGGAAAAGCTGATCCTCACCGGAAGCCTGAAGGCAGAACGGGCGCAGAGGCTGAGGGAGGAGATGGAACAGGGAACGGAAAACGCGCCCGCTGCGGCGTCCGGGACGGACGGAGGCGGCGGCCTGCGGGAAAGCGGCGCTTCGGAGAAGCTGCTTCCCTATTTCCGCCGTTCGGCTGCCTCCTGCTATCTGGACTGGCTCCTGCCCGCCTGGCAGCGGACGGGGCAGCCCGTCGGATTCACGGACGCATCCGGCCTTCTGGCCGGACAGATGGAAAAGGAGCGGAGCCGGGAGCAGTATCTTCTCGGGCTGGAACGGTTTTTGAAGGAGGAGGGAGCAGAGGAAGGCAATCGTGCGGCGGCAGGAGACAGAACGGCGGAGGCACAGGCCTCGGCTGCCGCCGCCAGACTTGCAGCCCGCCTGAAAAGCGAATATCCCCACCGGAACCTGGAGCGGCTGTACACCAAGACCACCGTATCCGAGCTGAAGAAGGCGGGCATGGCGGAGGCGGCCGTTGAAGCGTATCATCTGTTCGAGGAGGAAGAGGTGATTCCCTATCTGCCCCGTTTTGTAAGAAGCGAGGACAGGATGGGCGGAGCCGCAAGAGGAAGCGCCTACCATAAGGCGCTGGAGCTGTTCCACTTCGGAGAATGGATGGAAGGGGAAAAAGCCGGACCGGGCGGCGGGGAAAGCCTGGAAGCGCTGTCCGGGCTCCTGGATGAAATGAGTGAGCAGGGGAGACTGCTTCCGGAATACCGGGAGGCGGTGAATCCGGGGAAGCTGGAGGAATTTCTGCAAAGCTCCCTGGCGGCCCGGATGGGCCGGGCGGATAAGGCCGGGCTTCTGCGTAAGGAGCAGCCCTTCGTTCTGGGCCTTCCCGCCTCTGAGCTTGGGGCGGATTTCCCGGAGGAGGAAACGGTCCTGATCCAGGGAATCATCGACGTGTATTTCGAGGAGGACGGGGAGCTTGTGGTGGCCGATTATAAGACGGATGCCGTAAAAGCCCCTCAGGAGCTGGTGAACCGCTACCGCGTTCAGCTTGACTACTACGCCAGGGCGCTGGAGCAGCTTACCCGGAAAAAGGTGAAGGAAAAGATCATCTATTCCTTTGCCCTGCAGAGGGAGATATTGCTGTAAAGGATTTTATACAGAAGATGCGGGAAGGGTGACGGTTCAGCCTCCTGCCGGGCTGCTGGCGGGGAGAGATGCCGTCCGACGTATTTTTTTCAAAAATAAAGAAAGGAAAAAGCAAATGAATATACTGGTAAGCGCCTGCCTTCTGGGAGTCTGCTGCAGATACAACGGAACCGGTGAGGAAAATGAAGCTGTGAAACGGCTTGGGCAAAAGCACACGCTGATCCCGGTCTGTCCGGAGATTTACGGCGGGCTTTCCACGCCCCGCCCTCCGGCGGAGCGGGTGGGGGACCGGGTGATGGCGAAGGACGGTACGGACGTGACCGGGCAGTACGAGAGGGGAGCGTGGGAGGCGCTCAGGCTTGCGGAATATTTTGGCTGCACGGCGGCTGTCCTGAAATCGAGAAGCCCCTCCTGCGGCAAAGGCAGGATCCATGACGGAACCTTTTCAGACGGGATGACGGACGGAGACGGGGTTACGGCACAGCTTCTTGAAGCGCACGGCATCCTGGTTTATAATGAAACGGATCTTTGGAAGCTGAAGGAGAAATTTGAGACAAATGAAAAAGACGGACAAAAGATATCAGGCGTATCTTAATGTACTGAAGGGAGAGCTGGTTCCCGCCTTCGGGTGCACGGAGCCGATCGCAGTGGCCTATGCCGCGGCATGCGTGCGCTGCCTTCTCGGCGGCATGCCGGAGCGGCTGCTTGTGGAAGCCTCCGGAAATATCATCAAAAATGTGAAAAGCGTGATCGTCCCGAATACGGGCGGGATGAAGGGGATTGAGGCCGCAGCCGCGGCGGGCGTTCTTTCCGGAAAAGAAGAACGAAAACTGGAGGTCCTGGAGGAGCTGACGGAGGCGGATCAGGAGGCTCTGAGGGACTACCTGGCGCATACGCCCATTACGGTCAGACAGGCTCCCGGCGACCTGACCTTTGACCTGATCGTGACGGGATACCGGAACGGACATGAGGGAAGGATCCGCATAGCGGGCTCGCATACCAATGTGGTAAAAAAGGAGCTGGACGGCAACGTTCTTCTGCAGAAGGAGGTTGGAAGCTGTTTTGCCTCTGAAAGCGGACAGGAGCGGACGGAGGGGCCTTCCCTTACCATTGAAGGAATTGTGGATTTTGCCCAATCTGTGGAACCGGAGGACGTACGGGAAACGCTGGAGCGTCAGATCGCTTATAATACCGCCATTTCCGCCGAGGGACTGCGGGGAGATTATGGGGCGAATGTAGGCCGGGTGCTGCTTGCCACCTACGGCGACGATGTAAAGATACGCGCCCGCGCGGCCGCCGCTGCAGGCTCGGACGCCAGGATGAACGGCTGCGAGCTTCCGGTGGTCATCAATTCCGGAAGCGGGAACCAGGGGCTGACCGCCTCTCTTCCCGTGATCGAATATGCGAAGGAAACCGGTGCGGACCGGGAAAAGCTGTACCGCGCGCTGGTGATCTCCAACCTGACCGCGGTGCATCTGAAGGAAGGAATCGGCAGGCTGTCCGCCTACTGCGGCGCAGTTACGGCAGGCGCGGGCGCCGGGGCCGGAATCGCCTGGCTTCTGGGCGGAGGGCTGGATGAGATCAACCATACCATCGTCAATACCCTGGCAAACGTTTCCGGCATCATCTGCGACGGGGCGAAGGCTTCCTGCGCCGCCAAGATCGCAACCTCCGTGGAGGCGGGCATCCTTGGCTACTATATGTACAAAAACGGCCAGGAATTTTACGGCGGGGACGGCATCGTGAAAAAGGGCGTGGAGCGTACCATTGAAAATGTGGCGAGGCTGGGCCGCGACGGCATGCGGGAAACGGACAGGGAGATCCTGGACATCATGATCGGGGAAGCCGGGCAGGCATAAAAAGGAAATTCTGCAAAAAAGCGCGGCTGAACCGGAACACAGACAGGCCCGCTTCGCATACGCTGAAGGGAGAGAGAAGAGAGCGCGGCAGTCGGAAAGCCACGGGCAGATGAGAAGCCACAGGCAGTCAGAAAGTCACGGCAGCCGGAAATCTGCGGACAGCCGCGCACCTGGAACGGAGGCGGGCATGAATTCCCAGAAGCTGGAGGATATTCTGAATCTGAGTCTGGATTCTACCATGGAGGAAAGGGAAAAATCCCTCACGCTGAACGTGGGATTTGACGGGGTGGACCGGACCTGGGAGCTGATCGTAAAATTTCACGGAGATATCAGCCGGCTGAACGACGGACGCATCCGCGTGGAGGTGCTGCTTGCCGGATACGCCATCGTAACGATTCCGGAAAGCCTGATTCCGGCGCTGACGGCGCTGGATGAAATTGAATATGTGGAAAAGCCCAGGGAGCTTCTTTATCAAGTTTATGCCGCAAAGCGCCAGTCCTGCTTTCCTCCTGCCGGAGATTTTTTGGGGGAAGGGGCCGGCGCTTTTGCATTTGGACCGGAAGGGATGCTTGGCGGAGGGACGGCGGAGACATCGGCGGGAAGCGGAGGGCTTACCGGAGCGGGGTGTCTGGTGGCGGTTTTTGACTCGGGCATCGACTATTTTCTCCCCGACTTTCAGAACCGGGAGGGAAGCAGGATTTTATATCTGTGGGATCAGACCCTTATGCCGGATGAGGAGAGAGGCTTTTATCCGCCGCGGGGATTCGGCCTCGGTGTGGAATTTACAC
This sequence comes from Candidatus Eisenbergiella merdavium, assembly GCA_019119595.1. Classification (GTDB taxonomy): domain Bacteria; phylum Bacillota; class Clostridia; order Lachnospirales; family Lachnospiraceae; genus Eisenbergiella; species Eisenbergiella merdavium. Next base: position 14,152 of record DWWS01000045.1, on the reverse strand, counting down.
AGGAAAGGATCAACGAGGCCATCTCGCTTGGAGAAACGGAGGGCTTTTCCAAAGTTCCAAGCGCCGACGTATCCGGCCATGGGACAGCGGTGGCGGCCATCGCGGCGGGAAGCAGCACCAATGCCCGTTATACGGGAGCCGCGCCCGGCGCCTCTCTGCTCATCGTCAAGCTGGGGCAGGCGGGAAGCGGCTCCTATCCCAGGACGACCCAGCTCATGCGGGCCATGGCCTACGCTCTGCAGAAGGCCCAGGAGCTTGGAATGCCCCTTGCGGTTAATTTAAGCTTCGGAAACAGCTACGGAGCCCATGACGGGTCATCCATTCTGGAGCGCTTTCTGGACAATGCCTCCGAGGTCTGGAAAAATGTGATCTGCGCAGGGGCGGGGAATGAGGGCGCCTCCGCAGGTCATGTGTCGGGCCGTCTCTCCGGAGAGCGGGCGGTTGAGCTTGCGGTGGGGGAGTACGAAAGCAGCATCAACGTGCAGCTTTGGAAGAATTTTTCAGACCGCTTCCGCATCACGCTCATCACCCCGTCCGGCCAGAGGATAGACGTGCCCGTGGACCGGGTCGGCCGAATATCGGTGACGGTGGAGCAGACGCAGCTTCTGATCTATGTGGGAGAACCGTCCCCCTATTCGGTGAATCAGGAGATCTACTTTGATTTCCTGCCTGTTTCCAGCTTCATTGCTCCCGGAATCTGGACCTTTCTGCTGGAGCCTGTCTATATTGTTGCCGGAGAATTCCAGATGTACCTGCCAGGCCAGGCGGTGCGCACCGATGACACCCGCTTTTTTAACCCTACGCCTGAGCTGACTCTGACGATCCCCTCCACCGCGGGGAAGCTCATCACCGTAGGAGCGATCCAGGGAAGCTACGACGCCTACGCCGATTTTTCCGGCCGGGGCGTGCGCGGGCAGGAGCAGCTTCCCGGCTTTCCCAACACCAAGCCGGATCTGGCCGCGCCGGGCGTGAATATCGTTACGGCCCGTGCGGGCGGCGGCCATGAGGCATTTACCGGAACCTCCTTCGCGGTTCCGCTCGTGACCGGAGCCGCCGCGCTGCTGATGGAATGGGGGATCGTGCGGGGAAACGATCCCTATCTCTATGGAGAAAAGCTGAAGGCGTTTCTTCAGAGGGGAGCGCGGGGACTGAGAGGGGAGACGGGGTATCCGAATGACAGGGTAGGCTATGGAAGCCTGTGCGTACAGGACAGTCTGCCAGACTGACGGCCTGATACTTCTTGCGGCAGATGAAAAAAGCACATATAATAAGGACAGGAGGAAGCCCGGAAGGCTATGGAGGAAATTGTATGAAGCAGTCTGCAGGAAGCGTGGATATGACGCAGGGGAAGCCGGGAAGGCTGATCCTTGGCTTCGCGCTTCCCCTCATGCTGGGAAATGTGTTCCAGCAGCTATATACCTTTGTGGATACCCTGGTGGTGGGACAGTCGCTTGGAGTAAATGCGCTGGCGGCGCTTGGGGCCTCTGAATGGCTGACCTTTCTGATGTTCGGCTCCGTGCAGGGGCTGACCCAGGGCTTTTCCGTGATCATTTCCCAGAAGTTTGGGGCAGGAGAGGAGGAGAGGCTGAAAAGCGCCGTGACGCAGACCGGGCTTCTTTCAGCGGCGGCCGCTGTGCTTTTTACCCTGCTGGGGCAGGCGGCCCTCCCGTTTTTGCTGGCCGGGATGGGAACGCCGGCACAGATCAGAGGGATGACGCTTCAGTATCTCCGGCTGATCTATGCAGGGATTCCGGCAGCTGTTCTCTATAATGCCTCGGCCGCCATACTGCGGGCCGTGGGCGACAGCAGAACGCCTCTGCAGGCGATGACGGTATCCTCTGTCTGCAATATCGTTCTGGATATCCTGTTTGTGCCGGTACTGGGCTGGGGCATTCCCGGGGCGGCAGCAGCCACGGTGATCGCTCAGGTTCTCTCCGGGCTCTGCTGTCTGGCGGGGATCCGCCGGCTTCCCTGCCTTCGCCTCCGCAGGCAGGACTGGCGGGCGGACAGGGAGCTGATCGCACAGCAGCTCCGGCTCGGGCTGCCTCTGTGCCTGCAGAACATGCTCACATCCTGCGGAGGGCTTGTGGTGCAGTCCGTGATCAACGGCTTCGGCGTTTTGTTCATTGCGGGATATACGGCGGCCAACAAGCTGTACGGACTTCTGGAGATCGCGGCGTCGTCCTATGGATATGCCATGTCTACCTACGCAGGCCAGAATCTCGGCGCGGATAAGCGGGAACGGATCGGGGCGGGCCTGCGCGCGGCCAACCTGATCGGAGCGGCTACGGCGTATCTGATGTCGGCAGTCATGATGCTTTTCGGAAGGCCGATCCTGACCTGCTTTCTCACGGGGGATGCGGCTTCTGTGGAGGCGGCCCTTGCGATCGGCTTCCGATTTCTGTGCGTTCTTGCCGTATTTTTCCCGCTTCTTTATATGCTGTATATCACCAGGGCCTGCGTACAGGGAATGGGGGACGGCGGCTTCCCCCTGTTCTCCAGCGGGGTTCAGCTTATCATGCGCGTCTGCTGCGCTCTGTTTTTGGTGAAGCTGATCGGGGAAAGCGGCGTTTTCTACGGGGAGGTGCTGGCCTGGACAGGGGCCGTCTGCCTGCTGGCGGGAAGATATTTCTGTTTGCGGCGGAAGGGCTGAAAATACGGTGGAGAAGCCTTGGACCAAAGTGTCGCAAAGCCCGCGGTCACGGCATGAAAAGCGCATGCGCGATTTCCTTGTGCGCGCCCTGACTAAAAAACGTTTCGACATGGAGGAAAACATGGGAAGATCAGGTAAAGCGAATCGTCTCCGCCTGGATGCGGAAGAGATCATGCAGAGGACCATAGCGGACGTGCTGCCGGACAGGGCGGTATGTGAGGCGCTGAAGAAGCTGGAGCTGACGGGAAGGGTTTTTGTCCTTGCGGTGGGAAAGGCTGCCTGGGTAATGGCGCAGACGGCGGAGCGCTGCCTGGGCGGACGGATGGAGAAGGGGCTGGTTGTGACGAAATACGGCCACGCGAAGGAGGAGCCGGGACGCTTTGCCGTCATTGAGGCCGGTCATCCGGTGCCCGACGAAAATTCTCTGAGGGCGGGAAGAGAGGCGGTCCGGTTCTTACAGGAGGCGGGAGCGCAGGATACGGTCCTGTTTCTGCTTTCGGGCGGCGGCTCCGCCCTCCTTGAGCTGCCTCAGGAGGGGCTTTCGCTTTCGGACATGCAGGAGGCGACGGAACAGCTTCTTCGCTGCGGAGCGGATATCACGGAAATCAATCTGATCCGCAAGAGACTGTCGGCGGTCAAGGGCGGAAAGCTGGCGGGCTGCCTGAAAACGGGAAGAGCGTATTCCATCATCCTGTCCGATGTGGTGGGAGGGAGCGACGATATGATCGCCTCCGGACTTACCTATCCGGATCACAGTGATCCCAATGCGGCGCGCCATATTGTGGAAAAGTATGGCCTGAAGCTTCCTTCACATGTGGAAAAGATCCTGATGCGGGACGGGCGGGAGGGAAAACCCACGGCGGAAAATCATGTACCGGTGGAAAACCGTGTACCAGAGGAAAAGCATGTACCGATGGAAAATCGTGTGCCGGTGGAAAACCATGTGGTGGGAAGCGTGAGGGAGCTTTGTCTGGCGGCGGCAGGACACGCGGAGGCACTTGGCTATCACCCGTATCTTCTCACCGCTTCCATGCAGGGGGAGGCGAAGGAGGCAGGAAGATGGATTTCGTCCCTTGCGGACAACCCGGAATATGAACGGCCCTTCGCTTTGATCGCGGGCGGGGAGACGGTGGTGCGGGTGACGGGGAATGGAAAGGGCGGAAGAAACCAGGAGCTTGCGCTGAGCGCCGCCCGTTTCCTGGAGGGAAAGGAGGATGTGCTGCTTTTTTCTCTCGGCTCCGACGGCACGGACGGCCCTACGGATGCGGCGGGAGGAATAGTGGATGGAGAAACGGCGGGAAGGCTGAGAAGCCTGGGAATGGATATCGGCGAGGTTTTGCAGGAAAACGACGCTTATCATGCCCTGCAGGCTATAGGGGGGCTTTTGATCACCGGAGCGACGGGAACCAACGTCAACGACGTGACGGTGCTCCTTCATGCCTGATGTGCTTTCGAGGGACTTTTTGGGCGTTATGCGCGTTTCTCCGGCCGGAAGAAGCGTCAGCCGTGCCGCGATTCCTCGCGCGGGCTCATTCCGAACACCTTTTTGTGCATTCTGTAAAAATGGGCATAGCTGTTGAAGCCCGCGTTGACGCTGGCCTCCAGCAGGGTCTGGCCGTTCTGGTGCAGGGAACGGGCCAGGAGAAGCCTTTTATAATTCAGATACTGATTGATGGACATTCCGGTGACGGAGCGGAAGACCCTGCACAGATGATATTTATTGAGAAAAAAGGCATCCGCGAGCCCGTCCAGAGTGACCCGCTGCGTCAGGTGCTCGTTCAGCCACAGCAAAATATCCTTGATCCTCTGATCCTCCACGACGGGCTCGGTCAGCGGCACGCTGATCTGATTGAGCTGGTAAAGAAATTCCAGGAGCACGCATTTGGCGATCAGCAGGGCGCCCTCCTGCAGATAGCGGTTGATCTTGAAAAGGAGTGCAACCAGCTCCCGTTCCGCGACCGCAGCCGGAATCTGACAGCCCGTTCCGAGCGAGCTGTTTAAGAAGAAGCTCTCCAGCTCTTCGCACCGGTTCAGACGGAAAAATTTTTGCGGAACAAAGATCACGATCCGTTCATAGCGGGAGGAGGAACGGAAATAATTGTGATGCATTTCATAGGGCCTTGCGATGAAAATATCATGCGGATGCGCCCGGTAAATATTTCCTTCTATGTGAAATTCCACGTCTCCCTCCAGAAACAGGTAAATTTCATACAGGTCGTTGTGGTTATGGAGCCGGAATTCCCCGTCGTTGCGGGGAGCGTTGTTGATGGAATGAACAAACTCATAGCCTGCGTTACCATCCTCCATTTCTCTTCCATAAAATGCCGTCAGATACTGATCTACCATGTTCGCCCTTCCTTTCCGCTGTGAAAAGGCTTCCGATCCGAAGCTCTTTTCTTTCATTCTATCGTCCTGAGCCGGAAAGTCAAGATAAGCAATGTTCTGGTCAATAAAATATATGAAAGCTGTCTGATGCTTGCTTAATATGAAAACAGGAAAACAAAGGAGGCCGCCTTCAACAATGGAAAAAGAAGAAATGAAATTTTTTATGAAACGGGGACTTGCCTGCCGGGTGCGGGTGAGCGAAAGGGAAACGGACGCGGTGAAGATCGCGGCGGAAAATCTGAGGACTGATCTGAAAAAGGTATTCGGCGAGGAACAGAAGCAGGACGCCGCCTCCGCGAACGCGGAGATCCTGGCGGGAACCCTGGGCGTTTCCGAAGAATTTGACGCCCTTGTGGGAACGGAAAGGCCGGTTCGCTGCGGGCTGTATGAAGAGGACGGGAAGCTGCGCCGGGAAGGCTATGTGATGTATGTGCAGGACGGACGCCTTATCATCGCGGGAACGGACCGGAGGGGGACCGTCTACGGCATTTATGAGCTTTGCGGCATGCTCGGCGTTTCGCCCTGGTATTTCTGGGCGGACGTTCCGGTGAAGGAAAAGGAGGAATTTGAGCTTCCGGAAGATTTTGAGAAGGCGGACTGGCCCTCTGTGGAGTACCGCGGCATTTTCATCAATGACGAGGAGGAGCTGGACCGGTGGGTGCAGAAGCACATGGGAGAAGATACCATCGGTGTGAAAACCTATGAAAAGGTGTTCGAGCTGCTCCTGCGTCTGAAAGGAAACTACATCTGGCCGGCCATGCACGTCAATTCCTTCAATATGAAAAGGGAGAACGGGGAGCTGGCAGACCGGATGGGGATCGTGGTCGGCACGTCCCATTGTGATATGCTGATGCGCTCCAATAACCGGGAATGGAAGCCGTGGACTGCAAAGAAGGGATATACGGACGCGGTATACGATTATTCCATTCCCGGAAGGAACCGTCAGATCCTGCAGGAATACTGGAGGGAAAGCGTGGAGCAGAACCGGGATTTCGAGGTCTGCTATACGCTGGGAATGCGGGGCATTCATGACTCCGGCTTTGAGACGGAAGCTATCCTGCGCCTGCCAAAAGAGGAGCAGAAGGCCGCCAAGGTGAAGCTTCTGGAGACGGTCATCCGGGATCAGCGGCAGATCCTGAAGGAGACGCTGGGGCATGATACCATGATGACCTTCATCCCCTACAAGGAGGTGCTTGAGCTGTATGACGCGGGGCTTGAGGTGCCGGAGGATATGACGCTGGTGTGGGCCAACGACAACTACGGATATGTACGGCGTTACCCCTCTGAGAAGGAGAAAAAGCGCAGCGGCGGAAACGGCCTTTACTATCACAATTCTTACTGGGCGCCGCCCAGCATGTCCTATGTGTTCCTCTGCTCCATTCCGCTTGCGCACACCGCCTATGAGCTGCAAAAGGCATGGAAGGAGAACATCCGCAAGCTGTGGGTGATCAATACGGGAGCCATGAAGCCCCTGGAGCAGGAGATTGAATTTTTCCTGCGCCTGGCGTGGGAGATCGGCAAGGAGGAAGCGCCCCGCTTTGCCGCCCTTTCCGGAAAAAAAGAAAAACCCCTGACCCGGGACGTGGACGCCTGGGTGGCGGACTGGATCACACGAAACTTTTCGGGAAACTTTTCGGGAGATTTTTCCGGAAACTTTTCGGGAAGCTTTTCCGGCGGCATCGGCGGGCGGGTTTCCGCCCTGCTCAACGATTTTTCCCAGCTCACCAACGTGCGTAAGGTGGAGAACATGGACGACGACGCCTTTTCCCAGACCGCCTATGGGGACGAGGCGGCCGTGCGAATCCACAAATATGAGGAGCTGTTTGAAGAGGGAAACGCGATTTACGCGGCCCTGCCCGAAGAGGAGAGGGACGCCTTCTTCCAGCTTGTCCTGATGCGGATCCACGCGGCTTACTTTACCAATCTTGCCTACTATTACGGGGACAGGAGCACGCTGGCCTGCAGGCAGGGAAAGGCTGCGGCTGCCGCGGAGTACGTCCGCAGAACCCGGACGTTTGACGACGCGAGGCGGAAAATGATCCTTTATTATAACAAACGGATGGCGGACGGAAAATGGGACGGCATTCTGGACCCGGAGGGCTTTCCGCCGCCGCGCGCGGCCATGCTTCCCGCCTGCACCCCGCCGCTTCCCGAGGGCTTCGCTGCCTGGCGGGAGCTGAAGAAAGGCGCCCTGACCGGGCAGGATACGGTGCTGAAAAACGGCAGGATGATCCTCAGCCTCTGGAACGAGGAAAAAGAGCTTTCCTTTACGGGAGGCAGCGTAAGGTGGCTGGAGATCGGGAACGGGGCCGCTGAGGCAGACGACACATTTGAATATGATATAGAAGCGCCGGACTGGCTTACCCTTTCCTCAAAGCGGGGAAAAGTGGGGACGGAGATTCGAATCCTTGCGACAGCGGAGGATACGGGAAAGGCTGCGAGGAAGGCCGCGGCGGGCCGGATCCTGGTGAAAAACCTAACCGACGGCGGACAGCTCGAGATCCCCGTTTCCCTGACCGCGGCCTGCCCGGAAGGGATGGTCCCCGTTGGGGAGAGGTCCCTCCGGAAAGCCGATGGAAGGGACCGGAAACAGGACAGAGGGTCATCTGGCCGCCCTGTCTTTGTGGAGGATGGCGGGCTGGTCTGCGTGGAAGCGGATGCGGCAGAGACGATTCCGCCCCGGTTCCGTGTGGTGAAAAGGGCGGGCCGCTGCGCGGGAAATCTGGTGGAATGCTGTGAGGGTGGTCCGGCGGAACAGCCCCTGCGCTATCCGGTCTGTCTGACCAGCGAAGGGGAATTTCTGCTGGAGCTTCATCGCTTCCCTTCCCTGAACGCCACAGGCCGCATCCGGATCGGTGTGTCCGTAGACGGCGGACAGATGCGGCTTCTGGAAAGCGAGTCCACGGACGAATGGAGAGGAAGCTGGAAGAAAAATGTGCTGAACAATGCGGAGCGTCTGTATCTGCGGCTTCCGTATCTTTCCGCCGGCGTTCACGAGCTCTGCCTGCATGCGGTGGACCGGTATTTCGCCTTTTCCCGGCTTGTGATCTATACACAGGAGCGGAAGGTGAACAATCTGGCGGGCGTGACGGGCTGCCAGGAGCTTCCAAAGGAATGGGATACGGAGCGCTGGTGTGAGGCCTTTTACGGAAAAATGGAGCCAAAGCCCCGGGCGGAGCTGTATGAGCCTCTGCAGGTATCCTCCGACAATCTGGCAGCGGGAGACATCGTGAAACTGCCGGAGCGCACAGCGCGTCCGATAAAGCCGGAGCATTATCTGGAGGAAGCGGAAACCATCTTTGCGGAACAGGATCAGATGATCCGGATCGACACCGCCTCAGCCCTTGCGGGAAGCGAATATGCCCGGGTCTCCGACGACAGATGGCAGTACTGCGCCGGAGAGACCTTTGGAAGAAGCGGTCTTGCCATGTATATCCGCGGTGCGGGGAGGACATGGGAGGATGAAAAGGAAGCGCCGGGCCTGCATTACCGCGTCCGCGCCGAAGGCGGAGACTATGTGATCTGGCTGCTGTGCCGCTTCGGACTGAAGGAGGAATCCCGGGTGCTTGCCGGCGTGGACGGAAAAGTTCTGACGCCTCTTCCGGGCCACAGGGACGGTTTTTTGTGGAGGTATGAGGCGGAGCAGGTTTACCGCTGGGTGCCTCTTGCGAAGACCAGCCTTGCGCCCGGAGCGCATACCCTGGAGATTTATGCCATGGCCTCCGGCATGCGGTTTGAGAGGATCTGCCTTGTGAAGGGAGAAGAACTGCCGCCTTCGGATCTGGAATGGGAGAAAGAGCGCTGATCGGGAAAAGGAGCGCTGACGAAAAGGGAGACTGAATACAATGAAAAAAATGGAGCTTTCGATTCTTTGTGAGAAAATATGCCTGCCCGCCGAAGTGAGCAGGAAGGTGCTGGCATTTGCCGGCGGCTTCGACTTCAGCCGGGTGGACGGTTACCTGAAGGAATTTTATCAGTATGACAAAATGGCGCAGACCTTAAGCAGGCTGCAGGAGGCTCTGGGAGAGGATGCGGATCATACGCGTATCCTGGCCTGCATGCTCCGGGCCTCCGCAGACGCCTGGACGGTCTACCGGGAAAAGGGCATTGACGACGAGATTTATTTTTCCACCATGAAGTGCTATACCCGGTTCATCAACGAGACGTTCCGGATGACGGGGCGGCACTATTTTGACAGAGAATGGTGGACGGTCCGGCAGGCGGGATGCCATCTGTTCCGGATCGGCGAGCTGGAATATGAAATAGTACCCGGCGAAAACAGCTTCCGGATTTCCATGCATATCCCTTCGGACGCCGATCTTTCCGCCGCTTCGGTGGAGGAATCGCTGCGAAGGGCGGAACAATTTTTTTCGGCTTATTATCCGGAAACCGGACAGGCGGAATATTTCTGCCATTCCTGGCTGCTGGATCCGCAGCTTCGCCGGATGCTTCCGGAAGGGTCGAACATCGTCGGCTTTCAGAACCGTTTTACGGTAGATGGGGAAGGGGAGAAGGACGACGGTATCCTCCAGTGGCTGTTCCATACGAAAGCCGCAGACTATGAAGCGCTTCCAGAGGACACCACCCTGCAGCGCGGAGTGAAAAGGCATCTTCTTTCCGGCGGCTGTATCCGGAGCACGTACGGCAGGCTGAACCGGGGAAGCCGGAGGATCTGAAAATCCTGTTTTTCAAAGCCGAGCGTTCGTCTGACGACGAAATTCCCTTAAAGGTAAAAAATTTCCTTAAGGGTAAAAAGAACGGAGGTCTTTGCAGAAAATTTCCTGCAAAGGCCCTCCGTTTGTCATCTTTTTAGAACAGACGCTGGATCGTCTGATTTAAAAGGTCAAATTTGTGATTCTCATCCAGCCCGGCGTCGGAAAGCAGCTTCGTCACCGCTTCCATGCGGACGAGGGCGGGATCCGGCTTAACGGCATCAAGGATGTTTTGGAGAAGGCTGATCATCTGCTGATTGGTCATCTCTCTCGCCTCCATCATGCTGCCGAGCGCTTCGGCCGCGGTATCCTCCAGGTTCTCCATCTGACCGATGGCCGCCCGTAGCTCTGCGGTTCCGGCCGTAATCTCATCAATTTTGCGGACCACAAAGGACATGTCCAGGCCTGCCTCCGCTGCTTTTGCCGTTCTTTTTTCCGATTCCTTTCCTGCCGCATCGCTCTGTAATGCTTCAGCCTGCGGGCTGTTCGTCATTTTTGAATCAAGGATCTGTTCCATACATTTGCCCTCCGTATATGCGGGCGGGCGCACAAGGCAGATGGTATTTCGGCCAACAAAGCGCGCCCTGCCGCTTTTGACCAGTCCCCTGGCGCGTCTGGGCCAGGTCGCTTCATAAACGTTTCCTTCTGCATCAATGACAGCAATGTTTTTTTTCATGGGTGTCCTCCCCTTCTGTCCGATGTCCATTTGTTTCGTTCCCGTTGCTGCGGGCGCTTCGTTTTTTTGGATGGGTGTCTCCCCCGGCACTTTCATTATATAGATTGGACAGCCTCCTGTAAAGCATTTGAAGGAGGCTGCGGAAAAAACGCTCAGCGGCGTTACAGTTCGCTGGCTTGCCAGTGAACTGCAACTCAGCGGCGGAAAAGCTTGGAAACGATCACCTCCGCGTGATTCTTGCGGATTTTTACAACCACATCGTCAGCCACATTGGCAATGATCGATTTTTCCAGCTCGTCCCATTCCCTGCTCTGCTTATTGGAGGAAACCCTTTTGGAATAATCGTTTAAAGACCACACCAGGGAATTATTCTGTATGCTGCTGACTTCATACATATCTCCCATGGAGGGCATGAAGGTCCCTTCCTGATTACAAAATTCGCCAAGATCGCTGTAGGATTGGGAGCACTGCTCCAGAAAAGCCTGAAGCTTTCCCATGATGCCTATGGGCGGTTCGTTCCTTCCCGTTGTTGAAACGGATATCAGTTGTCTGCGGCTCTCCTCGTTCAGGTGCTCGTCCATACGCAGATGAAGCTGGAAGCTGACGTTTCGGACCTTTTCCCAATACTGGACCACGTATTCTACAGGATCCGCCTCCACCCAGAACTCGGCGCGGTATTTTCCCGCGAGCTCATTCATCATTCCTGTGAGCTCCTCCGTCAGAAGCCGAAGCTGCAGCCTTGATTTTTTATCCAGATCAAAATATTGAGCGGATTTTTCTACTTCCCTAAAAACAGCCGCCCTTACAAAGCCCCTTTTAATCGTACATATATTGCTTTTCATCGGATTCCTCCCGCGGATAAAATGATTTGAAATATTATATCATTTCTGCCAAATGCTGTCCATCATGCAAATCGGACGTATGATGGACAGAGGCAGCCGTTCAGGCTGGGGGCGGAACGGAGGCCGGATTCCGCACGGCCAAAACCAAGAACCTTTCTTACAGTTCTGTAAGGCAAAAGCCGTATGAAAAGCACGTTTCATTTGGCCGTTCTGTGCTACAATAAGTAAGAAAGAAAAAGGAAAAACAGGAGACGGTGAGAATATCACAGGACAAAAAGCGGGCGGGGGCAGGTAAAGCTTTGCCCCGCTATGAAAGAGGAATTGACATGGAAGGAAACAGGCTTCTGCTGTTGGAGGACGACGGCAGTCTGATCGACGGTTTACAATATTCGCTGGAAAAAAACGGCTTCCGGGTCGAGGTGGCCCGGACGGTTGCGGAGGGCAGGAGCCTTCTGTTCGGAGGAAGCAGAGAAGAAATCCCCTATGAGCTGCTGCTTCTTGACGTGTCCCTTCCGGACGGGACCGGATTTTCGCTGTGCGAAGAGGTGCGCCGGAGGGGAAGCGGGGTTCCCATCATTTTTCTCACCGCGGCGGATGAGGAAACCAGCGTCATCCGCGGACTGGACGGAGGCGGAGACGACTATATCACCAAGCCCTTCCGGCTGGGAGAGCTTTGCTCACGTATCCGCGCCCAGCTGAGACGGAGCGCCGGCGCGGCGGCCGGAAGGGAGGAATTGAGAAGCGGGCCTCTTCGGGTGGACCTGACCGCAGGAAGGGCGTATCTGGAGGAACGGCCGCTGGAGCTGACCGGGGCGGAATACCGGCTTCTGTGCCTGCTTCTGGCAAATGAGGGAAGAACCCTGCCAAGAGGACGGATCCTGGATGTGCTGTGGGACGGAAACGGGAGCTTTGTGGACGACAACACCCTTTCCGTCTATATCCGGAGGCTGCGGGAAAAAACAGAGCGGGATCCCTCCCGTCCGGAAATGCTGATAACCGTGCGGGGGATCGGGTATCGTTGGAAAGGAGGCAGGGATGATGGGAAGTGATGTGGACAGACTCTGGCAGGATAAGCAGGAACGGCTTTTTTTGATCTTCCTTGCCGCCTGCTGCGCGCTGCTTCTTGCGCTTGGCGTTCTGGGAGGACTGGTGCAGGCGCAGGGAGTCAGGGACGCCGTTCTTAACAGGGAGGCGCAGCTTGTGTCAGGGATGCTGGAGGCAGGGCTTTCGGAAGAGGAGACGGCGGAAATCTTAAGCGGAGCAGAAACGACGGACGAAGGGGAGGCGCTGCTTCTTCGCGCCGGACGGACGCGGGAAAGCCTGGCGCTTCTGTATCCGCAGGCCAGACGGGCGGCAGGGCGGAGCGCCCTTTTTTCGTTTGGGGCTGCCTTTTTGTGCGGCGCTGTTCTGATCTGGGGAAGCCTTTTTTTCCTCAAACGGCGGGAGTCGCTGTATGAGCAGGCTGCCGGCGTCCTTTCCCGGTATGCGCAGGGAGACTTTTCCAGGCATTTGCCAAGGGGGGAAACGGGAGAGCTTTACCGGCTGTTTTCGGCGGCGGACCAGCTTTCCCGGGCGGCGCAGGCGAAGGGCGAGGCGGAGCGGACCGCGAAGGAGGCTCTGAAGGAGGTCGTATCGGATATTTCCCATCAGCTCAAAACACCGTTAGCCGCCCTGACCATGTATATGGAGATTTTGCAGGAGGAGCCGGAGCGGGAGGAGACCGTCCGGGAGTTTTCCGCAAAGGCCCTGCAGTCGCTGGATCGGATGCAGCGGCTGATCGGCCTGCTTTTAAAGATCATGCGCCTGGATGCGGGGAGCGTCCGTTTTGAGCCGGAGGATTGCCCGGTTCAGGAGCTGGTGCGGGATGCGCTGGAGGAGCTGTCCATCAGAGCCGGACAGGAGGGAAAGCGGCTTACGGCGGAGGGGGATGAGGGGGAACGTCTGATCTGCGATCCTCAGTGGACGGCGGAGGCCCTCTCCAATCTGGTAAAAAACGCGCTGGATCATACGGAAAGAGGAGGGACGGTGCGCGTCGGCTGGAAGCGCTCGCCCGGTATGCTCCGCATCTGCGTGGAGGACGACGGCTGCGGGATCAGCCCGGAGGATCTGCCCCATATTTTCAGGCGCTTCTACCGCAGCGGCCCCGACAGAGAAAATCGACAGTCCGCGGGCGTGGGCCTTGGGCTTCCCCTGGCAAAGGCGGTGACGGAGGGGCAGGGCGGCGTGCTTTCCGTCAGCAGCGTTCCCGGCGAGGGAAGCGTCTTTTCCATGACCTTTCTTTCAGAAATGTAAGGCGGGATTCACCGGAATGTAAGGCGGATATGCTTCAATGGGATAGGGCGGTTAAATGAGATACGGCGGACGTCAGATGCGTCCGTGAGCTGTCACTGCCGTCAGGGCACAGAGCATATTTCATATTTGGAACGGAGGTTTACATGGAGATTTTACGGGTGGAAAAGCTGTGTAAGGTATATGGGAGCGGGGAGGCGCGGGTGGACGCGTTGAAAGACGTGTCCTTTTGCCTGGAGAAAGGAGAATTTGCCGCTGTGATCGGGGAATCCGGCTCAGGGAAAAGCACGCTTTTAAACTGCATCGGCGGGCTGGACGAGCCTACGTCCGGAAAGGTATGGCTGGACGGGGATGATCTTTTTTCTCTGTCGGAAAAGGAGCGGACGATCTTCCGCAGACAGAATATCGGTTTTATTTTTCAGTCCTTCCATCTCATCCAGGAGCTGGATGTGGAGCAGAATATCCTGTTTCCGCTGCTTTTGGATCACAGGAGGCCGGAGCCGGGGCAGGTGGAGGAGCTTCTGCGCCTGCTTGGCCTTACGGACAGGCGCAGGCATCTGCCGGGCCAGCTTTCCGGCGGACAGCAGCAGCGGGT
>DWWS01000007.1 GCA_019119595.1 Candidatus Eisenbergiella merdavium | reverse complement strand
AGAAGCTTCACATCCTCCCGGTTCTTCTCCGACTGCCAGTAGTCGCAGAAGGTCCCTGCGATCACGCCGCCCACGCCGTCGATCAGGCTCAGCTCCTCCACGTCCGCATTCATCATCCGCTCCAGATCGTCTCCGTATTCCCGGCAGATCATCTTCGCGTTGGCAAGGCCGATGTTCTGGATGCCGAGGCCGTAGATCACGCGGGGAAGGGTGGTCTGTCTGGCCCGCTCTATGCTTTCGGAAAGGTTCTGCCAGGATTTTTCTCCGAAACCCTCCATGGAAACGATCTCCTCCCGGTAGCGGTCCAGATGGAACAGGTCGGCAAAGCGGTGGAGAAAGCCTCTCCCAAGGAACTTTTCCAGCGTGGCCTCGGAAAGGCCGTCAATGTTCAGTGCGTCCCGGCTGACGAACAGGGTGAAGGCCTTCACCTTCTTTGCGTCGCAGTCCGGGTTGGTGCAGTAGAGGGACTGTACGTCGTTTACCTGGCGGATCTCCGCCCTGCCTCCGCAGACCGGACAGGTATCAGGGATGGGAAGCGTTCCGCTCCTGGTCAGGTTATCCGCGATCTGGGGGATGATCATGTTCGCCTTATAGACGGTGATCCGGTCTCCGATCCCAAGCTCCAGGCTTTTTACAATGCTCACGTTATGCACGCTGGCCCGGCTCACGGTGGTTCCTTCCAGCTGCACGGGTTCAAAGATGGCCACCGGGTTGATCAGCCCGGTGCGGCTTGCGCTCCATTCCATTTCCGTAAGAGAAGTCTCCGCCGTTTCGTCCTCCCATTTGAACGCAATGGAATCCCTTGGAAATTTGGCCGTGCTTCCCAGAGATAGGCCGTAGGCGATATCGTCATAAATGAGTACCAGACCGTCCGAAGGAATGGAAAAATCCTGAATCCGTTCCTCAAAAGCATCCACGGCACTCTCCACGCTCTGCGCGTCCACCTCCCGGTACTCCACCACGTCAAAGCCCTGCCTGGCAAGGAATTCAAACTGCTTTTTTCTGGAATTCTCAAAATCCGGAGCCATCTGCACGCCGGGAAGCGGCTCCCGAACGGGTGTCTCTTCCTGACCGAAAGCCGCCTCCTGCGCGGATACATCCCCCTGGCCGGAAGCCGCCTCCTGGGCGGAAACCAGCGCGAAGGCGTAAAAGCGGACGTTTCGCTGCGCCGTGATCTCGCTAGAAAGCTGCCGGACGGAGCCGGAGCAGAGGTTTCTGGGATTTTTGTAGCGCGCGTCCGCGTCCTCTATTTTTTCATTGATCTTCTCAAAATCCTCATAGGTGATGACGGCCTCGCCGCGCAGCACCAGCTCTCCCTTGAAGGGAATGACCAGAGGGATGTTCACGAACACCCTCGCGTTCGGCGTGATCACCTCGCCGATCTCCCCGTTTCCCCGGGTGACGGCCTTGAACAGCCTTCCATCCCGGTAGGTGAGAACCACCGTCAGGCCGTCCAGCTTCCAGGACAAAAGGCCTTTTTGCCCGCCGAGCCAGTCCTTCAGCTCCTGCCTGCTCTTCGTTTTTCCCAGTGAAAGCATGGGGCGCTCGTGCCGCTCCTTGGGCAGCTCGTCCACCGCCTCATAGCCCACTGTCACCGTGGGGCTTCCCGCAAGCACCACCCCGGTCTCCTTTTCCAGCGCCTCCAGCTCGTCGTACAGCCTGTCGTATTCAAAATTGCTCATGATCTCGCGGTCCTCGGCGTAATAGGCACGGGCCGCTTCGGTCAGCTTCGCAGTCAGCTCCTTCATTCTTGCCGTTTTATCCATTTTCACTTTGACCTCCGTGGGCGATCCGGTAAAGCTCATCCAGCTCTTCTTTTTCCACCAGCCGGTAATTCCCCGGCTTCAGCCTTCCAAGGGTAATGTTTGCCACCCGCACCCTTTTTATACTCTGCACGTCGTTGCCAAGCGCGCGGCACATCCTTCTGATCTGCCGGTTCAGCCCCTGCGTCAGGATGATACGGAACACAAATTTCCCTTCCCGTTCCACCTGACAGGGCCTGGTCTGCACGTCCAGCTCCTTTAAAAAAACGCCCTCGGACATTTTTTTCAGAAAAGCGTCCGTCACAGGGCGGTTTACCCGCACCAGATATTCCTTTTCGTGATAGTTGGCAGCGCGCATCAGCGCGTTGATCAGCTCTCCGTCGTTGGTCAGAAGCAGAAGGCCCTCCGAATCCCTGTCCAGCCGTCCCGCGTAGGTGACGCGGACGGGATAATCCACCACATCCCGGATGGTTTTTTCAGCAAAACGGTCCTTTTCCGTGCAGGTCACGCCCACGGGCTTGTAGAAGGCAAGCACCACCTTTTTATCCTTTCGCTTCAGGGGCTGCCCGTCCACCGTGATCTCATCGGAGGGGCCGATGCGCATGCCCATGTCCGCCGTGCGGCCGTTCACCGCCACCCGTCCGGAGGCGATCATCCGGTCGGCCTCCCTGCGGGAGCAGATCCCGCAGTCGGCCAGAAATTTATTCAATCGTTCCTGTTTCGTCTGTTCTGTCATTTCGTATCCCGTTTCTTTCTCAAATTTCCTGTTTATTATACACTACCGTTTCTCAGATTGTAAATCCCGGAAGGAAATTGTCCGCTCGATTCCAAATAAAGAGACTCCTTTTCGATAAGAATTGTCATACATAATTCTTACCCCAAAGGAGTCATTTTCTTCAAAAGTACAAATTTTTTATATTGATGAGAATAATGCCTGTTGATAATCCGCTTTTCCTCAATCCATTTTATATATCATTATGCTCTACACTCCTGTCCGCGGCCGCCATAGCGCTTATCGATCCTCCCTGGCTGCCTCCAAACAAAAATATCTCTTTTTTAACCTGATCCCATGTAAGAACCTCTTCCATGATGTCCAATTTTCAGCTCTCTTTTTTCATTTCATTTTTCCTCCGTTTTCTTTATCGCTTTGATCCATTTCCCGCTGCGCAGTCTATAGACACACCAGACGCATTTTATAATCTGATCGATTTTCATGAAAAAATAAATCCAGAACGCAGGCAGCTTCCATACCAGACCTGCCAGAATCCCCAAGGGTACGCTTGCCAGCCAAAGGAAAAGGATATCGGCATACATCAGGAATCTGGTATCCCCACCGCCGCGAAGCACTCCTTTTGTCAGTATGGAGTTGGCGGAGGTAAAAATCAGGATAATAGCCACTGAATCCATAAGCTGCTGTGCAATCTGACGGGTTTCCTCCTGGATATGATACATGCCAATGACAGGCTCGCTGACGGACAGAATCACCAGGCAGGCCGCTGCTCCCAGCAATGCGCCGAAAATCAGGAAGGTGTAGCCTTCCCGCTGCGCCTGCTCTCTTTTCCCTTCTCCCAGGGTATGCCCCGTGATGATGCAGCCCGCCTGGCTGATCCCCTGCGTCAGCACCGTAGTCATCTGCTGGGTGACGGCAGTGATGGAATTGGCCGACACAAAGGCCGCACCGATTCTTCCCATTATCATGGCAATCGCGCTGTTTCCCAGCGCCAGAAGGGAATCGCTTATCAATACCGGTATGCAGATTTTCAGATATTCCGGCACCAGCCCATGGCAATCCATCAACAGATCCTTTACCCGATAGCCAATATTTTTATCCCGCAGGAAAAAATACACGGCGATTGCGGCAAACTCGATTATCCTTGCCAGAAGGGTTCCCAGCGCCGCCCCGGCCACTTCCATGCGCGGAGCCCCAAGATTGCCGAAAATGAAAACCCAGTTAAAAAACAGATTCGCCATAAAACTGACGCCGGAACAGATGAGCGGTATTTTTGCCTGCCCCACGCTTCTTAGCACAATTGTACAGGTAAGCGACAACCCCAGCAAAAGATAGGTGGGCACGGACCAGTTAAAATACCGGATTCCTTCCCTGATAATGTTCGGATCAGGTGTGTAAATCCGCATCAATGCCCCTGGCGCCAGAACCGTTGCCGCCATAAACAGCAGGCCGAATACAATGCACAATCGGAGCATGATGGTAATGGACTGTTTCAGCGAATGGAAATCTCTCATCCCCCAGAATCTGGCCACCATAACCGAAGCCCCCATGCCGATTCCCATGCAGCATATGTGGTAAATGTTAATAAACTGGTTAGCAAGGGATGAGGCCGACAACGCCACCTCCCCCAGCGCCCCCAGCATTACGGTATCCATCATATTTACCCCTATGGAAATCAGGCTCTGCAGGGCAATGGGAACAGCTATGATTCCCACCCTTTTATAAAATTCCAATGTTCCCAAATATAATTTCAGCCTGGTGTTTATTTGCATTCCCACTATCCTTCCTCTGTCCTTTTACTTCGCTTTACTTTTGCCTCTGCCTTTGAAATACATCCTGCAGAAACACATCCGCCAGCTGCAGCCACAGTTGGAAATTAGGATACGTTTTTTCTCCCACTATAGTGATTCCGCCTTGCCCGTGGGGTACGCCGGCAAAAGTATGTACCTCCGTTTCCACGCCGTGGGCCAGCAGATCCGGAAGAACCGCGTTCAGGTTATCCAGCGCCGAATCTTCCCTTCCCACTGCAAAAAAGACGGGAGGATACACCACATTTGTATAATCAAATGCAGCCCCCTTATAACGCGGACCATAAATACACAGAAAAGCGTCCGGCGCCCCATAGTATCTGTCCAGTTCATCTTCCATGTAATCCGGAAAATGATCCGCCGTTCTCTGTGTTCCGGAATAATACCGGATACAGGCCTCCCCTGTCAGGCCGCCGTTGGAAAAGCCCGCAAAGGCCACCTGGTTTTCCCTGATTCCATAGCGCCCGGCAGATGCCCTGATCATGCGGATTGCCCTTGCAACATCCGCACCGCACTCCTGCCCTGTCCAGGGACGCCTGTTAGTACGGTTCAGCAGAAGAAAACTGTGATACCCTATCTCATTGAAATCCAGGCAGGTCTGGTATCCTTCACTCAGGACACAATCTCCATGATCTCCGCCGGCACAAACTACAACAGCGCCCTTTGGCTCCTTGCCCTCCGGCAGCAGCATTTCATAGAGATACGGCCTGAAGTCCGGATTATGGTTATATCTGCAGTCTGAATTATCCTCGTATTCCGTCATAACCGGCATCCTGCCATCCGGCCACAGATAAATCCTTTGCGGTGCATTTTCTTTTTTCTGAAGAGAATCCCTGAGCATGCAAAATTCCCAAAGCTGTGCCATACAGTTTTTATTGTCTGTTTCCGCTTCAAGCTGCCGTCCCAAACGCCACATCCGGACCAGCTCTTCCACCGGATAGCAGGGTGCATCTTCAAAAAAGGGAACCGCTTTCAGCCTCTCTTCCGCTATTGCTTTTTTCAACATATTGTTACTGTTTTTGTCTTCCATGTCCTATTTCTCTTTGTTTTCATCTAACAACTCCGATTATCTCAAAAAAGCCTGTAAAACCGGGCAAATCACGGGATAGGGGTACCGAATTTAATACCAAATAACTACTTTTGGATTGAGTCGGACACGCATACTACCCCCACCGTGAAGCGCTCACCAGACAAGCACATCAGATCAAAATAAAGTATGACACCGCACGAGCGGCGTTCTTTTTCCCTGCAGATCACTTTGACAGCGGCGAGGCGGTCGGTCACGCCGGAGGACTGCGGCACCTGCCGCTTCTATCGCCCGCGCTGGAAATATCAGTTTTGTGTCTTTGAAGAATGTCCCTACCAGCCGGGCAAGCTCACCGCCCTTCCAGGACATCCTTTCCGAAAATGTAATTTACTAAAAAGCCCCTTCCCACATCGATCATATCCACTCCCGTCTGCAGAATGACTTTTCCCACCGGTGAAAGCGCATGCTCTATCCCATCCTCCAAAGCTGGTCCAAAAGCCCCACGCCTTATTCCTGCCACGAATCCTTCCCTGCAGCTTTCCCTGATCCCTCCAGTCTTTGATGCTATTCTTCTGTAACTGAAACAGTCTGATATAGCATGTTGCGCCACCAGGCATACCACAATCAAGGGATGAATCATGGTCATCAGTCTTCCGGATAAAACGTTTCAGTTGTTACTTCTCCATCCTTCAGTATAATTCGCACAGTTTCCTTTCCCACTGGAATCTGACAGTCCAGTTCCTTGAAAAACCGGGTGACAGGCTTAATCTCATAGGTTTGATACCCGGGCGAGGTAGGCCGCACCCCCAAAAAATATTTTCCAAGCAGATAAGCCGGGCTGGCTCCCCAGGCATGGCACAGGCTCTTGCCAAAAGGATCCCCGTACATGGCATACTGCTCCGGAGCATTCTGACCGGGATCAAATTCCTCCCAAAAGGTAACGCTTCCCCGTTCCAGCATGCCTCCCCAGTATGATCGGATCCGCTCCATCACCTCATCCAGGAAACCCAGCCTGCACAGCGCGTCCAGCTCAAAAAATTTAAAATACGGCGTAGTAATCTGAGGTATATCAGCGTTGAGAAGCACATTCCGGACGATGCTTTGCTGCTGTTCCTTCGAGGCCACATCAAATACTACCGCAAATATATTGGCATGGCGGGTTACGTGATTTTTCCCTGACTGATAGGAATCTATGTAAGCGCCTTTCTCTTCTGACCAAAAATACCTGTTCAGATTTTCCTTTAATTCGCAGCTTTTTTTCCTGTAAATATCATCCTGCCCGCCAATCAGCCGACACAGCAAGGACATGGTTTCACACGCTTTTATAAACAGCACCTGCTCCGCGGCCACCGGCCCCGTCTTATCAATATCTGCCCAATCGATGAATGTCCAATCCTGGCGGCGTCCCACAATAAAGCCATACTCTCCGGTCTGGGACAGGCACAGCTTTATCAAGTCTTCCGCTTTGGGGAATATTTCTCTGACAAACTCTGTGTCCCCGGTCATCAGGTACTGGTGTTCCACACCCAGGATCCATAATAAGGAATAGTCCAGAATCGTATTCAGATGCTGTCGTATGCCCAGATTTCCGCGAAGGCCCAGCAGCGTCCGTTTATTGATCTCCGGGTCGAAAAAGATATAAGGGTTGACCACATAGCTTTGATAAGCATCCCCCGACCAGACCCAGCGATCTCTTTTGACACCATCCAGAAAGAAGAGACCGCTGCATTGACGGAATGTCTCTACAGAAACATCAAAAATACGATTCAGCAGCTCGTCGTCGCAGTGAAAGCTGGCCCTTACAGGAATATCCACATAGGTATGAACGGCAGTCAGCTTTACCTCCCCCGCATGCACATCGGGAATGAAGATATATCGGAATGCCCGCCTTCTGAGAATGCTGTCTTCTGTAACCCGGGTCTGTTTGTAGTAACACCACTGCTCATCCAAAGCCTCCAGATCCGATTCGCCGTAACAGAGGGTCACCTCCTTCGCCGGAGGAAGTCCGGGCTTTACTGTACCGTTAATCAGCCGCCCGAAATCAAATAACGTACCGGCGTTTCCCTGAACGCTGACAGCTTCTCTTTCCTCCGCCGGATGATATTCCCTTTCCCGGTAAGGGATCTGTTCCGGAGATATGCTCCGGCTTTTATACAGCGGAGACCATCCGGCCTTCAATGGCTGTTCATCCAGATAATTCGTTACGGTCCAGTCCGTGTCGGACCAGATTTTCCGTCCTTCCACATACAGGGCAGGCAGTCCGCTCATATTTCCAACCAGGGCGGTGATATGCACGATTCCCGGATGGCATCGGATTTCTTTCCCAAAAGGATATTTTTTCCCGTTGATCTCCACATACCCCACCCCAGATGCGTAGGCAGTAAAGGTGGTTTCCTCCTCCAGCTCTGTTTCTCTGGAAAAAAGGACACTTTTATTCCAGTCGTCCATGTGCCAGTAAGCCGGCCAGTCATAGCCTCTCTCTTCCCGGCTGAAATTCTGTTTCATGCAATGATATATTTCCATATCCCCAGGATACCATATCCAGCAAGGATGTGATATTTTCTTTGCCATACCGATCTCCTTATCTTATTATCCCCATTTATTCCCGGATAAACTGCCTGTACTCCTTTGTCGGATCAGTCATCACACGTGATGTTTTATCAAATACCATTACTTCCTTCTTTTCCAACGTAAAGGGAGGCCAGTCCAGCATTTCAGTATTTGGCGACCCGGTCCGTATAAAAGCCGCCCAGGCATGGGCCATCACCCTGGAAATTTCCTCGCAGCCGGGATACGTAACTACCCGCATCTGTAAAGGCAGATCCGCAGTATGCCAGGCAAAGGTTTTTTCCGGGCATCGAGGATGAGGCGCCTGAAATGCGAAATAATAATTGTATGCAGGGCCTTCCTTTTTTCGGGCCTTCGCTTCAGCCTGCCGGTACGCTCCCGCTCCCAAAAAGCTGCATTGAGAACATATCCGAATGAAAATCTGATATGGGTCAGCCGAAGGATCTTTCTCCCTGAAAATCCGTATCACCTCATCCGCATTTCCGGAAAAATTCTGTAGTATATCGCTGAATTTCCCCTCTTTTTCAGACCGTTCCGGCATCCCGTTTTTTCCGCCTTTTCCCTTCGCTTCCAAGTGCTCCGGGAAGGCTGTTCCCTTATTTCCATCCAACAGTCTCGCACGCAGTTCTTCCCAGGTCAAGACTTCCGGGTCAAAAAAAGCGGCCAGTTCATCAGCGGCAGCGCCTACCAGAAGCGGTCGTCCGGGATCCGCTTCCCAAAAGTCCCCCTCTTTATTATAAGGCAGATACAGCCCATCGCTGCTGGGACTGAATCCCATTCCAATCCTTCCGCCGGCCCGAAGAAGCTGTTCTGCCGGAATTTCAAAGAGCCTTTTCCAACAGTCCTCCGGAATCCCCAGCTCTTCCAGTAGCATCTTTGTCCTGCCGCAGGCAGCTTTGGGAGAAACGACAGCAGGCGCTCCTGATCCGCTTTCCACGATCGCGGCACGAAACAGGCCCCGGGCCGCATGCATGGCCAACAGATGATTTACTTTCGCTCCCCCTCCGGATTCTCCCATTATGGTGACCTTCTCCGGATCGCCGCCAAATTCCCTGATATTATTCCGCACCCACTCCAGCGCTAAAAGCAGGTCCAGAATACCCGCCATCCCGCTAGAGCTGTAGTCGGAATCATAGGCACTGAGATTGAGATATCCAAACACATTCAGCCGATGATTGATTCCCACCAGCACCAGATCCTCTTCCCTTACCCATTGATCCGCTCCCAGTACCAGCGTCCCTGAGCCCGTGTCAAACCCGCCTCCATGGATATATACCGCCACAGGCCGTTTTTGGCCGTCTATGCCGGGCGTCAGCACATTCAGCACCAGACAGTTTTCCCCCTGTTTTTCCCTTTCGCAGCCAAATTTCTCCGGATGCCCGCCGGAAAAATAATTTCCGAAGTCCGCCGAACCGGAAATACTGGTACCGGCCTGCACCGCAATGAATCCATTCAGAGTACAATCCCGCACTCCTTCCCAATCTTTCGCAGGCGAGGGCGGCCGGAACCTGTTTTTGCCGCTCACATCCCCTCCATAGGGAATGCCCCGAAACACAGCCACCCCCTCTCTGTTTTCACCCCGAACGGCTCCATGAATGGTCTGAACCACCGGAGCGGCATCCGTTACTGTTCCAAATACAGCTTCTCCATATCGTTTCATGGCTTTTCCTCCTCACAGGCCAAGCCTGGCCAAAATATACCGGAATCAGGCACATTTCTCTTTATGGAACGAATAACCATATCCGTTCGCGTAGGGCCTAATCCCCGGGAAGGGAAGCAAGGATTTCCTGAAGCTCCCTGTCATGCCCGATAACCATACTGTTTCTGTCGCCATAAATCATGGCGGCGTTATGCTCCTGTGTATAGGCATCCCACCGAGGCAGATCATCTCCATTAGGATTTCCTGTTTCAGCAAATCTCGCCCATGCCCCTGCCATAGCGTCCTGCAGAGGGCCTGTCACATTTTCTTTCCGCATGGCCTCCTGTCCATAAGCGTTATGGAACATAAAATGCAGATCTCCATTATGTCCGGGCAACTGGCCTCCCAGGAAAGTCGATTCAAAGGCAAACACATAATTGTAAATGGGGGCCCTGGCATCTCTGTTTCGGATAGCGGTAAAGTCTAAAACAGCAGGACGCACCCGCCGGTCGATTGCAGCCGCATAGGACGGGTCGATGCCCGGATAGGCTTTGGCGAAGACGGCAATGACCCGATCCGCCTCTTTTCCAAACCGTTCGGACACCACTTTCCTGCGCTGGTCATCTGTCCACTTACTTTTATCCCCCACCGGGCTGGGATCAAACTCTGCCAGACAGGATCCCACAATCATTGGAATATCCTCCGTTTCTTTCCGGAAACCTTTGTCAAAGGCATTTCCAATAAAATATTCCCCATCCGGCACCGGCGCCCATCCCGCTCCGAATTTTTGCAGCCCCATTTCCTCCGTCACGCTTGTCACCGCAGCCGAAAGCCGATTATACGGCATCGTCTCAATCTCAGCTATATTTTCCCTTGAAAGCCCCAGTTTTTTCACCGCTCTCTGCGCCAGTTCTCCAGACCGCTCGGAGCTGGGGCCGACCCGCATCACGCCGCTTTGAGCGATGACCTTATGATACAGCCCGTCCGCCTCCGGCATCTGCATCAGAGTGGTGACCTTGCCTCCTCCCCCTGACTGCCCGTAAATGGTCACATTATCAGGGTCACCTCCAAAAGCGGCAATGTTCTGACGCACCCAGCGTAAGGCAGCGATCAGATCCGCCATCCCCAGATTTCCTGTATGCCGGTATTTCTCTCCAAAGGAAGAAAGGTCTAAAAAGCCCAGCATATTCAGCCGGTGATTCACTGTAACCACCACCACATCGTATGTATGAGCCATTTCCCAGCCCTCATAAGAATAAAGCTGGCTGGCAGATCCTCCGGCAAAGCCTCCTCCATGCATCCACACCATCACAGGCCGTTTTCTTCCCGCCTCAATCGATCTGGTCCATATATTCATATTCTGCACCTGCTCGCTCATATTCCAGAAACGCTGGGAAATCAGCAGACTTCCTCCCGGTGCTTTCCCTTCCAGACTGTAAGTCATTTCCGGACAGCCGTATCCATAGTCAAAAGCGTATCGGATCCCCTCCCAGGGTTCCAGCGGACGGGGTTCCTGAAAGCGTCCAGCCCTGGCATACTCCAGCCCGCGGAAGCAAAACACATCCCCATCCACATAGCCATGCACCTTTCCGGCCTTTGTTTCCACCACAGGATAATCTTCTGTACATACAAATCCATCTCTCCGACTGATCCCCATTTTCTTCCTCCCTTTTATTTTTAAATGTTCCTTCCCTCAGCAGTGCACATCCAGCCTCAGCTTCAATACAGCCGGGGTCAGACCGATTCCGGTCACATTTCTCTGATCACCGTTCAGGCAGCGTCCCTCCCGGAAAACTCCGTTCTCCAAAAGCAATTCCCGTTTATCCATTACAAAAACCGTTTCCGTGCCGCCCACAGGAGCTTCAAAGTTCAGATAACAGTTGGTGCCGGCGAACAGATATTCTCCTCCTTTCAGCTGAATCAAAAAGCCGCCTCCAAGGGCCGCCTGTTTCTCTTCCGGAAGCCTGGCAGGCTCAATGGCGCGCACAGCCCGGCCATAGCCCACTTTTACCCGTAGCCCGGGAATATCCAGCTGTTCCATATTCCCCTTTCCCTGCAGGAAGCCGAAAATACGTCCTTCCTCATGGGCTCTGCGGATCTCAGGCCATAACGCCCACACCATTTCATAGGCCTTGCGCATCCTTTGACCGGCGCCGGGCCTATAATTAGAGACAGCCCCTACATTCGCCCAGTCCAAATCCGAAACCGGCACTACATCATCAAAAAAATCTTCACAGCCAAAAGGATTGAATCCAAAACAGTTCAGCGCGCCTACCGCATACAAAAATTTGGGAACGGCATCCATTCCCGCCCCTGTTTCAGGAATAAACAGGGAATTTCCGTCATGGACAAAATGCGTGCAAATTTCCTGAAATTCCGGCGCATATACATCGGGGCTGAAAAAATCAATGGAAGGGGCGAAAGCCATCCACATTTGATGGGCTCCATAATTCGGCCCCCCGGCCGGGCAAAATTCCCCCAGGGTGGCTACACAGTTCACAAACATGGGAATGGGATATTCGGCCTTCCCCGCAGCCGCCACCGTCTCCACATATCCGGCGAACTGATAAGCTTCAAACTGATCGCACGCTTTCTTGCCAAACGCTTCCTCCCAGGTGCCGGATAAGCCGAACCTTTCGGACACCTCCTGCGGAATTTCCTCCGCAAAAGCCTTATTCGCCTGCTCACAGAAATCCCGGTCATGCATCCAGATTCCTACTTCATTCTCCACCTGAACGGTAATTACTGTATTTTCCTGTCCATCCATTTCCTTCAGATGCCTCATCAGAGCGGAAAAAGCTCTGACATCCAGCCTCCTGACCTCCTCGCAGAAGGTGGAAACAGCGTTGATCGGCCTTCCCTTTTCATCCCGGGCCAGAAAATATCTGTCATGATCCTGTTTCAGCCATACAGGAAGGTAATCAGAAGCGCCATTCTTCCAGGTTCCGAACCACAAAAGCCCCAGTTTCACCTTTTCCCGACGGGCCTGCGCAATGACGCCGTCTACCAGAGTAAAATCAAAAACTCCTTCCTGAGGCTCCAGAAATTCCCAATATACAGGAGTAAGGTAAAAATTGCCTCCCAGGGGGCGAAGCGCCGGCCATACATGCTCTTCCAGATACTTCAGGTCGGAGCCTGAAGAATTATGCAGCTCCCCACCCAGAGGCAGGAAAGGCTGATCATGGACTACAAAATAGCTGCCACCCTTGTCTTTTTTCAGATATGGAATACTCATAAACTGTCTCCTTTCCGTCGTCTTTCCTTTGGCAGCGCCAATCCTTCCCTTGTTCCTTTCAGACTTATCCTTTTATGCCGCCAACCACGATGCCTTTAACAAAATATTTCTGGAAAAAAGGATATACGATGAGAATAGGCAGTACCCCTACCACCGCGATAGCCATCCGAATGCTCGCGGAGGGCAGGCTTCCCAGGGTTGACGCATCCATGTTCAAATTCGTATTGTTCGCCAGAAACTGAATATTGGTCAGCATATTATTCAGAATCGCCTGGATGCTGAACAGCTGCTCTTCATTCACATAATACAGGCTGTTCGTCCAGTCATTCCAATAACGCAGAGCAATCATCAGGGCAATGGTGGCCATCATAGGTTTGGAAAGCGGTACTACAATCCCAAACAGGATCCGAAATTCTCTGGCCCCGTCCATTCGCGCTGCCTCTATAATCTCATTCGGTACATTAGCCGTAAAATAGGAACGCATCAGAATCACATTAAAAGCGCTCATCAGAAGGCTTGGAATCAGCAACGCGAAAATGGTATTGCGGATGTGGAAGGTCTGTGTCCACATGATATAAGTAGGGACCAATCCGCCGTTAAACAGCATGGTAAAAAACAGGAAAAAGGCAAATACGTTTCTGAACGGTGTTTCCTTCCGCGAAAGCGGATAGGCAAAAAGGATTGTAATCAGCACACTGCAGGCCGTTCCTATGGCGGTGACAAAAATTGTGATCCCGTATGCCCGAAAGATTTTTCCTCCGCTCTGAAACATATAAAGATATGCTGCCAAAGAGAAATCCCGCGGGAAAAAACCATATCCATATTCCCCCAAAGCAGCTTCTGAACTGAGAGAAGATGAGATCAGCATGACAAACGGCGCCAAACAGAATACTACCAATCCGATGAAAATGATATTTAAGGCAATCTGCCCCACTTTGCTGTGACTAACCATATAATCTCCATTCTGCCGCCTTTTGGTTGGCGGCACAAACAGTATTTCTTGTTAAAACAGAGCACTATCCTTTTCAATCCTTCGAACAATTGCGTTAACTGTCACAACCAGCAGAAAACCTACAATGGATTGAAGGAAACCCGCCGCCGCAGACCTGCCGACATCATTGGTCTGGGTGAGCGCCCGGTAGACATACACATCAATCGTATCCGTCACACTGGAAATAATGCCGGACTGCATCGGCACCTGATAAAACAATCCAAAATCTGAGTACATAATGCCGCCAAGAGACATAAGCACAAGCGTGATGACTGTGTGCTTCAGCCCGGGCAATGTGATATGCCAGATCTTCTTCCAGGCATTCGCTCCATCAATAGCTGCCGCTTCATACAGCCCTGAATCAATTCCCAGCACTGTCGCATAATAAACGATACTTGAATATCCAAACCCTTTCCAAAGATTCACGATAATGAAGATCAGCGGCCACCAGGTTGTTGTGGTATAGAAGCTTATTGGTTTTATCCCCAGAGAAGAGAGAAAATGGTTGACCGCTCCATGCTCCTGTCCAAGGAATCCGAATACAATGTACGACACGACTACCATTGAAATCAGATATGGAATGAGAATTACCGTCTGATAGAATTTCTTATTTGTTTTCCCTTTCAGGGAATAAAGCATGATAGCCACAGTAATAGCCACAATCTGTCCCAGGACAATAAATGTAATGTTGTAGCACAGCGTGTTCCGTATAATATTAAGGGCATCCCTGGTTCTGAACAGATATGTAAAATTTGATATTCCCGCCCAATCGCTGCCCCAGATACCATCCTTATAGTTGAACCGTTTGAAAGCTACCACCAGTCCCGCCATTGGAATATAGTTGTTAATGAGCAGATAGATGCATCCCGGAAGCATCATGATCAAAAGCTCCATCCCCATCATCCTGCCGGTAAACCAGCGCGATGTTTTTTCCTTTTTTGACATTTTCATTTGAGCCTTCACATTCACCCTCCTGAGCAGCACGCTCCTGCCCGAGGGGCGAGAGCGGCAATGAAGTCTTCCTTTTTTCACATTTTATTGATTTGCCAGGAATTCATCCAGCTGCTTCTGCTTTTCAGCGATAACCTTTTCTTCGCCTGCAGCCTCCATTTCAGCACGGGCCTGCTCCAAAGTGGATTCCACATCTACCGCGCCGGAAAGAAGCGTTGTATAATATTTATCAATCACAGCCTGACAGGCGGACATTTCATCGATAACCGGTTCACGATCAAAATAAAAGCCGACCGCTTTTGAAAACAGGCACTCATCATTGAACGCTTCCAGCCGTTCAAAGAAATCCGCTCCATTCACATCCAGAGGCTGAGACAGCTGGGCTCCCGGATATTTCCAATATACGGAGGGGGCGCCATAACCAGAGCTTCCGGCATCCGTGCCATTGATGTATGAGATGG
The DNA here is from genome assembly GCA_019119595.1 of Candidatus Eisenbergiella merdavium. Classification (GTDB taxonomy): domain Bacteria; phylum Bacillota; class Clostridia; order Lachnospirales; family Lachnospiraceae; genus Eisenbergiella; species Eisenbergiella merdavium. The sequence continues at coordinate 4,607 of DWWS01000007.1, read as the reverse complement.
TTCCATCCTCGTTTTTCGTATAGTTTTTCCCTTCAATCCCGTTATTCAGGCAGGTGGCCAGCTCACTGTCAGAGAACAGTAACGCAAGCGCCTTAAAGGCCGTCTCCGGATCCTTTGAATTCGCGCTGATACACCAGCTGGAAGCGCCGAAGGAAGCAGAAGGCGTCCAGCATCCCACCTCGGAAATGCGGGTCCGTACCACGCCATCAACATAATTTACGCCATAGGTATCAAATACAGCCGCAATCTGGTTGTTGGCAATCATCGTTGCCCAAGCCTGAGTATTCGAAAGAATATCCGGCATGACATAGCCTGCCTCATACCATTCCTGCGCTTTCGCAGCTAAAAAAATGAAGTCTTCGTTATCAAAAACACTCTCTACCACAGTGCTCTGACCTCTATCTGCCAGAACGCCAACCGTATCATCCATGGGATCCCAGGTATAAAACCCGTTTGCAAACAGATAAGTCCCGCCTCCGGCTCCCAGGGTATAGCGGTCAGGAAAATCCTCATGAATTTTCGCCAACAATTCATCTGCTTCTTCCATGGTCAGCTCCTGATCCTGTGTGATGCCATATTGATCCGCCACCTCCTGATCGAGGTTCAGGCTGACATAGTGACCGTAATCGGCAATATGAGGGACACCATAGAGAGCACCGTCAACCCACATCGTATTAATATAACGTTCTCCCCACGCGGACTTCACATCATCAGGAGCCGCTTCATAATACTCTGTAATATCCGCCAGCTGGCCGTTTTTGTAATAGTCAAAAAAGCTACCTGGTGTGAAAATATCTAACTCATCATCCGTTAAAGCCAGGTTTATCTGCTGTTCATAATTCCCCCAGTTTACGAAGGTCAGTTCATAATGGATTCCGTATTTCTCTTCCGAAACACTGTTCATGGCATCCTGCACCTCAGATGCCAGCGGCATATCATACAGCGCAGGGATCCACATGGTAACTGTTTTGACCTCACCGTTGCCGTTTCCTTCAGAATCGTTATCTTTCACATCCGATTCATCCTCCGCAGCGGCATTTGCACTGCTGTCAGAATCAGCGCTCCCCGAACCTCCTGCACAAGCTACCAAGGATGCCGATACAGCCAATGTGATTAGTAGCGACAAGATTTTTGCTTTCATCTTCGTTTCCTCCTTTTGGTATATTTGTGTAATTTTGATGCTTCTAATATAACTTTTTTATGTTTTTACCACCACCAAAAACCGGATGATTTTTATATGTTTTGTGATATTGTTTTTATTTATTGTTATTTCTGTGATATTTATTGTCATTTTTGTGCCACTCAAAAAGTAAAACCCCTCCAGATAATCCAGATGACCATCAGAGGGGTAATACCTTCTATGAAGTTTCATGCTTTTGCCGATATTCCTGAGGAGACATCTTATAGTATCCCCGAAAAGTCTGGGAAAAATGGGAGAAATTATCAAATCCCACCCGGGAAGCTATCAGGCCAACCGGCATCTTTGTGTCCGACAGCAGCCTGGCAGCCCGCTTCATTTTTTCCTGAAGTACAAAATCTTTAAAAGAGAGACCTGTTTCTCTGCGGAATAACTTGGAAAAATACTCCGGATTCAGATGAACCTGCGCGGCCACCTCCTGCCTCGACAGCTTTAGATAAATATGCTCTTCAATATAGGCAATGGACTGCCTCACTGCGTCCTGCCCTTCTCCTTTCCCGCAGGAGATGTCTTCCCAATAAATGGTTCCGGGTTTCGCTCCGGCCAGTATTTGTTTTTTCAGTTCTCGAAGGACAAGTCCCTGTCGTTTTACCGGAATATCTCTGGCAATTATGCTGATCCGAAATGCACCTGTGCGTTCCACCTGCTCCAAAAAGCATTCTGTTCTCTTTCGGAATATCTCTCTGTCTACCGCCTCCTTTAACTGTAAAAATCCCCAGTAATTACCCGCGTCAATGTTGGCAATCCCCACCTCAGCCTCTTCCTCCTCATATATCTCTCCCAAAATGTTGGAAAGGACTGTACGTATTAATCTGTCTGTCCATTCGCGGTGAACAAGCTCCCACTGATGCACTGTAAAAAGCATCAGATATACGACAAAGCCCCCGTGCTTTTTGCGGTACAGCTCCTCCAGATCATTCCATGCGTCCCACATATCCTCTTCCCGGTTGTTAAGCGCTTTCAGTACCAGGGAATCAAACACTGCGTTTCGATGCTGTCTGGCAAACAGGGCATTCTGCCTGTTCCTCTTACTCTCATGCCTCTGGCGTATCTGATGTTCCACACGGCTCACCAAATCGGACAGCTCTGAAAAGCGTATCGGCTGGAGCAGATAATCAAACACATGGAGTCTCAGGCCTTCCCTGGCATACTGAAAACTGGGATGCGAGGTAAGGAAGACAATAATTATCTCCTCCGAAAACTCCTGTACCCATTCTGCCAGAGCGATTCCATCCTCTTCCGGCATCTCAATATCCGTGATTAACAGATCTATTGGATAATTCATAATGAGAAATTTGGCTTCATAGGAATTCGTGGCGCAGTAAACCTTATCCACACCCAGCTTATCCCATGTAAGCCCTTCTTTTATACTGTTCACAATCAGCTCCTGGTCATCTACCAGCAATACATTCATGGCTTCCCCTCCTGGCCGGAATAATCATCTCACTTTTCGCCCCATTCCTGTTCTCAAACAGAAAAGAAGCGCTTTCCCCATACAAAAAGCTGCACCTTCTCCGAATATTATTGATCCCTACATTTTCCCCATCCGGCATAAATCCGCTTTTTATCTGTGAAAGAACCGCTTCCGGGTATCCGGGGCCATTATCCCGGATAATGATATCCAGCCAGCATGTCCCTTCCAATTCCAGTTGAAAAATTTCCACTGAAATTTTCAACGCCGAATCTGTATTTCCTAGTTTTGCGTATTTAATGCTGTTTTCCACAAATGTCTGCACACTCAAAACAGGCACCAGCACATCAGGGATTACCCCTTCCTGACACACACTGTACTCAATCTTCCGCCCTGTCATTTCTCTCTGTAAATCTACATAATTTGAGGTAAACAAAAGCTCTTTCTCCAGCCGGACCTCCTCCTGCTCCAAAGAAAGCATATACCTCATGTGCACGGACAGCCGCTGCAAATATTCCTGCAACCGGTTCACATCATGGAGCATTGCCAGGGCATTGACTGTCTTCAGGCCATTCAGGTAGAAATGGGGCTTTATTTGAAGCTGAAGATACTGAATACGCGCCTTTTGCTTTTCCAGAGCCTCCTCATAGGCGACCATCTTCTGTTGTTCCAGCGCCTTCATCATGTAGTCAAAGGTTTGATTAATCTCATCCAGTTCCCGCAGGCTATATCGTTTTTCCTCGAAATGATATCTTCCGCCCCGGCGAATATCCTCCATTGTCTGGTTCAATTCCCGCAAGGGATATAATAACTGCCTGCGAAGGAAACGAAACAACATAACAAATATAAGAACGGAAACAGCCAGCAGAAAAAATCCGGCAGCAATCTGAACGTTAAAAAAAGCCCTGAATGTGAGCGGAATCTGTACCGCAACTTTGATGCCGCTGTCCCCTGCCTTTTCTCCCAAAATTAAAGTCAGGCCCTTTCGATAAGAAAAGGGCAGGTTTGTATTCTTCAACGCCATCCGAAGTGCTTCTGATTCCCGCTCCGATCCGTTCCATCCGAAAGCGTCAGCTTCTTCTGAAACCAGAATTTGCGTTCCTTCCGGCAAAACCGCTTTGATCTTAGACAACGCGGTATCCATGTTGTATACTCCGTACAAAGTAGCATTTCCCTTCGTGTAACCGATCACCGCGTAATTGCATCGTCCATCCGGAGAAAGGAAAAAAAAGCTGCGGGAAGCCGGAGTATTCGCGGTATGATAAGCCGTCAACAAATCCTTAAGCCTCCCCGTTTCTTCTGAGAGGATTTGAGAGCCATCCACCACATAGGCACAGATCTCTCTTCCTGTATAAAATACAAAAAAGCCGCTGATATGATGTCCGTAAGACATTCTCTGACTGAGCTCTTCCATCAACTCATAGCGATAGGAAAGCATGTTTTTCTCCTGATTATACTCTCCCAAACGAGCAAAGTTCTCATCCTCATACCAATATTCATAAACCGTCGTCCTCAAAATATCCAGAGAGTTTGATACCTGATGAAGTTCATCTTGAACCAGTTCCTGCTGCACTTGGACAAAGTGCTGCTGGCAATTCATAATCAGGAAACCGTTCAGCACAATTAAAAGAAGTACCACTACACTGTATCCAAATAAAGCTGCAAAAAAGATTAATCGACTGAGATACCATTGTTTATGTGAAGGGGCTCTTTTCATCACAATTCCTCTTTTCATCACTAATATTAGCAGTCATCAAATGTAGCAAAGCCAATCTGGACATTTTCTTAGTCATGAAGGAAATATTAATATCAGTTTCAAAAACATCATACTACATTTTTGTCCAAAAATCATATACTATTTCTATTTTGTATGTGTCAAGTAATCGTTGGCACTTTTTCTTCTTTTTTTGATGTCAGTTTATTTGTTGATTTTTCTGATAATTCAAATCCTATTTTCTCGGTTTCATATAAGGTCTATTTTTAACTGAACGCTTTCAT
>DWWS01000044.1 GCA_019119595.1 Candidatus Eisenbergiella merdavium | reverse complement strand
CGGGAAATACTATAACCAGAAAGGTACATTCGACAAAAGATACGGTTGCAAAAGCCGACAAAAACCCCTACATATCAAATTCTTATCTGGAAGATTTCATTCCCATAGACACAGAATATTTTACAGCCTCCGGCTTGATGTATATGAAAAAAATTTTTCTGCAATACAGTTATATGAAAGCTGTGGATTTTCATACCGTGGAACCATTGATTTAGGGCTGGAAGAATTATATGGTCTAAAATGGTATCATGTTTATGAAAAACTTTTATAAACATTTTTTCTGTCCAAAATCGGAAATGAGGAATACGAAATGCCCTGCCCACACAATCAAATTTCTATTGTACAGCGCAGCAACCGCCAGTCTGCTGTTGCCTCATCTGTCCATGCCTTAATCATCCAGATTCACCTCATGAATTGTTCCACCGGAAGATTCCATTTGTGCTAAACCCGGTTCTTAAATTTCAGGGGCAGGTGTGACCTGCATGGGTCGCACCTGCCCCTGTTTGGGACTATCTATTTTCCGAGAGCCCCTTTTATATTTACATCATAAACCGAAAAAAGAAAAAATAAATCACCAGGCCGAAAACGGCCACTACCAGCAGCAGTGCCGGCACAAACACGATCAGCGCCGCCAGGATCATGGCGAGCCGGTCCTTTTTTTCCAGGAAGGTCTTTTCCATATCCTCCTGAAAGCGTTCCTCTGCCTTTTTGACATCTAAAACGCGATTAAGCCGTTTAAGAAAAAACATAGATCAGCCCTCTTTTGCATTTAAGGGGAAGTGGCATGCCACATAGTGGTGGTTGCCCATATCCCGCCATTCGGGAACCTCGTTTCTGCATTTTTCCTGGCAATAACGGCAGCGGGTATGGAACTTGCAGCCGTTTGGCGGATTGACAGGGCTTGGAATATCTCCCTCCAGAAGGATGCGTTCGCGGCCGCCGTTGTCCTCCTCTGTGGTGGGAATGGCGGAGAGAAGCGCCTCGGTGTAGGGATGATACGTGTGGGTGAACAGATCCTCCGACTCGGAAAGCTCCACCATGTTGCCCAGATACATCACGCAGATGCGGTCACTGATGTACTTCACCACGCTCAGGTCATGGGTGATGAACAGGTACGTCAGCCCCGCTTTTTCCCGCAGATCGGAAAGCAGGTTTAAGATCTGGGACTGGATGGACACGTCCAGAGCGGAAACAGCCTCGTCGCACACCACGAATTTGGGATTCAGCGCCAGACTGCGGGCGATGCCGATACGCTGCCGCTGACCGCCGGAAAACTGGTGGGGATAGCGGTTGAACATATAACTTGCCAGGCCGCAGTCCTCCATTACCTTAAAGATATATTCCTTCATCGCCGGATCGCCGCGCCGGAACACGCCGTGGGAGGTAAGTCCTTCGCCGATGATCTGTCCCACGGTCATCCTGGGATTCAGGGAGGAGTAGGGATCCTGGAAGATGAGCTGCAGATCCTTCCGGATGACCCGCATTTCCTCGTAGGAAAGGTTTTTCAGGTCGATGCCCTTCCCGTCTTTATAGTAGAGGATATCTCCGTGGCTCTGGGGATACAGCTGCAGGATCGTGCGTCCAAGGGTGGACTTGCCGCAGCCGGATTCTCCCACCAGGCCCAGAGTCTCTCCCTCAAAGATGTCCAGGGAAATTCCGTCGTTGGCCCGCACGTAGCGCTGTTTTTCCCGCAGCTTCGTCTTTTTCACCGGGAAATACTGCTTCACGTCCTTTAAGCGCAGCAGCACCTTTTTGCCGTCAACCACAGGCTGGGCCGTATCCTGTCCCAATGCGTTCTGTTCTTTGGTCTTATTCTCCATGTTCTTTTCTCACCGCCTTTTTTGCATAAAAGCAACGTACTACGTGGCCGGGTTCCACTTCCTGAAGGGCCGGTTCGGATTCCCGGCACTTCTGGGTACAGTATTTGCACCGGGGAGCAAATTTGCAGCCCTCGGGCAGATACAGGGGATTGGGCACCGACCCGGGAATGGCATCCAGCTTTTCGCCCTTGGGGGTGTTCAGCTGGGGGATCGAGGTCATCAGCCCCTCCGTATAGGGGTGGGAGTAGACGTCGTCGTGGAAGATGGTATGGGCAGAGGCTTTTTCCACGATCTGCCCGCAGTACATAACGGCCACGTCGTCGGCCATCTCATGAATGACCCCAAGGTCATGGGTGATGAACAGGATGGAGGTTCCGGTCTGCTGCTTTAAGTCGTTCATCAGCTTCAGGATCTGGGCCTGAATGGTCACGTCCAGGGCCGTGGTCGGCTCGTCCGCGATGAGCAGCCTGGGCCGGCAGGCCAGTGCCATTGCGATCATGACTCTCTGGCGCATACCGCCGGAAAGCTGGAAGGGATACTGCTTCGCCACCCGCTCCGGATTGGGGATCTTCACATCGGAAAGAAGCTCTACGGCCTTCTGCCGGGCCTCTTTTTTCTTCATGTTCTGGTGGATCTGCAGCGTCTCGCCGATCTGCCGCTCCACGGTAAACACAGGATTCAGGGAGGTCATTGGTTCCTGGAAGATCACGGAGATCTCGTTTCCGCGGATGTGGTACATTTCCTTGTCCGTGCAGCGCAGGATATCCTTGCCGTTAAAGGTGATGTCGCCGCTTTCAATATAGCCGTTGCCGTCGAGAAGCTTGATGATGCTCATGGCGGAAACGCTTTTTCCCGAACCGGACTCTCCCACTATACCCAGGGTCTTGCCCGCCTCCAGAGAGTAGGTCACGTCGTTTACCGCTTTGACAATGCCCTTTTTGGTCTTAAAGTAGGTATGAAGATTATTCACTTCCAATAAACTCACAGCGCTCACCTCTCTTTCGATTTGGGATCGATGGCATCACGCAGGCCGTCGCCCACACAGTTGATGCTGATGGTGCACAGGCCCAGCGCAAGGGACGGGAACACCCATCTCCACCAGTAGTTTTCGATGACCTGGCCGTTCTGGGCGCCGTTCAGCATATTTCCCCAGGTGGCGTTGGGCTCGGACACGCCGAAGCCGATAAAGGACAGGGAGGATTCCGTCAGCATACAGGTGGCAAAATCCAGGGTGGCGTTCACAATGATCACCGTGATGATGTTGGGCAGGATGTGGCGGAAAATGATGCCGAACTCCTTTACGCCCAGCGCCTTGGCTGCGGTGACGAACTCCTGCTCCCTCTCGGCCAGCACGCTTCCGCGCACCAGGCGGGCGATGCCGGGCCAGGACAAAAGTCCAAGGATGAACATGATCAGTATGATCCTCTGCGTCTCTGAGATGGAATTTCCCAGAATACTGGAAAGGATGATACAGAAGGGCAAAAACGGGATGGAGGAAACGATCTCGGTCAGACGCATCAGCAGGTTGTCCAGCTTGCCGCCCTTGTAACCGGAGATACCGCCCACGATCACGCCGATAATGGTAGAAATGATCACGGCGATGGCGCCCACCGTCATGGTCATACGGCCGCCCACGATCATACGGCGGAACACGTCGCGTCCCATGTTGTCGGTGCCCATCAGGTAGCCGTCCAGTCCCCAGCCCTTCACCTGGCCGTCCTCCGTGATCACGTAGCTTGCATAATAGCCGGAGGATACCGCGGATGCCGCGCTGTTCAGGGAAGGAGCCTTTGTCTGTCCAAAGTTGTCGTTGCCCCAGGAGGCCACCGTTCCGTCGTCCAGAATGGCGGTATAGTGATAGCGGCCGGCGGAGATCGACTTCACACGGCCCTGGAGCTCCTCCGGGATGTCCATGGAGTGGTTCACGTTATTACCCCAGAGGTGAACTCGCCCGTCCTCGGTCAGAGCAGCTACGCTCTCGTCGGTAAGGGCGATCTGTACCACACTGCCCTGGATCTCATCGGGTACGTTGGTGAAAACCGACTGTTTGGTGGACAGAGGCACCACCTCGCCGTCGTTGGTCAGAGCGATGACAATATTGGTGTTTTCGTCAAAATCTTTGATATTGCCCTGCACCTCGCTGGGAATGGAAATATTCACCAGATACGCGCTGCCCCAGTTGTAGAGACGGCCGCTTTCCGTGAGAGCCAGAGAAAACTGGTAGCCTGCGGAAACCTTTTTTACAGGTCCGCCTGCGGCCCGCATCTCCACGGGCAGAGTCGCAAGGCCCATACGGTCGTTGCCCCAGGTAAACACCTCGCCGTCCTCATTGAGGGCCACCACGTGATCCAGTCCGGCAGAAACCTGTACCAGTCTGCCCGTCTCAGCGGTGGAGGGGATATTTTTCAGTTTTTCCGTGGGAAAGGTACCCCACTCATACACATTACCGTCTTTATCAAGAGCCACCGAAAAGGTGCTTCCGGCGGAAATATCCTGGACGTTGCCCTGCAGCTGAGAGGGAACCTTCAGCATTCCGAAGCCCGGAGCCACATTGGCCTGGGTCACGTCCTGATAGTGCAGCTCGATTGGAAAAAAGAAGGGCAGCACGATACAGCACAGAAACATGATAAGGAACAGCACCAGGCCCACCATGGCCACGATGTCATGTGTAAAGCTCTGCACCACCATGCGGGCAGGGCTCTGCATCAGCTCCTCTTCCTCCTGAGGCATGCCGCCCATCACCATGCGCTGGGCCGCAGCTGCGGCAGTGGATTTCCGTTTGCCAAATAAAGGTTTTTTTGCCATTGACTTCCCTCCTCAGTTTTCCAGGCGGACACGGGGGTCCACGATGGTGTAGGCGATGTCCATGATCACGTTGCCCGCAAGGGACAGAACCACGTAGAACATCTGCATGGTCAGAACAACGGAGAAGTCCCTCTGCATCAGGCCGTTGATCAGCGTCTGGCCAAGACCGGGCCACAGGAACACATTCTCAATTACGATGGAACCGCCGAACAGGGAAACCACCCATGCCGTTGCGATGGTGACCACAGGGATCAGCGCGTTGCGGAAGGCGTGGATATAGATGACCACCTTTTCCCGCAGACCCTTGGCCCGGGCGGTTTTGATGTAATCCATGCGCAGCACGTCGATCATGGCGGCGCGAACGTAACGGGTGATGCTGCCGATACCCGAAATGGACATGACCAGCATGGGCAGCGCCATGTGCCAGGCATAGTCCATCGCCATTTGAACCGAATTTCCCTCTAAGCCCGCCGTGCGCACGCCGCTGATGGGGAAGATGGGAATCTTCACGGCAAAGGCAAAAATGGCAAGCAGGGCGATGATAAAGCTGGGAAGGCTGTAGCCGATGATGGTCACAACCTGAATGGTCTTGTCGAACACGCCGTTTTTGCGCACCGCAGTGGCAATGCCCAGAGGCACGGCGATGATGAACGTAACCAGCATGGAAACCAGATTGAGCATCACCGTGTTGAACATGGGCGCGCCGATCATCTGAGTCACAGGCTTTTTATACTGGGTGGAGTAGCCGAAATTTCCGGTAAGCATGTTGCCGATCCAGCGGATGTACTGCTCCACCAGGGATCCGTTGAGGCCCAGGCTCTCCCGGGTACGGTCATACAGCTCCTGATAGGCGTCCGGCTTCATATTGTTTTTCACATCGCCCAGCATCATGGTCACGGGGTCGCCGGGCATCATCTTATAGATGAAAAACATCAGGATGGAAATGATAAAGAAAACGAAGATGATGTAAATAAATCTCTTCAGCAGATATCTGCCTTTTCCCACTGGTATACCTCCTTTCAAAGTGTTGTTTTTAGAAAGAGCCGGCGGGACCCAAGCAACGGCCCCGCCGGACTCTTTCAAGGCTTATATGCTCTGTGCTTTGGCAAGAGGCTTTTGTTTAGTCGGTAACCCAGGCGTCAAGAACAGCGTTCTGCCAGCCCCAGGTAGCGTTGTTCTCCCAGCCCTGTACGCGGGTGGAAGTGAAGTCATAGTATTCATCGGAGTACAGAGGCACATCCGGAAGCTTCTCATTCCAAACCTTGATGAAGTTCTGCCAGGTGGTCAGCCATTCGTCACGGTCGTCATAAGGAATGTTCTTCAGCGGCATAACGGCATCGTTCAGCTCCTGATCGGCGATCCAGTTGGTGTTGTAGTTGCCCATCCACGCCTCGTCGTTGGAGAAATAGTACCAGGGGGAGTTGGCGGTAGCAAAGCCGGTGGCCAGGTTGTACATGTTGTACTGGGTGTCTCCGGCGTGCATAATGCCCTCCTGAAGGGTACCGAAATCGGTGGTGGTAGCCTGAAGCTCCATGCCGGCCTCGGCCATGGTCTCAGGAAGCATGGTGGCAAGCAGCTCGGAAACCGGATTTCCTTCGGAGTTACACCAAGTGATCACCAGAGGCTTCAGCTCGCCGTCCACATCCTTGTAACGGGTGCCGGTGCCGGAGTAAGGGGTTCCGTCGGCGTTCAGGTTCCATCCGTCAGCGTCCAGAGCCTCCTTGGCAGCCTCTACGTTCATATCATAGGTATTCAGGTTCTCGTTGATCCAGTCTACAGATTCCGCATACTCCCACTGAGCCAGTCCGTAGAAGGAGTGTACCACGGAGCCGTAGCCGCCGGTATACTGACGGGCGAACTCGCTGCGGTCCAGGCAGTAAGCGATGGCCTGACGAACGTTCTGGGAGTCGGTAGGGAACACGCTGCAGTCAAACTGCAGTTTGCCGTAGCCGTTACGCATATAGGTGGTGGCGTTGGCCTTGCCCTCTTCCACCAGATCCAGACCGGCGTTGATGTTGTCTCCGCCTGAGCTGCTGTACAGCAGGTCAACGGAGCCGCTCTCCAGCTCGTTCATCATGGTGTCGGAGGACACGTTCTTGATGATCAGAGTCGCGATGGAGGGCTTCACGCCGCGGTAGTCGCCCACGAAATCGGGGTTGACCTTCAGGGTAGCCTGATGGCTCGCGGTGTCATAGCTGTCAAACAGGTAAGGGCCGCAGGTAACCTTGGGGTTGTAGCGGTATCCGGTATCGGTGTTGTTGATGGTCTCAGCCAGCAGCTCGGTGGTGAACTCGCCGGTGATGGTCGCGCCGTTCTCGGTCTCCTCCACGTCGCAATCAGGAGCGATCACGTGCAGAGGGCGGGGACGGGCGCTGGCATAAGTAATATCGAAGTGGTAAGGCAGCTCCTCAGCCTTGATGGTCTGGGAGAAGGTCATCTCGTCGATGAGATGAATGCCGGCGAAGGTGTCGGCGGTGCCGGCCAGCCACTCGTCATAGCCTACCACAGAATATCCGCTGTTGCAGGGATAGCCGTCCACGCCGGACATGGCCTCGCTGTTCTCCAGCAGCAGGGCGAATACATAATCCTTAGCGGTGATGGGGGTGCCGTCGCTCCATACCAGACCGTCCTTGATGGTCATGGTGTAGGTCTTGGTACCGTCCTCGTTCTCGGTCTCCTCATGGCTGGCGACTGCCGTATCGTTGTACTGGAATTCGCCTTCCTTGGTAAACACTACGGTATCATAGCCGCCGTGGATCAGGTCGTACATGTTGTAGTTGGTCTCAGAGGTGGAGAATCCGGTGTCATAGAACTCGTTGAGCACGTCGCTGATGGAGCCGATGACCATCTGGCCGGCAGGCTCAGCGGGCTTTTCGGCAGCGGCACTCTCGCTGGTCTCAGGGGTGGTGCTTTCTTCAGAGCTCGCAGCATCAGTCGTTTCGGAAACCTCCGTTGATGCCGGGGTGCTGTTGGTAACGGTCTGCTGTCCGCCGCAGGCCACCATAGACAGCGCCAAAGCCCCCCCTAACAGCAGGGACAGGATCTTTTTGGTTTTCACTGTACTTTTCCTTCTTTCTTTCTTTTCTCGGTGCAATTTTTATTTGCCTTGCTTCCGTTTATCCTCTCAAAACAAAACCTTCTGAGAAACCCGAAAGCTGTCGCTTTAAGGCGGATACTTCCGAAAGCCAGACTATTTTACCAGACAAAAGGTACAAGGTCAAGATATTTGCCGGTTAAAGCGGGAATCTGGTAAAATTTTCAGCACTTTATTCCTGTGTAAGCTCTTCCATCTCAGAAACCAGACCGTCAAACATCCGCAGAGCGGCCCGCACGGGCTCCGGAGTGCTCATATCCACGCCGGCGCCCTTCAGGAGAGAGACCGGATCTTTAGAGCAGCCGCCGGAAAGGAAGCCCAGATAATCCTGAACCGCAGGCGCGCCCTCCTTTAAGATCCGCTGGGACAGGGCGATGGCCGCTGAGAATCCGGTGGCATACTGATAGACGTAGAAATTCATATAGAAGTGAGGGATGCGGGCCCACTCCAGAGCGATCTCCGGATCAGCCTCGATGTCCTCACCGTAGTACTCCCGGTTCAGCTCGCCGTATTTCTGACACAGGGCCTCGGCGGTAAGCGGGATGCCCTGGCGGGTCTGCTCACTGCACCACAGCTCAAACTCGGCGAACATGGTCTGGCGGTACAGGGTGGTGCGGAACTGCTCCAGGAAGTAGTTTACCAGGTAGGCACGGCGCTTTTTGTCCTGAGTGGAGCCCAGCAGGTGCTGCATCAGCAGGGACTCGTTGCAGGTGGAGGCCACCTCTGCCACGAAGATCACGTAGTCCGCATAGGTGACGGACTGGTTTTTGGCGGAGAGATAGGAATGCAGAGCATGGCCCATCTCATGCACCAGAGTGAATACGTCGTTCAGGGTGTCGGTGTAGTTGAGCAGGACGAACGGATGACAGCTGTAAACGCCGGAGGAATAGGCGCCGGCGCGCTTGCCCTGATTTTCGTACACGTCGATCCAGCGGTTTTCAAAGCCCTCCTTCAGCATGGAAAGGTAGTCCTCTCCCAGAGGGGCAAGAGCCTTAAGAGCGATCTCTTTTGCCTGCCCGAAGGGGATCTTCTCGTCCTGATCGGCAACGATGGGGGTATAGATGTCATAATAGTGAAGCTTCTCCACGCCCAGCAGCTTTTTGCGAAGCCTTATGTAGCGGTGCATGGAAGGAAAGCTTTCCCGCACGGCCTGAATCAGATTATGGTAGATTTCCACCGCCACCTCCGTGTTGTCAAGGGAGGCATGAAGAGCCGAAGGATAACGCCGGGCGTCGGCAAAAAACTGAAGCTGCTTCATCTGGCCCTCCAGCAGAGAAGCGGAGGTGTTCTTAAACTGGTCGTAGGTTCCGTAGAGGGACTGAAAGGCGGACTTTCTCAGAACACGGTCGGGGGAATCCAGCAGGGGAATGAAGGTTCCATGGGTAACGGGATGGCTGCCGCCGTCCTGATCCACCGCGTCGGGGTAGGTCAGATCGGCGTCGTTGAGAAAGCCTCCCACCTGCTGAGGGATCTGGCTCAGCTTCTGCGCGGAGGCCAGCAGCGCCTCTTCGGCCTGGGAGAGCGTGTGCTCACGCCTGCGGCGGATGCGGTCCAGCGCCAGACGGTAGTGGGCAAGGCCCGGCTCCTCATCATAGAAACGATCCATGATCTCATCGGAAATTTCCAGAATCTCCGGGGTAGAGAAAGCGGAAGCCTCCTCCGCCTGGACGAGCAGGTTCATCATCTGGCCGCTCATTTTCTGGGCCTGAGGATCCCGGGAATCCTGATCCCGCTGGTACATGGCGTAACAGGCGAAGGGCTCCGCCTTCAGGTTAAACGCATCCTGCAGCTTCAGAAAAGCCAGCAGATCCCCGGCGCTGCGGCCCAGGGTGCCTTTGCAGGCCTTCATCTGATCGATCAGCTTCTGGATTTCCGGAATCTCTGCCTCCCAGGCTTCTTTCGTGGGGTACAGATCAGTGGTGGCCCAGGTGAACTGAGGATCCAGCTCATTCCGGGCGGGTATTTTGTGCTCAGTCATAGCAAAACGCTCCTTTTCTTAGAATGTAATAAAAGCTGTAAGTACCAGTGTAGCACAGGGGCACGCAAAACGAAAGAAAAAACTGCGGCCGGAGCCGCGCATTTCCTGCGCAGCCCCGGCCGAATCCTTTGTCAGAAGACGTCCGCGTCAGTCTCCGATTCCTCCGGAATTGCCAAATCCAAAGCCGAAGCCAAAGCCGTTTCCTCCGGAGCCGGAGCCCCCTCCGTAAAAGCAGGCGATGACGCCGCCGCCCGCCACTTCGCCCAATGCATCCTCCGTCAGCTCGGACATTTCCGCGAAATCCTCTTCCGTAAGGACGATTCCACGCTCCGCCGCGTCCGCGATGATTCTTTTTTTCATCTCGCCGGCATCCGCATTCTCCTGTCCCGCCATTTTTTTCTTCGCTTCCTCATCCTTTGAGATCAGTTCCAGATACTTCTTCATGTTTTCTGTCATTTCCTTTTCCTCCATTCTTTACGTGTCTTTTATCGCAAATGCCTTTTCAGGATACTCCTGCGCATTTTGCTTCGGGTTTTGCTTTTCTCACAGCCTCCATGATCTTTACGTCCCAGCCGCCGCGAAACAGCTCGCAGACATAAGGGTCGGGGCCCATGATATTGCCGGGCGCGTTTTCCAGCGCTGACGCGCGGCAGCCTCCCAGACATTTCCGCGCGTGCCCGCAGGCGGCGCATTCAGGATTTTTTTCCAGATATTCCGACGCCCTGGTATCGATCAGGCGCATATACCTGGAATCCGTGATGCACTTTGCCAGACCGAGCTGCGGGATCAGCGGAAATTCCCGCTGAATATCCATGCCTGACAGCGCCATACAGGGCAGAGCGCGTCCCTCGGCAGAGATATACAGAACCAGGCGGGCGTGGCCGCAGATACAGGTTTTGTCAGGATCGCCGCAGCTTTTCACCGCCGGGATGGCAAACAGGCCGGGGCTTTGGGGATCCGCACGGAAAACCCCTCCCAGCTGCAGAACAAGGGGCATCCCGTCCTCATAGTATTGGGGGATGTATTCCAGATAAAGCCGGTACAGCTCCTCCAGACGGATGGACTGGCCCATGCCGCCCTCCTTCCATGCACCCACGTCGGATACGGGAACCACCTTGAGCGAACGGCATCCCCAGGCCGCCAGATTCCGCACGCTTTTTCTCAGCGTATGCCTGTTGGCGTTATGGATGCACATTTCCGCGCCGGTGGGAAAGCCCTTTCTCCGGCACCGCAGGAAGGCCTCCTCTACAGCCTTCTCCGCGCCGGGAATCCCTCTGAGCCAGTCGTGGCAGCCTTCGCCGTCATAGCTCATATTAAACTCCGGTCGCACGCCCCTTTCAGCCAGAGCGTCCAGAAGCGAGTCCGTCACCAGCCCTCCGTTGGAATAAATGGCGCGGATGTGAATATCCCGCTCCAAAAGCGCGTCCACTATCTCCATAAAGTCCTTCCGGACAAGGGGCTCTCCTCCCGTCAGGGATACGTTTCTCACGCCGCAGTCCGCAAGCTGGCTTACCATATCCATCACCGTTTCATGGTCAAGCTCTCCCAGCCTGGCGTCAGGCGCCGACATATAGCAGTGCCTGCACCGGTAGTTGCATCTTCCGGTGATGGACCAGAGCGCCTCTTCTATGTATCTCGCCGGATATTTTTTATATTCCTGCTCCGGCAGAATGGCCTTTCCGGGGGCACATGGCTCAATGATCCCTTTTTTTTCGATCAGCGGGATCAGATCCCTTATCCCTTTCGGAATCACCGGAAGGGACAGATCCACCGTGCCGTCGCACAGTCTGAGCGCGTCCATCCCGCTTCCGTCGAGAAACAGGATCCTTCCCGTATCCGTATCCGCCAGAGCGTATGGGAGCTTTTCCCAGCCCCGGAGAATATAGTTTTTCTTTAACCGATAATACACGACAGCCTCCCATGCTGCGGATGCTTCCTCACATTTTCCTTTTGCTCCGCATCCCTGTCCAGATTATTTTCTGTTATTTGTTTATACGACCCACAAGCGGAAAGGGACGGAAATTTTTGATGATTACGTCACATTTTTTTCTGTTTACAGCCGCGTACAAAAGTATACGAACGAATCATATTATGATATAATAAAAGCCATGAAAAAAGCAACAAAGGACCAATGGAGAGCCAATCATGAAAAGCAGAAGCATTAAAAAAAGTCTATCGTTCATATCGCGGTGTATGGTCCTGCTGTTGATCTTATTATTGGTTCCCTTTAACTTTGAATTTCACTATAAAATATCCCACGACCAGCAAAAGGAAAGCTCCGACCAGCTGTTTGACCATGTGAAGCAGATCATCGCGATCAATGAAAGGGATCTGAAACAGGAAAAGGAAGAATTTTCTCAGGTCTGCATTCAAAAGGCGGATATGGTGGCGTATTTTATTCAGCATGAGCCGGATATGCTTTACGACCTGGACAGGCTTAGGGAGCTTGCAAGGATCCTGGATGTGGATGAGATCCATTTTTTCAATAAAGAGGGGAAAATCTTTTCCGGAACACACCCGGAGTATTATGGTTATTCTGTTGAGGACGGAGAGCAGATCGGCTTTTTCAGGCAGATGCTGGAGGATACTTCTCTCAAGATCTGTCAGGATATCATGCCGAATACCGCGGAGGGGAAGGAAATGCAGTATGCGGCGGTATGGCTTGAGGACAAAAGCAGCTTTGTGGAAATCGGAATGAAGCCGGAGCGGCTGCTGGCGCTGATGGAGGAAAACAGCCTGCAGAGCGTTGTCGGCTCCATTCCCTTCGATTATGAGGGCTGTCTGTATATCATAAACGCGGAAACAATGATGACAGAGGCCTCTTCCGAGTCGGATATGGTAGGCAAAGAATTTCCGGCTGATCTGCTCTCTGCCATAAAACATCCTTCCCAGACAACTGTGAACACGCTGCATTTTGACATTAATTCAGAAAGAAGCTGCGTTTACACAGAGCTGTACGATGATTATCTGCTCGTGCGGACCTATTCTTCCAAATACCTCATACAGGAAACGCTGGTCAGTACGGTCATGGTCCTGGGTTATATATTACTTACAACACTGTGTGTTATATGGGTGATCATCCGCTATGTGAGACAGCATATTTTACAGAATCTGATCACTCTGAATGAGGAGCTGAAAAAAATAGAGCAGGGAAATTTAGAGGCTCTTCACATGACGACTCATATTTCGGAGTTTGATACGCTGACCTATTATATCAATCAGCTTTTGAAAAGCGTTCGCTTCAACAGCGGGAGAATTTCAGAGATCATTGACAGCGGTCAGCTTCCTCTTGGTGTTTTTGAGTACAACCAGTTTTATAAAAAGACGTTTTTAAATCAATGGATGAAGAAGTTCCTGGGAATGGACGGCGGACAGCCTATGTCCTTTGAGACGGAAAAGAACCTGGCGCTTGAAAAGCTCAGTCAGATCGAGCAGAATTGTGTGGATCCGGAGCAAAAAGTATACTGGTACGAAAGGGACGGAGCCGTCAATTATGTGAAAATGCAGAAAAGCTCCGACGAACAGAGTACGATCTATTATCTCACGGACGTGTCCTCCTGGTGGCAGGAGATCAATATGGCCAAAAATGAAAGCGGCACAGATATTCTGACAGGCCTTTATAACCGCAGGGGGCTGGAGGAGCAGGCAAAACATTTATTCAATAACCCTCAAATCCTGAAAAAGGCGGCGGTCATCATGGTGGACGCGGACGGTTTAAAGCGGATCAACGATCTGTACGGCCATCCCATCGGAGATGAGTATCTGAAGACGATTGCCTCCTTCCTGTCCATCATTCCCCGAACGCATTGCATCAGCGCCAGACTGGGAGGAGACGAATTTGCGGCGATCTTGTACGGCTTTGATTCCCACGAACAGATGAGCCGCATCATCGAAGAATTAGGCGAAAAACGGGGAACACGCTTTTTGCCCTCCTCCCTTGGCGCGGATGAGAGCGTGGAATTTTCCATGGGATATACCTACTGCACGACAGAGGAACGGGACTATCAAAGGCTTATGGGCCTTGCAGACGAAAGGATGTACCAGGAAAAGAGGAAAAGAAAAGCCGCAGCGGACGAGCCGGACTCTATTTCGCCCGGCTCGTAGGGAAATGGACCTCCAGGCCCATTTCCCATTCCGTCATATGAACCTCCATTTTTACAATATATTCCTCTGTTCCTGTTTCCGGCTTCTTGTCTCCTGTCAGTCTGAAATGATGTCTCCGGTAAAAACGGATTGCACCTTCTTTTTTTTCCGGAACCCACAGATATTTACCTCCCATACTGGGCGATCAGTCTCTCTGCCTCCCGCCTCATCTGTTCCGCCACCCCGTCCGGCGAGAGGATCCTCACCTTCTCTCCCAGTGAAAAGATCCATCCCAAAAACTGGCCGCTCACATGCACCTCCACATTTACGGTGAAACGCCCTTCCTCTGCGGGAATCAGCATCACATCCTTTCCAAAGCGGTCTATGATAACGCCCGCAAGACTGTCGTCCACCAGCAGCCTGACCGTCTGCTCCTCTCCTCCGAACATGCCGAAGCTTTTTTTCGAATAATCCGCCATGTCCAGCTTTTCAAAATGCTCTTTTCCCTCCCTTTCCTCCTCCGAGATGCGGATGCGAAGCATCTTATCCACGCGGTAATGCTTGATCCGTCCGGCGCCGGAATCAAAGCCGATCAGATAATAATTTTCATTATCCCAGGACAGGCCCCAGGGACTGATGTGATACCAGACGCCTCCATGCCGCAGCTCCATTTCCTTCTTTACATTCCACTGAAAATACTGGAAACGGATCTTCCTGTTTTCCGAAATGGCGTTGTGAATGGTATCTACAATATAGTAAATGCTTTCGTTCATGGTCTTGATCCTGCCGGATACATACACCTGTCTCTGCAGCTTCTGCGCGTCGTATCTGCTGACCAGCCTTTCCAGCTTCCGGATCAGGGCATTCGATTTTCTCTCCGTAATGAACCGGGAGGACTGGATGGCGTCCACCAGGAGCTTCAGCTCCGGCAGCTCAAACGGCCTGTTCACCACATGATAGTGATATCTGTTCCCGACCGGCTCTCCCTCCACCTCGATTCCCAGCGCCTCCAGATCGCGCAGGTCGGTATAAATGCTTTTCCTGTCTGCGGTGATCTCATATCTTCCCAGCCCATCCATGATCTCCGGCATGGTAATATAATGCTCATCGTCCGTATTTTCCAGCATGATCTGCGCAAGGCGGTACAGCTTAAACTTCTGATGGGTTCCTTTCGGCATGATCTTTTCCTCCCGTATCTTTTTTCTGCATCTTTTTCCTGTCCCTTTTGAGGCATTATATCACAGATGGGAGATTTATCGTACATCAAATCCGACGGGCGTATGTCCGTCTGGCATACGGTGCGAAAGGCCTTCGTTTTTTCAGCTCCTATCCTCTAACAGCATTCTTTTAGAATGAAAAAAGCGCCCGCTCAGGAATGCTGATCCCCTATGCGAAGCGCTTGCTCAACTTTTCCTTTATCTGACTTCAACCAGCTCGATTCGGAAATTCAGCTCCTTCCCCGCCATTTCATGATTGGCGTCGAAGGTGATCGTCGTTCCCTCCTTAGCCGTCACCTTAACGGGAAAGGGCTGGCCGCTCTGGCTGGTCAGATAGACCTGCTGGCCGACCTCAAGACCCTCAGAGCCTGGAAGCTGCGCGGTCTCAATGGTGAAAACGGCATTGGGATCAGGCATGCCATAGGCTTCCTCCGGCATCAGATGAACATCCACGATCTGTCCCACTTCCATATCCGCCACGGCCGCATCAAAGCCCCTGATCATCTGTCCGGCCCCGCAGGTAAATTCCAGGGGTTCGCCCCGGTCATAGGAGGAATCAAACTGGGTTCCGTCATTAAAGGTTCCCCTGTAATGCGTCCGGCAGGTCTTTCCCACATTCCGCCCGGTCACAGCGGAATGCGCGCCGCAGCCGCCTGCGCAGCTCTCCCCGCCGCAGCCGCCTTCTTCATGTCCGCCGCAGGAATGCCCGTCTCCGTGATCACTGCAGGAATGGCCTTCCCCGTGTCCGCCGCAGGAATGACCCTCCCCATGCTCACCGCAGCTATGGCCTTCTCCATGATGATGGTCGCAGTTTGCGCCGGTGGACACCAGCTCTCCCTTCAGCCAGGCTTCCACCGCCTGATCCGCATCTCCTTCAGCCCCGGCGCACAGCTCTACTCCAGCCTCCGCGAGCGCAGCCTGCGCTCCTCCTCCGATGCCGCCGCAGATCAGCACATCCACCTTCTGCCCGGCAAGCAGCCCGGCCAGAGCTCCGTGTCCGACGCCGTTTGAGGCGATGACCTTGCTGGAGATCACCTTTCCCTCTTCCACCTCATATACCTTGAAGTACTCCGTTCTTCCAAAATGCTGGAAGATATTTCCGTTGTCATAGGTTGCCGCTATTTTCATTCCGTTTTTCTCCTCTTTTCAGACATTTTTCTCCGGCACCAATCTGCCGAGGCCGCACAGACACTAAACCGGCCGCATTTCTTCATAAAGCAGACTTCCCGGAACATCTGGCAACAGTATACTCTTTTGCCGACGCATTGACAACGGATTATATAAAATCATTTTCATCTTACAGGCAAAGTCCACCTGTTCTGCGGCGGCTGTATAGAACCGGGCCGGTTGCAGTAAACCAGGGCGGCAGGCATTCTATTCTCCATTATTTCATAACTACCGTATATTTCTTTCTAAGCCTGTTAGAAAGCTCCTTATCAGTATAATCAACCACTTTATCCTTCATCAGCCGTCCAAGCACAATCCCCGGATCCCGGTCTATGGAAGCCGCAAAATCCCGAATCGTCTTTTCATCAAAAACTCTGTTTTCCCGAATAAATATTTCATATTTTTCCTGAGGGATCAAACATCTCTGCGCATATCGATCCGCTTCGTCCTCTGAATGGTTTTGATTGGCTCCAAATGTAATGCCGTATTCTCCATTCATGATATGGCCAATTTCATGAAACAGGGTAAACCAAAAAGTATCCGCATAATGCCTTCTGTCATTCACCATCAGCATTACCTTCCCGTCTACCTTCTTCGTCGCCCCATTAATTCCTGAATTCTTCAGATTGGGAAGCACGATCAACACAACCCCTGCTTTGGCAAAGGCTTCTCGCACCGTTGGAAGAAAACTCCCATGATTATGAGTCTGGGTCAGAGCAAATTCAATACTTGATTCAAACTTCTTTTTATTGAATTTGGGAGCTTCTGTTTTCAATGTACGATTAATTGCGATCTGCACCATTGCGTTGGCATTCACAATATTGGATTCACTGAGATTTTCCGTATAGCTCCTGAAGCTTACAGCCAAATCTGCCTTTTGCAATACCGTCAGTGACGAGACCGAAAGGAATTCTCTAACCGCTTTGATCTGTTCGTCAATTTTACGCGGAAGATCCGGAAGGCCAAAATGTTCCCTGAAATATTTATAATCCAAAAGCTTAAATATTTCTCTTTCCCGCTTTAATTCTTCTTCGGAAAGAAATTCTGCTATTGTCTCATCATAGGCCTGCTGAATTTTCAGCCAATAGGCTACTGTTGTTCCAAGCATTCTGGAAAGCTTGGATGCAATGTCAATGGATAGATTTTGATCCCCGTTCATTAAAACACATAAATTTTTAGGTGTAGTCCCTAGCCTCTTAGCAAAATCTTCCTGGGTCAATCCGCTTTCTTCCACAATCTCTCTAATATAATACCCTGGATGAAATGCAATTTTATCATGATATTCCACATAGCTACTCATAATGTGCACTCACCTCCATAATCTCCACTATTTTGACTATTTCTGCAATCTGATCAATATAACAGGGAACAAACCTTTTCCCTGCTGTATCCAAAGGGCACAAAATAATTCTCCACTTATCCCGCCTCCCCTTTACATCTATCGCAAATAAGCCTTTCATCTTCCCCTGAAGGTTATGAAAATGAAATTGCGGCATAGCAATAATATCTTTTATCACTTCCGCCTGCTCAATAGCATTTATTCTTCCAAGCAAACTGACTGCCAGCTGCTTATCCCCGCCAAATAATTTTACTGCATATTTTATATTGGTACACTGTTGCTCAATTTTATTGTTCGCATAAATGATTTCCAATCTCTCCTCTCATCCCTCCTTTTTATATTACCCATTAGGTAATTTTATTATATTTTTTTACAAGTATCCTGTCAACACTTCCGCCAATCATTTATTTTCTGTACATGAGAAGCGCCCCACCATCCGGCAGAACGCTTCTCACGCTCATTATTCTATCCTATTAATTGCTGTCCTTCCGCTTTCGGACTTCTCCTCACTCTTTTCCCGCCTCATCTTTACAATAAGCTGCGATCGCCTCTCCCGCGAACACCGCCGTTCCTTCTCCGCAGGCCTGATCAATATTCACCGTAAAATCTCCTCCGCCCGCGTACATTTTCCCCAGTCCGGACAGGATCTCCGGCGTGCAGTGATAATAATGCTCCGTGATGTAATTCTGCAGACGCTTTACCAGGGCCTGCACCTCCGGCGCTTTTGCGGACAGTCCCTGTCTCTTCTGTTTCCCGATATCCTCTAAAATGAGCATCAGGCCCGCAGCGGCGGCTTTTTCCGCCTCGTCGTTTCTGCCCTTGCTTTTCTCTTCAAATTCCTGCCAGGCAGCGGTCTGTCCCCACTGCTTTCTGGCCTGTTCGGCGTATTCGTCGAGCCTGCTTTTGTCAAACGCTTTAAAATCCATATTTTTCACTCCTGTCAGTTGTATTCCACGGGCGAACAGAATCAGATTTTCCAGATGCTCCTTCTTCAGCTGCAGCATGGTGATCTGCTGCTCCAGGGCCCTGTTTCTGTCAAAATCAGGAGCATGAATGATCCGGCTGATCTGTTTTAAGGGAAATTCCAGTTCACGGAATAAAAGGATCTGCTGCAGGGTTTCCAGAGCCGCATCGTCATACAGCCGGTAGCCGGATTGCGTATATCCGGCGGGGTGCAGAAGCCCGATCCTGTCATAATACTGCAGGGTGCGTACGCTCACCCCTGTCAGCCTGCTCACTTCTTTTACCGTCATCATTGGACTTTCCTCCTTACCCGGCCGACGCAAGACGAATTGCGTCGCACCGGCTCTTTCCGTGTAAATACAGCATAAGCTATGACGTAAGGTAGGAGTCAATCAGTTTTTCAGCACATTTTCAGGAAACTTTCTCCGGCTTTCATTCCTGCGGTTGTAGGTCGGAAAGTTCCAATAAAGATTCCACCGTATCCGCTGCCGTCCTCAAAGCTGCGTATACTTTTCCTTATGGTTTCTCGCCTTCTCCACCGGGTATTTCTCCGCGTTTTTCCGGATCTTTTCCTGAATGATCTCGTCCAGATCCATGCCGCAGGTATCCGCCATCATGACGGCGTAGATCAGCACGTCTGCCAGCTCTTCCCGCATGCTTTCCATTTTTTCCCCGCACCAGACGTCTTCCCTGCTCCACTGAAAGACCTCCAGAAGCTCAGAAGCCTCCAGGCTGATGGAAATGGCAAGATCCTTCGGGGTATGAAACTGCTTCCAGTTGCGTTCGTCTCTGAATTTTATTATCTGATCGATGGTTTCCTGTTTCATCCTTGCGTCCTTTCTCAAACAGCTTCCCACTCTTCTCATTCCGTTCCTGCCGACGCTCCTCCTGGTGTTCCTGTCGGTGTTCCTGTGCCGCTCTGCACATTTTTCCGGTTTCTTCCCGGCCGCCTGCGTCTGCGCCTGCGCTTTCCGGAGGAACCGGTGCTTGCGCTTACCGCGTCCTTCTTCTCTGTCCCCTTCTTCCCTGTATCCTTCTTCCCTGTCCCCTTCTTTCCTGCGTCAGCCCTTCCGCTCCCTTTCCGGCGGGCAAAAAGACTCCTGTTTCCCTTCATCTGCGCATAGCAGCTGTCGCAGATGCGGCTCTGAGCTCCCAGCGGCAGCAGGGCTCCGCAATACTGGCACTTGCGGATGTAATCCTTTTTATCCTTCGTCAGGTAGCGCATGATGGTCTCTTCCGTTTTTTCCCGCTCCGCAGACAGGCGTTCCGTGTCGATCTCCTTGCCGAGACGGATGGAAAACTGGTAGTAGAGATCCAGCATTTTATAAAAGGTCTCGTATTTCATCAGGCCGTTGTCGCTGCACATCATCAGGGAGGGGAAATGCAGAGACACGTCGGCCGTATAGGTTTTGCAATAATAAAGCCACAGATCCACGATATCCCGGTTTTTGATATCCAGAGAGCAGGTCAGCATGCGGTAGAGCATGTGCTTGTCCTCAAAGCCGTCGATCTCCTTCCGGTCCTTATACGCCTTTTCATAGAGGAACAGCACCTCCTCTATGCTGACCTTCTCAAAGGGCGGCGGGGTCTCCACGCTCTTCCAGATTTTCAGGACGGCGTCAAGGGGCTCGTCCATGTCAAGAAGCACCTGCGGGAATCCCAGACTCACATGGCTGATCTCCGGCTCAGGCTCACTGAAATGGGCGCGGATAAATTCCAGCCCTTCCTCCCCCACCGCGCTCACATATCCGGTATCATAGATGCCGAAGCGGCCGGCGCGGCCGGCGATCTGGCGGATTTCCGAGATCTTTAAGGGGCGGGTTCGGCTTCCGTCGAATTTATCCGTCTGCACAAAAACGATCCGTTTCACGGGAAGGTTCAGCCCCATGCCGATGGCGTCGGTGGAGACCACCACACGGGTCTGATGGCTGGAAAACAGGCGGATCTGCCTGCGGCGGATCTCCGGGGGCAGGCTTCCGTAGATGACACTGGCCCGCAGTCCGCTTCTCTCCAGACGGCCCGCAATGTCCAGAACGGCCCGCTTGGTAAAAACGATCAGCGCGTCGCCCTCCTGCACGTCCTCCGGGAAACGGACGGGAGCCTCCTCGCACAGCAGAGCGGTTTTCCGCTCATAGCGGTGGATCTCATATGTGTCCTCGCACAGCGAGATCAGGTGGGTGACCACCTTCTCCGCGGAGGGGCTCATGCACACATGGATCTCCTGGGCCTGCACGCCCAGAATGGCCCTGGTCCAGGAATGTCCCCGGTCGGGATCCGCGATCATCTGCGCCTCGTCAATGACGGCCACCTCGTATTTCTGATCGATGTCCAGCATTTCCACGGTGGAGGAGGTGATCCGGCTGTTGTCCTCATAGATGCGCTCCTCTCCGGTGAGCATGGTGCAGGGGATCCCGGCGTCCTTGATCTTTTCATAAACCTCCAGAGCAAGCAGGCGCAGAGGCCCCAGATACACGCCGGTCTCCGCCCGCCGCAGGCGCTCCAGGGCCTGAAAGGTCTTGCCGCAGTTGGTGGGGCCGATGTGGAGCACAAAATGACGGTTCATCTGCCGGGTCTGCTGGAATTCCGTTTCGGGCCGGGCGGGAACCATGTCTATGATCTGGCTTCGGATACCCGCTCCCGCATAGCTTGCCGCAAGCCTGCCGATGGTGCGCTGGCAGATCTCATAGGGCTTTTCCTCCCGCAGATAATCCAGGAAACGGGCCGTGAGAAGCTCCTGATCCTCCGGGCGCATGCTGCCCAGATCCAGGCGGACCAGTTCCTCCAGAAGCAGGTCGCGGATCTTCATGATGGCAAACCGGTTTTCCTCGCGAAAGGCAAAGTAGGCCACGTTGCGAAGCTGTCTGTGAAATTCCTCCAGATGGGCCTGAGAAATGCGGTTTCTGGGAGCCTTCATTTCCTCCAGCAGCTTATCGATCCTCTGCTCGTAGGTCTTTTTTCCGTCATTGTTTCTCTTTTTAAATGCCCTGGACCAGTCTCTGTACTGGTTAAAATAAAACTGCGCCAGCTTTTCCTTCTGTACCATAGCTCATCCTGCAGCCGCCGCTTCGACGGCCTCTTTCTATATTTTTATTTATTTCCTTCCGCTCAGAACCTCTTCGCCAAAATCCGCGGGCCGGATCAGGGGGACGGCGCTGCGGCGGCCTCCCGCGCAAATCTCTTTTTCCAGGATCCCCTGCGGAAACGATGTCCCAGAAGCAGGCAGCGGGTCACATTGTCCGCCACCATGCATACCCAGACCAGCTCCAGCCCGGCGTGAAGCACAAGCACGCAGAGACAGGTTCCGGCAATGCGCACGCCCCACATGGAGATCAGGGAAAACACAAAGGCCGCCCTTGTGTCTCCGATGCCGTTGAACACGCCTTCAAAAATGATCAGCGCCGCGAACATGGGTTCGGAAACGGCAACGATCCGAAGCACCAGGACGCCTCCCGCGATGACCTGCGCATCCTCCGTAAACAGAGACATCATCCCGCCGGGGAAGGCAAACAGCAGCGCGCCGGTAACGGTCATCAGAAAAACGGCGATGGCCGCCACGGTCTTGGTCACCTGTCGGAATTCCCGCTCGTCCCTTTTTCCAAGCGCATTTCCCGCCATGGTGGAGGCGGCCGCCTGCATGCCGTAGCCGGGGATATAGAAAGCCTGCTCCGCAGTGATGGCGATGGAATGGGTGGCAAGGGCCAGGGTGCCAAGCCTCGTAACGAGGGAGGTAAACACCACCTGCCCCAGACAGGCGCTGATGCGCTCCAGCGCCACCGGCGCGCCGATCCGGAGGCACTTGGCGGCAAGCGTCCGTTCAAAGCGAAGAGAACAGCCTTTTGGGGAAAGGAGCGGATTTTTCCAGTACACCACAGCCATGAAAACGCCGCCCGCGCAGTAGGACACCGCCGTTCCCACAGCCGCTCCCACAACACCGAGCCCTGCTCCGGGAATACCCACCGTCAGCCCTCCCAGGCTTACAGCCCTGGTATCATAGATCAGAAAAAAATTCAGGATCAGATTGGTCAGGTTCATCAGCAGATTTGCTCTCATTGGGCTTCTGGTATCGCCCGCTCCGCGCATGACGCTCGCCAGAATGATGGAAAAGGCCCGGAAGAGCATGGGCGCGCAGATGATGCCGAAATACAGAGAGGCGTCCCGGTACAGCTGAGGCTCCGCCCCCAGCCACCGGGGCAGAAAGGGGCTGATCCCCACCATGAGAGCGCCCAGAAAAAGTCCAAGCGCCGCCGCGAAATACAGGGACTGAATGCCATACTGTCTGGCCTTCTCCTTTTCCCCGGCGCCCACGGATTCCGCGATGCTGGAAAGCACGCCGATTCCCATGGCAAAAAGAGGGGCGTTCACCAGCCAGGTCATGGTCCCGGTCAGCCCAACGGCTGCCGAAGCATGCGCGCCCAGCCTGCCCACCATGGCCGTGTCGATGTACTGCACCAGCGTCTGAAGGGCCTGCTCCACCACCGCAGGCCAGGACAGGTAAAAAATTGTCTGAAAAATTGCCTTATTTTGCTGATAATAGGTTCGTACCCTGTTCAACCTGCTTTTACTTCCTTTGTTTCTTTTTATATGCTATATGCCTCCTGAGGCACGCCGGACAGAGCAGGCATCCCGCCCCGCGCATCCCGGCCTTTGCGGGGAAGCCGTTCTGACATGTATTCTACCCGTTATCCCGCATACAGTCAACAGATATGCAACCCTGTTCCAACAGATATGCGGAGCGCTGCACAGAAGCTTTGACTTCCCGCGGCGTCTCTGGTACAATTGAATTATCAATTAATTTTCTTCTGTTTTAAAAATATTCTGACAATAAGGAGGGGCTATGGAAAACTTTAATCCTTTGCTGCAAAATGTCAACAGTCCGCAGAAATTTTTCACCATCGGAGAGATCATGCTCCGTCTGACGCCGCCAAACTATGAAAAGATCCGAATGGCCAGCAGCTTTGAGGCCAGCTATGGCGGAAGCGAGGCCAACATCGCCCTTGCGCTTGCCAACCTCGGCATCGACAGCACCTTTTTCACCGTGGTTCCCAACAACAGCATCGGCAAGAGCGCCATCCGCATGCTGCGCAGCAACGATGTGCACTGTACGCCGGTAATCCTGAGCACGCCGGAGGAAACGCCGACCCACCGGCTTGGCACCTATTATCTGGAAACTGGCTACGGCATCCGTGCCAGCAAGGTCACCTATGACCGGAAGCACAGCGCCATCACGGAATACGACTTCAGCAACGTAGATCTGAAGGCGCTGCTGGAGGGCTTCGACTGGCTGCATTTAAGCGGGATCACACCTGCCCTTGGGGAAAACTGCCGGAAGCTGATCCTTGACAGCCTGAAAACAGCCAAGGAACTGGGCATGACAGTCAGCTTTGACGGGAATTTCAGAAGCGCGCTCTGGAGCTGGGAGGAGGCCAGGGATTTCTGTACGGAATGCCTTCCCTATGTTGACGTGCTTTCGGGCATCGAGCCGTACCACCTCTGGCGGGACGAAAACGACCACAGCAAGGGAGACTATAAGGACGGCGTTCCCATGCAGCCCACCTACGAACAGCAGGACGAAATCTTCCAGGCGTTCATCGCCCGCTATCCCAACCTGAAATGCATCGCCCGCCATGTGCGCTATGTGCACAGCGGAAGCGAAAACAGTCTGAAGGCGTTCATGTGGTATGAAGGCCATACCTTTGAAAGCAAGCTTTTTACCTTCAATATCCTGGATCGGGTAGGAGGCGGCGACGCATTTGCCAGCGGCCTGATCTATGCCATGATGCACCATTACAAGGCCATGGACATGATCAATTTCGCGGTGGCGAGCAGCGTGCTGAAGCATACCATTCACGGCGACGCGAACATCACCGACGACGCGAAGAGCATCCGCAACCTGATGGATATGAATTACGATATCAAACGGTAACAGGTCGGGCGACAAGCCAGATCATAGTAAAAAAGAATCAGGCAGAAGCCGCGTTCTTTCCGGCTTCTGCCTTCTTTTCATCCCCATTCCGCAGCGTCCGCTCCCTCGATCAGGCTTCTGCAGATTTCCCGATATTCCAAAAACTGCGCATTCTCAGGCTCCGTCTGCAGGACATAGCCGATACGGCCCAGGAGGGAGCACAGGTATGCCGTTTCCAAAGCGGAGACGTCCGCTTCCGTTTCCGCTCCTGTAAGCCTTCCCACGGCCTTCAGATGCTCCCGCACGCCGTACCTGCGGCAGTAATAGATTTCCTGCCTGAGCCTTCTCCGGTACTGCGCGCTCGTCCGAACCCTCTCATTTACCACCAGCCCCGTGACCGTCTGGCGCATCCCCTGCTTCAAAACCGCGGTTTTGCCGGAATTCAGCTCAAAGCCCATGGCCTCCAGCAGCCCCCGAACCTTCCGGTACACCTCGCCCACGTCGAAGGCGCCGGAAAAAGCCAGATCGTCGCAGTACCGAGTATAGGTGATCTCCCGCTCCCGGCACCACTTTCCCATATAGTCGTCAAAGGGCTTCATCACCAGATTGGAAATGGCAGGAGAGGTGGGCGCTCCCTGCGGGAGCCGGTCATAGAAGCAGCACAGATGGGTCAGAAGCCCCGCCGCCGCAGGCGGATACAGGCTTTCCGGGAAGGCCGCTCCGTACACGCGGGGAAAGAGGATGCTGTCAAAAAAATCCCGGATATCCAGCCTCAGGAGCACCTTATCCTTTCCCCCGCCCGCATGGGGCGCGGCTCCCGCCATGGGTGAAACACCGCGCCTGTAGGCGCAGGCATGCTCCGAAACGCTCCGTCCGT
Organism: Candidatus Eisenbergiella merdavium; assembly: GCA_019119595.1. Lineage (GTDB taxonomy): Bacteria > Bacillota > Clostridia > Lachnospirales > Lachnospiraceae > Eisenbergiella > Eisenbergiella merdavium. The sequence continues at coordinate 103,113 of DWWS01000044.1, read as the reverse complement.
CCAGACAGTGATGCAGAATATTTCTCTGCACGCCCTTCAGCAGACCGTCAGGCACCAGAAGCCTGCGGCTTCCGCCGCTCCTCTTGGGAATCCGTACCTTCCTGTAATGCCGCTCCGGATGGTTGCTTAAGGCATATAGAAGGGCGAGCTGCTTTTCTCCGCTCAGCTCCTCCCTGCTCCCGTCGGGAAGCAGGTTCAGAGAAAGAATGAATTCCCTTACCTGCCGGTCGGTGCAGGCATGCCAGATATTGCTGCTCATACTGAATTCTCCTGGTAACCTTCCTGTCGTATAAAAAAACCCGCCCGACACGATACTCCGATTCCGCAGAATGCGTAAGGGTACAGCCGAAGGCGGCTGACACAATCCGCTCTGCGGATTGTGCGACGTACCTTGAAGCAGGCTGCGGTGCAGGCATGCCTGCCGCCTCCTGATGATCTTTCCCGGCGGCGACTCGCCGCCGGGCCGGTCTTTGCATTCAGACACGCTGACGCTTCCGGTTTTGCTGTCGGGCGGGCTTTCTGTATCTAACATAGCATAAAGTTTGCTTCAAGGGAAGACAAACGAAGAGATTTGCGGATTCCGGTCAGTTCAAAAACAAATCGCTTTCCGCAATTTCTCTCATTACCCCTATCACATCTTTATAAGGGACATAATCCGCTGTAAAATAACCCGTAATCGCTTCGTAATCTTCCCGATAAAAAGAATTTTCACAAAATTCTTTGATCACTGCAGGTATGTTAACGGATTCCCGGGCCGACGGACATATCGGCATCCGTACCCGATGCTCTCTGACCTCTTTTACCAATGCTGCAAAACTGTCATCATATTTAATTATCGACGCCAGCTTATATATATCATATAAATGACGGGAACATCTTTTGGATCGTCCCTGCAGGTAATAATCACAAAGAGCAAAAACCTTATCAATATACGTTCTTTCCAGGGATTGGAGATTCATTGAAAATTTATCCAACAAAAATCTCTCTGCAAGATCCTTTCTTCCTTTTTCCTCCAGATAATCTCCCATATAATTATATATTTCGATAACCCGAGTAGGGAAAGCATAAGAACCGAGTGCTGTTTCCAGCTTTACATGCTGTGGCAGCCAGTCATCCTCCTGTTCGAACACAGACTGATAAGAAAACAGATAGGCATTATAATCCCTGTCGCTCTGCGTTTCCTCCCAGTTCGCAATGGGCATACTCAGTTCCTGACTGATTCCCTTTAAAATTACATTCTTCAGCTTTTTTCTTCTGCTTTCACCTATATGCTCAGAAAATGTAATGTCAATATCCTCTGAAAATCGATCGATCACACCAAAGCCCTTCGACAGGGAGGTCCCTCCCTTAAATACGCATTGATCCAGCTGTTGTGCGAGCATTCTTAAAATTAATGTCACATAGTAATCCTTTTCCACCACATTCGGCATTCTTTCAGCATATATGGCCGCCTGTTCAACAATATTTCTGAATGCTTTCCTGTCATCGTGCAGATACATATTCCACCCCCGTATCATAGAGAGCCTTGTAAATTTTCATTGGATATTTATCAATGATCTCATCTATTTTTCTCTTTGTGATATCATTTTTTCTTGCATAAGCAGTCAGTATCCTGCCGCATACCTCCGGTTTTTCTTCCGCGCATCTTCCCAGATCATTCAGGCAATCCAGAAACTGCAGGACAGTCACATTTTCGTCGGTGACCTCTACTACAGGTCTTCTGATCACATAGCTTTGATCTTTTATGGTCAGCTTCCGGACAGGAGCAGGGGCAAAATTGCTTGTGATCTCTTTCGTAAAGGGAACCTGCCCGGAAAGACCCATACGGTTGGCCAGTGTATATCCGGAATAATATCCGACTCTCCTGCCTTTGCGTCTGATATATTTATGAAGCGCAACTTTGTCAGATGACAGCAGCATTTTTTCACCCAAAATATCCGTTTCCGGTATATAATAAATTCCCGGTTCGAATCTGCAAATAAATCCATCATCCGTAAGCTTTTTCAAATGATAGCGAAGATTTGCTTCAGATAAATCCGATATATCGATATCTCCAATAAAAATGGGTTCTCCCGCGGCATAATGTTTTCTCAGATATTCATAAACCATAGATGTTATCCTTTCAAAAAGTAAATACACATTATACTTATTGAAAGGATAACAACATTTTGTACTTTTGTCAATTTGATAATTTTGGTAATACGTTTCTTTGTCACTTCTATATTTGAAAATACACAAAGAATTATCTTCTTTCAAAAAACCCCCTTTTTCTCCTGTCTTCGAGAAGAAAAAGGGGGCATTTTTCGTCCGGCAAAGCCGCTTTCTTCCGCGTTCCCTTACAGCATCGTCCTGCGCAGGGTCTCGCCGTCCAGCGCGCTCAGATACGCGGGCGCGATATCAAATACGGTCTTACAGCCGCTCTGACCTTCCTCTGACAGACGATATGCGGCACGTGCGAACGCGACGAGCACCGATGAGGTGAAGGCCGGATTGGAATCCAGCTTCAGGCTGTACTCGATCACGTTTCCATATTCCTCATTCCAGCCCGTGCTTCCGGTGCGGATCACGAAGCCGCCGTGGGGGATTCCGCTGTGGTCACGCTTCATTTCCTCCGCGCTGATGAAATGCACCGTGGTGTCATACTCGTCAAAGTAATTGGGCATGGTCTTGATCTCTTCCTCGATCCTGGCAAGATCAGCGCCCTCCTTTGCGACCACGAAGCACTCCCTCGTGTGCTTTTCTCTGGTGGTCAGCTCCGGATTCTCTCCCGCGCGCACCTTTTTCAGCGCATCCTCAACGGGAATGGTGTACTGTCTGGCATCCGCTACTCCTTCAATTCTTCTGATCGCATCGGAATGGCCCTGGCTGACGCCCTTGCCCCAGAAGGTATAATCCTTCCCGTCAGGCAGGATCGCGTTGGCATACAGGCGGTTTAAGGAAAACATGCCGGGATCCCAGCCGCAGGAAATGATGCCAACCTTGCCGTTCTTTTTTGCCGCCTCATCCACAGCCGCGAAATGCTCCGGGATCTTCGCATGGGTGTCGAAGCTGTCGATCACGTTGAAATACTGTACAAATTCCGGGGTCTGTACCGGAAGATCCGTGGCGCTGCCGCCGCAGAGGATCATCACGTCAATCTCGTCCTTCTTCTGCGCCGCTTCCTCCACGCGGTACACCTTCACGCCCTCCGTCAGGATGGAAACCGTCTCAGGGTCGCGTCTTGTAAACACCGCCGCAAGCTTCATGTCCGGGTTCTGCTTAATGGCGCATTCCACGCCCTTTCCCAGATTACCGTATCCCAGAATACCGATTCTGATCTGTCTGCTCATTATGAAAATTCCTCCTGTTTGCCGCCTTCGGCGGCATTCGTTTTGTAAAAGAACGGCGCAGGCCGTTCTTTGGCACGAACCAAAGGTTCGTGCCGGCCTCCTGTTCTCGTTCTTTTCGTTTTTCAGTATATAACAAAACAGGACGGATTCCAATCATAACTTCCCGTCGGCATCAGGTTTTTTCTGCAGACTTTCCCGTCAGCGTCAGTTTTTTTCCTGCGGTCTTTCCCCGCCGTTCCCCGTTTTGGCCCTTTGCTCCGACAGAAACAGCCCCGCCATCGTCAGGGCCGTTCCCGCTCCCGCCAGCAGAGTCAGCCGCTCGTGCAGGATCAGGACGGAGGTGATCACTGTTATCACGGGAACCATGTAAATGTATACGCTCGTTTTCACCGCACCCAGCCTTTTTACGGCAAAATTCCAGGTCACGAAGCAGAGGGCGGAGGCGCCAAGCCCCAGGTACAGGAGGTTCAGCAGATATTTGATATGGAAAAGGCGGGTGAGCTCCGGTTCAAAATCAAAGAGGAACAGCGCCGGGATCATAAACAGGATCCCATAGAAAAAGGTTCTGCGCGTGGCGGCGACGACGGGATAGCCGAAGCCGCTGATCTTTTTCGTCAGGATGGAATAGACCGCCCACACGAGAGCGGCCGCGACGGCGAGCAGATCCCCCGCCGGATTCAGCTTCAGCCTCGATCCGTTGAAGCTGATGAGCACGATCCCCGCCATCGCCAGGAAAAAGCCCGCAAAAAAACGCGGCTGAAGCTTATCCTCTGATTTCAGGAGCACATGGGCCAGTATCGCGGTAAAAAACGGCGCGACCGATATGATCACTCCCACATTGGAGGCCGTGGTGAAGGTCAGGGCAATGTTTTCCAGCAGATAATACAGACAGATCCCGCACAGCCCCGCTGCGGCGAAGGTCAGCTCCCGCCCGCGCTCCGCCACCTTAAGCCTGCGGGGCCAGGCCGCGAGCAGAACCAGATAGCCCATGACAAAACGGAAAAAAAGAATCTCCACCGGCTGAAAATCCACCAGCAGGATCTTGGTGGATATGAAGGTCGTCCCCCATATCAGGATCGTCAGAAGCGCCGCCAGATGCCCCATTGTGTTTTTATTTTCTCTCATTTATATTTTCCTCATTTCTATGAAAAAATATCTCCCGATACACGCCGGGAGTCAGGCCGATAAAGCTGTTGAAATAGTTGGTAAAATGGCTCTGATCGGAAAAGCCCGTCCGCACGGCCGCCTCTATTGGCTGCGCCCCTTCCTCCAGCAGCCTTTTCGCCTCGTTGATGCGGATCGCTTCCAGATAGCGATAGGGGGTAATGCCCTTTTCCCTCGTAAAGGCCCGCAGAAGGGACGATCTGCCAAGCCCCGCGTGATGGCAGATGTCGTCCAGACAGATCCGGTCCTGATAATGCTCCTTCATAAACCCGCAGGCCTGTTCAATTTCCTCCCCACATTCCGGCACGCAGTCCTCAAAAGGCTGGCTGTACTTCCCCAGCAGGGCGGACATGAGAAACCAGAGCCCTTCCTCTCTGCCCAGATCGGAATCGCCCTTCCAAATCCTCTCATGCAGCGAACGCAGATAACAGGCGATCTCCTCATCAAGGATCACATTGGGAGAAAAGCCCGGAAGCTCCCTCCTTCCGGTAATCTCCTCCGCCAGCCCGAGCATCCGCTCCCGGGATATGTGGATGCTCCGGTAATCAAGGGCTTCTTTGCCGCTCTGCGCGCAGGCGTGGCTGTCCCCCGGATTGAAAAGAAGGACGCTTCCCTTTCCGATATCATATTCCCTGTTGCAGCAGACCAGACGGCGCCTCCCGGCCTCCACCAGTCCGATGACATAATGCTCGTGAAAATGGTTGGGGAACGGCTGCATCATTCCCTGAAAGCGGCAGGCCTCCAGTCCCAGCCTGTCGTCGTAGACCACCGTTTTTTGTTCCTTTTTCATGAAAATCCCCATTCCGGAGCGTACTGCGAACCGCAGGCTTTCGGCCTGTTGTTCCGGCAGAGCTCCTCGTCAGGCTCTATTGTACCATTGATTTGGCCCTGCGGCTTGTAAAATATCTTCAATTTTTCCAGGCCCTCGGATCTTCTTCGCCTGCGGCGGTTTTTGCATTACAAAGTTTCCATGACAGAGAAGGTGCTTTCTTATCGTATAAAAAGCCCGAAGGAGGCCTTCATCCGCCGGAGTGATCCTCCGGTCATGAAAGCCCCTTCGGGCGTCTGTCGTGCCTTTTTCCCAGAAAGGCTCTTTTTCCATGGAAAACCCCTTTTCTATGGAAAGCTCCTTTTTGAGGAAAAGCTCCTTTCTCAGGCAAAATACATGCCAAGATACTTCCTGGTATTCTCCACCATTTCATCAAACAGCTTCCGCGCGTCCGGCATGGAAAGATTCATGTTAGGATCCATCTGGAAAGCGGTAAATGCCTGCTCCAGATCCCGGTTCAGGGCCGCCTCTACGATCAGCTCCTGAATGCCGCTCACGCGGGAGACCAGCGGATAAATGGACTCCGGCAGAGGGCCTGCGAACACGGGCCGCACGCTGTCCGCGCTGAAATGCGCGTTGGTTTCCACCACGGCGCCAAGAGGCAGATTGGGAATCTGACCCTGATTGGGAATGTTCACGTTCGTCACCAGATCACGCAGGCCAAGGATGGCTCTCATCTGCTGCACGCCCTCCTCGCCGGTCTGGTTGATGACCGGCGCTTCCTCGCCGCTGTACAGCCGCTCGCTCCTGGCCAACCTGTTTTTCAGATCCTCTTTTCTCCAGTCCACGGTGGTCAGGCCGAAGCACCAGTCCTTCACGGTCTGCGGATCCTTCAGATACCAGCTTCCCGGACAGAATTCCGCAAGATGCCGGTCTCCCGCCGCAGCGATGGCGCCGAAGCGCAGGAACAGATCCATTTTCACACGCTCGCGGCTTGCGAAGGAATTGTTCATCCAGTTATCGTCCGCCTTCTCGGAAAAGCCCTCCGCCGCATATTTTTCACAGAATTTCCGATACAGAGGGAAAAGATCCACATCCCTGTATTTCGCCTCGGTGAGCCAGGTGAAATGATTCACGCCGACCACGTTCACGCGGGTCTCCTCGCGTCCCGCGCCCTCGATCCCCAGCATGTCCTTTAATACAAGCGAAAGCAGCTTCTGGGTTCCAAACACCTCATGGCAGCAGCCAAAGGCTTTGATCTTCGGGAAAACCCGGTACAGGGTCCGCACGCAGACCGTCATGGGATTGGTATAATTGATCACCCAGGCATCCGGGCAGAAATCCCGGATCGCCGCCGCGATCTCCTCAAACATGGGGATGGTACGGAGTGCCCGCACAAGCCCTCCCGGCCCTGCGGTATCTCCCACGGACTGATAAATGCCGTACTTTTCCGGCGCATGCACGTCGCTTTCCATCTCGTCAAAGGTACCCGGAAGAATGGAAATGACCACAAAATCCGCTCCCGTCAGCGCCTCTCCCAGACTGTCCGCCGCCTGGTAATCCCACGCGCTGCGGCAGTCCGGAAGCTCTTTCATCCGGTTTCCGATCACCGCGTTTTTCTCCGCCGCCTCTCTGTCAATGTCGTACAGCGCCACGGTGCCGTTCATATCGTCCACCGCCGCAAGATCGCTCATCAGCCCCCAGGCCCATCCCCTTGAGCCGCCGCCGATATAGGCGATCCTCACATCCTCCGCCCTGTTTTCCACATATCTCATCGCGCATTCTCCTTTCCCCGCCGGTCCCTCCCAAATTTTCGGTGTTTCCGGCCAAACAGTTTCTCAGGATTTTGTTCATCGTAACATGCAACATATTTCTTTTACAGTCATTTTCATGCTGTTTTCTCCGGAAAACGATTAAATATTGCTCTTTTTTCTCCGCTCTGCTATACTCACGGCAGATGAAAAAAACGGCTGTAACCATAGAAATCGCATACGCGATTTCTATGCGCGTTCCTCAGCGCTAAGGCACTTCGGAATGGAGGGAAAAATGAAGCCTGCGGAATATACAGAATACGCTCCTTATACCGGATTCGGCGTAGAATATGTCCGAAATCCGCAAAAAAACGACATGAGAATGCAGCATTACCATGATTCCTATGAAATCTATCTCCAGACGGCGGGGGAGCGCACGCTTCTCCTGAATGACCTGCGCTATACGCTCCGTCCCGGCGATCTGTATTTCCTGAAGCCCTTTGAGCTGCATTATACGAAAAGCTTTGAATCTTCCTATTATGAACGCTATTTGATGAATGTCCCTGTCTCCTGCCTGTCTCCCATTCTCACAGAGGCGGAGTCAGCCTCCCTGTTTGCAAGTCTGGATTCCTGCGTGCTGCACCTGGATGAAAAGCAGGCCGCCGAGGCGCTGGAACATTTCCGCAGAGCCGACCGGTACAGCCACAGAAAGGGCTTTCTTTCTGAAAAGCTGCTCTGCTCCTCCGTCCTTCAGATGCTTTCCTACATCTCGGAGCTGCTTTCCCGGAAGGAAATAGCGGAGGGACTATCCGCAGAGCACATTCCGGATGAGATTGTCTCCGCCATCCGCTTCATCAACCGCCATTACAGCGAGTCCGTCACCCTGGAGCAGGCGGCGCAGAGAGTACATATGAGCCGCTATCATTTCTGCCGCATATTCCACAGCGCCACCGGGGCCACCTTTCTGGAATACCTGTACAACGTCCGCCTGGCAAAGGTGCATCAGCTGCTGCTTGGCAGCGAGCTGTCTCTGAACGAGATCGCCGTCCGCTGCGGTTTTTCCTCCACACAGCATCTGACCAGGATTTTCAAGGCGGCCTACGGCATGCCGCCGAGGGAATTTCGGAAGAGGGCGGAGGAAAGGCTTATAGAAGGACTCCGTTCTTCCTCTCCGCGTATCTGACCGTTTTATACACGGTCACTCCCGCTTCGATCAGGATACAGATCCAGATCAGCAGCAGGATCAGATTTTCCAGCAATTCCGTCCCATACAGGGCCAGCAGATCCCACTTCGTTTCCAGCACGAACTCCTGATTGAAAAAGGGAAGCGTCTTCAGCAGGATCCAGGCGAATACCGCCTGAACCGCCGCGCCGATCAGACAGGCGGTCAGAACGGTACGGCAGTAGCGGCCGCAGATCAGGCGTGTCACATCATCCGCAAAGCCCGCCGCCAGAGAAATCAGCAGAACAGGAAGAATCCTGTCCCAGGCCTCCAGATTCAGGATGGGAATCGTCCGCACAAGGCTTCCGTCCTCGAACACATATATCCCGAACAGCCACGGGGCGAAAATCATCAGCCCCGCTAACAGCGTCTCAAAGATCAGGTTCACCGCGCAGTCCGACCGTTTGATCACCGCTTTGGAATCCGGCACAGGCGGAAGCAGCATCGGAAGCCATGCCTTCCGCTGTCCGCTTTTCTCTCCTTCTGCCCTGAATTCTCTCTGAAAATCTATCCGGATCTTCCGTCTTTCCAGGATCATGAACAGGATCGTCACCGCTCCCACCGCGCCGATTCCTCCCGTCAGCCCTGTGGAAAGCAGCTCCGCCAGAATCCGTGTCCCGTCCTTCTGCATCAGGCCCTGCACCAGTCCGGAAACCACGGCGGAAATCGCAACGGCGCCCAGCACGATCTTTAAAAGCCAGAAATAATCCTCATAATATTCCGGCCCGATCACCCAGCCCGGCTCCTCCCGGTACTTTCCCGCAAAAACGGCCGGATCTCCCAGCTCCTCCAGAGCCGCCTCCATCCCCTTCTGCGCAGCCATGTCTGTGATCAGCTCCTCCAGCTCCATCGCCGTTTCCTCTCTCTGCTCCCTGGGAAGCCGCCTGACCACCTGATAAATATAACGCCGCATCAGATCTCTTTCTTCGTCCGTCATATACTCATTCCTCCTCCAGAAGTCCGCTCATTGTTTCCGAAACAGCAGACCAGCACTTCTTCATTTCCTCAAACATAAAATCTCCCAGAACCGTCCTGCGATAATATTTTCTCGGCTTCGCCTCCTGCGTATCCCATTCGCTCTTCAAAAGCCCCTGCTTCTCCAGCCTGCGCAGAAGCGGATACAGCGTGTTCGCCTCGATCTCAACGCCCTTTTCCTCCAGGCTCTGCACCAGCGCATAGCCGTACTTCGGCTCCTTCATCTGACTGAGCACGCTCAGGATCAGCGTTCCCCGCCGCAGCTCCTGTCTGAGATTTTCCAGCAGATCCTTTTCTTCTCCCACGGTATGTTACCTCCTGAGTTTATTATAATGTGTATCATACAGTATTGTCAATAATAAAATATTGCTTCCCAAAAGATAACTGACAGACATATCTGTTTTAAATAAAAACAACCTGCGGCTGCGCAGAAATTTTATCTGCACCTCGCCACAGGCCGCTTTATGATTCCTGTTTACATCCTAAATCCGTTCTTCCAGAATCGATTCCTTATGTATAAACTCTCCGTTCCCGCAATGCTCCCTGCAGAATTTTTTGAATTTCGTACCGTTGATCGCATGGGTTTTGGCCCTGGAGTGCACCAGTCTATACTTGAGCGCGTAAGGACTCAGCTCCTCTCGCAGCCTTTTTGCCGTTGCTTCCAGCTGATCAATGCCATGCTCTATGTCGGATCCCTTCAATTCGATCAGATAGGCATTTCTTTTATCTTCATTCATCAACAGGAAATCACAACGTGCACCGGTATCCTGGATCACACAGCCGTCAATCTGATACTGCGTAACCCGGCATTTGTCAGAATTCCATGCCCGGTATATCCGGTTTTCTCCTCTGTCTCGGCAGACGATCCTTTCCTGATGTTCCTTGCATAAGGACTCATATCCCTTCAACGGCATCCGGCTGCTCCTCCTCGTTTCCCTGATCCGCCCTGGCAGACTGTTCCATTTCAAACAGCACATCATACTCCTGATTGATACTGTGCGAAATTTGATCCAGCAGAGAATTATCGATCTGCATCAATTCCCTGTCCATGCAGTCCTTTGCTCCGCCGTTTTCCACGAACCGCGCCTCGCAAAGACCGGCATCTATCCATTTTCCGGCTGAAACAATCTCTGCCGTCTTTTCTCGGGAAAGCCGTCCTACCAATCCGGCATAAAGCAGATTATTCACAGCGCCGAGAACATACGGGCTGTGGGTTGTAAGCAGTACGGCATTTCCGGTGCCGGCCACCAGTGAGATGAATTCAACGATTAACTTCTGCGACTCGGGAAACAGGTTGGACTCCGGCTCCTCAATGATAAAATAGACCGGCTTATGCAGTGCAAGATAATAATACAGCAGATTCAGGATCCATACACATTCCTGCTGTCCCGAGGAAGCAAAATTAATTTTAACATATCGTCCTGCCCCAACCCAGATCCGTTCTTCTTCACCGGAAAAGGTATATCTGCCTTTCAGGATTTTCCCGATCAGGTCAAGAGCCTCCTGATACAGCGCACGCTGCGGGGCTGCGATCGTCTCTCCCTCCACAAGTCCTTCCAGTCCGTTGGCAAACTGCGGGCGCAGCTTCATGACACGTTCCAGATAATCCCTAGTGCACGAATCCAGCAGCCGCTTCTGCGCATCATCCATTGTAGAATAAAAGTAATTAAACTGACTGCCCAATAACGTCAGAACACTTCGTCCTGCAGGAATATATACCGTTTCCAGGTTATCCTCAAATAAATCTTCCAACTCCTGTTTTAGCCGTTCGTGCTCCAGGGGCAGCAGCGTCTCATACTGATTCAAAAACTCCCGTATCGGCTGCGAATAATCTACCCACACATAATTGGGAGATAAATAATTCTGATTTTCCACCAGACGTACAGAAATTTTTACTCCCGGCGCATACTGATATGCCACTTCCATCTCATGCTCCATGCTGTACGACGAGCCGAACGTACTGAGAAACTTAGTCCTCACCACACTTTCAAAATCTCCTGTAAGCCTGCGCCTGCCGCCTCCCGTCGGAACAAAGCTGCGCCGGAGAATGAGCTGACTGATATCCTCTTTCAGAGTTCTGAAAAAGTAAATGACTTTCGCTATTGTACTTTTACCGGATGCCTGATAGCCTGTCAGTATCGTATACTTCTTAACGGACAGTTCACAGTGCTGTATGGGGCCAAGTTTATGTATGCTGAGCTGATGCATCCTGTTGTCCTCCCGCTGCCGATTGATACCTATATTATATAAATCTTCCCTTTTGATTTCAACTTATACCGCAGCTCAATTTCATAGTGTAACTGTTCACGGATACCCATGAACAGTTACAACACCGTTCCCCTCATACATAAAACTGCGCCTGCATCTCAAACAGCTCCGCATACCGTCCCTGCCGCCGCATCAGCTCCTCATGCGTTCCCCGCTCCACGATCCGTCCGCCCGCAAACACCGCGATCTCATCGCAGAACCGGGTGCTGGAAAGGCGGTGGGAAATATAGACGGCGGTCTTTCCCTCCGTCAGCTCGTCGAAATGACGGTACAGCTCGAATTCCGCCCGCGGGTCAAGAGCCGCCGTCGGTTCGTCAAGCACCACAACGGGTGCGTCCTTATACAGAGCCCGCGCCAGCGCGATCCGTTGTCCTTCTCCGCCGGATGGCTCGAAGCCGGTTTCGTCAAAATTTTTATATACCTCCGTATGGATTCCCTTCGGAAGGCTGTCCAGCTTCTCCCCGAAGCCCACGCGCCGCAGAGCGTTCTCCACCCGCCCCGCATCTTCGGGCCGTGCGAGCGCCACGTTTTCCTCAAGCGAAAAGGAAAAGAGCCGGTAATCCTGGAAAACCGCTGAAAATACCTCCATATAGCTGTCGTAATCGTATTCCCGGACCGGCACGCCATCCATCAGGATCTCGCCCTCCGTCGGATCGTACAGTCTGGTCAGGAGCTTCACAAAGGTGGTTTTTCCCGCTCCGTTTTCTCCCACAACGGCGAGCTTCATCCCGGGTTTCAGAGTCAGGCTCACATTTCTCAGCGCCCACGTGCTGCTGCCCGCATAGCGAAAGCTCACATTCTGAAATTCGATCACATGCTCTCCCTGCAGGACGGCCCTTTGCTTTTTCCTTTCCTTCCCAAGACTGCCGCCTTGGCTGTCGGCCCTCCCGCTTTGCTGGCTGCTTCCGCAAGCTCTCCCGCCCTTTCGGCTGCTTCCACAGGCACGTCTGTCGTTTTGCCCGTCCCCGTCTCCATCCCCGCCGTCTCCGCGGAGCCTGGCGGGCACGGACAGATACTCGTCCAGCCTGTCATAAAACCGGTCGTAGACCCGGATCTCCGTCAGGTTATCCAGAACGGTGCGAAGGGCGGAGGCGAAGGTGGTCACCGCGCTCACATACATGGTGAAGGAGCCGACGGAGATCGCGCCCTGTCCCGTCCGCACGATGAGCCAGGCATAGGCCGCGCACTGCTGCAGGAGAGTGCAGGCGGAGCCGATGAGTCCGGATCTGATAAAGCCGTCGTTCTGCTGCTTCAGATTTTGGATCACACGGGTAAAATATTTCCGCTCCCGTTTCAGAAGCCAGTCTCCTATGGCGTTCAGCCGGATCTCCTTCGCATAGGCCGCATTGTCAAACAGCCCGGAATAATACATCCATCCCCTCTGATCCGCGCTGACCTGCTCCGTAAGCTGCGCCGCTTTCTCCTTCGCGCGTCCCTCAAAAAATGTCCCGACTCCGGTCAGCGCCACAAAGATCAGAACCACCCGGATATCCAGTGTGGCGATGATCGCGGCAACTCCGAGGAGCGTAAAGACCTGCCCCACGATGTTCAGCGCGCTGTCCAGCAGATAGCCGAAGCCGTGCCAGTCAGAATACAGAAATTTCTTCGCCTTTTCCTGCATATCCAGAAAATCCGGATCCTCCAGCCGCTCAAGATCGGCCCTCGCAAGCCTGCGGTGCCTTTCGCTGTCAAATTCCGCCGCTACCCGGCAGCGCCTGGTAAAGCCGTCCATGCTGAAAAATACGGAAAGGGCCCCCGCCGCAAACGTATAGCCCGCCAGAATGCCCACATAGAGCACAAGCCTTTCCGGCCTCGCCTCTCCCATCAGCTCGTCGATGATATATTTGGGAGCCAGCGCCGCGGCCACCGGTATCATGGAATTGACAAACTGGTAGAGCACCCTCCATAAAATATAGCGTTTATCATACTTCCAGCCCTGTTTTATAAAAAAGAATAAACCCTTAAACATCAATTTTTCCTCCTGGTCTGATTTTGTCTGTTCTATAGCCGCATAAAAAGTGCGCGCCCTGGCGCGCATATAAAAAGCTGTAAAAGACAACATCAAACCAGAGGGTCGTCCGATCCTCATTCCGGACGGCCCCTTTCAGAAAAAATCTCAGTTTGATGCAGCTTTACAGCTCAGAATTGATAAAAGGCTTAAAACTGTAACACTTGATCATATTCTTCTCCCTTATGCAGTCTTATCAATAATTCCCCAGGGTGAACGCCTCGTCCGCGAAATTTTCCACCGAGGTCTTTTTCTCATAAAAATGAACCGCATGCTTCAGGATCCCCTGGAAGGTGTAGTAATCGTCGTCCTTCCCAATCGGCAGCCTTACGATGCTTCCGGTGCAGCCCGCCTTGTAGATGGCGCTGATCAGCTCCACCGTCTTCCTCCCGTCCTCTCCTGTGATCATGGGGCGGCCGCCCTCCTCCAGGGCGCGCAGCACATCGTCGATCTCACCCGTATGCCCCTCGTATTTCAGGTCGGGCATGGCTTCGTAAAACGCGTTGATCCGGCTGATCAGCTCCTGATTTCCCTCCGGCTTCGGAAAACCGTTCGCCTGCCCGGTTTCCGCCTTCACGCCCCACGGCGCTGAAAGCTTCGCATCCGCGCACTGCAGGACGACGCCCTGCTCCTCCCCGTGATGGACGACGGAGCTTGTAACCTGCGCCAGGCTTCCGTCCGCGTACTGCATACAGGCTACGGAAAGATCCTCCACCTCCGAGTTATCGTGCATCACATTGGAAAGCAGAGCCGTCACCACCTGAGGCAGCTCCCCCTTCAGCCAGTTGAGCATATCGATATGATGCACCGCGTGATTCAGGGTCGGGCCGCCGCCCTCCTTTTCCCAGGTTCCGCGCCACCACAGGTCATAGTAGCAGTGCGCTCTCCACCAGGCGGAATCAATCTGCGCAAAACAGATTTTTCCCGCAAGGCCGCTGTCCGCCGTTTTTTTCAGCTTGTAAATGGAATTGCGAAACCGGTTCTGGGCGATGCACGCCATCGTCACCTGATTTCGTTTCTCCGCCTCCAGCATGGCGTCGCATTCCTCCAGACACGTTGCCATCGGCTTTTCCACAACCGTGTTGACACCTGCGTCCATGGAATGGATGGCGATCTGCGCATGCACATAAGGCGGCGTGCACACATGCAACAGATCGATCGCAAGGCCGGACGAGAGCATTTTCTCATGATCGTCAAAGATCTCGCAGTCCAGCCCGTATTTCTGTTTCATCCTTTCCGCCTTCTCCGGGTAAATATCGCACAGTGCCACGATCCTGCACCTGTCCGGGAAGGTCAGAAGCCCTTCTATATGCGAGTGGGCAATGTTGCCGCACCCTACCACCGCTGCCCGTATCATAATTCCCCCTTTTCCTGCGGCCGGACGGCCGCACACAGTCCGCATTCCCTCTCAATTCCCCGCCGTCAGATTTACCGCCTGAAGCTCCGCCCTGACGCACAGCTCGGCGGCCTTGAAGGCGTGCTCCTGCGTCATCGCGTTCTCCGTCCTGTTGATGCAGTCCAGGATCAGCTGGCCGAAGAAGGGATAGCCCACCTTTCCGGATACCTCAAAATGCTGCTCCCCGTCCTGATTCACCAGAAAAACGTGATCCGCCGTGCCGTCGCCCGTCCCCACGTTCACATACTTGCGCAGCTCGATATAGCCGTCCGTGCCGAGGATGAAGGTTCGTCCATCTCCCCAGGTGGAAAGTCCGTCCGGCGTAAACCAGTCCACCCGGAAATGCTGGGTGGCCCCGTTATCCCCAACGAGAACCGCGTCCCCGAAATCCTCCAGCTCCGGATAGTCCGGGTGACCGTAATTTCCTACCTGGCTGTACTTCACCTGCGCGTCCTTCACGCCGCAGTAATACAGGAACTGTTCGATCTGATGGCTTCCGATATCGCACAGGATCCCGCCGTATTTTTCCTTTTCAAAGAACCAGGCGGGCCGCCCGGCAGGATCCCCGACCCGGTGCGGGCCAAAGCCGTCCACATGGATCGGCCTGCCGATGGCTCCCTGCGCGATCAGCTCTCCCGCAAACACCGCCGCCTCCACATGGATGCGCTCGCTGTAATAGACCATGTACTTCCTTCCCGTCTTTTTCACCATTTCCCTGGCGGCGGCGAGCTGCTCCAGCGTGGTGAGCGGGGCCTTGTCCGTAAAATAGTCCTTCCCCGCAGCCATCACCCGAAGCCCCAGCGCGCACCGCAGGCTGGTCACGGCGGCGGAGCACACCAGCTTCACCTCCGGATCCGCCAGCACCTCCTCCTCGCTGGAGGCCGCTCTTGCCGTGGGAAAGCTTTTCTGAAATGCTTCCACCTTCGCCGGATCCGGATCGTAAACCCACTTCACAACGGCTCCCGCCTCCGTCAGGCCGTTGCACATCCCGTAAATGTGCCCGTGATCCAGCGCCACCGCTGCGATCTGAAATTCCCCCGGCTTCACCACCGGAGAGGGTTTTCCCTTCGGCGCATAATTCATCCCGTCCCTTTTTTCCATGTTTCCCTCCTGCCAAAACAATTTGCCACAATCTTTACTTCCATACCAAAACTGTTTTGCCTGTCTCTTTATTCCTCTTCTTTTTTCACATAGGGCATCTCATTTTCAAACCCGATTTCTACCTTAGAAAGATACCAGGATTTCCCATTGTCATTATTCCCCTGATAAAACAGATACACGCGTCCATCTTCATCCTCAAACACATACGGATGCCCGGACTCAGAGGAATTCCAGCTCCCGGGATCGCCGTTTTTCAGGAGAGGCTCATCATACAGTCTCGTGAAATGAACCCCGTCCTCACTGACTGCCACACCTATCTGCTGCGGGCAGTTATTATAGGCGCCTGCGTAAAATAAATATACCTTATCATACCTGCACAGGGTTGCCGCCGCTTCGATACACTCCTGCTCCCAGGGAAGCTCCGGCCTCAGGATGGAATCCTCGCAGCACTGCTCCCAGCTGTCCCGTTCAAATCTTCCGTCCAGAGGGCATTTGCTCACGCCCTGTATCTGTATCTTCCCCTCCGGATCTCTTGTCGCAAAATACAGGAATAATTCTCCATGGAAAATGCAGACATCCGCATCAATCGCTCTTCCGTTGTTCCAGTCTCCCTCTGCCCGCAGGATCGGATTGGTTTCGTTTCTGACAAAATGAATCCCGTCCTCTGACCAGGCGTGACAGATCGCATCCCTCTCAAAACGTCCATACGTCTGGTAGAAAAGATGCACCTTCCCCTCATAAACCATAGCTCCCGGCGCACAGATTCCCAGGGATTCCAGCTCTCCCTCCGGCTCTATCTCTCCTGCCTTTTCCCAATTCTCCATATCTCTGCTCCTGGCGATTCCGATTCCCCATACTGCAGGTTCGATTTTTCCCGGAGAAAGTGTATAATACATAAAATACTCATCATGGAAACGGACTACTGCCGGATCCTTTGCAAAATTCAGCCCTCTGGAGCTGTCTGTATACATCATCATCGTCTGCTTCTCCTATTCGCTTTTCTCTTGTCTGGCATGGTTCAGGCGCAGCAGCTCAGTGCCCGCAAGCAGAACAATTCCTGTTCCATGATTATCATTGGTTACCCAAAATAATTCATCCCGGTAATATTCTTTTGTAAAGGAAAACCCCGATCCCTTACATACGCCATGAACCGATCCGTTTCTGTCGATGCAGTATTGCGTTAATCCCCGAAATCCTCTTTCCGCGGCTTCTCTGTAGAGGGAGGCCTCTTCTCCATACCATCCGTTTTGAATGCCTTTGCAGAATGCAAAGGTAAACATGGCCGTGCAGGAAGCCTCCTCATAGGACGAAGGATCTGTAAGCACCTGATGCCACAGGCCCTTTTCTCCCTGCAGCTTTCGATAAGAATTGCTGAGCGTCAGGAACAGTCTCATGAGATCGTCATAATTTTCCGGCTTCTCTGTCAGGCCATCCAGAAAATAGGCCAGGGAAAACAAAACCCAGCCATTTCCCCGCCCCCAGGCAATTCCTGTTGCGCATTGCCTGGTCAGATCATACACATGGGAAAATACACCGTACTCCGGCATAAATAAGTATGAGGCAAACTTCAGAAACTGTCCGGCGGCCAGCTCAAGCGCCTCTCTGTCCCCGGTTATATCATAAAGACATCTCAAAAACGGCGTGCTCATATATAAATCGTCCGCCCAGATCGTCGCCGTACCGTGCGAACCGGAAGCCGGCCGATAAAAGGTTCCGTCCGCAAGCTTCGAAAGTCTGTGAACAATAAACTCCCGGATCCGGCCTGCAGTTTCCAGATATTTCTCATCCGGGCTCAGCTTATGGCTTTCCAGCATGGCAGCTCCCATGGAACCGCAGTCATCCAGGCACTCCAGCCGTACCAGATTCTGATCGAAAGCAGGCGCTCCGTACAGCGCTTTATCACAGACCGCAGATTCATACATGGATACACACATTTTTATATGCCGCTCCGCATAACGCCTGATCTCCTCTTTTCCCAGAGCATCCGCTGTTTTCAGCAGACCAAGAAGCGTAACTCCAAGCGGATAATCCCATCTTCCAAATGCGCTTCCGCCCTGACTGACCCAGTATTTGTCTCCATAGGAGCCCTCAAAAAAGGTACGAAGGCAGGTATTTTTTTTATCCAGCAGCCACCGTTTTCCGCAGGGCATAGCCAGCAGATTCAACGATCCGTCCCGTTCCGCTTCCTCCTCTGACTCAAAGCATCCCGCATACACCCAGCTTTCATCCGTTCCGTTCATCTTTCCCGGCGGAAGCAGCTCGCAGCCCTTTGCATGAACGAGGGCTCCAAAATCATCTCCGATGCATCTGCTTATCACCCGCAGATCCGAGTCAGCGCATGACGGGACAGAAATCTCAAAGGTTCCTTTCTCACAGGCGAGCAGCAGCTCCCGTCCCAGATATATCCTGTTATATCCGCTGCTTTCTATGATCAGGGAAGGGGTATCTTCCGTCTTTCCTTCAGCCTTCAGCCTGCACCAGGCAAGGCTGTACCCTCCTCCCTCAGGAAAAAGCCTCTGCTGCGGAGCGGACGCAGGAAGCGCCGCTTCACCTGTTTTGTTATCCGTATCCGGATTCCAGTGAATCCGTCCTGTTTCTTCAGAATCCCAGTATAATCCTCCCGATGCGCCGTTTCTCCACAGGGGCTTTTCCTCCAACAGATCCGACCAGATCCACCCGGCCTGCCCTTCTCTTTCCTTCAGCGGAGACAGCACCGTCGTCTGCGGCAGAGAAAGCCTGCAGCCAAAGCCGGCGGCTGTCCTTCTGCAGATCACAGCAATCGTATTTCTTCCCTGTTTCAGCTGGACATCCACAAAATGCCACGGATTAAGATTGACCTCATCCGTAAAGGAAGACCGGAAGATCAGGCCGTCGTTCAGATAAAGCTCTGCCGGAGAGAAACAGGAGATTCCTATCGTTACCAGCTTATCCAGACCGCTCATCAGGGCTCCGCCGACTATGGAATATCCGTCTGTACCCCCCTTCAGCCTGGGAACAAGATCCAGCTCCCAGCTCCCGTCAGCGGACTGCATAAACTGTTCCGTGCTGACTGCACGGATCCGGAAGGTTGTGGGAGGATTCGCCCCCACATACCTTTCCGCAATTACCGACAGCTGATCTTCTAGTGATCCGGCATCCTTTGCAATACTCCATTCCGGATCAAAATAAGGAAGTTTCCTCATAAGCTAAATAATCTCCTTGTCCTTAAAATCCACCGTCATCTCTTTTCCATGATACGAAATCACATATTTGTCTGTATCAAACTCCGCCTGACAGTATGGATTGTCATATCTCTTATACTGATCCACTTTAATCTCACGCCCGTCCACAGTAAAAGGCTTATCCCATCCGGACGTAACAATTCCCAGAGAGGGGGATGTGTAGCTGATCCCAAACGTGTCTCCTTCAATATGCGCAGATGATACGGCTTCCATGAAGCTTTCAAAGCTTCCATAGGTTTTCTGATTTCCCATTTCACAGATCCATACGTTTGCATGCCCCGGAACCCAGTAATCATACGGGAGCGCCCGCTCGTACTCTGCCTCCCAGTTATTTTTATAAATCGAACGGAATAATTCAGGATCCTTGTCGTTCCACCAGCCCTTCTTCAGGGAATAGAGCGCCACATATCCCTCCTCCTTCCTGCCCATGATCCAGCCGTTTCTCATGACTACTTCATCAAATTCCCGCTGCGGGAAGTAGGCATGCGTGCAAAGTCCGTGCGCGCTGTCCGCCGGAATACGGTGAATGGAAATCAAAACATTTTTGTATGCGGTCGTTTTGGGCATGCAGCCGTTTCCCACAAAATAGTTCGGCCTTCCCTTATATTCTCCGGAGCCGGGATGAGTCGCAAATACAATGGCCCGTCCGCCTAAAGAAGCCTGCCAGATATGCTGCTGGAAATTTCCCCTTCCTTTTCTGTAATTCTGAGCACAGCTTAACATATAATCTCCGGTCTTATAGGTATAAATCTCCACCTGAGTCAATGCCGAGGCGTTGGGATCGGGATCCGTATAAACCCCTGCCGCATCGCACATCTGAAACTTCTCCAGATTAGCCGTAACCGCCGCATCTATATTATACCACTCCGGACAGAATTTTCTGGAATTTTTTATAACTGCCCGATGATAAAAAGTATGCAGACTCCAGTACAGCATGATGTTATCAAAATCTGCCGGATTGATCCCATACCTCTGTGAATCCTCCACATTCAGACTCATTCTCTGCCTGTTTTCCGATTCCTCCGGCGGATTTACCGCAATTTCACAGGTGACATCACTGCACTGATAATCATAAACCGCCAGCAGGATCGCGGCAGGCTCAAGCCCCCCGTCCACATATCCTCTTCCCCACTGTTCTGCCGCCATCGCGTTAGACGCAGAAAATTCAGGATTCATAGTAGGAGCATTATACATCCGTCCGTTTGTAGGGCAGAAATTTCCTTTAAAGGAATGTACGGCAATATCAAAAAACAGAAGCTCCATCAGCCCCTTTGCCTGGCTGCGTATTTCCTTTTCTTCAGAAAGCCCGGACAGAATCAGAAGCCCGAGCATGTCTTCCGCATAATATCCGTTTGAAAGCCATTCTGAGAAGCCGAAACGTTTCCTCCACGTAAGCCATCTTTTTAAATAAGTCCGCCCATGATTTCTGTGCCACGCTCCATCCTTTCCATTGTTTGTAAAGATTCTGTCCGGATAAAGCTGACCCGCAAGATACTCAATGGAATGGAATAAAACCTGGTGGTTTTCTGTAAAATAACACGGAAGATGAACGTCCACTCCGGGTTCGTCAATCCAGTATTTAAAGTTAAGAACAGCCTCTTCCAGCTCTTTTATCAGATCCTCTGTCAAAAGAGCCGAATCCCGGTAACGATACAGGATGGTCAGAAAAGCCGGTATTACAAAGTCACCGCAGTCCAGCCTTTCGTTCACCCTGTCCAGGGACTGCCGGATATACCGGCGATGCACCGGCCCCGTCTCGATCCCTCTGGCAAACAGCTCCAGCCTTGCCAGTTCAAAATAAACCGTCTGAAAATTATTCTGCAGATCATAATTTAAATACCGGTTTGATTTCTCACCCTTTACAATATGCTCCAGATAGGCTGTCGATTTTTTCTTCCCTTTTCTGATCTCTTCAAAATAATTTGTTTCCATATAAATCCCACCTTTTCAAACGCATGTTAGACAATGCGCCCGGAAACAAACCGGGCGCACCATCATCTGTTTTTATTTTTCGCTTCAATCATTTGGAGCCGTCTGTCATAAAAGTTCAGAACAGAGTCAGCGCCTGCTTATTTTCCTTCAAAGTATGCGACACGCTCTTCATGTACAGTCTCAACGCCTGCATCTTTCAGCGCCGTCATATAGGAATCCCAGTTGGCGTCGAAGTCACTTTCCGGACAAGTGATGACTTTAACAAGCCATTCGTCTCTGACAAGATTGATATCTGCGGCAAGTTCAGCCTGAGAAGGAGACGTATAAAGGGAATCGTCAATATCCTCAATCAGACCTCCCGTTAAGGCATATTCCTGATCCGCGATGAAGTGATCTTCATACCCAGGGTACTGCTTCGCAGTCGCCTTGATGAAGTCGTCTACCGTTTCAAAATAACCTCCGTTACCCGTAAGGAACAAATCTGCGCTGATCCAGTTTTTATCGGTCGTATTGTAATCCGCATCGATGACTACAGGAACGCCGTCTTCGTCATATTCAAAATGTTCCCCTTCAAATCCCTGGGAGATGGTAAATCCGCCTTCCTTTGTGCACAGCCAGTCAAGGTAGGTAACACATGCTTCTACGGTTTCTGCATCCGCTGTTTTAGGGCAGAATGCGATCAGACCGCCGGCAGAATACGTTGTAGAATACTGCTCGCCATCCCAAATATTCTCAAGGGGCGGAATTGCCACAAGATCAGCCTCCGGATAGTTCTGTCTCAGAGTCTGCAGCGCATAGCTGTTTCTGGAATCAATATTGGAGTTCACGTGATCCTCGAACGTTGCCATGCTGCCGTTTACAATGTAGCTGATATAATCATCCGTCGGCAGAGCATAATATTCAGGATGAACCAGGCCGTTGTTATAAAGCTTATTCCTGAAACGGTAAAACTCCTTCATTCCTTCATCCACATAATCTCTTGTGAGCTTACAGGAAATCAGGGACTGAACCGGATCAGATGCAAGCTTTGAAAATGCCGCCATAAAATAACCGTCATCCCAAATGGTAGTGCCGATCACATCCGTCCTTCCTTCCGGATTATTGTTCACCATCTGATCGACCATATCGTACATCTCGTCCACTGTGGTCGGTACCTCCAGACCAAGAGCATCCAGCCAGTCTTTTCTGACATAGTAGTTGCTGCGGGAGGTCGTCGCACGCCTTGCAACAATACCATACAGCTCCTCTCCGTTGGTCCTTCCCATATCAATAACATCTTCCCCAAGATACTTCTTCAGGTTTTCCGCCTGTCCTTCGCCATCAACAAACTCCGACAGATCCCATACGCCTCCTTGGTCATAATAGTCCTTCGCTATGGAGTAGGTATAAGTCAGCACAATATCCGGGGCAATTCCGCCCGCCATCATACTGGTCAGCTTGTCAACCTCGTCTCCTCTGGGAACGGCGACGAATTCAACGTTAATGCCGATCTTCTTCATTTCATCCTGGATATACTTCGTCCATTTATTGTCCGTAATAGTGGAACCCTCCGGCGCATTTTCCCGGTCGAACAGTTCAACCTGGATCGTCACATCGTCAAACTGCTTGGATCCAAACGTGGTCTGGTATCCGCTGGAGGATGCCTGGGCATCACCCTCTTCTCCGGCAGCCACGGATTCGCTCTTTCCGGAATCTGCCGAAGAGCTGCCCTCCGTTGTTGACGATGAGCCCGAGCACCCGGCAAGCAACGACGCCGTCAGTGCGAAAGCAAGTAAGCCTGAAAACACTTTTTTCTTTTTCATAAGTTTTCCCCTTTCTATTTTTGCAAATCTTTTTTATGACCTTTTCGGTCAGATTTACCCTTTTACAGAACCAAGCATAACGCCCTTAACAAAGTATTTCTGAAGCCATGGATAAACGATCAGGATCGGGACCGTCGAAACCGCTACAATAGCCATTTTCAGAGACTGTGTCAGTACCATGGTACCCGCAACATTATCCGACGTATTGCTGGTAAGTTCACTTCCGAACAATAACGATCTCAGTCTGAGCTGCAGGGTGTACTTATCAACGTCCTGAATGTAGATCAAAGCCTCAAAATAAGAATTCCAATACCCAACCGCATAAAACAGTCCTATGGTCGCAAGAATCGGCAGAGACAGCGGAAGGATGATCTTTACAAGAACCTGCATATAGGAGGCGCCATCTATCCTGGCCGCATCCTGAAGACTTTCCGGCAGTTCTCTGAAAAAGGTTCTCATCACGATGAAGTTGAATACACTGACTGACTGCGGAATAAATAAAGCCCCTAATGTATCATACAGACCAACGCCCTTTACCACCAGAAATGTCGGAATCATTCCTCCTCCAAAATACATGGTAAACAGTATCAGCCCCGTCAGCACCTTTCTTCCCGGCAGGTCACGAATGGACAGCGCGTAAGCGGCAAAGGTCGTGAGCACCAGGCTTAAAGCCGTTCCTAAAAGGGTAACCATCACCGTCGTTCTCATTGCGGTCCATATCGTCGTTCTTCCCAGAATCTGTTTATATGCTTCCAGAGTAAAATCAATCGGGTAAAAGGTCACCTCTTTGGACAGCACCGCATTATAGCCGCTGAAGGAATAGGCGACCACATTCAGGAAAGGATACAGACACACAAACGTCAGAAGAGTGATCAGAATATAATTCAGCGCAATACCCACCGTTAATTTTTTCTTTGCTGTTTTTTTCGCAGACATCATATCCTCCTCCTAGATAATTCCTTCCTCACCTATTGCTTTCGCAAAACGGTCGGCAGCCAGCAGAATAATAATATTTACAACAGACTGAAACAATCCGATCGCTGTCGATTCACTGTACATCGCTTTTTCAATACCGATTCTGTAGGTATAGGTGCTGATCACCTCCGACACTCCCATTACCTTGTTGTTTCCGAGAAGCAGAGGAGCATCCAGTCCGATCGACATCATCTTGGACAGCGAAAGAATCAGCATGGTCACAATAACGGATTTAATGCTGGGCAACGTTATATAGATCAGACGCTGAAATTTGGACGCTCCATCCAGGTAGGCCGCTTCATATAAGGTTTCGTCAACCCCGGTAAGCGCCGCAAGATATATGATCGTTCCCCAGCCGATCTCTTTCCAGACATTACATACGATATATGTAAAGATCCACCATCCGTTATT
This sequence comes from Candidatus Eisenbergiella merdavium, assembly GCA_019119595.1. GTDB lineage: Bacteria > Bacillota > Clostridia > Lachnospirales > Lachnospiraceae > Eisenbergiella > Eisenbergiella merdavium. Next base: position 78,789 of record DWWS01000044.1, on the reverse strand, counting down.
ACTCATGAACGGAATCGGTTCGAAGCCCAGCCTTTGCAGGATCATGTTAATCGTTCCATCCTGTATCGCAAACATGTTCGTCGCTATTCCCGCAACGACCACCCAGGATACAAAATGCGGGAGGTAAAGGATTGACTGCGTCAGCTTTTTAAATTTTGCGCTTCCCAGCTCATTCAGCATAAGAGATACGATAATAGTTAAAGGAAAGCTGACTGCAAGAGAGGCCAGATTCAGGACAAATGTATTTTTGATGGCCGACCAGAAATTTTTATTAGAAAATATCTTCTCAAAAACCTCAAAGCCAACCCAGGGACTTTCAAAAATTCCTTTAAATATGTTGTAATCCTTAAAGGCAATGCTTATCCCGCCCATCGGAATATATTTAAATATGATAAAATACGCAATTACAGGTAAAAGCATTAAATAAATCCATTTATAATTCCATGCTTTAACAAATGTTTTTTTTGCTTTTTTCATCATGTTCTCCTCTTCTCTCCACCATTTATGATCACCGTTTCATCCGAATATTTAAACGTTTATCTTAAATGCAGTATACCCCCCCCCTCGACTTTCTGTCAATATTCCTTTTTTATCTTTATTTTTTTCGTGTATTATATACAATTTGACCACATCAAAACTGTTTATTTTTTTGAAACGTTAAAATACATCACTTTTTATTGTATTAAACGTTTTATTCTGTTACAATGAAACCAGCCCGGTTATCAGAATAATGTCCCTGGGAGGATTTCCATGATTACGATCCATGATGTAGCCGAACGAGCCGGCGTTTCCATCGCCACTGTTTCCAACGTGATCAATAAGACCAAAAAGGTGTCTCCTGCTACTGCTTCAAAGGTTCAGGATGCTCTGAAGGAGCTGAATTATGTTCCAAATTCAATGGCGAAAAGCCTGAAAACCAATACATATAATTCCATCGGTGTAATAGCTGAGGAGATATCGTCTTTTAATACGCCTCCTATTATCGACGCCATATGCGCTTATTTTGACCTTCATGGATATACTGTCACCCTGTGCAACCTGCGTTCCTACAGCCACTCTGAATATGACACGGCGCTGCTGCGTTCCAGTCTGAATCTTCTGGAAGCATCCAGAGCAAGAGGGATCATCTATGTGGGGGCCAACTCCGGAAATGTAAGCCATATCCGTCATTTGATCCAGCTTCCTGTAGTATTCGCATACTGCACGGCCTCTCCGGAGGACCATACCATTACTTATGATAACTTCAGCGCTGCAAAAATGGCCGCTCAGCTTCTGGTCCGCCGCGGCCACAGGCGTATCGGGCTCATAACCGGAAGCCTGGATCAGGAATTCGTCCACCAGCGTATCATGGGCTTCCGCGCAGCAATGGTTGACGCGAGGCTCACTCTGCCTCCATCCTTTATCACAGCCGGGGACTGGAGCTATGAGCTGTCTTATGAACAGGCCTGCCGCCTCCTTTCCATGCCCGACAGGCCAACGGCCATCTTCGCCATGAACGATCCCATGGCCTGTGCTGTTATTGCGGCCGCTCATCAATGTCATCTTCGCATTCCCGAAGATCTGTCTGTTATAGGCTTTGATGATAGAAGCTGCTCCGCATACAGCTATCCTTCCATTACCACCCTGCATATTCCACTCTATGATATCGGAGATCTGGCAGCCCGGTCTCTGCTGCGCATGCTGTCCGGAGAAAAGATCGATATGGATCAGCAGCTTCCATGCAGCCTGGTGGAAAGAAATTCCGTGGGAGATGCACCAGATGTTCCGAATACAGCCCCGATAAAAAATGCAGGAGAGCTTTCATGAAGGACAAAGGGAAGGAATGGGAAACTCGTTGGATATGCAGTCCCCGATTTAAAAATATCAAACCACTCCAGCTGCTCCACAGGGAATGGGATCTCTCTTTTCAGTCCCCGGATCACAGAGAGGATCTGAAAAACAGCCATACCATGTTCCGCAAATCCTTTCAGCTTTCCGGAAAGGTAAAAAAAGCTGTTTTAAATATTTCGGCAGATGACCACTACAGGCTTTATGTGAACGGCGTTTATGTCACCCAGGGGCCTGCAAACTCCTATGCGTTTTGCTATTACTATAACCAGGTGGATATCACAGAATATCTGAAAACAGGCAGAAATATCATTGCTGTTCATGTCTATTATCAGGGACTGGTCAATCGGGCCTACAACAGCGGCGACTACAGGCAGGGCATGATTGCCGAGCTTTGGGCAGACGGCGTACAGCTGCTCGACAGCGACTGGAAATGCAGGGATATGAAGGAATACGGCCGGAACAGAACGATCGGGTATGACACACAATTTGATGAGATCATTGACAACCGGAAAAAACTTACCGGCTGGGAAACGTCCTCCTTTGATGATCTGGACTGGGACAGGGCGGCGATCCGTGAAGACGACGACCATGTTTTCATTCCTCAGCCCTGCGATAATGTGGTCATAGAGAAACGTATACCGGTTCAGATAGAGAAACTTTCAGACGGATATCTTTTAGATTTTGGGGAGGAATTAACCGGAACCTTCTGCATGAGGGCCGCCGGACATGCAGGCGATGAGGTTATCATTCTGTACGGAGAGGAGCTGCTTTCCCCGGACACGGCGGCTGATGCAAATATACGGCCGGGTGCACTGGTACGATATGAAATGAGATGCGGCTGCCGCTACGAAGACCGCCTTATTCTGGTAGAGGGAGACAATGAGCTGGAGACCTTTGAATATAAATGCTTCCGGTATGTACAGCTGTTGACCGAAGCCCGGGTTGCCATGGAGGATTTTCAGGTTCTTTTCAGGCATTATCCCTTTGACGACAGCAAGTGCCGCTTTCACACAGACAATCCCCTGATCCGACAGATATGGGACATTTGCAGAAATGCGGTAAGAAATTGCTGTCAGGAAGGCTTTCTGGACTGTCCCAGCCGGGAAAAAGGGCAGTATCTGGGAGATTTAACCGTAACGGCACATGCGCTTTACTGCCTTACCGGAGACACAGATCTGTTTCGAAAGGCGCTTATGGATTTTGCCCATTCCACAGATATCTGCAGCGGAATGATGGCGGTGGCGCCAGGAAGCTTTATGCAGGAAATTGCGGACTATTCTCTGCTTTACCCATACCAGCTTCTTCTGTATTACCATTTTACCGGAGATAGAGGCTTTCTGAAAATGCTTTATCCGGCAGCAGAAGGCGTTGAAAAATATTTTGAGCAGTTCAGAAATGATCTCGGCCTGCTGGAGCAGGTAAATACAAAATGGAATCTTGTGGACTGGCCGGAAAATCTGCGCGACAATTATGATTTCGCTCTGCCTCATGCCCCCGTCGGCAAAGGCTGTCATAATGTGCTCAATGCTTTATATATAGGAATGAAGCAGTGCATGGAAAAGCTGCGGATGATTTTACAAATTCCGGAGGATTCAGCCAGCCTCCCTACAGCGATTTCAGAATCCTCTCATTCAAAAGCATCTGAGGCGGAACGGTTAAAACAGACGTTTATCGAATGCTTCTTCGACAAAAAAACCGGGCTGTTTGTAGATTCCACCATAAGCAGACACAGCTCCATCCATGCCAATGCCTTCGCAGCATTTTTTAATCTGGCGCCGGAGGAAAATAACATCGCGGCATTTATCATGAAAAAAGGCTTATGCTGCGGCGTTTTTGTATCTTATTTTGTTCTTTACGGACTGCTTCGGCTGGGTCAGCCCCGGGCTGCTTATGAGCTGATCATCAATAAAAGCGAACACTCCTGGTATCAGATGCTTTCAGAAGGCGCGACTGGCGCTTTTGAAGCATGGGGCAAGGAGCAGAAATGGAATACCAGTCTATGCCATGCGTGGGCGTCAGCTCCGATTCCCGTGCTGACGGAGCTGGAAGGAATGGATTATCCTTTTCCCTCCCTTATCCCATTATAAATTTTCTGATCCGTCCCGCCTTCGCCTCCGGATTCAGCCTTAGGATCTGCTCCTCCAGCCTCCGGTACGCTTCCTCCGGACTGATCTTCTCCGCCCTCTCGATCACCTCTTCCCCCCAGAAATCCTCCGTCAGGCAGTACACGGAGGAAAACCAGCCGTACTCCTCCCCCTTTTGGGAAACCTTTCTGGCCTGTCCGCAGATGGAGATATAAAAGCCCGCCTGAAGCTGTACCAGGGCCCGTTCAAAGGCGGCCCCGGCCTCCTTTCCGGCGAATCCGCCGTACTGCCGCAGCAGGTGGGCGGGAAGCTCCCTGTATTCCTGAAGCAGGCGGTAAACCGCAAGGGCCTCGCGGCTTACATTTCCCCTGTCATATTCCTCCTCCAGCGACTTCGGCTCCCGGAAAAGCGGGCGGCCTTCCCCGCGTCCTGCCTCCATGCGCCTCAGCGCCCAGAAGTACGGGAACCATTCTCCCGTGATGTAGCCGCCGTTTCCAAAGAAAAACTTTCCGTAGGCAATATCCCGGTATTCCTTCAGCACCCGGATGCGCCACTCCCAGGGATCTGTCTGCGCGTCGTCCGTATGCCAGCGGATCTCAGGCCCGAAGTGATCCGCAAGAGCGAACACGCCGCAGTCCCTTTCCCCGCCCATGCAGAAGCCCGCTTCTCTGAGATCCTCTACAAAATCATCGAAATCATGTATGGTTTTCATTTTGCTATATTTTTTCCTCTGTTATCAGCTCCATCAGCTCCCGTCTGACCTCCCGGTATTTTTCCACGCTCTTTTCATAATCGCAGTAGCTTCGAAATACCTTTTCCACAAGCTTCCGGGCGGCCTCCGGCGCCTTTTTCTTCAGCGCCTCCAGCATGCACAGATCTTCAAAGCCGATGCGATGCGCCTCGCTCCGCACGGAAATGAGCGCTTCCCGGTAGCCCGGATAAAGCATGCAGGTATCCCCGCCGGGAAGGAACATGGCGCGTTTCGGATGGAATTCAAGAACCTGCTCGGAAAATGTGTAGCAGGTTCGTTTATAGGGATCCATTCCCATATACTGGTTCGCTCCCCAGTGCAGATATCCCTCCAGATTGGGATATTTCGCGGGTGCCCAGCCGAAATAAACGATACGCAGCCGTTCCAGATCCAGAAGGCGGTTCAGATAATTTCCGCCCGGCGTCAGGCAGGTGTATACGAAGAGCCGGTCGCCCTTCGCGGCCTGCGCATCAAAAAATTCCCTGTTGTTTTCATATACGTCGATGGACGGGCACCAGATATCCAGCGCGCCCTCCAGCTTTTCCGTGGGAAGAACAGGCTCAAGGATCGGAACACCGGGCATTTCCCGCCGGATGATCGAGGTGATCTCCCGATAGACGGGACAGAGCGCGTCGTTCGGCTCGTCCAGCGCGGACTGCATCCAACGATCCTCCAGTCCGTATTTCCGAACCGCCGCATAAAGCTGTCCGGCCATGGAAGCGATCACCGCCCGGCCTTCTTCGCTGTCCGCTCTTTTGTGGGTCATGCAGTCCAGCGCATGGATGCCGTTGTCGAAATCGTCAAAGGCTTTGACCTTAAACTGCTCCGCCACCTCATCGGAATTCCGGATGCTTTCATGGTCCAGGGACTGATAAAAGGCGTCGTCATCACAAAACGTGGATTCCCGGCAGGTCAGTGCGCCGCCCTCAAAATAGTACATGCCCGCCTTCTGCGCCGCCCTCACGAGCATGGCAAAATGCGCCTCGTTCAGTCTTACGCCGTCTTCGCACACATCGAAGCAGTCGGAAGGCGAGATCGCCATCATATTCTGCCTGGCAAAGGCGGCCGCGCGCAGATAGCGTTCCAGGATCGTCTCAAACTCCGGCCCCCACTTCTGCACATGATGGCACTGGGCGATCTCGTCCAGGCTGAACCAGGTCACAAACTTATGCGTATCCTTTCCCGCCTTCTGCACCGTGACGGGATACTGGTCAACATAAAAAACAAGCTCCCTGCTTTCCGTCCCATGGGTGATCTTAAATTTCCACCTCTGCGTCCGCTTTTCCCTGCAATATTCAACGATCGTCTTAAAAGAAAGGGCCATGGTCGTCAGATCCGCCATGACGATATTGTAAACCGGCTCCAGCGCGTCATAGACAAAAAAAGGCGCGCGGCGGATCACATTTTCGTTCCGGTCGTTTTTCAGGTATTCCGTCCTCTGCTTCGCGCCCGTATTCACCTCCACCGGAACAGGGATCATGCGGAACAGCCTGTAGGCCGTGCTTTCTCCCTCCACTTCCAGGCTGACCGGGATCCCCGGCGTCAGTCCGTCAAGCAGGATGTTCACCCCCGCATACGTTCCGTTGGCCCCCGCCGTCCGATATTCCATTTTTCCGGTCCCCGCCTCCGTATCCGGATAGCAGGGAACCAGCTCGTCAAAAAGTCCTGCTGAAAATGCCATGTTTCGTTCCTCCTAAACTTCTTTTCCTCAAGGCTGTCTGAATTTTTTCTAAATCACAGTCCGCATTTTTTATTTCATTTTTTCTTTCAGTTTCGTTATTATTTTTACTAAAATTATATCACCTTTACTCAATATTGTCTCTGCAAATTCCACTGTATCCGTTTTCTGCTCGAACTGAATCCTTTTCCCATTCCACAGGATTTCCTCCGCCTGTTCGTGCGGCTGTAGATACAGCTCCTTCAGACACAATTCTCCGTACAGAACGAAAATTTTCATCTGCTCTTCTGATATCACAACCCTGCCCCAGGCCTTTTGGAAGCTCCAAAAACTGCTAAACTCCTGTTTACGTCTTCCTTCCTCCGACTCTTCCAGCTCGATCGGAGCAAACCCCATTCCTTTTCTTCGTCCATCCCAGGAGAATCCGGAGAGCGCAGGAAGAAGACTGTAACTCGCCATACTTCTCGCGTAATTGCTTCCACATTCCATTTCATTCCATGGATTTCTGCGGAAACCGTCATATCGTTCCCTTATCGCCTCAACAATAGAAATTCCTTCTTTTTTTAAACCTGCAAGGAGCATATGACAGGCAGCCTGATATTCAAATCCCGTCATACATTCTGTCGAATAGGTCAGGGGGATTTTCGGTTTCTTCCCTTCCGGCCAGGTACAGATCAGAAGACCGCGTTCTTCATCCACCGCAAAATTCCTCCAGAGATTTTCCACTTCTTTCATCTGTTTGAAATTATTCCGGTACAGACTCGCAAGCGCAGCCTTTTCCTGTTTTTTGTCAAAGATTTCACCCAGTCCGCACATTGCCGCATGCCATCCGGCAATCACCTGATCAATCATGCAACCGGCGCCGATCTGATATTTGGCCTCTCCGGCCTCTTCATTCCAATAATCCTTTTCCAGAACTGCACCGTAACCGGAAAGCAGCATTCTGTCCGTCAGATCCACATTCTGTCCATAGAAGCCTCCATGAAACAGATTTTGATCTGTCCATTCCTTCCCTTTTTCAAACATTTCCCGATATTGCGCGGCATCCCCCTCCTCTCCCAGATATCCGGACATCTCTGCCGCCGCCTTCAGCGCGGTCAGATAAAATCCCGTAAGCCAGGAATTGGGACCAAACAGCTCCATATCCAGCGTATGATGCTGCCTTCCCCAGATAACCCCGCTTTTTTCAGGATCCCAACGGTTGGGATTTTCCTCGGACCAGGCATATTCCAGGCTTCGTTTCACACTGGGCCAGAGCTCCTTCAGCCACGCATCATCTCCGGAAAATTTCCATTCCCGGTAGGTTTTTATCACACCGCCCATCTGCCCGTCTACACAGGACAAGAATCCCCAGGGCTCTCTTCCAGGAGGAAGCTGCAACCGAAAGCTCATCCTTCCATCTTCGTGCTGGTTGTAACGAAAATCCGCCTGGCGCATGCTTCTTTCCAGATCCGGGAACAAAAAAGGAAGGGCATAGGCGTAGTTCCATACATGGGTACAGCTTCCCTCGCAGCTTCCTTCATTTTCCAGACACCCCTCAAAGCCATAGAAAGTACCGTCCTGCAGTCTCAGTACAGTAGGAGATTTCAGGACAGAAAGGTTGGCGGAAATCGCATCTATAACGGCCTCCGGAAATGTGGAATCATGCAGCGTCCGTGTAAAAAGCCGTGTCAGCTCTTCCAGCCGGTCCCAGTTTTTCATACAGTAACAGGCTGTTTCATCAGAATCAACAAAAAGGGCAGCATAATAATTTTTCCACCAGGTTTTGCCATCCGGTTCCGGATTCCAGTAATTATATATTTCTGGAAAGCTCCAGCTTACCAAAAATCGAAGAGTTCCTTTTTCTCCCGGCCGCAGCCTGATCCGCTCCGCAATATCCGCTGTATCCGGCCCTTGCCAATGTTCTGAAGGAATTTCGTAATGCCGGTTTTCAAACAGGCCGGGGCGCTTAAAATCCTCCCAGAACATCTCCACCCCATCCTGCCATCCTCCTCTGTACCAGTATTCCTGCCAGGAAGTCCTCCCTCCGGAGGAAGCGATCGTAACATCTCCGCGCTTCAGTTCATCCCCGTCATCTGCTCCCGCCGTCATGATCCGATGAAAGCCGCCGCTTTTATGCCTATTTTCGGAATTTCCCGCGCCAAAGGGGCTCGTCCAGAAGCAGCAGACCGTATAGTCTATCTCTTTTTCCGTAGTATTGATAACATCAAAGGAAAAGAAAGCGGCTGGCAGAGAGGAATCATCCGCATTCATGGGAATAAAGGGGTTAAACGCCGTCAGCTGCACCTTACCCGGAAAACGTTTCTCTTCAAATTTCAGGCTGGCCATCGGAAATTCTCCGGTAAAAATAACGGAATCAAAATGAGGCCAGCCGGCCAGCGTTTTATCCACAGGTCCAAATCCAAAACCAATGTGCCCGCTGTTTATTCCCTGCGGCCGTTCCCCCATCAGCGGCATTTCTGCCGGTCCTGTCAGAGATCGGGCATCCAGCAGCTTTCCCTCCCTCTCTGCTTTAATGACAAAACCTGAATAACCGTTCAGGCTTCGCTTGTTCGGACGGTTATAGATTTCAAAATCCTTCAGTCTTCCGTTTCCGCCAAGTCCGATACAACCTGTACCGATTCCTCCAAGCGGGAAAGAAATCTGGTTCAGTTTTTTTCCATCATATTTCATTTCATAACCTCCCCTTTTCCTGACTGACAAAACGCCAGGCAGAGCCAATCTGCCCGGCGTTTCCAACCGTATTTATAATGATTGCATTTTATTTTCCAAGGAATTCGTCTACCTGTCTTTGAGCCTCCTCCATAACAGTATCAAGTCCAACCGACTTCATCTCCTTGATGATCTGAGGAATCACCTCGTTCGGATCAGATGCCCCTGTGGTAAGATCGTTGGAATATTTGCTCCATACGGTACGGCATGCAGCCAATTCATCCATAATAGGCTCCATATTCAGGGTAAAGCCAAGCAGAGCCGTGCTGGTTGCCGCTTCATTCTGCTCCTTGATTTCCTCATACTGATCCTTCTGGTTGCCTTCTACTGTAGACATCGTGAAGAAGCTTGCCTGTGAGTAAGTGGAAATTGCGCTGAATACATCGTCCAGCAGCCGCACTACATTGTCTTCCACATATTCAAAGTTCTCGCCTTCAATACCATAGGCGAACATATCTCTCGCCTTATGATCTGTATTGACGAATTCCAGGAGCTTCAGCGCAGCTTCCTTATGCTCAGAATTAGCCGAAATACAATTCAAAGAACCTTGAATGGATTCTGTGGTATAAGAAGGCCCAAATACTTTGGTAGCCACATATTCATCCACGCCCTCGGAAATAGCCCAGGAGGCAACTGCTCCCGGCCAACCTACCGCTTTAAAGAAGGGGCGCTGACGATTTGTCTCAGTCTGTACATTTGCGTCCGGATTGGTAATTCCATCCATATACCAGGTATGCAGCCAGTTCAGATTTTCCTGAATATCGGGCTGTTCCAACGTACATACTACCTGGTAATCCTCATCGTCCAGCCTTACGCCGACCGCATCGAGGGAACCTCCCAGCGTATCATAATTTTCAAACAGGCCATTCCAGCAAAGAGCGGTAGTCATCTGCAGTGGATAATAGGAATCGCCTTCTCCCGCCTTTATAGTTCTAAAGTAGGAATCCAGCTCTTCCATGGTATCAATGCTCTCGTAATCAATATTGTACTTATCAATGTATTGCTTATCAAATACAAAGAAAGAAGTTCTTGCACAGTCCTTATATGTAGGAACAGCGAAGATTCCATCCCTGGTAGTTACTCCCTGCCAAATCTCCTCTGGAATAAACTCTTGCAACTTAGGAGCAGCCGTCGGCAAAAGATCCGTCAAATCCGCAAACGCCCCCATAGACGCAAACTGATTGTAAAGCCCCACATCCACAAACATAATATCAAAATATTCACCGGAATTAATAATAGTATTATGCTTAGTCGGCCAGTCACCCCAGGGAATCGCACGGTAATCAACACGGACACCTATTTCCGACTCCAGATATTTATTGACCTCTTCTTCCCATGCATCTGCATTTGTGGGAAGAGATCCCACATTCCACCAGATGATAGTAGGAACCTCACCGGAACTCTCCGCAGCAGCTTCCGCGCTGCCAGATGCATTTTCCACGGCGGCCGCCTCTTCAGCGCTCCCGCCGCCGGCCGCTGTATCAGCGGATGACGTACCCGCGCCTCCACACCCGGCTGTAAACAGCATCATGGCAGCCAGCAGTCCTGCAATAATCTTTTTTTTCATAAGACTTCTCCTTTTATTTATGTATTTTTTACTGCTTCCTAAATAAATCAAAAACAGACATTTGACATTCTATATATATTTATCCCTTCACTGCTCCTACTGTCAGACCAGAGATAAAATATCTTTGGAAGAATGGATAAGCACATGCAATAGGCGCTACAATGACCACTACAACTGCCATACGCGCGGATTCCTTTGGCATTTTTGCCATCATTTCAAGCTGAGAAACCCCCATCTTGTCTGCATTTCTCGCCAGTTCCGTGATATCTGACATCAGCCTGTTCAAAAATGCCTGCAGCGTATACATAGCCGGTTCGTCAATATAAAGCATTGCCTGAAACCAATCGTTCCAATAGGTAAAGCAGAGGAACAATGCGATCGTCGCAAATACCGGCTGTGAAAGAGGCACTACCAGCTTGAAGAAAATGGTGAACTGACTCGCGCCGTCCAATTCTGCGGATTCAATCAGGGAATCCGGTATCGTCATACTGAAAAAAGTCTTGCTGACAATAACATTGAACGAAGAAATACACAGCGGTAGGATCAGTGCCCAAATGGTGTTCTTCAGTCCCAACAGCTGGCTTGTTACCACATACTGCGCAACCAGACCTCCGTTAAAAATCATCGGAATAAATACAAGCCAGGTATAAAGACCATGCAGTTTAAATTCCTTCCTGGAGAGCACGTAACCAATCAGAGTAGTCAGAAGCGTACCTATTAGCGTTCCCAGAACAGTTACGGCCAGAGACATCCCCAATGCCTGAGCCAACAACGTTTTCTGCTTAAAAAGGTACATAAAACCGTCAGCAGAAAGGGCCCTGGGAATCAGACGGTAGCCAAACTCTGTGATGGATTCCTCAGAGGAAATTGAAATGACCACCACGAAAATAATTGGCAGGATTGAGATCAACGAGAGCAGAAGGAACAGGATATTCGATAATCCATTTGCAAAAGGACTAAGCTTATTAAATTTTGTTTGGCTCTCCATGTAATCCGCATTTTTTTTCTTTGCCATTTTAACACCTCTCTTACATCATTGCCGAATCCGGATCGACTTTTCTTACAATAAAATTTGCCGCCAGAATCGTTATACAACCCACTACGGACTGTAGCAGAGCAGCAGCCGATGCCATTCCCGTAGTCGATGTCATCAACATCTTATACACGTACACATCAATTGTATAAACCTGATTGTAAATGGAGTTGGAATCTCTGGGTACCTGATAAAACAGGCCAAAATCCGAATAAAAAATACGTCCTACAGCCATAATAAACATAAGGATGATTACCGTTTTTAAAAGTGGCAAAGTAATATAGCGCGCCTGTTGCCATTTTCCTGCCCCATCAATAACAGCAGCTTCGTAATAACCTGCATCCAAGCCTGTAATGGCGGCAAGATAAATGACCATATTATATCCCAAGCCCTTCCAGAGATTCATAAAAACAAGAAATGGCGGCCAAAATTCCTTCTTCATATACCACTGAGTTGCCTCCATCCCTGCATCTACAGCGAGCATGTTCACAAAACCTTTTTCATAGCTCAAAAATGCCCACACCAGAGACGATACCACTACCCACGATAAGAAATAAGGCATAAACATGGCTGTCTGGTACCCTTTTGCCAGCCGTTTGGAACGCAGCTGACTAATCAATATTGCTAACGCTACCGGTACCGCAATATTTAAAATTATGAATATGATATTATAGGCCAGGGTGTTTCGGATAATGATCCCAATATCAGGCGTGGAAAACAAAAATTTAAAATTTTTAAATCCTACCCACTCACTGGAAATAACACTCTGAAAAAAATTCCCATTTACCCGGTAGTTTTTGAACGCAATGATTACCCCAAACATGGGGATATAGCAAAAAATAATATACCAAATCACACTTGGCAGGCTCAGCATGGTAAGTTCCACATCATTACGGCCGAAGCGCTTTTTTTTAGTCTTTTTTGTTTTCAATCTCTTCTCCTCCTCCTTTTATTTATGCATTTTGTACACCCTTGCTAAGCATATCAGAGTGATCCCTTTTACAATAGTCAAAAAAATTCATATCATAGTATAAAAATTATAGTGTTTTAATATTAAAGAATAAAAAAAGAACGCATGCGCGTTCTTTTTTCAACACTTTGTATATTATATTATTCTTTTACATCTCCTCTTTTCTCAGATCTCTGGGGGAAATATTGAAGCATGCTTTAAAATGGGTATAAAAATAACTCATATTATCATATCCGACAGAAGATGCTATTACCGAAATTTTATCGTTGGTATTGCGGATCAGCGCATAGGCCCTGTTCATCCGAAAATGCATCAGGTATTCTGTAAAACGCATTCCTGTTTCCTGTTGAAAAATCTGACCGAGGTAAGCAGGATTCATAAAAAATTTCTCACCCAGAAGCTTCAATGTCAGATCACCCGCATACTCTGCTGAAACAAAGGTAATGATTTTTCCCACCAGAGATGACATCTCCTCCAGAGGACGTTTCAGGACTGGGTCCATATCTGCTCCGTCTCTCTGGAAATCTTCGATTTTTCCTCCAAGCTTCGTAATTATGATTTTCTCCACCGCAGCTCTCAAATCATCAGTATTCACAGGCTTGAGCAGATAATCTGCCGCATTTACACGAATTGCCTTCTGTACATAGGAAAAATCACTGTAACCGCTCATAAAAATATAATTAGACCCGTTCCCCAGCTTTTCAAGTTTTTCGATCAGTTGATAAATTTTCTGATCCTTTAGGCAAACATCGACCAGACATAGATCAGGACGCATAACTATGGCCCGTTCCAGGGCCTCCTGACAGCTTCCTGCCACGGCGATCTCACCGAATCCATACTTTTCCCAGTCCAGTATTTTCCGCATTCCCGCCAGGATCGCGGGCTCGTCATCCACAATCAGCAGTTTATACATAATCCTCTCCTTTCGGTATCCACACACTGACCTTGGTTCCACCTTCCGGGTTATTGGACAGCCGCATTGTCAGCCCTTCTCCATAAAAGTATTTCAACCTCCTATACACGTTGGAAAGTCCAATGCTCTCTTTTGCTTCCGTTTCTTCCTCTGTAATTCGTCTGTTCAGCTTCTCCAGTTCTTCCCAGGGTATGCCTGATCCATTATCCATCATTTCAAAGAGCCAGCCTTTTTCCAGGGTTTTCCCTTCAATGACCATCACATTATAAGAGCGGCTCATATTAAACCCATGCACAAAAAAGTTTTCAGCCAGAGGCTGCATCCAGAATTTTACTGTCCTTATTTCTTGAATTTTCTCATCCAGAGAAATGAAATAAGAAAAATTTCCCATATATTTAAGCTGCATTAACTTCAGATATTTTTCCAAAAGGCCGGCTTCCTCCTTTAAGCTTGATTCACTTTCCCCCTTTACCACAGCCCGATATAAGGAGCCCAGAGCAGTCATAGCCTCTGCCGCCTCCCTGTCATTGTTGACCAGCGCGATCGAACGGATACTTTCCAGTGTATTATATAGAAAATGAGGATTGATCTGATTCTGCAGCGCCCGCATCTGAGCCTCCTGCTGCTTGATTTTAAACTGATATTCCTTTATGATATGGCGTTTTAGCTTCATGCACATCTCATCCAGCGATCTGGCGATCTGACCGTATTCATTAGAACGGTAATTTGCCAACCCGATCACATCAGAATTTTCAAATTCCACTCGGTTTACCGATGCGATAGACTCGTAAATATGATTGATAAAATGGTAATCATATCCGATATTGACAAAGAAAATAAGGATGAAGATCAGGCTGATTGCTAATACAATAAAGACATTAGGAATGATTTCCTTCCCATGTCCAGCCAGAAGTTTCCAAGTATCTGTACAGGTCACCAGACGGAAGGGATATTCATCCGATTTTTGCACATAATAATAGCAACGGTTCAATATTCCTCCTCGCACAACACCTGTCTCCGTCTGGCTTTGTCCCGCTTTCCGAAACAGCTCTTCTGTTTCCCCCTGTTCCCCTTGCAGCCAATAAATGTTGCCGGCTTCGTCCATGAGGGCGGCCGCCTCCAGCTCCTGCAGCACCCTCTTTTCTTTTCCGTCTCTCTCTAAAAGTTTCTTCAGATCATAAAAGAAGGTCAGCGTTCCACTCTCCTTGAAGCTGGAAATGTCGTAAACCGGCCTGGAAATGATCACATTCCTTTCAATATTCATTTCCCGCTCTGGACTTTTTTCCGGCACAGAAAAATCTGTCTGTATAACAGCGGAATCAAAGGAAAACTGATTCCATCTATTTCCGTCGCTCACTCCTACCTTAATAAGAGCGCTGTCATATCTGCGTATATATAGCTTTAAATAGCTTGGGAAGGAGCGGAGCGTCTCAGTCCGTTTTTTGCTGTCCAGACGTCTGTTTTCCATATATTCTTCCAGGGATTTCGCCTCCTGTGCCCGCTTCAGATCCTGCAAAAGCGCGTCAGACGCATAGATACCGTTCAGCCAAACGTCTAACAGACTTTCCTCCTGCCTCAGCACGCTTTCCAGCCATTCCCGCGCTTCATCCGCCTCTTCCAGAGCGGAGTTCAGCCATACCGCCTGAAACCGTTCATACATGCCCAAAAGAAACAGACCGGCAAATAGAAAAACTGCGACAGTCACTCCAATCTGTTTCTGGCGTAAAATTTTCATTTTGAAAATTTTATTTATCTTTCCCATACTGTGCATCAATCTGTTTTTGTGCCTCCGAAATTATAGTATCCAATCCGTTTTTCCTCAGCCTTTGCATACATTCCGGAATAGCTTTTTCCAGATCAAACGCTCCTACTGCAAAGCCAAGCGCATATTCATTCCAAATCTCTTTACAGGCGCTTAATTCCATTTCCAGCTCCTGCAGGTCCATTTCAAATTCTAAAAGTACCGACTTTTCAGCATTTTTGTTATTCCATTCCATCCCTTCCCAGGAACCACCTTCTACGGGTGACATTATCAGGAAATTCCCCTGTGTATAGGTCGACGTGTTCCAATCCCTATTCAGATAGTGCACTGTTCCATCCTGATTATATTCAAAATTACGACCCTCTACACCATACGCAAGCATGTCACGCAGCTTCTGGTCAGTATTTACCAGCTCCAGAAGCTCAAGCGCTTCCTTTTTATATCTGCTATTCGCATAAACAGCATTCATGGCTCCTTGAATTGAGTCCTTGGAATAAATCGGTCCGTAGATCTGCTTTGCCACAAGCTCTCCCGATCCTTCATCCTGCTGCCATACATGCTCTGCACCCGGCCAGCCAATTCCACAAAAAAAGGGCCTGGGCTCTGAAAGCGTTTCAATCTGCATCGCGTTCGGATTGATCAATCCGTCCAAATACCACTGCCGCAGATACTCCAATTTTTCAAGAATATTCTCTTCCTCCAGCAAACAGACAACACGTCTTTCAGCATCATCCGGCTTCACACCTATAATGGGAAGTCCTGTCGTAAAGCTGTCATATTCATTAAAAATATTCAGGCTGTCCTCTCTACTGCTGAGCACTGGATAAAAGGTCTCTCCCTCTCCCCTTTTCAACATCCGAAAATAAGCATCCAGATCGGACCAGCTCTGAAGGGAATCAATATCTATATTATATTTTTCCAAATACCGTTTTTCAAATATCCAATATTGCGTCAACGCAGAATCCTTATATGTTGGGACTGCATAAATGCGTCCGTCCTGTCTGGCACCTGACCAGATCAGTTCCGGCATAATCTCCCACAGCTTCGGTGCATATGCATGAATCAAATCGGTGATGTCCTGTAACGCGCCCATAGATGCAAACAGCCCAAAATTGTTTGTATCCACAAACATGATATCAAAATATTCCTGATCATATATAATATCCTGAGTTTTATCCAGGAATCCCCCCCAGCCTTCAAAACGCAGTTCCAATCTGATCTGCAGCTTTTCTTCCAGATATGCGTTAATATTCTCTATTCCGGCTTCATAGTCGACAGGCTTTTCTCCGGCCATCCACCATATCAGGGTAGGAACTTCCTCCTCTGGCCGTATAACTGCTTCTTCCTTTCTCACCTTCTCTTCCGTGTAACTACAGGCTTCAAGAAAAGTCAGAAGCAATGATAGCAGAAGGAGCACAAAGAAAAATCTCTTCCCTTTTCTTCTTTCCCCAGACACACATCCTTCCAATCGCATTCCCGTCTTCCTCATCGTTCCCGATCATTTTTACTATACCCTGTTTTATTGCCTCAGGATCCCCTCTGCCCTCTCGATCAGTACCTGCGCCGCCAGCGCATGCTCCTTTTTTCCCGGATGGTTGTCCGAGCCGACCCAGAGCAGGTTTGTTGCGGGAAGGAGCAGAAAGTCCGCCCGTTCGTCCCCGCTTTCTTCGCGGTATTCCCGCACTGCCGATTCCAGGAAGGGCGCCATGCGGTGCTCGCACATTCCGTAAACCCAGAGCAGGTATGCGTCCGGATTCAGCCGCCGCAGCTTTTTCAGGAAGTCCTTCACCGAAGCCTCAAAGCGGCGGGCGGAGGAATCCGACAGGCCGCCGCAGGGGCGGGAGACCATCCGGTAAGAGGTGCCGTCTTCCGGATCCACCCAGGCCGGGCGGTCAACGGCGAAGCCGTCGTTGCTCCCAAGGTTGATCACCACAAGCTCCGGCTGCCAGGCGGAAAAGTCATTCTGCTCAAAGGCTCCCAGCGCCCGGTTGTGCTCACCGGTCAGAACGCCGCAGACCTGCTCATAGTATCTGGGCATGATCCTGACAAGATCGTTGTCACAGGAACAGTGAGCGCCCCAGCCGCACTGGGCCAGAATGCGGAAATCCGCCTGAAAATGCTCCGCGGTAAGAAGAGCATAGTTTCCGTCCAGCCCGTAGACCGCAGGCCCTGCCCCCACAAGGGATGTCGAGCCGGAAAGACCGACGCCTGCGCTCAGGCTGTCTCCCACGAATTCGATCCGGCAGCACTTCGGCGGGACAGGATACAGCCTTCCGTCGCATTCCAGGCCATGCACCAGGAGGCAGCGCCTCTCATCCTCCCGCATGGGCTGCACCTCCTTCAGCAGGCGCACCCTGCGTACCGTATCCGCCGGGAAGCCCCGGAAGGCACAGAGACGGCTTTTTCCCTTCGGCACGATCAGGCGCTGGAGGCAGAAGCCGTCCACCTCCACGCGCACCCACTCCTCCATCGAGTCATAATCGGATTCCAGCTCGAACCACAGCTCTCCCGCGTCCGTCATAAGCTCCAGACCGGAGGCGGTCCAGAACAGCGGCAGCGGATTTCTCCTGACTGTCCGTCCAAGAATATGTATTTCAGGCTCTGCAGGCAGATAATGCTTCATACTCCCGTTTCCCTTCCTTCCCGTATTCTGTACCCCGATTATAAGGCAAAATTTCCGCTCCGTCCAGCTTCTTATGGAGGTTATGCGGTCATACTTCTCCGTTTTTTCATGCCTCCTGTTGATATCTGTCACGACAATGTAAAATCCCCGAAAAATCTTTCTCTCTTTTGCACAAAAGGCTGTCCTTTTTATCGTTTTTGTGGTACACTTTACACATCACCATCTATTACGAACCAGGGGGATATCATTATGGCCAAAGAAATGATAGCAATGCTTCTTGCCGGCGGCCAGGGCTCGCGTCTGTACGCCCTGACTCAGAAGCTGGCAAAACCCGCAGTTCCCTTCGGCGGAAAGTACCGTATCATCGATTTTCCGCTGTCCAACTGCGTCAATTCAGGCATTGATACGGTGGGTATTCTGACCCAGTATCAGCCAATGGTGCTCAACGAGTACATAGGAAACGGACAGCCCTGGGATCTGGACCGTCTGCACGGCGGCGTCCATGTCCTTCCTCCCTACCAGCAGGCGACCGGCTCCGACTGGTACAAGGGCACAGCGAACGCGATCTATCAGAACATTCCATTCATTGAGCGCTACAATCCGCAATATGTGATCATCCTTTCGGGCGATCAGATCTGCAAGCAGGATTACAGCGATTTTCTTCGTTTCCACAAAGAGAAAAACGCGGAATTCAGCGTAGCCGTCATGGAGGTTCCGTGGGAGGATGCTTCCCGTTTCGGACTTATGGTGGCGGACGAGAACGACCGCATCACCGAATTCCAGGAAAAGCCGAAGGAGCCCAAGTCCAACCTTGCCTCCATGGGAATCTATATTTTTAACTGGGATATCCTGAAGAAATATCTGATCGAGGACGAGGCGGATCCCGAATCGGAAAACGACTTCGGCAACAATATCATTCCCAATCTTCTGCGCGACGGACGCAGCATGTACGCCTACCGCTTTAACGGCTACTGGAAGGATGTGGGAACCATCTCTTCACTCTGGGAAGCCAATATGGAGGTCCTGGATCCGGAGCACAGCGGCATCAATCTGTTTGACAACGACTGGAAGATCTACAGCAGAAACAGCGGCATGACGGGCCACAGGATCAGCCGCGGCGGAGTTGTGGAGAATTCCATGATCACAGACGGCTGCCAGATAGAGGGCAGCGTGAAGCATTCCATCCTGTTCGCGGGCGTCCGTGTGGAAGCCGGCGCGAAGGTGGAGGACGCCGTCGTTATGGGCGGCACGGTCATCAAGGCCGGCGCGGTGGTGGAGCACTGCATCATTGCCGAAAACGTGGTGATCGGAGAAAACGCGGTGGTCGGCGCCATGCCCACGGAAAGCGAAAACGGCGTAGCCACGGTGGGGTCCGGCGTTTATATCGGAGACAACGCCAAGATCGGCCCGAATGCCATGGTGAATAATAATGTAAAAGGCGGTGAAGAACAATGGTAAATTCCAACGCAGATGCACTGGGCATCATTTTCCCCAACAGCTATGATTCTCTGGTACCTGAGCTGGTAGCCGAGCGCCTGATGGCCTCGATCCCGTTTGCCGGCCGTTACCGCATGGTGGACTTCGTTCTGTCCAGCATGGTAAACTGCGGCATCGGAAACGTTTCCATCGTCGTCCGCAAGAACTACCACTCCCTGATGGACCATCTCGGCTCAGGCCGTGAATGGGATCTGACCCGCAAGAGCGGCGGCCTTCATATTTTCCCGCCCTATTCTGACAAGACCGTGAAGATTTACAACGGCCGTGTGGAAGCGCTGGCAAGCATCGTGGATTTCCTGCGGGATCAGAAGGAAAAATATGTGGTGATGGCGGACGCGAACATCGCCGTAAACTTTGATTTCAACGCGCTGATCGACGCCCATGTGGAAAGCGGAGCGGACATCACCATAGCCTATGCCCAGGAGCCGATCCCTGAGGTTGCACTTCAGACCTCGGCCCTGCGTCAGGAAATGTATTACACACTGAGTCTGGAAGAGGACGGCAGGGTGAAGCAGCTTCTGATCAATCCTCAGGAAACGGGGATCCAGAATTTCTGCCTGAATATCTATATCATGGACCGCGAGCTTCTCATCGACTGCATCGAGAAAGCCTTCATGCGCGGCGATATTTATTTTGAGCGCGACATCCTTGCCCGCTCCCTGGATACGCTGAACGTAAGAGGCTTCCGCTTCGACGGCTATATCGCCCGCATCTGTGATATGAAGAGCTATTTTGACGAGAACATGCGGCTTCTGGATGAGGAAAACCTGAACGCCCTGTTCTCCGCCAACCCGATCTACACCAAGATCCGTGACGACAATCCGACCCGCTACATCAACGGCTCCTCCGCTCAGAACATCATGGCCGCAGACGGCTGTGTCATCGAGGGCGAGGTGGAAAACAGCGTGCTTTTCCGCGGCGTAAAGATCGGCAAGGGCGCGAAGGTGAAAAACTGCGTGCTGATGCAGGATACCGTCGTAGAGGACGGCGCGAACCTGGAATACATCGTCACCGATAAAGACGTGACCATCACAGCCGGTAAAGAGCTGCGCGGAACCGACAGCCTTCCGGTATATGTGGCGAAATATCAGATCGTATAAAGCAGTATCCGGTATGGAAAACAGAAACCGCTGAAGATGCGCAGAGCGCGGCGGCCGAAAAGATTTTTCATCCGTAAAAAGCCTCTGCCTGATAGACGGGAATGTCTGCGGGCAGAGGCTTCTTTTCTTCTTTTCGGGCAAGGCTTTTCAAGGCGGCGCCTTCCTGCATCTGTTTTTTCAGGCAAGATCCAGTCCCTCGATCACCTTTTTCAGAGTATCCGCCGAGGCTCTCAGCTTTGCTTCCTCCTCTTCGCTGAGGGAGATGGGCACCTGGGTCTCGATGCCGTCCTTTCCCACGATGGCGGGCATGGAAAGCACCACGTCGCTGATGCCGTGTTCCCCGTGCATCATGGAGGAAATGGGAAGGATGGACTTTTCATCCCGCACGATGGCCTCGCAGATCCGTTTCACGGACATGGCGATTCCGTAATAGGTGGCGTGCTTTTTCGCAATGATCTCGTATGCGCTGTTTTTCACCTCCTCCGCGATCCTGCGGGTGGCGGCCTCATGCTCGAAGTGGCCTCTCATCTCGCAGAAGCGGTTCAGAGGGATCCCTGACACGTTCGCGCTGCTGAATACGGCGATCTCGCTGTCCCCGTGCTCTCCCACGATGAAGGCGTGCACGCTGCGGCTGTCCACGGAAAGATGCTCGCCAAGGCGGTATTTCAGTCTTGCGGTATCCAGAACGGTACCTGAGCCGATCACCCGGTTCTGCGGCATGCCGCTCAGCTTCAGCGCCGTATAGGTCAGAATATCCACCGGATTCGCCACGATCAGGAGGATTCCCTGATAATCCCGTTTTGCGATCTCCGGAATGATGCTTTTGAAGATCTGCACATTTTTATGAACCAGATCCAGTCTGGTTTCATCCGGCTTCTGGTTCGCACCTGCGGTCACGATGATCACCGCGGCGTCCATGATGTCGTCATAGTCTCCCGCGTAAATCTTCATCTGCCGGGCAAAGGGAATGCCGTGGGCGATATCCAGCGCCTCCCCCTCCGCCTTTTCCCGGTTGGCGTCAAGAAGCACCAGCTCGGAAAACAAACCGCTCTGCATCAGGCTGAAGGCCGACGCAGAGCCCACGAAGCCGCAGCCGATGATGGCCGCCTTTCTGTTATTCATGATCCTGCTGTTCATCTTCTTTTCATTCATGTCTCTATCTCCTTCCTTTGCTTTATTCCTTTGCTTTATTCCTTTGCTTTATTCCGTCGTCTTATTCCTTCGCCGTTTTCTATATCCTACCATATTACTGGGGATTATCAAGACGGAAAAACCCGGGAAAAAACTGAATTTCTTCTTTTTACCAGCTTTTTCCCGGGTTTTCTCTCATTTTCTCCTATTTAATAATAATTATCATTATTGATTTATTCTTACCAGGTGGAGCTGCCAGGCACAGTAATCCCCTTTTGCGGGCGGGATGAGAAGACCTGCGTGCATCAGGGCCGCTCCGCTGCGGATCTCCTCCGCCTTATGTTCCGTTTGCCGCTCATCCTGTCCCTGCCCCTCCGGCGCGCCCGCAAGGCGGATCCGATAGGAGGCCGTCTCGTCCAGGCCGCGAAGCTTCACATACACGGGAACCGGATTGGCCTGTACATGGTGGTACACCGCGCTCACCAGAGCCTCGGAGCCGTCGGGCGCCGCCGTTTCCCATACTGTGCAGCTTCCGGAAAGCGGACTGGTCAGGCGGTAATATTCACCGTACTGGATGCAGTCGTAAAGCTCCTTAAACGTGCGGATCTGGCCGCGGATCTCCTCCTTTTCCTCCTCCGTCAGCCGGTTGAGATCCAGCTCGTAGCCGAAGGTTCCCGCCATTGCCACACAGCCTCTGGCGGAAAGAGGCGTCACGCGCCCGGTCTGATGATTGGGAACCGCCGATACATGAGCGCCCATGGTGCTGACCGGATAGCCGAAGGAGGTGCCGTACTGAATCTGCAGGCGCTCGATGGCGTCCGTATCATCGCTGCACCAAATCTGAGGCGTGTAATAGAGCATACCTACGTCGAAGCGTCCGCCTCCGCCGCTGCAGCCCTCGAACAGCACCTCCGGAAAGGCCTGCGTCAGCGTCTCCAGCACCCGGTAAAGTCCCAGGACGAAACGGTGCGCCATCTCGCCCTGCCTTCCGGCGGGCAGGGCATTGCTGTATTTGTCACAGACGCTCCGGTTAAAATCCCATTTCACATAGGTAATTGGCGCGCTTTTCAGCACGTCGGAGATGCGTTCGATCAGATGATCCTGCACGTCTTTTCTGGAAAAATCCAGAATAAGCTGGTTGCGGCTGAGAACCGGGCTGCGTCCGGGCACGGCCACCGCCCATTCCGGATGGGCACGGTACAGGTCGCTGTCAATGGAGATGCATTCCGGCTCAAACCAGATGCCGAAACGAAGTCCAAGGGCCGTGATGCGCTCTCCCAGCTCCTTCAGCGTGCAGCCCAGCTTTTTTTCATTGGGATACCAGTCTCCCAGGCCGGAATTGTCGTCATCCCGCTTTCCGAACCAGCCGTCGTCCATGACGAAAAGCTCGATGCCAAGCTCCGCCGCATCCCTCGCGATATCCACCAGCTTGTCCCCTGTGAAGTCAAAATAGGTGCCCTCCCAGTTGTTGACCAGAACAGGCCTGCGGCTGTGCTTCCACTGGCCGCGGCAGACATGCTCCCGGATCAGCCTGTGGAAGATCCGGCTGACGCCGCCCTGTCCCTGCGGGCTGTACGTCATCAGCACCTCCGGCGCGATAAAGGACTCTCCCGGCTCCAGCCTCCAGGCAAAGTTGTCCGGATGGATGCCGCAGACCAGCCTGGTCTGATCGATCTGATCCTTCTCCGTTTCCATCAGGAATTCCCCGCTGTAAACAAAGGAAAAGCCGTAGCAGTCCCCATGCTCCTCATCCGCGTTTTTCGCGCAGACCATGACGAAGGGATTGTAATGATGACTGGACGCGCCCCGCACGCTTCCCACGGACTGAACGCCGTGGGCGATCCCGGTACGCTGCAGGTTCCGCTCCATGGCATGCCTGCCGTGGAAGGTAAGCCAGTCGTAGTCGCCCGTCTGCCAGTCCAGACAGAGGCTTGCGGCCTTCAGCAGCGTCACTCCTTCCTTCCCGCCGTTGGTGATCTGAACCGCTCTGGTGATCACATCCAGCTCTTCAAAAACGCCGTAAAGAAGCCGGACGGAAATGCCGCTGTCCGCATCCGCAAGCTCCACCGCCAGCGTTTCCGCCTCCTCCGGCGTTCCATAGGCGGCGGGAAGGCCGCAGAGCGCATATTTTCCCTTTTCTATGGTATGTCCCGCATAGCGCAGGGAAACCGCCCTGCTTCCGTCCGCGTTCTCCACCTTCAGCGCGCTGATCCGGTAATCCCCCGTTCCAAAGCAGGAATATTCCTGAGGAAGGGTATCCAGTGAATAGTTACGGTCCGTGCCCCCCACGGAAAAGGGATTTCCCGAAAATCCCCTGTCCCATCTGGCAATCAGGCAGGACAGATCGGTGTTGTCCGTCTTTTCCCCGTACCAGGTGTGAAGCAGCGTTCCCTGTTCATCCGCCTTCATCTGGTAGGTGCTGTGTTTTGTCTGCAGGGTAAAGACCCTGCTCTTTTCCTCAAAGTAAATTCCCATAATCCTCCTTCTTCCCGCCGCAGGAAGTCTGTCCGTTCAAACTTCTGTTTTCGTTTTTGACGGAGCTGCCGGCCACAGGCAGGGCCGCATTATGCTTTTCTTACCGGATGCGGCTCCGGATACTTTCTTTTTTTAGCATAGCATAAAGAGGGTCTGCGAACAATCCAAATAATTAACAGAAAAGAATATGGAGGCTTCTGTCCGGCCGGCTGCACAGACGCAGATACCCCGGCGCCTGACACCGGGGTATCGTTTTCCTTTCTTTCTGATTCCGACTATGCCGCCTCGTCGGCCGCAGCGGTATCCTCCACGTCTTCGGTCTCTTCCGGAAGCTCCTCCTGCCGGGGCCTGAGCACCTGCCCATCGTCGTCCAGCTCAAAGGAAGCCGGAGCATATGTCTGATCCTCTCCGTATATATCCGTCACATTGAACTGATACAGATAGGTTCCGGGATCGAGCCTGGAGAAGTTTATCTCACTGTCCTCTCTGATCAGGATGCTGCTGCCCGAAACATAGATGGGGTCTCCGTTTTCATCCAGATATTCCTCGGGATCGGCTAACTCTTCCTTGGTTACCGCTTCCAGAGGAAGCAGGATATACAGAGGAGAAACCTTATCTCCGGCCTGCAGCGGACGCATGGCGCGGGACGCCATTTGCGTATAGGGATCGCTTCCGTCAAAGGTTCCCAGGATTTCCACATATCCGCCCTCTTCCTTTGTATCATCCCAGATCCACTGCATTTTGAGCTGGGTATATTCGCCGTTTAATACGATCGGAGCGGTGTAAATGCTGTATTCGCTGTTATAGTCCTCCAGAGTGACCATCAGAGGCTCTCCATCCAGCAGGAACCAGTCTCCCTCGAAGTTATCCGTGATCCGTCCCGTCTCCAAATCTCCGTACATATCCGAATCATAGCCCAGAAGGAAACAGGTATCTTCTCCTTCCGGCGCAAGATACAGCATAAAGCCCAGCTCCCGGACATATTCCAAGGAGGATGGATCGATGGTAAGCCCGTAGCGGCCGTCTTCGTCAAATGCGGGTTCATCCAGAATGGTCACAAGCTGTTTGCCGGACACCTGTACCCGGAGCTGCTGATACTGCAGGCCGCTGATATAGTCGTAATAGGCCGGAGTGGGCGCACAGAGCCCATAACGCACGATGATCTCAGAATTTACAACGGTAGGATAATAGACGGAGAGACCGCTTGCAAACGCGCGGGCAGACCCGTTCACATTGTAGATCACCGCTTCATCCAGCGCTTCCTTCAGCCTCTGCGTTTTTTCCGGCATGAGGTCGGACAGATTATCCGCCATATCTCCAAGATCAATGCAGAAGTCATAGCTATAATTCTCCGCCCTGGTCACATTGCGGGATACTTTGGCGAGCCAGCCCGGGTTCTCCAGACCCTCACTCAGATCGAGAGCCAGATCGTCCAGAGCGTACAGAACCTCATCCACCTTCTCCAGATCCGTGACTGAAAGGGTGCAATCGTTATGCAGCTCCAGCTCCCGGTTGAAGCTGAAATAGGCATCGCAGAGCACCTTACCCAAAGTGCTTCCATCTACCTCCGGATTCCGGTTCAGTTCACCGATCAGCTCTGTATAATCCCATCCGAAGCCCGGCTCTATTTCCTCGGAGCCATACATATAACGGGCATGAGGCACCAGTATATTCGCCATTTCGATATTGGCCATCAGGCAGGCGTCAAAGCCGATGAATTCAAAACGGTCCGTCATCTCAGGATACAGCCTTTCCAATGCCTCCTCCATTTCAAACGGCATTAATACATCTTCCTCAAACAGCTCATCCACGCAGACACCCATCAGACTGGATCCGCCGTGATCCCAGAAAATGACGCCCATTTTCTCGGCAGGATAATTCTCCACCCCCCAGCTGAGGAAGTCATACAGGGTATCCCCGCTTCCCATACTGGCCAAAGGCTGTTCGTCCACCAGCGTCATGGTATCCGTCAGAACATAGCGCTGAAGCACATCAGGATCGATGTTTGCGGTTTCCATCTCGACAGGCATGCCGAAAAATTCCGCCATCTCCGCATCCAGGGGCTGCCCCCATTGTCTGGTTCCTCCTGTCTGAACGACGACGTTGATCCCCTCCGAGGGCACGGTCTGCATGATCTGCTGCAGATTCATGGAGGCCAGAGAAGCTTCGGATTCCAGATCTGTACCGCAGACATACATAAAGATCGTCCATTTGTCTCCGTCTCCCATCGGAGTCTCCTCCGAACGGCTCAGCCTTTCGATGGGAAATGTGTGCCTGTCGCCGGAATCGCTCTGCGCCTCGGCATCCTCTTCTGAGTCCGCAGTAACGTCAACGGTTTCAGGTTCGGGTTCGGAAGCTTCCTCTGCCGCAGTCTCCGTCACGGCAGAAGCCGATGCCGATACTTCTTCCTGCTTCTTTTCCGTCTGACAGGCTGCGGTCAGACACATCAGAAAAAGGAAAATAATAGAACAGATAAGGCTCTTCTTTTTCATTTTGATCTCTCCCTTTTTGGTAAATATGTTACATAACAGCAAAACATCCTCCGCATTGCTGTTCCCGGATCACGCTTTCGGCCGCAGCGAACGCAGCCCTTACTGTAGTTCCTTTTCCTTGTAGGAGATCAGTGCGTCGTATGCGGTCTGATCCCTTGTCAGAACCGCCTCATTTCCCAGCGTCGCGGTACCTCCGGAAGCAAAGATCTTCTCAAAGCATGCGGCGGCGTCCTGCTGCTGCTCAACCGACGCCTTTTTCATATCGTTGACCACATCCGCTATTTTCTGACTGTCAACTCCGGTAATCTCTCTGTCAATGGCTGCCAGAGGGATCTGAAATACGCCTTTGTCCGCTCCGCTTGAAGAAATCGCTTTCAGGATATAACCGTTCAGCTCCTCCTGCGTCAGCTCCATACCAGATATAAAGGAGGAGATGCCGTCGAATACCTCCAGCGTTTCCGCCGCGTTTGGATCGCTGAAGCTGGCTATGAGCGCGCCTCCTGAACCGGCAGAAAAAGAAGCCTGAGCGGTATAAACGCCCATCTGGAAACGAAGCTTTGGAACAATATACAGATCAGAGGCTGCCAGCAGGAACGGCACATAGCTGCCGCGGAAATCCTCCTGCTCATAAGCAAAGCCGACACGGACAGAATTCTGAGACGATGCTTCCACGATGATCGCCTGCTTCTGCATACTTTCCGGAAGTACAACCCTGACCTCATCCGTTTCCTTCAGAGGCAGACTCTCTAAAAGAGAGGCGCTGGTTTCCCGGATGTCTGCCAGCGTATCCTCCGGCGCGGCACAGGCAAAAATCAGACGTCCCCTGGCCGCCAGTTTGGAAGGAATCTCCTCAAGCCTTTTTTCCAGGACGGAGCCATAGCTCTCATCCTGCTCCAGCTTTTCTTTGGTGTCCAGCAGATAATAATAGAAGCTCTGCCCCTGAAGCAGATTCCTGTAGGCATAATCCCGGCTGCTGTAGGAAGCCGCCAGATCCCGGGCGGCGTTCAGCAAATTGCCGGAGCGGGACACATCATAGCTGTCAATATATCGGGTAAAAAGCTCCCTGATCTTTTCTGTATCGGAAAAATCCGTACTTCCCAAAAGCTCCAGAAGAAGCCTCAGCCCCTCCTCGTAATCCTCAGTCAGCGAAATCCAGGAAAGGCGGAGCATCGGCCTCTGCGCCTCTGCGTCCGGATAAAGAAAGTCCGTCTGGATCGAATAGAGGTATTCCTCTTTTAAATGATACAGCTCCTTTGCGGAATGTGCCTCTGTACCCAGCTCTCCCATGAAAAAGAGATAGAGGTTCAGATCCATAAGCTCCTCATTGGAGAAGTCCGAAAGGTCAAAGTACAGACGATAGCTTCCCACCTTTTCCGCATTTACGGGAGCCATATAATAGCTGACGCCGTCTCCCTCTGTTCTGACGTAATCCGTATAAGCTTCCTGATCAGGAATATCGGCCGGATCGATCATAAAATCGCCGTTGGATTCGTCAGAAGCATTCCAGGCATCAAATTCCTTCGTATCCTGGATCAGCGCCTCAATCTCCTCAGGGCTCATGGCCGCCTTCATATCTGCCAGATACTGTTCCTGAAGGCGGAGTATTTCTTCAGCAAGTCCGGGCTCAGGCACACTGCTTACCAGCACGCTGCGTCCTGCATTCACCGCTTCGTCTGCCAGACGGCGAAGAATCTCCTGCTCCGTATCGGAGCCGAGCTTTTCCAGAACCTGTTCCATCAGCTCATAGTAATCCAGCCTTCCGGTGTGCGTCCAATAATTGACAATGCTCGGATAAATGTTGACGCCGACATTGCCCTCATCGCGGATGAGATAGGCGGAGGTTTCCAGTTGCTTCAATACGGGGCCCAAAATCTCTTCCTCCATCCCCTCTTCTGCCAGCTGGTTCAGCGTTTCCAGAACGGCCTCTTGAAACAGAGCGCCTTGCTCCGGCTGGGCGTACTGCAGCGTGAAATCCAGATAAGGCTTGGACAGGTACAGATCGACCGAAACGCCGGCCTGATTCAGGATGCCCCGTTCCCGCAGATTCTGAACAAATACGGAGTTCTCATTGTTCAGCGCCGCGCTCAGTATGCTCCATGCCAGAAGATCCTCCCAGCCCGTATCCTCAAGGCTGACGGCATAATCAATCCGAGAGGCGTTATCCACCACATCATTTTCATATGCCGGAACAGCTACCGTCACTTCTGTATATCCGTCCTCCGTGACCGGATCTTCCCAGGCAGTCAGATCGGTTTTTCCTTTTTCTGCTTTTGAAAGATATTCACTGTCAATGAAGCTTAAGATTTTTTCATAATCCATATCTCCGTAAAGGAAGATCAGGCTGTTGTCAAAATGATAAAAACGCTCGTAGGTTCTGAGCGTCGCCTCATAGCTGAGGTTCTGATAGTTGCGGTGCGCCCGTGCGATCGAGTTGGAAGCATACTGTCCCGGATAAAGCGCATCCGCCACATTGTTCTCCGCTTCCCGGTCCACATCCGTCAGATACGCAAAAT
The DNA here is from genome assembly GCA_019119595.1 of Candidatus Eisenbergiella merdavium. Lineage (GTDB taxonomy): Bacteria > Bacillota > Clostridia > Lachnospirales > Lachnospiraceae > Eisenbergiella > Eisenbergiella merdavium. The sequence continues at coordinate 49,658 of DWWS01000044.1, read as the reverse complement.
CCTCCGAAAAAACGGTGCCCTTCATGCCGATCGCATCCTCCGGGCTGTAAAGCTCGTAGCGAAGCGCCTCGCGCTTAAAAATATTTTCATCCTCCAGGATCGCCGGCGCCACCATACAACTCAGATAGACGTCCAGAAGCTTTATAAATTGCTCCTCACTCTCTGAACTGACCGGGTAAGTGGTAAAGGTATTGTAAGTGAAGGCATTGATGAATGTACTGTAGCTTTTACCCAATATATCAAAAAACAGATTGCTGCTTGGATATTTTTCCGAACCCGAGATAATGGCATGTTCAAAAATATGATTCGTGTCCGTTTCGTCCACGTACGGCGTGTGATAGCTGATCGAAAAAGCCAGCTCCGGATCATCATTTTTAACCCACAGAAGCTGCGCTCCGCTTTTTTCATGGGTAAAGCTGAACAGCTCCGCTCCCAGTATGCCGCTTTCTGAGACAGCATCCAGGGTAAATCCGCCGACCATGTCGCCAGGTACGGGAAGCGTTCCTGTCGGATCGCCGGCGGGGCTGCCTGCGCCGTCCAGGCTTTCTGCGCTGTCGGGACTTCCTGTGCTGTCAGAACTTCCTGCGCCGGCGGCCGCTTCGGCAGCCGCCGATTCCATTCCGGTCGTCTCCATTTGCTCCACTGCAGGCTGTGCCTGACATCCCGAAAGCAGAAAAAGCAGGCAGGCCATTCCCAAAGAAAGCATCCTTTTTATGATTTGCTTCATAATTCTTCTTCTCCCTGCTCTTCCCAAAGCTCCCTGATTTCATCCTGCTTCTTCCGTCGGATCAGATACAGTCCTACCGCCGTATAGATAATAGTGATCCCTATACTTGAAGTAACTGTAAACGCAGTGGTTTCCGCTTCGCCGTTGAAAATAAAAGCGGAAAAATCAATGAGGGAATGAAGGATGACCGGCCCCCACAGATTATGTGTACGCACAAATACACCGCCGAAAAAGATTCCCAGGGCGGCCGCATAGAGAATCTGCAAAATCGTTCCGGAAATATCCCCGTTTGCCAGATTTATGAGATGTACCAGCCCGAACGCGAGGCCGGACAGCAGAACCGTTTTCTCCATATAGCGATCCTTGTTTTTCCAGCGGCGCATCATATTGCTCACCACAATGCCGCGGCACACCACCTCCTCAAAAAAGCCGGGCGCGATACCGGACAGCGCCGCAATGGCAACGCCCTTCCATGTGTTATGAAGCGGCAGTCCTGCCGCGGAATACTCCATCAGATTGCTCAAAACAACCGACATGGAAACCATGGAAAACAAAACGGAAGGCCATAAATTGTTTTTATGGAATCCAAATTGAAACTGTCCGCCGCTGCTTTTCTTCATCACCAGAATCATACAAAATGCCAGCAAAATACGCAGCACACTGTTCAGCACATCGGGAAGCTCCTGAAACGAGCGGATCCCGTCTCCGAATATTGCCAGCATTGCAGTCAATAAAAGCTGCAGCAGCAAAGCGATGCCCACGATCCCCACCGTCGGCAGCACGAATGCTGGAACCAGCGGATATTTGAGAAACCAGTGTTTTTTCTTCCTGTCTGTACGCATAAGCATCCTCCTCCTCTGTTTTCTCCCCAGTATATCAGGAGCGACGCAACAAAAGCGCAACAAATCCATCAAAAAAACCTGAGGCACATATCAACCTCAGGTTTTCTTCATTTCTCTATTTCTTTTCCATTCCAAGGGACGCATTCCGGGGCTCCGCCCAGCTGTAGGCAGGTAAGTAATCATTGTGATACTGGTTAATTGCAATGGGATCGCCCTGAAGGAAATCATAATAATCACACTGGATCAGCTCCGGCACGATGGCCAGAGAATTGAAATTTCTTATCAGGATCTCCTCAGCGCCGGCTTTTTTCAGCGAATTCTTCAGCCCGTGTACAATGGTGCGGAAATAGGACTTTCCGGATATGCTGTCGACTGCGTCCTCAAACAGCGCGGCGTAGGCCTCTCCTGTCGTCACTGCCGCGCCCCTGTGGTCCACCAGATACGCCAGCAGCTCTTTTGACTTGCTGCGTTCAAATTTCACGGGCCGCCCGTCCACATAAAGCTCAAAGCCGCTGAAGGTCTGGACCCGAATATGACCGGTTTTTTTTGATTTTCCATAAACAAAGGTCAGCTCCCGTTCCAGCGCCGCCTCATCTACGGGTTTCAGCAGGTAACCGGTCGCATGTATGGCAAAGGCCTCCACCGCATATTTCTCATGACCGGTAACAAAGATAATATGGATATCTGGATTGCTTTTTTTCAGGCGTGCCGCCAGCTCCAGCCCCGTCATGCCTCCCATCTCAATATCCAGAAAGGCAACGTCTATCGTTTGCTGTTCTGCAGCCTCCAGCGCATCCTCAGGCCAGATAAAACCCAGGATTTCCGCAGCCGGATGTATTCTCTGCAAAAGATCCCGCAGCCTTTCCAGCATAATCTTCTCATCGTCTACTGCTAAAAAACGCATCATATCCCTCCCATAAGCGGTATCCGCAAAGTGATAACCGTTCCCTCGTCACTGCTCTGGATCTCCATGCTGCCCCCTACCATGATCCGGAGCCGGCTGCGCACATTTTCTATGGCAATTCCTGTGTGGGTTCCCAGATTCGGGGCGTCCCTGGCCTTTTCCATCCCGATCCCATCGTCCGCAATGGTCACAACAGCGTCTTCCCCGTCCTCGACAGTCCGTATGATAACCGTTCCGCCTTCTTTCCTGTGAAGAATTCCATGACGCACGGCATTCTCCACCAAAGGCTGCAGCGACAGGGGCGGAATGTAGAAGTCCTTTGTCCCGATGTCATATTCCACCCGCAGGCGCTCCTGAAACCGCTGCTGCTCCAGATACAGGTAATTCCTCACATGATTCAGCTCTTTTTCAAAAGGAACAGGATCCCTTTTCTTCAGACTGTCCATATTCCCCCGCAGGAACCTGGCAAATTCTTCCGTGGCCTTCTCCGCTTTTAAAGGATCATGCCTGCATAAATAAGCAATGGTCCCAAGGGCATTATACAGGAAATGGGGCTGTATCTGGCTGAGCATAATGTCGATATGCCGTTCCGCCAGCTCCTGTTCCTTTCGCTGCAAATCGATCTCATACTCGAACTGGATATTTACCAGAATGAACAGAAGCGCCAGCGATACGCCGATATTGACGACTGCGATCCCCCGCAGAAACATTTGCGCCGCTCCGCCGCCAAGCGGTACAAAGATATACAGCAAAAAGAATACGGCTTCCCTGCGCGTCAGCCTCCTCCGATAGACGATCACCAGGGCTGAAAACAAAAGATAGCAGGACAAAGGAACCAGCTGAGAGATGATGAACAGCCTGCCCCGCTGATATCCGTCGTCCGTCACATAGAAAAATGCCCCTGTAAAAGGTGAGATCGCGGCAAAGAATACCTGTATGCTCCAAAGAACTCTGATAGCTGTTAAAAGGAGCTTTCTTGCCCTTCCGGAAATCTCCAGATAATCATAGATATATCTCGCGAAAAAGTAAAGCACAAAGGCTGAAGCAGTATAAAACAGGATGCTCGAAGCATTTAATATCGCTTTTTCCGGAGCGGAGGGCGCTTCCTGAAAAAGCCAGTCAGGAATATCCCCCAGAATCATAAAAATGTTGGAAACACAGATACCCAGAAAATGTCGGTTCATTGGCTGCCGGTACCGCTGGCAGCTCAGCAGATATACGACCGGGATCAGCGATAAAACAATGCTGAAAATATCAAGCGCAATATTTGCGGTTATCATTTGCTCCATAAATCCCCTCCTCAGTGTATCTAAAAGCTTAATCCTTGAACATCCGTCAGCCTCTTTTCGTTCCTGCTATTTATTCCTGTATCACGTACTGGCCCAGCGCGCTCAGAAGCCGGTTTTCTTCCCCTTTGGGATCCACCAGCTTCAGCTCCAGCGTTTTTTTCGTTCCCAGCGCGCATACGCCAAGGATGGATTTGGCGTCCACCGTGTAGCTTCCGGCGGCGAGGTCGTATTCCCCGCTGAATTTTCGGATGATGTTCACAAATTTCCAGATCTCATCCGCATTGTTGAGATAAATTTTGACTGATCTGACCGATTCCATGGCTTTTCCCCTTTCTGTCGCCGCAGTCCGCGCTGCGGTCCTCTGACTGAAAGTATTGCCGCTGTTTTCCAGTTTATTCCAAAGATGGACGCTTTCCGGTCAAAACGCTTTTTCGATCAGCTCCACACAGGTATCGTAGCCCAGTTCGGAGCTGTTCAGGCACAGATCGTAGTTCATGAGATTTCCCCATTCCCTGTTTGTATACTGTTTACAGTAATCCCGGCGCTGCTTATCCTTCATGCGGATATACCGGTCCACATCCGCCATGGGGATCTGATCCACCCGGTTCGCCCTCTCTCTGCGCTTTTCCATGGAAGAGGCATATATGAACACGTTCAGACATTTTCCGCTTTCCCTAAGAAGTTCTCCCGCGCAGCGTCCGATAAAGATGCAGGGCCCCTCCATCGCCAGGCGGCGGATGGTCTCCGACTGCGCCTGGTAGATCCTGTAGGGGAGCGTTCCTCTGTCGCTTCCCTGAAAATTCTCCACGGCCGCCGCAACGGAATACAAAAAGCTCCGGTTTATCTTTTCGTCATTGTCCTTCACCTCTCCGGGATTCAGCCCGTATTTTTCGGCGGCGATGAGCAGAAGCTGGCCGTCATAATAGGGAATCCCGAGCCGCTGGGACAGGCGCTTTCCGATCTCCCTGCCGCCGCTGGCATACTGCCGTTCTATCGCTATGATTCGTTTTTTCATTTCAATCTCCATTCTGGCGCATGTATTTAAGAAGCGGCCGCGTCCGCAAACTGGGAATTATACAGCTCGGCGTAAAAGCCGTTTTTCGCAAGCAGCTCGTCGTGCGTGCCCTGCTCGATGATATCCCCGTCCTTCATGACCAGGATCACATCCGCGTCCCTTATGGTGGAAAGCCTGTGGGCGATGACGAAGCTGGTACGCCCTTCCATCAGGCGGTTCATGGCGTCCTGAATCTGCTGCTCCGTCCTGGTATCCACGGAGGAGGTGGCCTCGTCAAGGATCATGATCTTGTTGTCCGCAAGGATGGCCCTCGCGATGGTGAGGAGCTGCTTCTGGCCCTGGGAAACGTTGCTCGCGTCCTCGTTCAGTTCCATCTGATAGCCGCCGGGAAGGGTCTGGATGAAGCGGTGCGCATGGGCCGCCTTCGCCGCGGCGATGACCTCCTCATCCGTGGCGTCCAGCCTGCCGTAGCGGATGTTCTCCATGATGGTGCCCTGAAACAGCCAGGTATCCTGAAGCACCATGCCGAACAGCTCTCTCAGCTCGCTTCTCGGCACGTTGCGGATGTCCTTGCCGTCCACCAGGATCCTTCCGCTGTTCACGTCGTAAAAGCGCATGAGCAGCTTGACCATGGTAGTCTTTCCCGCTCCGGTAGGGCCCACGATGGCCACCGTCTGGCCGGGCTTCACGGAGCAGTTAAAATTATGGATGATGATCTTATCCGGGTTGTAGCCGAAGGCCACCTGGGAAAATTCCACCGCTCCCTTGGGATTCTCGATGTGCTCCGGATTTGCCGGGGCCTGCTCCTCCTCTTCCTCCTCCAGAAATTCAAACACCCGCTCCGCGGCGGCTGCCGTGGACTGGAGCATGTTGGATACCTGCGCCAGCTGGGTGATGGGCTGGGTAAAGTTTCTCACATACTGAATGAATGCCTGAATGTCGCCCACGCTGATGGTCCCGCGCACCGCGAGCACGCTTCCCAGAACCGCCACGCACACATATCCCAGATTTCCCACAAAGGTCATGATGGGCTGCATGAGGCCGGACAGAAACTGGGATTTCCAGGCCGACTGGAACAGGATCTCGTTGGTGTCGTGGAAGGTTTTTTCCACATCCTTTTCCTTATTAAAGGCCTTGACGATATTGTGGCCGCTGTAGACCTCCTCCACCTGCCCGTTGATCTCGCCCAGATACCTCTGCTGTGCCACGAAAAAGCGCTGGGATTTTTTCACCAGAAGCCCGGTAAGCCCCGCCGAAACCGGCAGGATGATGATGGCGATCAGGGTCATCAGGGGGCTGATGCTCAGCATCATGATGAGCACGCCGATCATGGTGGTGATGGAGGTGATGAGCTGGGTGATGCTCTGGTTCAGGCTCTGCCCCAGGGTGTCCACGTCGTTCGTGATGCGGGAAAGCACCTCGCCCACCGTCCTGCTTTCAAAATATTTCATGGGCATCCGGTTGATCTTCGCGATGATCTCCTGGCGGAAGCGGTAGGACAGCTTCTGGGAGATCCCGGTCATGATCAGCCCCTGGATGAAGGAAAGCAGCGCGCTCAGCACATACATGCCAAGAAGCATCAGAAGGATCCTTCCGATCCGTTCAAAATCAATGCCGCCGGTTCCGGAAACCTTGGCCACCAGTCCGTTGAACAGCTCCGTGGTGGCCTGGCCCGATATTTTCGGGCCGACGATGCTGAAAACGGTGCTTCCCACCGCAAAGCACAGAACCGCCACAAATGCCGGCCAGTAGCTTCCCATATACCGGACAAGCTTCTTGATCGTTCCGCTGAAATCCTTTGCCTTTTCTCCCGTCATTCCACGGCCCGGCCCTCTCATCGGCGCTCTCTGATTCCGGTTTTCACTCATGATGCTCTGCCTCCTTTCAGCTCCGCTTCGGAAAGCTGGGAACGCGCGATCTCCTGATAGGCTGCGCAGCTTTCCAGAAGCTGTTCATGGGTGCCGTCTCCCACTACCCTTCCGTCCTCCAGAACCAGGATCCGGTTGGCGTGCAGGATCGTGCTGATCCGCTGCGCAACGATGATCACGGCCGCGTCCGCCGTTTTGTCATGAAGCGCTTTACGAAGCTGGGCGTCCGTCTTATAGTCCAGCGCGGAAAAGCTGTCGTCGAACAGGAAGATCTTCGGGGATTTCGCAATGGCTCTCGCGATGGAAAGCCGCTGCTTCTGTCCGCCGGATACGTTGGTTCCGCCCTGCGCGATGGGGCTTTCATAGCCGTCCGGCTTGGTCTCGATGAATTCCTCCGCCTGGGCGATCTGCGCCGCCTCCTCCATCTTTTCATCGGTGATCCAGTCCCCGCCGTATTTGATATTGGAAGCTATAGTGCCTGAGAACAGATTTCCCTTCTGCGGCACAAAGCCAAGCAGGCTGTGCAGCTTCTCCTGGGAGATCTCCCGGATATCCACGCCGTCGATGGTGATCCTGCCCTGCGTCACATCGTAGAAACGGGGGATCAGATGGATCAGCGTGGATTTTCCGCAGCCGGTGCTTCCGATGATGGCGGTGGTTTCTCCCGGCTTTGCGGTGAAGCTGATGTGCTCAAGCGCATCCTCGTCCGCTCCCTCATACCGGAAGGAAACGTCCTCGAAACGAAGCTCGCCCTTCGCGTCCGCAAGCTCCCCGTCCCTGACCGAAGGAGCGTCCTGAATGGATACCGGCGTATCCAGCACCTCCTGGATGCGGTCGGCGGCCACGCCCGCGCGGGGCAGCATGACAGAGATCATGGTGATCATCAGAAACGCCATGACGATCTGCATGGTATAGGTGATGAAAGCGATCATATCGCCCACCTGCATGGTTCCCGCATCCACTCCGTGTCCGCCGAACCAGATGATCATCACGGTCACGCCGTTCATGATCAGCATCATGGCGGGCATCATGATGTTCATGACCCGGTTGGTGAAGAGCTGGGTCTTCATCAGCGTCGTATTCGCCCTGTCAAACCGCTCCTCCTCAAATTTTTCCCGGTCAAAGGCCCGGATGACGGGAAGCCCGGTCAGGATCTCCCTCGCCACCAGGTTCACCCGGTCAACCAGAGTCTGCATCTTCTTAAATTTGGGCATCGCCACAAAGAGAAGGATCATAACCACCGCAAAGATCGCCGCGACCGCCACAACGATGATCCAGCCAAGCCCGGTATCGGTTCCAAGCACCTTCAGGATGCCTCCGATGCCGATGATCGGCGCGTAGAGCACCATACGAAGCAGCATGACCTCCACCATCTGCACCTGCTGGATATCGTTGGTGCTTCTTGTGATCAGCGACGCGATGGAAAACTGATTCAGCTCAGTATTGGAGAAGGACAAAACCTTGGTGAACACCTGTCCCCTCAGCTCCATACCGATCCTGGCCGCCGTCCGGGAGGAAAGCAGGCCGGCGAGCACAGCCGTACACACCATGAGGAGGGTGAGGCCGAGCATCTTCGCGCCCGTGGTAAGAAGATACCGCATCTGTACGTCTCCCAGATCCATTCCCAGCGCCTCATATTCCGCCTGAACGAACAGAACGGCCCGCTGGCTGATGATGGAATCGCTCATGTCTCCCATGCCGGCAAGCGCCTGCTGCCGGATCTCTTCGATAACGTCCTGCGTCATACCGCCCTCCGGCACCGCCTGCGCCAGCGCGGCCAGATCCGCGCCGGACTCCTGAATCGTGCTCAGGATCACCATCGGAAGCCCGAACGCCTCATCCAGGCTCTCAATGGTCTTCCGGTTCGAGGTGTTCAGCTCCATCACGCCGTCCGTCAGTGTATAGGCTTCCTCCGCCAGCTCCCTTTCCTCTTCCGTCAGGAGCAATGAAAGATTGTTGAAGGTTTCCTCTCTCATCCTCTCAGGGACGGCGTTCTCAATGCCGCCCTGCTGAATTCCCACGTCCACAATATCGGACGTATAGGAAGGCAGCGAAAGGTCGCAGTAAGCCTGCCCGATCAGAAGAAGGATGATCAGAAGGACCGCGCCCTTATGCCTCCATAAATTTTGAAACAGCTTTCCCATGTTTACCTCCGTTCCGAAGCGTTTCCCACACGTTCCATGATGTCCACAAGCTCCTTCCACAGAGAAAGAAACTCCAGCATTTTTTCCTCGCCCATGTCGGCGGTTACCCTGTTGAAATAGTCCGCGGCATGCTCCCAGCCTCTCCGGCGGGCCTCCTCACCCTTTTCGGTCAGAGCGATGCGGGTCCGTCTCCGGTTGGCCGGATCTGTCCTGCGCACCACATACTCTTTTTCCTCCAGCGTGTTCAACAGGCGGGAGACAGCGGGCGGCGAGCAGCCCACCTCCGCGGCGAGCCGGGCGGCGGTGATCCCGTTTTCCTCAGGCGATACCTCCTGAAAATGGTGGATCACCTGCATCGCGGCGAATTCCCCGCCGGGAATGTCCCCAAGCGGGACTCCCATATGCGCCTTCCCAAATCGGAAGGTGGTTTTCAACAGCTCATTTCTGATCTCGTCCGGCGTCATTCCTGCCTCCTTTTCCCTGTTGACAGGGCTTTTCTGTGCGTCAGGACATATTATTTCACAGTCAACAATTAACCTTGTTAACTTATGTCTGATTATTGATTATAGTACCCTGCCATTCAGATAACAATTTATATTGTCTAAACTTTTCTTAAAAAAATATAAATCCGCGCCAGTCCGTTCTTTGGGGGACTGGCGCGGAGAGAAGTAAAATATTCTATTTCAGTGAGGCCTTTTCCTCCAGCAGATCCATAATGGCTTCCAGCACATTGGCCGTAGCCCACAGATTAAAGGTAAACCAGGAGCTGAACGGCCTGCCGTCGCTGTAGCGCTCCGTCACAAGGCCGTCACTGGGACAGAACCGCTCAGAAATCATCCCATAGCCCCCATAGCCGCTTTTCTCCGGGTAGAGCTCAAGACACTGCATCAGCCAGGCGGTGCCGTCATCCGCTCGCATTCTATGGTACTCCTCACCGGTCACACGGGCCAGATATCTCAGATCCGTATCGATGAGCACTCCCATAGGATGAATATGTGGATTGGAAACGCTTGTAACGGAGCCGCCGCAGGAATTCCATCCGTCCCTTAGAGGTGGATTTTCCGGCCTCGCCGCATAGCCATAACGCCACAGGTATTCATAGCAGGCTCCTTCTTTCAGGTCATTGAGATATTCCTCCTTCCCCGTCAGCTCATGCAGCAGGCGCGTCCCGCGCACAAAGGCCAGATTGCCTTCCTCATCCACTGCCTTCCAGGTATCCATCGGCGTGCTGTAGCAGTTCAGCTCATGAACATATCTGGCATAGAAACGTTCCGCCCTTTCTGCCGATTCCAGATAACGCGCCTCTCCCGTAAGCTTCCAGGCATAGACCATACAGGGCAAAAACCAGCAGCCTGCAAAGCCGTCCCAGTCAAGAACCTTCTTTTCCCTGCTGCTGTAGGTATAACCATAATTTCCATCCTCTCTCTGAAGGAAGATAATAGTATCCAGTACCTTGCGTACCATATCCATCCACTCTTTTGGATAATTCTGTCCTCTGTCCGCAAGAAATGACATGGTTTTCAACAGGCCATAAATTCCCTTTGCGTTGGTATAGGCGCAGTGGCAGGGCTCCTTTATGTAGTACCAGATCCACCAGCCATTTTCCAGAGAGCCGCTTTCATCTACTGGCGCCACAAGGTCATGAAGAAGTCCGGATGCCGGGTTGTATGCCCCGGCAATCTGGTCGAGCAGCTCCCGCCCGTCCTTTGCCCTTCCAAACCGTTCCTTTTTCACGCCCAGAAGCTGTTCTGCCATAACAAACGGACAGGCAAGCTCTGCAATTCCCGTCCACCCGATCTCATAAACAGGCCTCCATGCCTTTAGCTGCGTCTTCTCCGGCGGCTGACAGGACATGTCCGTATATGCCTGCCACTCTTCATTCCAGTTCAGCTGGATGCAGGCGTCGAGGATCGCTTCTGCCGCCTCCTCAAACCGTTTCTCATAACGGGCTCTTTCATGCCTTTTTTCATATTCTGCCTGTACGATCCGGTGCATATCCTGCCTTCCCCTTCCTTCCAGCAGGTAAATGCTGCCTTTCGCCTTTGCACAGAAAGCATATTCGGCTGTTGCAGGTTCTTCATGCCCCTTATCCACAAAGGTAGACGGAAAATTCTCATATCCCAGCGATACGCCAATGGTATTGGGAAGCCCGGCAAACACGCCGTTGTGAATCCAGCCCTCTTCTCCCTCATTTTCCGAATAGGGATCAATGGAGATTCCCGCCGTCTGATTTCCCTGACTCATCATGGAAACGGGAACTGCCGCTCTGTCCGCACGGAATTCCCAGAAGTCAGAGCAGAACCTCGTTCCTGCATGAGAACGGGTCAGACTGGGAAATTCTCCCGGCTTCACACGGTCAATATTATTGTCTCCATAAATGTTGCACGGAATCACATGGAACGCATCCCGTTCATTCCCAAGGGAGACCGCCAGACGAATCTGCGTTTTTTCCTTTGAACGGCTCTCCATGAAATAATCCCACCCATAATCCGCCGGTGTCAGACGAACCTGAAGCAGTCCATCCCCGCTTATAAAAAGGGCTTCACCTCCCTCCCGGCTTTCTTTCAAGTCCTCCCATTTTCCATTTTTCAGTCCGCAACATGTCATCCTCACTTCCATACTTTCCTCCATTCTTCAGCGCTGTGTCTAATCAAACGCGGCTTCTCCCGGCTCCCTCGTTTCTACATATCTTTATATATTCTCTTGGAGTCATACCCTCATGCTTCACAAAAGCCCGCTTAAATGTCACCTCATTCTCGTAACCAACCTTTTTTCCCACTGATATCACATCCCATTCCCCTTGTTCTAAAAGCTGCTTTGCTCGTTCCACTCTTTTTCCGTGGAGGTAGTCAATGAAATTCATCCTTGCCGCATCCTTAAAAATTTTGGATACCATCGGGCGAGAAATATGAAATACATCCGCAATATCCTGCTGGGACAGCTCAGAGCTGCTGTAATGCGCATCCACATAAGCGATCAGCTCTTTTCCCAATGCGTGCCCCTCGCTGCTCTTTTCATACTGTTCTTCAATCTTTGAAAGCGCCGCAGACAAAATTCCCCACATTCCGGATTCATGTCCTTCCCGGCTTTCCTTTCTCAGCTCCTCTTCCAGCGTTTCCGCATCCAGCCTTATGTCCGCACAGCCCACAGTCCCACGGTTTGCAGAGTCATATTCGGCAAACATATCCATATAAAACCTGCGCAGCACTTCAAAAATCTGACGGATCACGCGCCCCTTTTCTTCAATGGAAAGCTCCCTTTTATCGTTTTCTGTCCTGAGCTTTTCCAAAATGTCTCTTGTCTGTGCAAAGTTACCAAGCTTCATGGAATTAATCATTTTCAGTTCCAGCTCCAGCGGAAAATAATAGGTAAGCCGCCCCTGCATCTGCATCATGGACTGTATTTCCTTTCCTTCCCGGTATGATCTCCCTATTCCATCAAAGCCTCTGTGTATTTTACCGGAATGCAGCTCAAGCTCCAGTTCAGGGAACATTTCATCCAGCAAAACTCTGATCCTCTCCTCCTGGTGCAGCACATTTTCCGCCTCATCCGCTTCCAGAATCAGTGCTCCATCCTCCTGGCAGAATACAGCAGGAACCCCATCCTGCCAGCATTGTATCTGTAACTGCAGCATCGCGTCCAGAAATTCTCTGTCTGTCTCTCCCAGATAATGAAAAAGCAAAGTCTGGCAATACATCTTATCATCAAAGGGCATCCGGAATTTCCGGGTAAGCTCCATGATCCTGTCCCTTTCAAAGGTTCCGTACAAAAGGCTTGTCAGATAGCCCGTTTCCGCAATTTTATAATACTGATTTCCCAGCGTCTCCATCCATTCCTTCTGGGTGTTCAGATCCTTCCAGGATTTTTCAATGGCGTCCAGCATTCCTTCCTTTGAGGCCTTTCCGATTCCCATTTTTTCCATCAATGTACGCACAGGGCGGACACTGAAGCTGGCAAGCTGCCAGCTTACCGCAAATTCCAGAATGATCAGAGAAAGAAGCAGGATCAGCATAAACAGCCCCATCCTGAAATCAAATCCTGCATAATCAGCCGGCTCCAGGGTAATCCTGTAGGACCAGTTATGGAGGGAGGATTTCAGCTCCTCACTCCACCCATCCTCATCGGCCGCATTTGGACTCTCCCAGGAATAAACCGGCGTTTCCTCAAACAGAATCTCAAGGGATCTCAGATTAATTCCCAAATCTGAAAGAAAGGAAGAAAAAAGCCGCCCGTCCACATAAACCAGCAAAATTTTATCCGTATTCAGCCCGTATTCTAACTGCCTCACGACAGCAAAGCCCCCGCTTTCTGCCTTCATCGAATCATTGGTGAACAGGACGAGGGAACCGTAACGGCCATCCAGGCCCGTTTCGATCTCCGACAGCATATTTCCCGGCAGCCCCACTGACTTAAAATATCGCTCGCTTTCCCAGAAGGAGACCCTGTCGATCGCCAGATTTCTGTATGGCAGAATGACAGCCGTAGATTTTGCAATCCTCAGGCTGTCATTATAATTGCCGATCGTCTGGCAGATTTCTTCTCTCTTCGAATAGTCTACCTTTGAATACAGGATATCGGATCTTGCCGAAACATATCTCAACCAATGGCTGGAAGCAGTCTGGGATGCGGCAAGATCCACTGCGGAAAACTTCTCGTCAATCATCCTCGCCGCAAGATCGGCCTGGTTATGATTTTCCCTCTGCTCCCTGTCCTGCTGGGCCGCCTCCCACTGCCCGAAAAGGGCAGCGGAGAAGACCAGCAGCAAAATATTCATCAGCAGGAAAAAGGCGAAAAACAGATTTCTGAAAAAAGTTCCCTTCATCGCTTCCAGCATATATTCTTATCTCCCATTTTTCTGTTAACCGCAATGTTTCCTGCATCAGATCATTCCGCGTGAGCTCTGTCGTAACGGGCCTGTGTAATGGATATCAGTTCATCCAGTCCCAGCTCCTGCATCTGTGCAATATAGGTATCCCAGTCATCCATGGACTGCTGTCCGAGGATCAGCTTGGTCAGAAGCTCCTGATAATAGGTCTCAAAATCCGCAGTCAGCTCTGAAATCCTTTCATTTTCCTCATCTGTCGCAGCCGCCAGATTCGCGTTGGTATCCATCAAAGCGTAGTGATAGGAAGCCTCATTGTCATATACATCCTGGATTGCCTGCGCCTTATCCGCAAAGCCTTCCTCCGGATATCCCATCGTCTTTCCTGCTTCCGCACAGGTGATCAGCTCCTGCTCCCGGTTCACCTGCTCTACTCTGGGAAGTATCCCGTCATTAACCCAAAGTGCGGGTAATTTTGTCATAATTTCCACTTCGCTGTTTCCGCTTCCGTTTCCGGCGGCGAATTTTTTCATTACGCCGTTTTCATCGACCTCATAGGTATAGCCTTCGATTCCAAATTCGCTTAACGTACTGTACTCCTCGCTTGCCAGATAATCTAACAGCGCCCCGACCGCCTCCGGGTCCGCCTGATCCGTCACAGCAAATTCATAGCTTCCCTTCTGAATGCCGTTCTGTCTGGAAAGAAGCGGGTCAATGCCCTCTGCTCCCTGACAGAGCACACCGCAGTAATAAGGAGCAGCTTCTCCCTCCCGAACAATAACGCCAGGCTCTTCCCAGGTTTCAATCCACCAGGAGTTAATCATAGAAACCTTGTTTTCCGCCTTCTTTTCATTTCCCTGGCCGGAGGTTTCCAGAAGCCCGGCTTCACAAAGACGCTGCATGAAGGAAATATAGTCCTTAATTCCCTCGTCATACCAGGGTGAGGTTGCCTCTCCCGTTTCGTAATCTACATAATAAACGGCTGTTCCAAGGCCGAAATACTGAGAAAGCCCGTTTCCGAAATTATCAAAATCAATGGCGACCACCTCATCCGCTTCTCCGTTGCCATTCGCGTCCTGATCCTGAAATGCCTTCAGTACATCGAACAGCTCGTCCGTCGTTTCAGGCATTTCCAGCCCCAGCTTATCCAGCCAGTCCTTTCTGATCATGGGCATTACAAAGCCCCCCCAGGGTGTTCCCTTATAATCTCCGACTGTCAGCGCGGAAAGCCAGTAAACGTTGCCGTCCTCCATCACATTCAGCCTGGCTACCTCACTTCCATACCCCTCCTCATAGAATGCAATGGTTTCCTCCTGAGAATATTCCTGCCAGATCTGATTGATCGGAACCAGCTTTCCCTGCGTTACCAGGTTGCTTCTGGTCTTCGTATCCACCCCATGGAGATTGACGAAATCACAGTCAAGCCCCGCAGCCAGCTGGGTCTGAATCACCGTATCATACTGATCTGCCGGGATCAGATCAACCTCCAGCATGACTCCCCTTTCCGCAAGATCCGAGGTCAGCTGATCCCACATTTTGCTCTCCCCGTTTACCCAGTCAGAGAGATAGACGGTAGTTCCGGAATCATCCGTACCCGAATTATCAATCCCCAAAATCCGGATCGTTTTCAAATCCTCCCGATCTTCAGAAGCAGAATTTTCTCCGGCCGTCTCCGTCAGGCCTCCTCCCGAAGCCGATCCACCGGTTTCACCACCTGCTTTGGAGCCGGAGCATCCCGTCAGCACAGACATCGTCATAACTACGGCCAGAATTGCCGCTCCTGCCTTTTTCATCCATTTTTTTCTCATAATAACCTCTCCTTTTTTATTTTACATGATATTGCACCCTATTTGAAAGTTATCATTTTTATCCTGTTGTCACTCCTTCAAAGAGCCGAGCACCATACCCTTTACAAAGTATTTCTGGAAAACGGATAGGTACAGAGCACCGGAAGAGAAGTAAATATGATCATTGCATACTTTAGCTGTGCATTTGAAAGCTGACGCATGGCCATCTCCCTTGCCGTCGCCGCATCCATTACCTGCTTCAAAGACTGGGTCGCTTCAATCAGCACACGTCTCAGATACATCTGCAAAGGCTGCCATTCCGTATGCGGCAGATAAAGCATGGCGTTAAACCAACTGTTCCATACGCCCACAATGGTATAGACCGCAATCACGGCGAAAATCGGTTTCCCCAGCGGTACGATCACCTTCGTAAAAATCTGCCATATTCCGGCTCCATCAATCTTCGCCGCCTCTGAAAGAGATTCCGGTATAGAACGGAAATACGCCTTTACCAGTATGATATTCCAGATAGAAAAGCAGGCTGGAACAATCTGGGAAAACGGGGAATCATACAGACCCAGCTTTGTGATCAGCAAAAACGACGGGATCGTTCCGCCTGAAAAGTACATCGGAATCAAGAGAAACATGGTCAGATACTTTCTTCCGATCAGCTTCCTGTAATTCAGTCCATACGCAACCAAAGAGCTGGTCAGAATCATGAGCACGGTTGTCGGAACCACATACAATATCGTATTCGCATAAGCCCGCCACATTTTCATATCGGTCACAAGTACCTCGTAGGCCGAAAGGTCAAAGCCCTTGGGGACCGTATAAACTCTCATGGTAGACGCGTATTCCGGCGCACTCAGCGACAGAATCAGCACATAGTACATGGGATAAACAGTAACGAAGGCAATCACCACACAGGCTGCATACATGAGAAAGGTCGCGATCCAGCTGCCTTCCCGGATACCTCCCTTTTTTCTCTTCTTCATAACGTTCATTTTATCAGCACCTCCTTTCCTCACCAAAGTCCGTATCCGGTCAGCCTGTCGCTTACCTTATTGGCTATAAATGTAAAGCAGAACCCGATTGCGGCAGTAAACAGTCCCGCCGCCGTTGTGTAGCTGTACTGTCCTTCCAGAATACCAAGCCTATAGGTGTAGGTTCCAACCACATCCGCAACGTCATAGGTCGCCGGCGTATACAAAAGAAGGATCAGCTCCGTATTCGCGTTCAGAATAGCGCCTACCGTGGTTATCAAATTTATAGCGATAACTCCTCTCATCCCCGGCAAAGTCACATGCCATACCTGCTGCAACCTGTTCGCTCCGTCCAGCTTCGCCGCTTCATACAGCCCCGGATCAATAGAGGATATAATAGAGCAGTACAGAATACTGGAAAAACCAAATCCCTTCCACACATTGGTAATGGTATAAACCCACGGAAAAGCATCAGGCTCTACATGATAGTTTTTATTTTCCATTCCAAATACCGTCAGCAAATTAGTGATGATTCCATCCACATCAATGAAGGAAATCACCATTCCGGCCACCACTACCATGGAAATAAAGTAGGGCATGTAGCTGGCTGTCTGCACGATTTTTTTGAATTGCTTTCCCCTGATCTGCTCCAAAAGAAGAGCAAACAGAATCGGTGCGGTAAATCCAAACAGCAGATTCAGTCCGCTGAGCACCAAAGTGTTTTTGATCAATCTGGTAAAATAATGTCCGGAAATAAATCTTTCAAACCACTTCAGTCCCACCCATTTTACATCCGGTCCAAGGAAGGACGAGCCCGGAACATAATCCTGAAATGCAATGATCAGACCATACATCGGCGTATAGCAAAAAACCAGAATCAATATCAATGTAGGAAGCATCATGGCATAGATCTGAAAATTTTCCTTCAGTACGCCTCTCCCATATTTTTCTACCAGTCCGCTTTTCCTTTTTCCTCCGCCAGGTTTCTCCGGCCGTTTTCCAGCTTCTGTAACCGACAGCTTTTTCTTCCTGTCCGCCATTCTCTTTTCCCTCCATAATACACATACAAAGGCTCCCTGCCTTCGGCTGTTCCTGATCGTTTTCGTTGGGGAAAGTATAAACACAGAAGATCAGCTCATTCAACTGCCAGAATATTCTGTGTGCACCAAAATGTTCTGAAGACCGGGGATTAGCCAAAAATGGACGCAAAAAAGGCCCGGAACATTTTGTCCGGGCCGGAACATTTTGTCTGTTTTACTTGCTATTTATCATTTTTCTGCCGTTTCAAAGCAGCCCCAGATACGCAAACGCCTTCTTAAGTCCATCTGCTCCAATATCCGCGGTCACATAATCAGCGGCCTTCTTCAGCCCCGATACCGCGTTTCCCATGGCGATCCCGGTTCCGGCCTCGCGCACCATCTCGATATCGTTCATGCTGTCTCCCACCGCGGCGGTTTCCTCCAGGGGGATGCCCCAGTGCTCCGCAAGCTTCTTCAGCCCGTAGGCCTTTGACAGGAGCACCGGGAGCACATCCGCGCCGCCCCGCTTCTCGTCCATAAGCGGGGTGCGAAGCTGCGGAAAGGTTTTGGAGATCAGCTCCGCGGCCTCCACCGAATCGTCCAGGAACAGGCCATGCATGGGAACGCCGATCAGCTCTCTGGCATCCTCCAGGCCTCTGGCGTGAAGCGCCTCGTTGCCGCCCCAGCGCTCCTTCTGTTTTTCCTTATTGGTGGTGTACCATCTGCCCTGATAGAGGCCGCCCAGGCACAGATCGTTCTCAAGGGCAAACTCGATCACCTGCCTCTGGAGATCCGTATCGATCCAGGTTTCCTCAAGCACTTCCCCATCCGCCTCAAGCATCGCGCCGTTGGCGTGAATCACGCCGTCCGGACGAATCTCCTCAAGCATCGGGGCGTTCCAGACATCCCGGAAAAACCGGCCGCTTGCCACCACGATCCGGCATTTTCCTCGGATGGCTTCCAGGGCTTCTCTGGCGCTGTCCGGAATTTTTTTCCGCCTGTGATCATAGATCGTGTTATCGTAATCCAGACATATCATTTTTATCATGCTGACTTTTCCTTTTTGTTCTGCTCCCGCTTCTCCTGTTCGCCGTTTTCCTCCTCTTCCTCGGGCTCCGTGGGAGGCAGCTTCCGGATCAGCGCTTCTTCGATCCTTCTGTCCTCGATCTTTTCCACATGAATATCCAGTCCGTTTACCTGAACGTCAAACTGGCTTCCGTCCGCAGGGATCGTATGCAGACAGCTGAAGATCATGCCGCCCAAAGTATCGTAATCCTCATCCTCCGGAATATCCATCTCCAGCTCCTCGGCCAGGTCGCCGATGAATACGCCGCCGTTCACGCGCCAGAGATTCTCCTCCAGCTTTTCCATTTCCGGCTTCTCCGCAGGATCAAACTCGTCGTAGATATTTCCAACGATCTCCTCCAGCAGATCCTCTATGGTGATGATGCCCGCCGTCTGGCCGTACTCGTCGATCACTACCGCAATATGCACCTTCTTGGTCTGCATATCCTGGAACAGATCGTCCGCATGAATGCTTTCCGGCACAAAATAGGCGTTTCTTAAAAGCTCCTTCAGGCTGCGGGGATGCTCCGCTCCTCTTTCCAGCAGGAAATCTCTCGCGTTCAGGATACCGACGATGTCATTGATATCCTCATTGTATACGGGGTAGCGGGAAAGCCCGGTCTCTCGGATGGTATGTATGATCTCCTCATCCGTCGCATCCAGGGAAAAGGCTTCCACATCCGCCGTTCTGGTCATGGCCTCTCTCACGGAGATATCGTCAAAACGGAACACGTTCTCGATCCACTCCTGCTCCTCCTGATCGATGGTGCCCTTCTGGCCGCCAAGGTCGATCATCATGCGGATCTCTTCCTCCGTCACCGTTTCCTCCTCGGCCTCAACCTTCATATGCAGGAGCTTCAGCACGCCGTTCGTGGAAACGGACAGCAGCCAGATCACGGGACGCACCACCGTCGCAACGGCGGAAACCACCCCGCTGGTGAAGCAGGCCACCTGAAACGACTTCTGCATGGCGATCCGCTTGGGAACCAGCTCGCCGAACACCAGCGAGAAATAGGACAGGATGATGGTCGTCACCACCGTGGCGAAGCCATTCATCACGCCCTGGGGAATCATCGTAAGCCCAAGTCCGTTATACACCCAGTCCACAATATATCCGGAAAAGCTGTCCGCCGCAAACGCACTGCCCAGAAAGCCGGACAGCGTAATGGCGATCTGAATGGTGGACAGGAAGGAGGACGGCGCGTCTACCATTTTCAGAAGTCTCGTCGCTCTCTTATCCCCTTCCTCCTCCATCTTTTTCAGCTTCGTCGTGTTCAGCGATACCACCGCGATCTCCGTCGCGGCGAAGAATGCGTTCAGTCCGATCAGGACGACCTGCAACAACAATTTACCAACAATGGAATCCAATGAAATCTCTCTCCTTTTCTCTTTTCGTTCCGGTTTTCAGGCGCAAAAAGGCATAGCCTGCCGTCCGTCAGGACAGGCAGACCATGCCTGTATATGTTCTGTATTTCATATTTCGGTGATTCGTTTCCCCGTCAGGGTCCGCGTCGCTCATGAAAACCTTTCCTCTCTGAATCTGACTGTCCATCTGCCTGCCGCAAATCGCCGCAGGTGACAGCCGGTAAAACAAGTGTCTGCTTTATTATAATGAATGCGGCATCTTCTGTCAAGGAGCGAAAATTTCCAGCGCGCGACCTGAAATTTTTGGAAACTTTTTTGGAAACTTTTTCCTGATGCCTACAGATATCCTCTCCGCTCCGCTTCCTCCAGCAATTTCGGCTGGATCAGGGGATAGGTCCAGTTATCCGCCAACTGCTCTGTGATCCATATTTCTTCTATTTCGCTGTGAAATTCTCCAAAAGAACGGATATCCGCTATGAAAAGCATTCCATACGATTCGTCGTCCAAGCTTTCATTTTCTCTGGTTTTTCCTTTCACGGAATAGACGCAGACCGGTTTGATCGTAAAATCGGCTGCTCCTGTTTCCTCCCGCAGCTCTCTCCTGGCGGTCTCCTGAATATCCTCTCCGTTTTCTCTGTGCCCGCCGGGCACCTCCCAGGTATCCCTTTCCCTGTGCCTGCAAAAGACCCATTTTCCCTCTGTTTTTGCAAGGATAACCGCGAATTTCAGCAAATCGTCGTCCACACTGTCATAAAATTTTACATCCATTATGTTTTTTTCTTATTTAACCTTCTCCCTGATTGAACCTATTCTCGATTTAACCTTTGTCCTGCTTCCTCTATTCTTCCGGCTTACTTCTTCCGGCCTGTTATCTACGATCAGCCGGACGCATTCCTCCATAAAGGCTTCCATTTTCTCCCTCGTGCAATACAGATTCCCTGATATCTCATAATCTCCGCTGTGCACGAACTGCTCCTGCAAAAGGGAATTTTGCTGCCGTTCCACATCCTCCTTAAGGATAAGCCCCCGAATGCCACACGGCCGACCGGCACTCAGAAGCTCCCAGATCCGCTCCCTGTCCGGGCTGTTTTGGTGAAGCCACTGATCAAAGGAACGGGCTTCGGCCCTGTATTCCATAAAGGCTGCGGAATCTCCGGAGCTTTCCAACCGTTTTCGCAAAGGTGTATAGATGCGTACATCATACAGATAGTCTGACAGAAGATGGGCCAGATATCCTGCCGCAAAGTCCGGGCTTTCGCAGCCTCCCGACCTGATTACATCCTGCCGGAAGCGTTCGATATTTCTTTTCCAGCGTTCCGGATCGGTTGTGGCGCCCCAAAAAGGGCCGCATCCCTTCCACAGGTGCGTCGTCTCCTTCATCTCCCGGCAAAAGCCGTCATGAAAATGAACTGCGTCCGGGGCAACGGAACCAAGGATGAAATCTCCCGGCCGTCGGATACCTCCGGACAGGAACGCCGCACGCCAGGCGATCTGCATATGTATCATGGGATAAGGCATAGCCGTACCTCCTTCTATGATCATAAATATCTATAATCATATCAGAAACCGGCCGAAAAATCACCCTTCAGCTTCATGATCTCAACGGCCGCCATCATCACGATTCCGGTGCCGTGATCGTCGTTTTTCTTGGCGGGAAGCTGTTTGTAATATTCCGCATCCTTCGCGCAGCCCGATCCAAGGCATACGCCGTACACGTCGCCGACAGCGTCCACGGAATGCTGCAGCAGGGCTGTCCAGGCTTTCTTTATGCAGGGCAGATAACTTTCCGCATCCAGCCATTCATGATTGATCCCCCTGGCGATGCTCAACAGGAACATGGCCGTACAGGACGTCTCAAGATAGGAATCCGGACGGTTGAGCACCTGATGCCACATGCCCGTCGGATCCTGGCAGGCAAGGATTCCCTGCATGAAGCTCTGGAACAGCTCAAGCTCCTCGCCCCAATGCGGGTTTTCCTTCGGAAGAAGGGTCAGGATCTCGGTGAGCGTCACAGCGATCCAGCCGTTTCCGCGTCCCCAGGGGATCCCGCTCATCTGTTCCTCCTTCGGGAAATAGATGTGTGAGAAAATCTGCTCCTCCTCGATCCAGAGGCGTTTCCGGAAGCCTTCCACCTGCAGATGAACCTGTTCCTCATAGGCTTTGTTTCCGGTCAGGCGGTATAGCCTTGCGAGAAAAGGGCAGCTCATATACAGATCGTCCGCCCACATGGTATTTACGCGGAAATAGGTTCCGTCCGGGAATCTGGGAATATGGGTCATCACCGCATCCCCCACGGCCTGAATTACCGGAAGCAGCCTGGGATTTCCCGTCATCTCATAGGTTTCGATCAGAGAGACGCCGATGGTGCCGCAGGCGTCCAGGTCAGGCAGGCCCCAGGCCCTGGGCGTAAGCGTGGGATCGCCGAACTGCTCCTTATCCCAGTCCTTATAGTCAAAATAATCGGCCATGGTCTGAATGCTGTCCGTATAGTATTTCAGATGCTCCAGATTTCCGGTGATCTTCGCGGCATGCATCAGGCCGTGAAGGCCCACCTGCACCGCGTAGAACCACTGTCCGAAGAAAATGCCGTCCCGATAGGGCCGGATATAGGTCTCCTTCTGGGGCATACGCCAAAATGCCTTCCGGTAGTCTCCCAGCGGGTAGGGGTGCTCAAACTGTATCTCATACTCCGGCGCAAAGGGGATCAGAAGGGGATCTCCCACCTCCGTAACATAGGGGCCTGTTATGATCCAGCGCGCGGCTCCTTTGTTTCCGACCTGTATGAAGGGAACGCCGTTGATCTCTGCTCCGTCCTCCGCGCAGACGGCGCCGTCCAGCCACCAGTCCTCTCCTGTACGGGGAAGCTTGATCAGGATCTCCATTTCCTTTCCGGTTCCCGGGATGGAAAGCCGCATTTCACCGCCGTCCGGAGCCTCAAAAATTTTTCCTGCCACAAACACGCGGGCGCTGCCGGAAGCGGAAAGGCGGAGCGTATAGCTTTCTCCCTCCCGGCTCTGTATGTAGGTCAGCGCATAGGCGCAGCCCCGGCTGCCGCCGAACACTTCTGCAAAATCCACCCGGCTCCCCAGACATTTTTCATCCCATCTGGGCTCCCAGCGAAGCGTTTCACCGGAGGGAAGCCGGCAGACGTCTTCATAGCCGATCTCCCCGCGTTCGATCGCTTCCTCCAGATCGCAGGTATCGGCGCCGGCGGGCAGCGGCCCGATGTGAGCAAAGCCCTCCATTCCCCTCGTTTCCTCAAAGGGTAGAGTGGGGCGCACCGACAGAAGATAATCCCTCGTCCAGCGGAACGGATAACGGGGGTAGGCGATATAAAGCAGAAGCCCAAAGCTGTGCTCGTCCTTTACGCACCGGATGAGCAGATCGTTTTTTCCCTTTTGAAGCGGAACGTTTACGATCGTGTATTCGGACTCCTCTTTTACCTCGGACAGCGGCTTTTCCAGGCCTTTCCCGTCATAAACCTCCGCGCCGTTCAGCCAGATCCTGGCGTTTCCCGCGATGGTAAGAGCCGCCTCGCTGTCCCGGTCAGCCTCCGCCCAGGTCCGGATATATGCCGCGTCTCCGATTTTTGCCTGAGGATAGGCGAAGCCCAGATCCAGCTCCGCCATCTGGGAGATCGGCCGCAGAGCGATATGCTCCTGTTTAAAATAAGGGCGCAGGGTCAGCTCCACCCGCGGCCGGTGCGTCAGCATTCTTTCGCTGATCAGACGAATGGCCTCCTCCGGCCTGCGAAGGCCGCAAGTATAGGCGGAATCCTCCCTTTTTAAAACCTCATTCATTTTTCTTTCTTCCTTTCCGCTTATTCCGTCGCCGGATACGTCCACTGCGTGACCGTAAAGCCGGGGCAGGTGTAGTTAAAACGGCCGCTGCCATA
Source organism: Candidatus Eisenbergiella merdavium (assembly GCA_019119595.1). Taxonomy (GTDB): domain Bacteria; phylum Bacillota; class Clostridia; order Lachnospirales; family Lachnospiraceae; genus Eisenbergiella; species Eisenbergiella merdavium. The sequence continues at coordinate 25,933 of DWWS01000044.1, read as the reverse complement.
GCGGGAGTGCAGGTAAGGGCAGGACACCAGGTCATCCGGAACAGGCACCGGCTCCCCGTCCGCGCAGAAGCCCTCGGTCAGACCAAATTCCAGCCTGCCGCTTCCCGGAGATTCAAAGGTAAACTGCTCTCCCTCCTGGACGATCCTTGCCGAAAGCATTTTTTCCCGGAAGGCTTCAAAGCTGCCGTCCTCCCGGACGCTTCCGCATTCCGCAAGCCATACGGTTTCGTTGCCGTCGCTGACCAGCTCCCTTCCGGAATAAGGCCCCTCCTTGCGGAAGGAATGGGGCGCGCTGGAATAGACCGCAACAAAGCTGTCTCCCTTACGTCCAAAGGTCCAGCCGTCCTCAGAAATCACCTCGTCGAATTTGCGGCTGTTGAAATGACAGTGCGTCATCCAGATATCCGGATTGTTCACATTGTGCCAGATCACAGCCAGCGTGCGGCCATGCATCAGCACGCGGGGCAGAAACGCCTGACCTGCCCAGTAATCCGGACGAAGTCCGCTTCCCTCCGCCACATTGTTGGGCGAGGAGAAAAACAGGGTAATATCGCCGGGCAGAGCGATCATTGCGGAAATAAAATGCATGTCGCACATTCCTACATTATGGTCGCGCACGCCGCCGATCATGTATTCCGGCGTCCGGCGGATGGTAAAGTCCGCATTGTGCTTGTCGAAGTGCATGATCCCCTCTTTGAAGGTAAAGGTCGCCGGCGTAAAGTCGTCCGCAAGCTCGCAAAGGCCTCTGGGCGGCACATAGTAGCTGAACGCCATCTCCTGGTTGGCGAGCTTCGCATTTGCGGGCGCGTTTCCGAAGAAGATCCAGAACAGCCCGTTGATCGTGCTGGAAAATCTGGTCCGAAGCGGCATATTATAGCTGCGTCCTCTGGGTGTCGCCATCACGCCGTCAAAGTCGCTGACCGCAAAGATGAAGGTCATGAAATCCAGAAGCACGTTCACCATGTTGCGCAGCGGGTATTCCTCCATGGGAAGCACCTCACGAAGCACCAGGAGCGCCGAAATCGTCACAGGCAGATAGGAATCCGAATGCGGCTCGTCAAAGCCCGCGCGGCAGCGCTGATTCAGCCATTCCACCAGATGCATGCGTCCCTTGAGGGAATGATACATGCCGTTCTGTCCGCAGTTTGTGAAAATATCCTCCGGATAAAGAAGTCCTGCCAGATACTCGCAGACATGGAAGCCGATGCGGTGATTTTCCGAGCAGTAGAACATGGAGGAGGTTCCCGGCTCATCCACCCAGTAACGGAAGCCAAGAGCCGCCTTCTTTATCATCTGCGCGATCTTTTCGTCCACCAGGCCTGCCTCTCTGTCCTCCCACATCAGCCACAGAAGCGGCATCAGATCAAAGTCCGCGCAGTCCGCCCTGCGCTCGATCTTGTCGCACATAACCCGGATTTTCTCAGGATCGATCTCCCTCGCACGGCCCAGCCGATACAGACCAAGGGCGTTCCCCTGCGCCGCCAGACGCTCCAGGGTCATCTGTCGCCTCTCTTCAAAATGTTCCCAGCCGGGATATGGAGCAAGCACCTCAACGATGGTAAATTTCAGAGCCTTCTCCGCAAGAAGCGTACCGTCGGGCAGCCTCCAGGCGATATTGACCGGATATTCTCCGGGCTCGTTGATACCCGCAAGAACGATGTTTCCATCCTCGTCCGCCGCGCTCTCTCCCCCGGCGCCAGCACCGCAAACCGTGGAAAACAAAGCCTTTCCGTCAGAGGAGAGGACCTGAAGCTCCACTCTGCAATGGGAAAGCGGAAAGCCGCCGATATGCAGCTTCGGCGTTTCACCCTCGGCGTAGCTGTCGTCCTCCAGATGAGTTTCCAGGAGGCTTTGGAAGCTCTCTTTCCGAATTTCCTCCGGCATGCTTAACGGCACCGACGCATACAGCGGTCCCTGACAGGCAAGAAGCTCCATGCTGAAGCTGATCCCGGTCCCCCGGTCGATCTTTCCGGTAACGGCGGCCAGAGTATTCCGGCCGGCCTTCAGATTCAGCGTGATGATCTCACGATTCGGATTTTCCACATGCTCAAACACATAGCGGCGGGCATGCTTTCTGCCATGCATATCCGTATTGTTGTATACGACGCTTCCGTTCAGCCAGACCACGACCCGGCATTCCTGCATCCGTACCGTGATCTCCTGATCGCATTCGCTTTCAAGCTCCATATAAATTGGCATCAGAGCCAGCTTTTCCATCAGATAATAATGTCCGTCCGCATACCTCGGCGACTGGGCGTCGCAGACGGTCCACTTCCCCTCCATCCCGCAGAGCGTAAAGGAATCAAACTCACGAAACTCCTTCTGCGAAAGATCCTTCTGTGCCTGCTCAAGCGTTTCTTCCATATAGGCCCTCATAGCGCGGCCCGTACGTTCCCCCGGGTAGTCCTTCTCCAGAACGCCCGCAACCATAAACGGGCGGATCGGTTTTCCCGGTACCAGTTCCTTTCTGAAATATGTGTCCATAGTGTCCATAATAAACCCCGTTCCTCCTTTAACGTTGTTAAACGCAAGCCCGCACTACGTGAAGGCGGGCCTGCGTTTATCCGCAGCATTACTTCAATTACTTCGCTGCTTCCAGCTCATTATAAAGAGCAATCTTCTCGTCGATCACTTCCTGTCCGCCCTGCTCCAGATAATTGTTCAGAACCGCATCATACTCAGCGTCAAACTCTGCGGGATCGCAGGAAATCAGTCTGGGCAGTTCAGCTTCAATATCAGGCAGAAGGCCGGAATACTTTTCATCGGCTTCCGTCTGGATTCCCTGGAAGTAGTAATCTGCCTGTCCGCCAACCTCAGCGACTTCAGCCGAATCATATTTCAATTTTGTCGCCTTGGCCTTAACCTCTTCCATTCCCTCTGTGGAATCCTGGTATCCATAAGGAGCGCCGTTATAAACAAGCATCAGATCTCCGCAGGTAATGCGCTCAAAGTCATATTCGGACTCAGCCTTTTCCTCATCGGTAGGCGTGATATAAACCACGGTGTTGTCCTGGATCTCATAGTGGACGCCTTCAAAGCCATAGTGAAGGACCTTTGCGTTGTCATAATTCGCAAGCCAGTCAAGATACTTGATCGCGTTTTCAGGATGTTCGCAGGTTGCAGGAATCGCAATATACATTCCGGTAGGAGCATATACTCTGTTAAACTGCGCTCCGTTCACATTGTCCAGATAGAAAGGAACCACCTCAGCGTCGGGATCTGCCTCGTACAGAGCCGTCACGCCGGTAAGCTCGCTGCCCGCGTCATGGCCGAACGCAAGAGTGCGGCCGTTGCTCAGAAGACCGTTGAACGCCGTATAGGAGGTATCTGTATCCGTCATGAACTCCGGATCCACCAGTCCTTCATTGTAAAGCTGATTCAGGTAACGCACGCCTTCCTTATAGCCGGGCCAGAATCTCTCGTTGTAGCAGGCATGCATTTCATCCGTCAGATTCTCTGTCTCCAGGAAGGACCAGATGATTGGTCTGGTCTGCGTTGCGTTCCAGGCGCCGATCATGCCAAGAGGATACATTTCTCCGCCCTGACCGGAAGGATCCAGGTCCTTGAACTGACGCAGCAGCTCCGTGAAATCATCAATGCTCATGTGATAAAATCCGTTTTCGTCCGTCTGCAGCTCATAGCCTACTTCATCCAGCCAGTCCTTGCGGATATAGGTGGTCTGCCAGCCGATCGCGGCACGTTTTGCGGGAATGGCCCACTGCTGCCCCTCCGACTGTCCATAGGGCAGTGCATCCGCAAGATTTTCCTTCAGAGTGGGGCCATACTGATCGATCAGATCAGTCAGCTCCACCAGACCGCCGTCCTTGCCGTACTGAATGATCATGTTGCTGTCATAGCTGAAAATAATGTCGGGCGCGGAGCCGGATGCCATGAGGGTGTTGATTTTCTGGGTTTCCTCATTTCTGGGAACCGGGATGTACTCCAGAGTGATATTGTTGGGATCTCCAAATTCCTGCTGGATCCACCTGGTCCAATAGTTGTCCGTTGCGGAGCCATAGGTTTCCGTGGTATTGCCGCGCTCATAGACCATTACGGTGAGCGTAGTGGCTTCACCCGTGCTTTCCGCGGCTGCCGGGGTTTCTTCCGAAGCCTGGCTTTCTGCGGCCGCCTGGCTTTCCGTACCTGCGGATGTACTGGAAGCGCTCTCAGTGCTTCCGCCTCCGCCGCAGCCCGCAAGACTCAGTGCCAGTGCCGATGCCAGCACTGTGGAAAAAAGCTTTTTTCCCAAAAACAACTTTCTCATAAAACTGTACCTCCTTTAAGATGGTTTTTATTTCAACGAATATCCCTCTCTTGGGGCGTTCGCTGTGCATCCGCCGGCAAGCCGACAGAATAACATTCGCAGTATCATCCCTTCACGGAACCGATCATGACGCCCTTGACAAAATATTTCTGGAGCCACGGGTAAATGATCATAACAGGGATCATGCTGAATACCAGACAGGAAGCCTTGATCGTTTCCGCGATCAGGTTCTCCTTCATCTCCGGAATCTCTTCCATCATGGAGCTCACCTGGCTTGCCTGGATCAGCTGACGCAGGCGGAGCTGAATGGTGTACATGCTCTCGTCGTTGATATAGAGGATCGCATCCATAAAGCCGTTCCAGCGGCTTACCGCATAGAACAGGGCGATGGTCGCCAGCATGGCCTTTGAAAGCGGAAGCGTGATCTTCACAAGAACGATCAGATCATTGGCTCCGTCCACGTAGGCCGATTCCTCCAGCTCTCTTGGCATGGACTGGAAAAAGCTCTTCATCAGGATCATATTGTAGGTAGACAGCATGCCCGGCAGAACCAGTACCCAGAAAGTATCAAGCAGTCCAAGCGATTTGATATTCAGATATCCCGGAATCATACCTCCGCTGAAATACATGGTAAACAGGATATAAAGCAGCAGGGGTGACTTGAATTTCAGGTCAGGGCGTGAGAGCGGATAGGCGCACAAAACCGTTATCACCAGGCTGAGCAGCGTATACACTACCGTCAGGAACAGGGTAAACCACATGGAATCCATCAGTCCCTTATTGTTAAACACAGCTTTGTAGGCGGACAGGTCAAAATTGATCGGCCACAGAAGAACCTCCCCCCGTATAACCGCCGTTTTGTTGGAAAAGGATACCGCAAGAACGTGCAGGAACGGGAACAGGCAGCACGCCGCAATAAGCACCACCACCGTTATTGTAAATACTTTAAAAACCTTATCCTTCATAGCTCTTCTCCTTTACCAGATGCCGTTGCCGGATACGCGCTTGCTGATGGCGTTGGCACTGATCACCAGAACGAAGTTGATGACCGACTGGGCAAGTCCCACGGCAGTACCTATACTGAAGTCGCCCTGCTCCAGACCAACGCGGTAAACGAAGGTACTGATCACATCCGCCACCTCCATGACCGTGCTGTTCTGCATGACGTAGGGCTGCTCAAATCCGATGCTCGCCATTCCGCCCACCGCAAGGATCAGCATGATCGCAACCGTATCCTTGATGCAGGGAAGGGTGATGGAGGTCATCATCCGGAACCGGGAACAGCCGTCCACCCGTGCCGCCTCATAGATCTCCTGATCGATTCCCGTCATGGCGGACAGGTAAATGATCGTATTCCATCCGATACTCTTCCACACGCCTACGATAAAATAGGTGAAGATCCACCAGCCCTTGTTGGTAAGAAAGGGAACCGGCTGTCCTCCGAAGGCCTTTACCACCGTGTTGATCAGTCCGGACGATGCAAAAAACTGATACATCATGCCGCCTACCACAGACCACGAAATGAAGTGAGGCAGATAAAGGACCGTCTGCACAGTCTTTTTAAAAAGTGCATGACTGATCTCATTCAGAAACAGAGCAAGAACAATCGGAAGCGGAAAGCCCAGAACCAGTCCCAATATGTTCAGAACCATCGTATTCCGCACCGACTGCCAGAACGTTTTGGACTGTGACACCCTCTCGAAAAACTCCAGACCGACCCACGGGCTGTCCCAGATTCCCTTGAACATGTTATAGTTTTTAAAGGCGATGACCACTCCCGGCATGGCGCGGTAGCAAAACAGAAAATAGTACAGAACCGGCAGCGCAAGCATAGCGTAAAGCAGCCAGTGCCTGCGGAGATAAGACAGCGTACTGTTGCGGGTCTTCATCCCACGGCCTTTTCCGCTTCCGGCCCGGCCGGCGCTTTGCAAATCAGAATTTCTCCTTTTCATCCCAATCCTCCATTCTTCCCTTCTCTTTCAGGTCTTTTTCCCCTATTCTTTCGTTTTATTTCATTATCAATGTATCAATTCAGATCTAAAATGGACTTTTTTGTGTCTTTCAGTCTTTTATAATCTCTTTTTGAACGATAGTATTTTAAATGGAAATAAACATTTTCACCATAAAAAATCACATATTTCATAATTTTGGAAACCCGATATGTGTACATTATATATATATATATATATAATCAATAGTTTTTTGTTAATTACATACAATTCATATTCACTTTGATTATATTATACAAAAATAATGTAGCAATAAATCGAGCGCTGCCTGAAAAAAAGAATTGTTGATTCTGAAAAAGCGTGCTAATCTTAGGAAAAATAAACGGGCGGCTGATACGGATCAGACCGGCTGAAAAAATCGGATTTGTGAAAACAAGAGTTTCAATGAGGAAAGGAAATGCTTATGAAGGAGATACTTTTTCAGCGCAGGATACCTGTGATCAGACAGGTGGATGTGTTTATCGCGGGAGGCGGACCGGCTGGTCTCGCGGCGGCCGTTACCGCAGCGCGCATGGGGGCAGGCGTATTTCTTGCCGAAAAGCGCCAGAGCTTTGGCGGAGCGGCGACGGAAGCGGCCGTTCCGGCCTTCATGCGCTTTTCAGACGGCGTACATTTTATGGCAGGGGGGATCGGACGCGAGGTATTTGACGCGCTTTACGGCCCGCAGGCCGATTACACCGCTGTGGAGCTTCCTATTGATATGGAAAAGCTCAAGCGGATCTATGATGATATGATGGTAAAAAGCGGCGCGGAGTTTCTGTTTGACACCAAACTGATCGGCGTGCAGGCGGAAAACGGCGTCATCGATTCCGTGATCCTGCAGGGGCACGAGGAGCTGTTCGCCGTACAGGCGCATACCTACATCGACTGCACCGGAGACGGGACGCTGGCCGTGATGGCGGGCGCTCATTCCGAAAAGGGAAACGGCGAAGGGCGCATGATGCCCGCCACACTGTGCAGCCTGTGGAGCGATGTGGACTGGGAACGGGCGGTGGTCATTGTGGGAGAAGACCCCGACAACCGCAGGCTGCCCCAGGCCTTTGCCGACGGCGTATTCAGCGTGCAGGATTCCAGTCTGCCGGGCATGTGGCATCTGCCCTCCGGCATGGGCGGCGGCAATATCGGCCATGTGTTTGAGGTGGACGGCACCAGCGAAGCGGACATCACCCGCGGCATCATCGAGGCGCGCCGCCGCCTTCCGGAATATGAATATTATTACAATCACTATCTTGAGGGCTATGAAAACGCGAAGATCGTCTCAACCGGCGCTTCCCTGGGCTTCCGCGAAACCAGGCGCATCCTCGGCGAATACGTGCTCAGCAACGAGGATTATGAAACCCGCGCCTCCTTTGAGGATGAGATCGGCCGCTACTGCTATCCCATCGACCTCCATCCGGTTACTCCAGGAGCCCAAAAAAGCAGGTACGAGGAGGATTATCTCAAGGGCTACGGCAAAGGAAACAGCTACGGCATTCCCTATCGCTGCCTGCTTCCTGAGGGTACCTCCAATCTGCTGGTGGCCGGGCGCTGCATCAGCACCAGCCGCGAGATGAACGGCTCCACCCGTGTGATGCCCTGCTGCTTCATCACAGGCATGGCTGCCGGAGCGGCGGCAGCGCAGGCACGAAACAGCAGCCTGCGGGAAATATCCGTGCATGAGCTTCAGAAGCGGCTGAAGGAAATGGGGGCTTATCTGCCGCATACCTCCGGCTGAAAGACAGCCACAGCGACCTTGGAATCCGCTGTTCCATAATAAATAAAATATTTCCCCTGAAAATAAACCATACCCTCCAGGAAGCAGGTCGGCATTACCTGGCCCTCCAGCTCAAAGTCCTCCGAGGGGCTGATGAACGGCTTCTGCGTCCGGGAAATGACGCAGGCGGGATTTTCCGGATCGAGCAGAAGCTGTCCGCCCTGATACATGGTATCGTGTCCGCCCAAACGCTCCGGATTGTCGCCCTTTCCATTATAGATCAGAACGATTCCGTCCTCTGTAAGGACTGCCTGAGGGCCAGGCTCGCAGAGATGCTCATCATAATTTCCCTTCCGCGGGTATATAACAGGCTGCAGGACAGAATTTTTATTTTTTCTGTCCCCTGTTCTTCCGGGAGACCAGATATGTTCGGGATCGGAACCGTCAGCGGTAAATTCTGAGGGTGTCCAGTGAATGAGATCCTCCGAGGTCGCCGTATAAATATTGCTTTCTCCCCAGTACATCCAGTAGCTTCCCTGAAGCCTGACCGGGTAAAAATGTCCGCCGCTCTGCCTGCATACGACCGAACCGGATTTTGACCATAGGCCGGCATATTTTCCGCCCAGGGCCTCCCTGAAAACAGGGCCGTGCTTTTTCCAGTGAATGAGATCCGTACTTTCGGCACAGCTCAGAAGGGCCACCTTCCCGTCATATGCGGTATAGTATAAAAAATACCTCCCGTCTTCGGTTTCAACGATCCGGGGATCCTCGCAGCCTCCCTCCCATTCATATCTTTGAAAATCATCGTTATCGGGATACAGAACCGGCTGCGGAAGGGTCGAAAAATGCAGTCCGTCGTCGCTGACAGCCAGACCGATCCGGGAAGTCCCGGCATATTTTCCCACAGAATCCTCCGCCCGATAAAGAAGCCATACCTTATCCTCCCTTACGACTGCGGCCGGATTGAAAACATCCTTCGCTTCCCACGCGACGTTCTGCCGCCTTACAGGGCAGAAAAAAGAAGATTCCTTCTGCGGAACGAGACAGGGATTTGCCTCCGCGGCCTTGCAGAAGGGGCCAAGCATCCAGGAATGTTCCATGTTCATTGAAATAGTCCTCCTTCATCAGTTTTTTGTTATTCATTTACGTTTTGTGCAAAATACAATTCCCGGTAACGTTCATTGAAAGCCATTAACGTTTCATGGGATCCTCTTCCAATGAGCTTCCCGTTATCCATCAGCCAGATTTCATCTGCATCCATAATGCTGTCCATCCTGTGCGTGACATGAACGATTGTCAGATTAGGATAAGAATTTTCTATATTTGACAGAACCGCCTGTTCTGTTTTTCTGTCCAGGGCCGATGTAGACTCGTCAAGAAGCAATAGCTGTGGTTTTTGAAGCAGAGCCCTGGCTATTGCGATTCTCTGCCTTTGTCCTCCTGAAAGATTTCTGCCTCTCTCTTTGATCCTGCTTTCATAGCCCTGTGGCTGCCTCTCTATAAAATCATTGATGCAGCAGCAACGGCAGCATTCCTTTGCTTCCTCTTCTTTGTTTTCCACCCAATAAGTTAAATTATTTAAAATAGTATCCTCAAACAAATCCACGTTCTGTGGCACGTACACCATATTAACTTTGCTTGTTTCTTCCCTGTCAGATGGAAAATGATATGTGATGCTTCCCGTTGTATCCGCCAATCCCTTGATTCCCTTTAACAGGGAGCTTTTTCCGCTTCCCGTTTCCCCAATAACGGCTATATGTACTCCTGCCGGAATTTCAAAGCAGATATTATCTACTGCTGTCAGATTTTCATATACGACAGACCATTGCCGGGCTTCTATCAGATTATCAGCAGTATCGCTCTTATAACCGTTCTCACTTTCTTCTTTTATGGCAAAAACGTCTGCTACCCGTTTATAACTGACTTTAAATTTATTCACGGCCTCTATCGAAGAGGAAATACTCCCTACAAACCATCCAATATTCCCGGATAGCTGTATACTGAACATAATTTGTGAAAGCGTATATTCTCCCAGGTTTACTAATAAAATTCCGTATGCTATGGGTGCGATCAGCGTTAAGGTGCCCAGGATATCTCCTAAGAAACGATGAAGCGTTGTTATTCCCAAATAATTCATTTCTGTCCGGCAAGCCGCATGAAGCGTTTTATCCAGACGTTTTAAAATAGGCTTCTCCAACTGATATATACGAATCGTTTCTTCTCCGACAAGCAAATCCGTTTCCTGCGTTCTTACAGCAGTTGTATTTTCAGCAATCTCCTTACTATAAATCCTGTGCTTTGTTCCAAAACATTTATTGACAAGCTGGGTACATATTACCAAAAACAGTACCAGAACTCCTAATTGCCATGTATTTACAAAAACAAAAATAATACATACCACTCCGGATACAATCGGCGTTATCGCCTGGAAAAGCCTTTTCCCAAGAAATCCTTCAATTTGCTCAATGTCACTTTCTAACAATGACATCCAATAACCACTGTGCTTTTTCAAAAATTCATTTACAGAAATGTATTGTAGATGTATGAGATAATCGCATTTTAATTCCACCATGGATTTATTTAAGGCCGACTGTATGAGCCATTTTGAAAAAACATTTAATACAACACATCCCAAGATTAAAAATGTATCCGCAAATATGAGTGAAAGCAATTCCGGCAGCTTTTCAGGTTCCTGTGATAAAGCAAAGATCTGAGATACCAGGGAAGCGATAATCAAAGTCATCGCCGCTTTTGCTACCGGATTTATAACATTTCCACACAGAAATTTAACCTTATTCCATCTTTTTAACAGCTTCATCTTTTACGCCATCCTTCCTAAAATAAGGCAATAAAATGCTCAGGCCCCTTCTTTCCCCTTTAGAAGATGCATATATGTTCTGCTCTTTCTCAGCAATTCTCCATGCGTTCCCTGCTCTGCGATACTTCCATTTTCCATAATGAAAATCAGATCATAAAAATCCATTCTGTCTAATCTGTGCGTTACGGTCACTGTCGTAAGTTCCTTGGTGATTTCTCTCAGATTTTCTTCTACCTCCATAGCTGTACTGCTGTCCAATGCACTTGTAGGTTCGTCGATCAGCCACAGATCTGCTCCTCGAAGAATCGCTCTTGCAATGCCTATCCTCTGCCTCTGTCCGCCTGAAATATTACTGGAAAATTCCACAAGAACCGTTTGCAACCCCTGTGGCAGTGTTAAAATCCAATCCCATAATTTTGCTTTTATGCATGCTTCTCTGATTTCTTCATCTGAGATTGCACCGCAGCCAATCACGAGATTTTCTCTGATTGTGCCGGGAAAGAGATATGTATCCTGCAAAATAAGAGCCATATGAGAAAATAACTGTTCATTTTTGCATCTTAACAGATCATATCCTAATACGGTCGCCTTTCCTTCCTGAGGACGATATAATCCTGCCAGGAGCTTTAAAAACGTACTTTTTCCGCACCCGCTTTCACCAATTACAGCTACATGCATGCCCTGGCGAATATTTGCCGATATTCCCTTTAAAAAAAATTTATCTTTCCCATATGAGAAACTTGCTCCCTGAAGCAGAATTCCTTTTCCTTCTTTTTGAGGCTGCTCTTCTCCAACATCTGACGGCAAAGCCAAAGCCTCATTTACTCTTTTTTTATATCCTGAGTATTTTCTGAGCTCACTGATCCAATTAGGGATCCCCATTAATCCATTTGCAATATAACCAAAGAAAATAGTGAAAAGCATTAAATCTCCGGCAGTGATGAGGCCATTCAGAAGAAAAATCCCACCAGCCGACATGATTATGATCTGAGGCATCATCTGAACAAAACTCAAAAACGGTTCATAAATAATCTGAGCTTTAAGAAGCTTTCTTTTTGACTGATAGACGTCTTCCAATGTTTCATGAATATGTCCAGTCCACTCTTTCTGTACTGAATACGCTTTATTGGCCGGAATCTGCCAAATATATTCCTGAAATATCTGATTTATTTTCCCGTTTAAATTCTGTATTTCTTCTGATGCATTTCCGATTGATGTACTGAATTTTGCAGAACAAAATAAAACCACTGGAACCATCAGCAAAGACAACAATGCCATTGGCCAGCTTACGATAAAAGCAATGCACAGAGGGCCGATAAGAAAAATAACCCCATATATCACTGTTTGAAACAGATACTTCACGTATTCGACACATTGTAAACTGTCTGAGTGCAGCCTGGTCTGCCATTCTCCGGTACCCATTTCAGAATAGGAATCATAAGAACACCGAAGCAGCCGCTCAGCTAAGCAAAGCTGAATTCTTTCTTTCCCATTAACAGCCATTTTCCCGATTACCCAACCGGATATTCCGCCAAAAAGTGCTTCTAAAAAAATAAATAACGCAGTATAGCCATACAGGGAAATCACTTCATTTCCATACTCAGCCTTATTGATAAAGGTTCTGAGCATCCAGCTTTCCAAAAGGTCAAAGCTTCCCTGAAAGAAAAGGAGCAGAATGGTTAAAAGAAAAAATCCTGTAGAAATCCCGATTATCTGATAAATTGGTCCCCACCCGGAAAATATCTTTTTCATTTTACCTCCATGCAGAAGCTTTTTCCTGAAGCATACGCTTATTAACCGCATATGTTTTTTATGCTGCAGTCATAGGATTTACGGCGTTTCGATACAAATCCGACTTGGAAAATGTTCTGAAGTTTTCCAATTTAATCCTCCTATGTGACACACAAAGCTTCTGATAACTGAAAATCCCTTTGTTGAAAGCTACATGAAATCTGTATTTTAAATCACTATTTTTATGTATTATTACATTCAAATCTCATTTCTTCAATATTTTTTGTTTATTTTATATAATCTGTAATAATCATCTATCATTCATACAATAATTATGTAACAAAAACAAAAGAATTTAAGGGATAGATCAAGAAATAACAGAAAACCATTCTATTTAAATACAGATACATTCAGCCGCTCCCGAATTGTATGTCCGGTGAGCGGCTGATGCAGTAAATTGAATTTCCATTTGAAAAGATAGCAGGACGCTCGTCATGCACGCCATGAACATCATAAGCGCCATATGCATCTTAGGTATCATAAAAAAAGATATTCTGCCAGGAAATCAAAATCCCTCACTTGCTTTCATATTCTACGCTCATGATGATATCCTGCGCATAATCGCCAAAGCGGCTTCCGAAAAGGTTCATTCCTCCCACATGCTCGCTGTCCTTATCCACCTTCAGGACAAAGGTGAAATAGTATCCGTCTGCCAGGCCCAGGCTTTCCATGGTTTCATCGGAAACCCTGACATTGTCCAGGAAACAGCCCTTATGGTCGATGCGGAGCTTTTTGTATTCTCCGAACTGGGTGACGGAATCGCTCCACCAGGAGGGATTATAAATGCCCTTCCTTCCGCCGTAATCTCCCTTCGTAATGAAGGTGGTGATATGCCTGTGATTGATCTCTATGGTAATGTCTGACGGCCAGTTATTATTATATCCCGGAGCCTCGGAGCAGATTTCAAAGGAAAATTCAATCTGCGATACCGGATCCTGCTGAAGATAATTGTTCGGGAACTGATATTCCAAAAATCCCCAGGTAAACCACAGCAGGGCCGCGTCCGTCCGTTCCGGGGAATAGAAGCCGTGCGGGCTGTCCTCCTGAGAGAGATACTGATTGACGGAAACGATGCCGCACGGCGGATGGATCTCGCAGCTGCTGTAATGACCCACAGGCATATTGACAAGAACCGGCGGCTTACGGATCCGATTGTTTGTATGAGCAAAAACATCCAGACTGATGCTGGCCGCATTGATGCCGCACAGCTTCTGTGAGCCGCGTATGCCAGGCCTTGGAACCACCGTGATCAGCCCGGCCTCCTTCAGGATCTTGATGTGAAGGCACATGGAGGACATCGGAAGAAAAAAGGCGTTGGCCAGCTCGCTGATGGTCATCGCTTTGGTAACAAGACATTTGAGAATTTCCAGCCGGATCTCAGAGGAAAGCGCCTTTCCCATCATTGCCGCTCTTTCGATATCCGTCAGATCCAGAGTGATATTTTCTTTATTCTTGATTTTATCCATAAAAAACCTCTCCCCGGAAAAAGAATACTGCCGATAAAAAAATTATAGGTCCGGGAATCAGGAAAAGCAAGGAATATATTTACAGGTTTCCTATTATGCGCTTTGCAGGCTGACGCACCCTTTTCAGAAGCGGAAACAGATTTTTTCATTTACTACATTAAAAATGTAATAAAAGTCATATAGGGAATAAAATGTAAAAACTAAACATAAGATGTTGAAAATAGCATGATGTAAATGTATAATTAGCACATAATTCATACAAAAATCATGGAAAAAAATTCAGCCTCTATCATAGCGTCATGCACGTTTTTGGCAGGGAAAGTCCGGGGGGCTGAATCCATAAAAAATACGAAACAGGAGTAAAAAATATGAAACTTTATAAGCGTAAGCCAGGGGATACGGCGCCGCCCGGCCAGCCGGATCCTTACATGATCCGGGCAAAGGACGGAAGATATTACATCTATGCAACCTGGCCGGAGGGCGCGCAGCTTTACAGCAGCGACAATCTTTTTGACGGCTGGAAATATGAGGGCGTTTGTCTGGACATGACGGGACAGAAAAACTGCTGGGCGCCCTGCGTGATCGAGATCGACGGTACCTACTATATGTATTATTCCAGCATGGATGCGGACTGTGAGGATGAACACGGCCAGACCATGCGCGTAGCGGTATCCGACTCTCCGCGCGGGCCCTTCCGGCGGGTAAAGGATCTGCTTCCTCCGTTTTCCATCGATCCGCACACCGTGCAGACTCCCTCCGGCCTGTATTTATTCTATTGTCAGAATGAATACCATGCCGAGCGGGTGGGAACCGTAATCTTCTGTGATAAGATGAAGGATCCTCAGACCATGGACGGGAATCCTGTCTGCGTGATCCGTCCCACGATGGATGAAGAGATTTACATGAAAAACCGTTTTAAGCAGGGAGAGCACTGGCATACTATAGAAGGCGCGTTCTATTTCTGCGTCGGAAACACGCACTTTTTGATGTACTCGGGCGCCTGTCATCAGAATCCCACTTATTTCATCGGATACAGCGTCGCGCACGGCGCGCCGGACGCGGATCTGCGCACGCTTGAATGGAAAAAATACCCGAACGATCACACCTATTCCCCTCTGCTCCCTCACAATGATTTTATGGAAGGAATGGGGCATAACAGCGTGATCCTGGACGACGGAAAATATTATATCGTATATCACGGCAGAGACATCGGAACCGGAAGCCGGAAGGAGGATTATCGCTGCGCCAGGATCGATGAAATGAAGGTGGACGGGGATCGGCTTTCCGTTCAGATCACACCTTAACCGTATTGCGGCATATTCTAAAAAAGCGCTTATCCTGATGCGGCACGCATCAGGCACATCATACGCATCCTCAGCAGAGCGTCAGAAAGGGCCTGAGACTCCGTCGGACCCGGTCCTTTCTGACGCTCTGTTCATATAGCTTTGTTCATACAGTTTTTATTTCATACGGAATCCGTTTCTTCTCTCAAAATCGCATTTCTTATCTGTCCGACGGAAATATACCCGTCCAGCAGAGCGCGCATATCCGTTCCCTCCGGCGCTGTCTGCGAAGGAATCCCATCCTCCTCAAGCCGGAAGCCTCCGTCCGGCAGATCGGTGCGGGCATAATGATCCTGAAAAAATCCTTCCGGCGAGGGCTGCCTGTCCCAGAGGATTCCTCTGATCTCTTTCGGGCTGCGGCCCGGAAAATTCACGTTCCAGATCCGGCTTCGGGAAACAGGAAGCTCCAGAAGCTTTTCCGTAATGGGAAGAAGGTATCCTTGCGCCGTCTCCCAGACGTCGTTGGCCTCGTTGGAAAAAGCGACGGCAGGGATTCCGTTTACCAGCGCCTCCATTGCCGCGCCGATGGTTCCGGAATAGAGGATATCCAGACCTGCGTTATAGCCCCGGTTGATGCCGGAAAAGACGATATCCGGCTTTTCGGGAAGCAGAAAGGAAAGCGCGACCTTGACGCAGTCCGCGGGCGTTCCGCTCACGCTCCAGGCCTTCACGCCGGGTACCGGAAAATCCGCTTTTTTCACCGTCAGCTCCCCATGGACGGTGATCCGGTGGCTCATGGCGCTGCACTGGCCCTCCGGCGCCGCCACAGTTACCTCCCCGAGGCGGGATGCCAGACGGGCGAGCAGGACAAGCCCGGGCGCCCGAATCCCGTCGTCATTGACCAGAAGGATTTTTCTTTTGCTGTTCATTCGCCGTTTTCTCCCATAATGCAGGCCATACACGCCCTGCATGAATCTCTGCCCGCATCAAAATCATTCTGATGCAGAACTCTATCCCCTGCGTCCGGATGCTGTTTCCACCACGGGAATTTCGTCCTCCGATCTTGCGTCCAGATCGTTCAGATATTTTTTCGTCTCCGCGCGGATGACCGGAATCAGGAGCAGCACGGCGATCAGATTGGGGATCGCCATGAATGCGTTCAGGATATCGGCGATGGTCCATACCAGATCGAGCGCTACAACAGGCGCGATGGCCGCCACCGCAATGTACAGAAGGCGGTAGGGGATCAGCGCTTTATGCCCGAAGCAGTATTCCACACAGCGCTCTCCGTAATAAGCCCAGCCAAGCACCGTGGAAAAGGCGAAAAGGATGATGCCAAGCACCAGGATCACGGGGCCGAGATAAGGAATCTGGTTAAAGGCAAGGGTGGTCAGCGTGCCGCCGTTTCCGGCCGCCGCAACGTCGATCTCCGGATTTTTCAGGATGCTGGTAACCAGCACCAGCCCCGTCATGGCGCACACAACAACCGTATCCCAGAAGGTTCCCGTGGATGAGACCAGAGCCTGACGGACCGGATTTCTGGTCTGAGCTGCGGCCGCCGCAATGGGCGCGCTTCCCATACCGGATTCATTGGAAAACAGGCCGCGGGCCACGCCGTAGTGCAGAGCCAGCATCAGGCCTCCGCCTACCAGCCCTCCGGCAGCCGCGCCGGGACGGAAGGCCATGGTAACGATCGTCTGAAGAGCGGGAATGAGAAAATCATAATTGATGCCAAGGATGATCACACAGCCGATGCAGTAAAAAAGCGCCATGAAGGGAACCAGCTTTTCACAGACCCGGGCGATGGATTTGATCCCGCCGAAAATGATCGCCGCGGTGAACGCCGCCACAGCGAGCCCCACCGGCCAGACCGGTATCCCAAGATTCGCCTCGCAGACCGTCGCGATGGCGTTCACCTGAGTAGCGCAGCCGATCCCGAAGGAAGCGAACGCTGCCAGAAAGGCGAACACCAGCCCCAGCCATTTCATGTTCAGCCCTCTTTCCAGAGCGTACATGGCTCCTCCCTGCATTCTGCCGTCCTTTGTTTTGACCCGGTATTTCACCGCGATCAGAGATTCCGCATATTTGGTCGCGATCCCGAATACGCCGGTCAGCCAGCACCAGAGCACCGCTCCCGGGCCGCCGAGCACGATGGCCGTCCCCACGCCGATGATGTTGCCCGTTCCGATGGTGGAAGCCAGCGCCGTCACAAGCGCTCCGAACTGGCTCACCTCTCCCTCCGCGTCCGGATCAGGCGTAAAAGAAAGCCGGATCGCCTTTCCGATCTTTCTCTGAATCCCTCCCGTAGATACGGTCATGATCAGATGCGTTCCAAGAAGCAGAATGATCATGGGCCAGCCCCATACCGCTTCGTCGATCACATTGATTGCATTTACGATTGCTTCTCCCACCTGCTGCATCGCTTTTTTCTCCTTTTTTCGACAGATTTTAACACATTTCCATAGAATCATAACACATTTTATTCTCCTTTGTATAGCTTTTCCGGCCAAAAAACTTTATTACTTTACTGCGGCACCACAGCGTTTTCTTGATCTGATATGCTTTTTTTACCATTTTTGTATTGAAAATACGGATGCGGGTTCATGAAAGACATGATATAATCCTCTTATCAATCCGGTTCCTGCAAAGGGAACAGGCTTTGTTTAGAATCCGGAAACTGAAGGAATAAGGGAGAAACGGAGGGAAATGGATATGAGAAGAAAATTACAGGCCATGTATCAAAACGGAGTCCAGAACATCTCAGCCCATGCAGAATAGCGGGCATATGAAATTCTGTATGGGCGGATAACACGATATGCTCTGCTGTTTCTGCACTTTATTTATGATCAGATAAATAAGGAGCGGAAGAGATGAAATATAGAAACGCAGCAGAAATATTGCCGGAGCAATTATTAAAAGAGCTTCAGACCTACATTGACGGAGAATTGCTCTACATTCCGAAATCCTCAATAAAAAGGGAATGGGGATGTGCCAACGGCTCCCGTATATTCTACCAGGAA
Organism: Candidatus Eisenbergiella merdavium; assembly: GCA_019119595.1. Lineage (GTDB taxonomy): Bacteria > Bacillota > Clostridia > Lachnospirales > Lachnospiraceae > Eisenbergiella > Eisenbergiella merdavium. The sequence continues at coordinate 7,589 of DWWS01000044.1, read as the reverse complement.
CGGAATCGGGAGATCAAACGGCTTTACAAAGAGGGCTCCTCCATCAATACGCTGATGAAGCAGTACGGCCTGGCGTACAGCACCATTAAAAAAATCATATATGGATAATGAAAAAGGACGTCTGCCTCCGGTTTGAGCAGGCGTCTTTTTTGTGGTGATTTTGCCTATAGCGATACTCGCTCCTTGTCCCTGTATTCTGCCATTGTTAAAATAAAATCGGACTTTCGAAGTTGTTTGAAATATAACGCGCGTTCCTGCGTTCCTCAGCATGAAAGCGCTTCATAGCGGAGGTAAGAATGAAAAAATATAAATGGAAATATCCGGTCATTGATGTGTTCAGGATCGGGTTATCAGCGGCTCCGGGACTTCTGCTGATCATCTGCCTGTATACGATAATATCAGCGTTTGTCCCTGCTTTACAGATATTGTATGTCGCAGAATTTATCGATCATGTGATCAGCCTTACCGGCGGAAGCCGGAGCTTTGCTGATGTATTCTTTTCCGCGGCTATGGTTGTTTTATTGATCTCATTCCAGTGGATCGGCGGAACGCTGTTGAGATTGGTGTGGATTCGTTTTGAAAACAGGCTGAGAATAACGTTCGCGGCAGATATCATCGAAAAAAGAGCAAAGCTGGAATATGAGTATATCGAAAATAAGGAGACATGGGATCTGTTAAAGCGCGTATCCGATCAGCCGGAGGTAAAGGTCAGGGAATTTTTTGAAACGATGATTCAGTTTTCGGGCCTGCTTTTCCGGATCGCAGGTATTGTTTCAGTCCTCACGGCTTACATATGGTGGGAAGGTATACTGCTGGTGATCGTATCGGTTCCCCTGATCTGGCTGTCCCTGAAAAGCGGAAAGGCGACCTATGAAGCGAAACAGGAGGTTACGGAATGTGACCGCAGGTGTGAATACCTGACAGATGTGGTTTTGGGGCGTGATGCGGCGCAGGAAAGGGCTTTATTTGGATTTGGTGAGTTTATTGATCGAAAGTGGCAGGAACAATATGATGAGAGTGCGGTTTTGACACTAAAGGCATACCGTACATGGTATGCCAGACTGGAGATGGGAAGCATTTTTACCGCAATAACTCTGACAATAGCGATCGTCGCTTTGCTATTGCCGACAGTGAAGGGCATCATCAGCGTTGGTATGTTCATGTCGTTAACCACTTCCTGTATCTCCTTAATCGAAAGTATGTCATGGGAATTCAGAGAATATATCGATAAACTGACGGAACTGGTCAATTACATAAAAGAGGTAAAACAGGCAGCGCTGCTTCGGGAGCGCGCCGATGCCATAAACGAAAAAAATACACAGATGTTTTTTGACAGCATTGAATTCGCGGACGTTTCCTTTTCCTATCCGAACAGCGAAAAAAAGGTCCTGGATCACATATCCTTTAAAATAGAATCCGGTACTCATTATGCTATCATAGGAAAAAACGGGGAAGGGAAAAGCACCATTATAAAGCTGCTGTCGGGTTTATACTCCGACTATTCCGGGAAAATCCTGATAAATGGCAAGGAGCTTAAGGAGTATAACTTTGCCGATTTGAAGGGAATGTTCTCCATTGTATATCAGGATTTCGGAAGGTATGCTGTTTCGATGAGAGATCATCTGAAGCTGGCTGATGCGGACATATCAGAAGAAAATATCAGGAAGATACTGCGGAGATTTGATCTGGAAGGCGCGGCAGATAAGCTTCCGGACGGGATTGATACTCCCCTTGGAAGGGTGCAGTCCTCAGGCATGGATCTGTCCGGCGGCGAATGGCAGAGGCTGGCACTGGCGAGAGCATACGCGAACAATGCTCCCGTATATCTGTTGGACGAGCCTACCGCTGCTTTGGATCCCATATCTGAATCTCAGGTTTATCAGGATTTTCAAAAAGCGAGTCAGGATAAGACGACTATTCTGATCAGCCATCGGCTGGGGTCGGTAAAACTGGCGGATCAGATATTGGTACTGGATCATGGGCGAATCGTTGAATCGGGAAGCCATGAGAAACTGATGGAAAACAAGCAACTATACTATGAAATGTATGAAAGCCAGAGGAGCTGGTATCAATGAAAAAGAGATTCAATGAGCTTTCCTGTATAAGACTGTGTTTTGCAGCGGCGCCTTTTCTGACCGTTTTGATGCTGCTTGATACGGCCATTCTGGTCATGAGCCCGCTATTAAAAATCTATGCGACGGCAGAATTTATCGATGCTTCCATCAGGATGCTGTCTGAGGAGGCATCCCTGACCGATGCGATCTTCCCGATCACGGTCGTAGTCCTGGTATCAGGCTATTCCTATCTGGAAAAGAGCATCAGCAGTATCGTCGCGATCCGGCTGACCGCGAAGCTGAGAGTGATTTACGGATCCATGCGGATGGATAAAATGGCGGTGGCTGCATACCGCAATGCAGAAGATCCGGAGGTGCTGGAGCTGTTGAAACGGACGGAGGACGATGGGGAGATCATCTGCAAAATATATCAGTCCATGCTGAATGCCGTTGTGCTGCTGGCTCAGATCCTGTCCGTATTCGCTGCTATCATGACCGCTTCCCTGCTCACAGGACTGATCATTCTGATCGTGTCTCTGCCATTGATGAAGATCGCCGCAAAATCAGGGAAACGGAAGTACAATCTGGAGAGGGAGGAGGCTGCCTGTAAGAGGCATTATGAATATTTTTACGATCTGCTCTCCGGAAGAGACAGCGTAGAGGAACGGACATTGTTTCAGTATGGCTCCTTTGTAGAAAAGCATTTGCTGAAATTTTATGAGATGTTCCGCAAAAAGAGCATCGTTGTGATCATCAGAAATAATATAAACGTAGAGGGAGGGAGTATTGCCACATCTTTGTTTACGGTATTGATCGCGTCAATGCTTCTGTTTTCCTATTACAGGGGCAGTATGACGATCGGTTTTTTCCTTTCCCTGTTTGCGGAGGTGATGTCCCTGACAGAAACGATGTCCTGGGGATTTGCGGGCGCAATATCAGAGCTTACCAACAATCATCAGAAATTAAAGGATATCGACGCGTTTTTCAGGCTGCCGGATGAGGAGACGGAGGGTTCGCAGGTGAACCGGACATCAGGAATCCCTTCTATCACATTCCGGGATGTCTGGTTTAAATATCCCAATACGGACCGGTACATTTTGCAGGGGCTGTCTTTTTCCGTCGAGCCCGGAGCACACTATGCGTTTGTCGGTAAGAATGGGGCCGGGAAGTCCACGGTGATAAAGCTCCTCGTGGGGCTGTACCGGGACTATGAGGGTGAAATTTTAGTTGACGGAAAAGAGCTCCGGGAATATCCGGTGGAGGAGCTGCGAAAGCTGTATGCGGTCATCTATCAGGATTTCGCCAGATATCAGGTATCCTTGTATGATAATATTTCGTTTGGTGATCCGGGATGTACACAGAGACAAATGGAAGAGGTGATAAAGCGCTGCGGGCTGGAAGAGCTGGTGAAAAAAATCGGCGGCATAAGGAGGCCGCTGGGAAGGATTGCGGAAGGCGGGGTAGAATTGTCTGGCGGCGAATGGCAGCGGATCGCGCTTGCCAGGGCGCTGATAAAAGAGAATGCGTTACTGATCCTGGATGAGCCAACTTCGGCGCTGGATCCGTTGATGGAGAATAAGCTGTATGAGGAATTCGGAAGAATCTGCCGGAACAGGACGAGTATATTTATCAGCCATCGTCTGGGTTCCACGAAACTTGCTGATATTATTTTTGTTATGGATGAGGGAAAGATCAGGGAGGCCGGTTCTCATGCGGAGCTGATGCAAAGGAATGATTTTTACGCGGCCATGTACAACAGCCAAAGGAGGTGGTATGAATGAGAAACAATGATATGCGGGATATTCTGCAAAAAAAATATGGCTTCTTACGGCTCTTCCTGTGGACGCTGCGGGAGGGTTTTGGCAGGTGCCCGTTTCATTTTCTGGTCTTTCTCCTGCTTGACATGACAAATTGCCTTCTGGCATTCTCCATGACTTACTTTACGACGGAATTTTTTCGTGTGGTGGAGGAAAACGATTCCTATTCCGGTCAGGTGGTGCTTGCCCTGGTCGTGCTGTGTGCGGTCATCATTCTGCAGCATGCGACAAACGGGATCGGCCACACGGTGATCCCTGCGCTGAAATTAAAGCTGGACAGGGAGGCGTTGGTGAAGCTGGAACGGAAAAGCAGGGATGTCCCTGCAGAGTGGTTTGAGCACAGGGAGTTTCTGGACTTTTTGGAGAAGGCATATAAGGGAACCGGGTACTGTTTTGCCCTGCTGGTTCCGATGCTCCGTTTTCTGTTTCATTATGGGCCGTACTGCGTTTTGATTGGGCTTTATCTGAAGCGTTATGATCCGGTGCTCGCGTTGTGTGTCGTGCTGATCTTTATCCCTACTTTTGCGTCTATGGTGATCAGGCCGGATATCATTTTTGAACTGGAGGATCATGCCGCTCCGGCGCGGAGGATGGATGCTTACCTGAAAAAATGTGTGGGAGGTCAGGAATATTTCAAGGAAACGAGAACACTGGGGATCAGCGGCTATTTTAAAAAGAGATTTCTGGAAAATGTGAAGCTGTTGAACGGATATATCTGGAAGGCACAGAAAAAAGTTAAATTTGTAGAATTGATGACGACCCTGTTTTCCGTGTTCGGATATGGGGGAGTGATGGTGCTGCTGGTCGTTTCCTTATTGCAGGGACGGATAACGACGGCCCTTTATGCCTCGGTGTTTTCATCCATCACGCTCATGTATGCCATGTGTGACGATGCGGCGTATCATTTTCTGTCACCCTTTGACGGAGTTGCGATCGTAAACAGCTTTGTAGCCCTGGTAAAAGGCAAAATACCGGAGCGGAAGGACAGACCTGTTGATTTCAATAAGCCGATCGTGGCCGAGGAGCTCTCTTTTTCGTATCCGGGGGCGGATAAGCCAGCGCTCGATCATGTCTCTTTCCGGGTCAGAGCGGGTGAAACGATAGCGATCGTGGGAAATAACGGTTCCGGAAAAACGACGTTGTCAAAGATCCTGCTGGGTATTTATACGCCGAAGAGCGGAAGCGTGAAGATCGGGGATGCGGATATCGGAGAAATTTCCGCAAAGTCTGTGGGCGCGGGAATGTCGGCAGTGTTTCAGAATTTTCAGAAATATAAAATGTCGGTGGAGGACAACGTTAAAATCAGCGATCCCGGCAGACAGGATCAGACCGCGCTGGAAAGCTGTGCGGCACAGTTTGATATGGATTTTGAGACGGAGCAGTTTGCTGATGGCCGAGATACGATCCTGTCAAGGGAATTTGGCGGGACGGAATTATCCGGCGGACAATGGCAGAAAATAGCCATAATGCGCGGCATGTACCGTGACAGGAAAGTGATGGTATTGGATGAGCCGACTTCTGCGATCGATCCGTTGGAGGAGACCAGGCTGTACCAGAAATTTGCAGAAATGGCCAAGGGCAGAACCGCGTTTATCGTCACACACAGAATCGGCCTGACGAAGATCGCAGACCGGATCATGGTTATGGACCGGGGACATCTGGTACAGACAGGGACCTATGAGGAGCTGGAAAAGGAAGAAGGAATGTTCCGGGAGATGCTGCAGGCGCAGAAAAAGTGGTATATGCAGGAAGGATAAATAGCAATGCAAAAGAAAGATTATCGGCATGAACGATCAAAATATAGTCTCTTTCCTATTATGTGCAGATTGTATAAAGCAGCGTTCACGGAATGTCCTGTCAGAATGCTGGTATACAGTCTTGTGCTGTTTGCAAATGGCGTGATCCAAGTCGTGATTACATACGGAACAGAATTGTTTTTTGATTGCGTCAGCCTGGGAGCCCGTGAAAGAGAAATGAGTTCGGCGATCATTATTTCATTTTTATTTCTGATGGCTGCGATTTTAGCGAGCCATATATTAAACGGGTGTGACAATTATCTGGGGACTTCCGTGCATGTCGTTCTCATCGGCAAATTTGAAAAACGCATGCATAAGAAAGCAGTAAAACTGGATCCTGCGCTGTTTGAGGATACAGAATTCCTGGATAACATAAATAAAGCATTTCAGGGCTCCGGAGTTTCAGGATGTACTTTTGTCTTAGAAGCATTTATGGTCGTAATGTTTTCCCAGGTGCCGTATATGATTTTAATGAGCAGTTATCTGTACACACGAAAACCGATCCTGTCCATATGCATTTTTCTTGTCTTTGTACCTGTGGTTATTTCTCAGTATTTACGCATTCATGTGTTTGCAAAGCTTGAAGATGAAACAGTACCCTGCAGAAGGGAATATGCCTGCTATCATGAATGCGTTACCGGACGGGAATATTTTAAGGAAACCCGAATGCTTGGCGCATACCGCTTCTTTTCAGGGCTGATCAGGGAAACCATTGAAAAAATAAATGGCCGGGCCTGGAAATGCTACGGAAAAATGGCAGGACTTGAGATCCTGATGCGATCGATCACACTGCTTGGGTATGCAGGCGTACTCCTGCTGCTGGTGTATTATGTTTTAAATGGCAGCATAGGCGTTGGAGCATTTGCCGCTGTTTTCTCATCCATTGCGGTTATGTTCGAAACAATAGAAAGCGCTGTCGGGCAGCAACTGGGAGGAGCTTTTGAGAAAATGGGAATGGTGACAAATTATGTCAGATTCCTTGATATGGAGGAAATGCGGGGAGAAGAAGCGGCGGTGGATTACTCAAAGGGAATTCAGGCACATAATGTTTCGTTCTCATACAAAGGGAGTGAAGAAATGGCCGTTAAGAATGCCAGCCTGAAGATCAGAAACGGCGAGACCCTGGCAATAGTCGGTGAGAACGGAGCCGGAAAAAGCACGTTAGTAAAGCTTCTGATCGGATCATACAGACCTGATCAGGGAGAAGTCCGCATCGGGCAGGTAAATACTGAAAATGCGAAGATGCAGTGTTATCAGCGTAAAATATCGGGAGTCTTCCAAAACTATCAAAAATATAAAATGACGCTGGAAGAAAATATTATCATCAGCGCATCCGGCGAACAGAAACCGGATAAAGTAAAACGGATACTGGAAGATGTTGATGTTGATATGAACGGGACGGATTATCCGAAAGGACTTGATACCGTTTTATCCACGGAATTTGGCGGTACAGATATTTCAGGAGGACAATGGCAGAGGGTTGCGATCGCGAGAGGAATGTATAAGGAACATGAGGTCATCATTTTGGACGAGCCTACTGCCGCCATCGATCCGATCGAGGAATATGCTTTATATCATAAATTCAAGGCAATGGCAAAGGATAAAACGGCCATACTGGTGACACACCGGATGGGCAGCTGTAAGATCGCAGACCGTATCGTTGTAATGGATAAGGGACAGATCATTGAAGAAGGAACCCATGAAGAACTGATGAATAAAAATGGGAAATACAGGGAAATGTATGCCGCTCAGGCACAATGGTATGCTGATTGATAACGATGCGGAATTTAAGTTACTGTTCACACCCTATATTTGACGGTTGTGAAAAGTGACGAAATTTAAATTTTTTATATGTGGATAAAATAAGACAGACAGAAAGATCGCGTTTATCCTTTTTCTGCCTGTCTTATTTATCAGAAGGT
>DWWS01000043.1 GCA_019119595.1 Candidatus Eisenbergiella merdavium | reverse complement strand
CTGGAGAGGGAGCAGAACCTGGAGAAGATCCGTCTGTGGGGAGCGAACGACCGGGCGAACATCTTCGTGGAAGGAATGCCGGTGGCGACCCTGTATGACAGGGAGCTTCTGGAGGAAGCGCAGGTGGATGTAAAATTCGAGCGCCCGGCGCGGATGGACATCCTGATGGAGAACATGGGGCGCGTAAATTTCGGGCCGCGGATGGAGAGCCAGAGGAAGGGGATCGCCGGATGCGTGCAGTTAAACGGCCACATGCACTACAACTGGGAGATGTATCCGCTGCCGCTTGACAACCTGGAGAAGCTGGACTTCACGAAGGGCTATGAGGAAGGTCTTCCCGCCTTTTACCGCTTTACCTTTGAGGCGGAGGAATGCTGCGACACCTGGCTGGATTTCGGAGGCTGGGGGAAGGGCTGCGCGTTCGTGAACGGATTTAATATAGGAAGATACTGGGAGATCGGGCCGCAGAAGCGTCTGTACATCCCGGCTCCTCTTTTGAAGAAGGGAGAGAACGAGATCATCCTGTTTGAGACGGAAGGGAAGGCGCCGGGAGAGATCACGCTTACAGACGAGCCGGATATCGGATAAGCCGGACATGGAATGTCCGGACATTGGATAAACTGGGCATTGGATGTCCTGACATCGGAGGTCCGGATATCGTCCGGACGTTACGCGGGCGGAAGGAAAGAGGACGGAATGGAAAAGGAAGTTGTCAGCATCTATACCATAGCGGAGGAGGCGGGCGTCTCCCCCGCCACCGTGTCCCGGGTGCTCACGGGAAGCGCCCGGGTCAGCGAGGAAAAGAAAAAGCGGGTCCTGGAGCTGATCGAAAAGTATGATTTCCGGCCGAACGCTAAGGCGCAGGGGTTAAGCCGCGTGGAGACAAAGGTGATCGGTCTGCTGGTCTCCGATATCCGCAACCCGTTCTATTCCGGGCTGGCGGTGGCCTGCGAGAAGGCGGCGGCCAGGCAGGGCTATATGATCATCCTGTGTAATTCCTTTGGGAAAAAGGAAATAGAGCTGGCCTATCTGGAGCGGTATTACAGCCAGCGGGTGGACGCCGTCATCCAGCTGGGAGGAGCGGTGGAGGATCTGGTATCGGATATGGAGTATGTGGAGAACGTAAACCAGATCGCCAATAAGACGCCCGTGCTGATCACGGGAAGGCTGGACGGGGCGGACTGCTACCAGGTCTGCTTCGACGACGGGCAGTCCATGGAGCTTCTGATGGAATACCTGATCGGGAACGGGCACAAAAGAATCGCCCTCATCGGCGGGAACAGCGGGAAAAAGGCGACGGTGGACAAAAGGCTGCGCTACCGGCAGATGCTGAGAAAGCATGGGATCTTCGTGCGGGAGGAATATATCCGGGACGCGGATGGGTTCGACGCGGGAAGCGGGGCGGAGGCGATGGAGCACTTTTTAAAGGCGGACGTTCCGCTGCCCACCGCGATCATCGCGGATAATGACCTTCTTGCGGCGGGGATCATGCGCTCCCTGCAGGAGAACGGCATCCGGATCCCGGAGGATATCTCTGTGGCCGGATTTGAGGACACCTATATCGCGCAGACCTGCATGCCCAGGCTGACCTGCGCGGGCTATGATTATGACAGATACGCGGATCTCCTCATCCGGACGGCAGCAGGACTTGCCCACGGGGAGGAGCAGCCCAGGATGCAGATGGCGGAGGCAAGGCTGGTGATCCGGGATTCCTGCCGCAGGGCGGAGCAGGAGCCCTGACCATAAGGCATACTTCCTGTATCGCGCTGAAAGCATAAGGTATGGAGGGAACGATGGAAAAGGGGAATGTCAGCATCTATACGATTGCGAGGGAGGCGGGGGTTTCTCCGGCGACCGTGTCCCGGGTACTGAACGGGAGCGCGCGGGTCAGCGAGGAAAAGAAGAAAAGGATCCAGGAGCTGATAGAGAATCACAACTTCCGGCCGAACGCCCTTGCCAGGAGCCTGATGAACATGGAGAACAGGCTGATCGGCCTTCTGGTCTCCGATATTCGGAATCCGTTCTATTCCATGCTGACCGTGGAATGCGAGGCCGCGGCGTACCGCAGGGGATACCTGCTGATGGTCTGCAATTCCCTGGGTGATAACGACAAGGACCTGGACTATCTGAATAAATTTTACAGGCAGAGGGTGGACGCGGTGATCCAGATCGGAGGGACCGTGGACGCCGTGTCTGCCGATCCGCAGTTTTTGTCCGCTGTGAACCGGATGGCGGGAAGCATCCCTTTTCTGACCACAGGCGCCCTTGAGGGAGCGGACTGTTACCGCGTCAGCATCGATGAGGAAGAGTCCATGCGGCTTCTGATGGAATATCTGCATGAGAACGGACATGAGAGGATCGCGCTGGCCGGAGGCCGTAAGGACGTGAGATCCACGGCGGATAAGCAGAGGATCTACCGGGAAATGCTGGGCAGCTATGGGATCGGTGTGCGGGAGGAATATATCCTGGAAAACGGCTCCTATGATGTGGAGGGCGGGGAAAGGATAATGACCCGGTTCCTGGAAAGCGGCTGCCAGATGCCGACGGCGGTCATCGCCATCAATGATTTTACCGCAGTCGGAGTGACCCATGTCCTCCGGGAAAGAGGGATCCGGATCCCGGAGGACATTTCAGTGGTCAGCTTCGACAATACCTTCATCACGGAAACCTGCGTCCCCCGTCTGACCAGCGTGGGATACGACTACAGGCAGTTCGGGGAGCTGCTGATCGAGACGGCGGTGCAGGCCATACATGGGGAAAAGCCGCCGGAAATTCAGCGCATAATGCCTGCGCTGACGATCCGGAATTCCAGCGCGCGTGCTTCGGTATAATGTCCGGAGCGCTTCCTTCCCAGGCCGCAGGATCAGCCGATTTCCACCCCGTCCATTACCAACCCTTCCACCTCCTCGCAGACAAAAGCGTTCGGAGCGCTGAGACGGATATCCTGAAGCCTTACGCCGGAGAGCTTTTTCTCCGGAAGTCCCCTCAGCTCAATTCCGGTTTTCAGGCCGGTTCCGCTCACTCTGCGGATGGTGATATCCCGGAAATCGGAAGGGGCTTTGCTTCTGGGAACCACCGTGCTGAAGGGATAGAACATGCTTATCGTGACGCATTCGTTCGTGATGCCGTCCACCCGGATATCTTCAAAAAGAACGTGCTCCACATAGCCGCCCCGGCCGCGCATGGACTTGAGGCGGATTCCCTGCATGGTATCTGAAATCTCACAGTCGTGTGCATAGACGTTGCGCACGCCGCCGGATACCGCGCTTCCGATGACCAGACCGCCGTGGCCTCCCGTCATGCGGCAGCGGCGGATGAGGATGTTTTCACAGGGGCGGTTCACGCGCCAGCCGTCCTCATTCATGCCGGAATTGAGGGCGATGCAGTCATCCCCGGTGTAAAAATCGCAGTCCTCAATGAGCACATTTCGGCAGGAATCCGGATTCAGCCCGTCCGTATTCGGGCCCTCCGTGTGCACATGGACGTTACGGACGATCACATTTTCACAGTATACCGGATGAAGCGTCCACTGGGGGCCGTCCAGAACCGTGACGCCGTCAAGGAGCACGCCGCGGCAGTGAATGAACTGGAGGAAAGAGGGCCGGAGGGCCGCTTCCTCCGTACCATAGACGCGGTTTTGCACGGGGATGCCGTCCGCTTCACTTCCGCACAGGCGGTCGGCGGCGGCCTGCTGCAGCTTCTTCCAGTGCCACCAGGCGGAGCCGTTTCCAAGAAGCGTCCCTTCTCCGGTGACCGCGACATTTTCACAGCCCTCAGCATAGATCAGGGGCGAATAGTTGTAGCACTCCATCCCCTCCCAGCGGGTAAAAACCGGAGGCAGATAATCCTCCGGGCGGCTGCTGAAGCTGACGACGGCTCCCTTTTCCAGATGAAGGCGGATATTGCTGCGCAGATGAACGGCGCCGGATTCCCAGCGTCCCGCCGGTACGCGGACGGTTCCGCCGCCAAGGCCGGCACAGCGATCCACGGCCTCCTGAATGGAGGAAAAGGAGGCGCTGTTTACATCCTGCGTAGGGAAAACGGGCTCCGGAATATGTTCCATGGGAAAGGGAGTTCGGTAAGGGGTACAGCGTTTTATGTCTTCCATAACGGTTTTCCTTTCTTTATCTCATATCTATTGAGAAGATCAATATAAACATTCCATTCAGAAAAATTCTATTCAGAAATCCCATTCTGTGAGCTGATTTTGAAAACCGGTATCAAAATGCAATCCTGCGAACAGGCCTTTCGCGGTCAGACCGGATGCTCCCTCACATACTGTCCGGCGTGATGCCCGGCGTCCTCTCCCACCAGATTGTAGGCGTGCTGATAATAGTGGAACGCGTCCTTCATCAGCCCCTGGCTCTGCATGCCGGCGAAAAGCCGGGAGACCATAGTGACCTGCGGACAGGATTCGGCAAGCCGCTCCTGCGCTCGCTGGATGGGAACATAGTCGGGGACCGGCAAGCCGCAGGCCGCGTCAATGTTGTAAAGCCCGATGCGAACCATAAAAAGCCGTTCCACACCATGAGAAAGGAGAACCTCCAGCATGGAAAGAAAGTTTTGTTCATAGAGGGTGGGAGCCGTTTTCAGATCGCCGTCCGTTTCCCCCTGACACCACAGGACGAAGCGGTGCCGGATGGGAATGCGGTTTTCTGTCAGATACCGTTCCGCCGTTTCCAGGCGCAGAAGCACATCCTCCAGATACGGAGAGCCGGGCTGCCATTCCCGGATGGCGGAGCCGCCCTTGGAGGCGGAAATACCGATGACGGGCGTGCGGGTTTCTTCAAAATAGGCATTGATGAAGGCGGTGACCATGGATCCGGTTTTCATGCCGGGCTCAAAGATGCCGCCGGGACGGTTTTCCAGCGTTCCGAAGGGCTCGGCGGCCGGATGCAGCCGGTGCGGGTCGCTGACCGCGCGAAATTCCCATCCTGCGCCGGGAAGGCAGACCGGGGCTTCCTGCGGAAAGCGGGGGCATGTGACGCCGCGGCCCGCCATGTTGGACTGCCCCATAAACAGGAACAGATCCCCCGGAACGTCCGGACGGGAGGGAAAATAGGTGGACTGTTTCATAATAATCCTCATTCCGGAGCGTGCAATCGGGGCATGCCATCCAAAGCTATTTGTGACGCTCCGGCACATAATAGCTGCAAAGCAAAGCTTTGCTGTGAAACAATAAGCCATCGGGCTTATTTTTCACAATATTCTCCTTTTGCCGACAAAAGACGGCATTTCATATCCGGTCTTGAAGCCATCTCAATTTTGTTATAAAATAAAAGAATGAAAGCGCTTACATTAAGTATAATTTTTTCTGGTGAAAAAGGCAAGTGTTTTGTTCATGATGAATGACAGATGAGGCCTGTGATGATAGAATATGAAAGAAGACGGAAGCTTGAAAAAGGTTGAAGCTTAGAAAACGCATCCGTGATTCCTTCGCTCATGCCCCAATAGCGCTTTGGCATGTCAGGACAGCACGAACCTTTGGTTTTTTCTGATAATAATACCGCCTGACGGCAAAAGGGAGAGAACATGAAAACCACATTCCCGGATTACGATCATTGCATCACAGCCATCCCCAATTCCATCCTGAAGCATTTTGGAGCTGAGGAAGGACGAAAAACGAGCGCTCTGCTGGATTCCTGTCTGAAAAAAGAATATGAAAATATCGTTGTCCTGCTGTTGGACGGCATGGGAAAACGTATCATTGACCGGAATCTGGATCGGGAGGGCTTCTTTCAGCGGCATTTGAAAGGAGTATACAGCTCCGTATTTCCGCCGACGACAGTGGCGGCGACGGCCTCCATGCTCAGCGGAAGGAATCCCTGCGAACACGGCTGGCTCGGCCGGGATTGCTATTTCCCGCAGATTGACAGGAATGTGACTGTTTTTTCAAATAAGGAGACGGATACAGGCCTGCCTGCGGCCGATTATCCTGTTGCGTCCCGGTACTGCGGATATGAGGACATTGTGCAGAGGATCAACCGGATATGCGGAAAAGAAACGGCGTATTATGCGGCTCCCTTTGCCGCCCCGTATCCCAAAACCTTTGAGGATGTCACCGGCCGCATCGCCGGTCTGTACAGCCGGCCCGGCAGAAAATTTATCTATGCCTATTGGAATGAGCCGGACTGGACGATGCACAGAAAGGGCTGCCACAGCGAAGCGTCAAAGGCGCTGCTTCGGGAGCTTGAGGCAAAGGTGGAAAAAATGTGCGGCGGCCTTGATAATACGCTGCTTCTCATCACCGCGGATCATGGACTGATGGATTCGGAATGCGTAACGATCGAAGATTACCCGAAGCTTCTGGAATGCCTTGTCAGGCTTCCGTCAATCGAGCCGAGAGCTTTGAATTTCTTTGTCAAACCGGGGAAAAAAGAACAATTTCTCAGTGAGTTTCAAAAAGAATTCGGGGAGAAATTCCTGCTGCTGTCAAAGGAAGAGGTTATTCAAAGGCAGTTATTCGGCCCGGATAAGGAGCATCCTTCTTTCCGGAACATGCTGGGCGACTATCTTGCTGTTGCGGTAAGTGACCTGACCATTTACCGGACAAAGGAAGAGGTGGATACCATTATCGCCGTGCATGCCGGATTGACAGAAGCGGAGATGGAAATTCCGCTTATCATCGTTGAGAAATGAAGCGATTTTCACGCACAGGATAAATTTTTATGTCTATGTAAATATAAAAAAAGAAAGGCGGGACAGAATAATGCTGCGTTTATTTCAACAGCATGAACTCAGAAAAGGAAAAGAGCTGAACGGAATGTGGGATTTTGTCAGGGAGGATACCGGGAAGGCATACCGGCTTCCCGTGCCGGGCTGCTGGGAGCAGCATCCGGACATGCTCGCATACAGAGGGCAGGGCGCCTACCGGACGAAGCTGGCGGTGGAGCAGGATACCTGCCTGCGGCTGGAATTTAAGGGAGTCAGCCATACGGCCCGGGTATTCCTGGATGGGGAGGCGGTGACTGAGCACTATAATGCGTTCACCCCCTTCGCCGCGGTGATCCCTGGCGTGAAGGCGGGAGAGCATGAGCTTACCGTACAGGTGGACAACAGCTTCGGCGAACATTCCGCCCTGCACATCCCCAACGATTATTATACCTACGGCGGCATCACCCGGGGAGTGTGCATGGAGGAGATCCCGGAGGTTTACATCGAAAGAGTGCATTTTACGCCCCAATACCGGGACGGCGTATGGAGAGGAAGGACGGAGGTGACGGTCCGCAGCACGGGCAGAAGCGTGGGAAGCAGTGTGAACGGCAGCGTGAGCAGCATCGACAGCAGCGTAAGCTGCGGGAAGACGGCCTTTTGCGTCTCCGGATGGCTGGGAGAAAATGCCATGATGGAAATGGCCGGAGAGGTGGAGCCTGGCGGGGAAACGATTCTGACCACGGAGCAGGAATTTGCTGGCATAACGCCCTGGACGCCGGAAGAGCCCGCGCTCTATCTGCTGAAAACGAGGCTCAGTGTGGACGGAAAGGAGATCGACGACTGCATCGAGCGGGTGGGATTTCGCACGGTGTCCGTGAAAGGCGGACACATCCTGCTCAATGACAGCCGGATCTTCATGAAGGGCTTCAACCGGCACGAGGATCATGGCATGTGCGGCTGCGCGATCCCTCTGCAGCTCATGGCGCAGGATCTTGACCTGATGCGCGATATGGGAGCGAATGCGGTTCGGACCTGCCATTATCCCAACGACGAGCTGTTCCTGGATCTCTGCGATGAAAGAGGGATTCTGGTATGGGAAGAAAATCACGCCAGAGGGCTGGATCTGGAGCACATGATGAATCCCAATTTTGACCGCCAGTGCGAGGACTGCATCCGCGAAATGATTGAGAACCACTATAACCACCCCTCCATCGTGATCTGGGGCATCCTCAACGAATGCGCCAGCGAAACGGAGGAGGGCAGGAAAAAATACGCCGCCCAGTACGCGCAGATCCGCAGAATGGATCAGAGCAGGCCGACGACCTCCGCCACCTGCAGGCATTTCACCGATATCTGCCTGGATCTTCCGGATGTGGTTTCCTTTAATATGTACTCCGGCTGGTACCAGGATGTGCCGGTAAAGGAGCGGCATGAGCAGGAAATGGACTGGATCGCCTCCGCCGGAGGGGCCGGAAAGCCCGTCATCGTCAGCGAATTCGGAGCCGCCGCCATCTACGGCTGCCGTGACCGCAGCCGCTGCAAATGGAGCGAGGAACGCCAGGCGGACATCATCCGTGAAAATCTGGAGGTTTATCAGAAGGATCCCCGCCTTTCCGGTGCCTTTATCTGGCAGTTTGCGGACTGCCGCGTGACGGAGGAGGGCGGCTGGTTTGCCACTCGCGCCCGCAGCCACAATAACAAGGGCGTGGTGGACGAATACAGAAGACCCAAGATCGCCTATGATACGGTAAAGGAATTCTTTGAAAACTGGAACGGCTGAGAAGCGTCTGACCGCAGCGTACTCCTCGGCGTAAAACGCTTCGGCACGGGGCAGAGTGAAAGAGAAGCGCTTTCACTCTCCCCGACCGGTACGCATTTGGACGCGCGCCAAAGCGCGCAGATGGGAGCAAAAATGAAATATCTGAGCCTGATCGCGGCAATTTTTACGGGAGATTTTTTCCTGAAAAACCACATGGAAAAGACCCTGGAGCAGGGAAAAACAAAGGAGATCCTGAAGGGGCGGATATTGCTCCGCAAATATCACAACGAGGGAGCCTGCCTGAACATCGGGGAAAAGAAGGCGGGGATGGTGGCCGCCGTTTCCCTGCTCCTGACAGCGGCGCTTTCGCTGGTATTCCTGTTCACTCTGACAAAGCACGGCCGGGGCGGCCTGAAAACCGGCCTTTCCCTGCTGCTTGGCGGCGCGTACAGCAACACCTATGACCGCCTGAAAAGAAAGCACGTGGTGGACTATTTCAGCTTCAATGTGAAATGGAAGCCCCTGCGGCAGATTGTTTTTAACCTTTCCGATTTCTGTATCCTGATCGGCGCGCTGATCGTGGCTTTCACAGGGGACAGCATCGCGCAGGAATAGACCGGCGCGCCGGGTCAGTCTTTACATAAAATTTACACCGGACTGCTATCAAACGTCCCGAAAACGGGTAAAATAGAGAAAAAGGCGCATTTTCGGAAACGTGCGGGAACGGGGATTTTATGGACAGGTTTGAAAGAAAAGCCGCACATGCGGCGGAAGAAACGCAAAGTTTTGATCCGGAATATTGGAAAACCGCGGCCGTCTGCCTGGCGGTTTATCTGATCCTTGCCCTTGCAGGAGCGGGAGCGGTCGCTGCGGAAAGGGCGGGCTGGGAGACGCCGCCGGGCGAGTATTATGAAATGGAAACGGACATGACGGAGTTTGAGGAAGATTGAAAAATGTGCTTGATAGCACATTTTTCAATCCGGATTTGTGCCGAAGCGTCACAAATCCTTGGATCGCAGCGTAGAAATCACATACGCGATTTCTACGCGCGTTCCTCAGCGCTAAAGCGCTTCGGAATGGAGGAAAGCATAAGAGGAGGCCGGCCGCGGTCAGCGGCTTCGGCCTCCTTTTGCGGTGGATCAATTCCGTGTGGCGGGCTGGTTTAATTTTTCCATGAGGGCCTCCTGGAGCACCCTGGAAAAATTGATTCCTTTTTCAAGGGCGGCCTTATTTAACCAGGCAGGGATGGAAAGGGTTTTCTTAACCGATTTTTCAAAATGCTCCTTTGCATAGGCTTTCACGTCCACTGAAACCAGGTTGATGAAGTATTCAGGAACCGGAGAATCCTCATATAATTCCGCCAGGTACTCATCCGGATGTATATCTGACATTTTGGAGGGCGCGGGCACAGATTCGCCGCTGTTTTGGCAGTCATAAAGATAACCTGCCAGACAGTCTACAGCCATGGCAACCGCATCTTCCAGGCTGTCTCCGCAGGTGGCAAGCCAGTCCAGATCCGGAAAGAATACAGAATAACCGTCGCCCTCTTTGCAGAAGCAGGCAGGATATACAGATAGCATGATACATACCTCCTAATTTCGTAAAAAAAACAGAACCGGCCATCCTTTGGCAGGAATCAAAGATTCATGCCGGCTTTTTCAGGTGGCGGGCTATTTCAGCCCCGCCTGTTTCAGAATGGAATTTTCAGTGCCTTTTGGCAATTCCTTCGAGTGAAATGGGATGGTGACCTTCCCCGGCTTTGCCGGATGTACGTAATGTCTGTGGGAACCGGTTTGGGATTTGAAAATCCAGCCGTCGGCAAGTACGATCTTTTCCATTTCGGCAGGTCTCTTTGGCATTCTTGCTTTCTCCTGTAAATATAACACATAATACGTATTATGTTAATACGTATTACAAAATATTAATGAAAATATGTGATACACAATATCTTTTACGGCCGGGCATTTCTGTTTGGCGGTTATCAGCAAGGAGTTCATGCGAAATGTGCAGATACCGGATGCGCAGGAAAATGCTCCGGCAAAGAAATATGAAAAAAGAAATGCAGAATTCATTGCCTGATCTGATTGTAACACCGGAAGTGCCGGTGCGCAACCAAAAGAAGGAGCCCAAAGAAAGAAGCCTGAAGGTTACAGCCCGCTGGCTTGCCGGTGAGCTGCAACGCCTGAAAAAGGGAAAACAGATACCCCGCCGCGTCAGATTGCGGTAAAATAGAAGACAGGACTGCAGGGCTTCCCGCAAAGGCCCCTGCGTCCGCGGGGGAATCTGTAAGAAAAACGTAAGAATCTGATGCCATGATCTGTAAGAGAAGGGGAGTAAGCTGTACCTGTAAAACGAAAGGCTGGAGGATGAAATGAACGAATGTGTGCTTGTTGTGGACGACGACAGAGAGATCGTAAGGGCGATCGCCATTTTGCTGGAAAAGGAGGGATATCAGGTATGCAGGGCATACGACGGGCTGCAGGCGCTGGACGCTCTGATGAGCCGCGAGATCCATCTGATCCTGATGGACATCATGATGCCGAAGCTGGACGGGCTTTCCGCCCTGATGAAGATCAGGGAGCAGAGGAACCTTCCCATCATCGTGCTGAGCGCCAAGGGTGAGGAAACGGACAAGATCCTCGGGCTGTCCATGGGAGCGGACGACTATATCGCCAAGCCCTATCTGCCCCAGGAGCTTTTGGCCCGGGTCAGAAGCCAGCTTCGCAGATATATGCGCCTGGGAAGCATCCACGAGCAGGAGAAGGCGGGCAGGCTGGAAAACGGCCGCCTTTCCTACAGCAGGGAGGAGAAGACCCTGTATGTGGACGGGGAGCCGGTGAAGCTGACCGCAACGGAAACCAGGATCATGGAGCTTTTCATGGAAAATCCGGGACGGGTTTTCCCGGCGGAGGAGATCTACAGCCGCGTCTGGGGAGAGGAGGCCTATTCTCCGGAAAATACCGTGATGGTGCACATCCGGCGCATTCGGGAAAAGATCGAGATCAACTCCAGAGAACCGGAATATATAAAGGTGGTGTGGGGAATTGGATACAAAATGGAAAAAAAGTAAAAGATGGAAAATGGCGGTCAGTCTTGGGGTGTGGGCTTTGTCCCTGTCCATTCTCCTGGCCTGCGCGGTCGCAAACCCGGTGCGGATCTTCGGAGGGATGGAGGAATTCAGGGCCGTGGCGGAGCCGGGAAGCACCTGGAAGCAGACGGAATGGTTTCGGCTTGAGATTGCCGAAATGCTGGAGGATCTGATCCGCATCGGCGCCGGGCAGCCTGTCCTGTCCGTGGATATCGCGACGGAAACGGCGGAAAAGGATGCGGCCGCAGGCGTATCCTACGCGGTATCGGAGGAATCCGTCTCCTACGGCAGCGTGCTGATCGGCTATATCAGAAGCTGGGCCTCTGAATCGGCCGTGGCGCAGGAGAGCAGCGCTGCAACAACAGAAGACAGCGGGGAGAAAAAATGGACGCCGGAGGAGATCGAACGGTCGGCGGAGCTTTTCTTAAAGCAGCACGAATCCGATAAGAATATCCTGTATGAGCTGAAGCAGGACGGACAGACGCTATATGACAACCTGGAAGGGCAGGTGATCGGGGGAGCCGGAAACGAGCTCCCGCCCCAGTATGATTTTCTGCTGAAATTTGACGGGGAAAAGGCCGTGATCTGGCAGGACGGAGCCGAACAGGACGTGTACGGGGACGGCGTCTATGAAGCGGACGGGGCGCACTGGAGAGTGCCCGGCTATGAAAACTATGAGCTTCCGCAGGACTGGAAGAAAAGCGAGATCACCCTTGCTGTCCGTAAAAACCCGGTACTGTATGTGGACAGGGACGGGACTTACAGAGGCTTCCTCTATTATGTCTGGAGTAATGATCAGTGGAACAGGAGGTATTTTGCGGGATACTGCGCAGCCCTTGCGGCGGCGCTGATCTGTCTGGTGCCTGCTTTTATCTGGAGGCGGAGCAGAAGGGAAGCCCGGATTGCCGTCGGCACCTGGCTTGGAAGGATTCCGGGGGAGCTGCGCCTTGCCGTCGCGGCGTTTTTGATCTATGTGGAATTTCGTTATTGGGACAGCGCGGGGCAGGACGGAATCGGCGACGCCGTATTTGCCCTTGCCGCCTTCTGGATGCTCTGGCTGGTGTGGACGGATCTGCGCTTCGGGCGAAAACTGCTGAAAAGCAGCCTGCTGTACCGATTTCTAAGATTCCTGCAGGTAAAGGACGCCGCTTTGGACATACAGAAAAGGCTGGAAAGGCAGTTTCGCCTGCCCCTCCTGATTTCCCTCGTGATACCGGCGCTGCTGCTTTGGTACATCTGTATGTTGAGAGGAAGCTTCATCCCGGCCCTGACTGTGGTAACAGTCGTCCTGATCGGAACCCTCCTCTTTCAGGCGCGCAGCCAGAAAGGACTTGCGGCGGATATCGGCGCCCTGCATGACTGCATCAGCGAGATCTGCGCAGGAAAAGAGCCGGAGGAGGGGAAGCTGCCTGCCGATCCTCAGTTATCCGGGCTTGTGCGTAAGGTGGCGGCCCTTTCTGACGGCCTGGAGGAGGCGGTGGAGGAGCGGCTGAAAAGCGAACGGATGAAGGTGGAGCTTGTGACCAACGTTTCCCACGACATCAAAACGCCCCTCACCTCCATCATCAGCTATGTGGAGCTTTTAAAACAGGCGGATGGCCTTCCGGAGGAGCTGAAGGATTATGTGAAGATCCTGGCTCAGAAATCGGAGCGGCTGCGGGAGATCGTCCAGGATGTGTTTGAGATCAGCCGGGCTGCCTCCGGGCAGCTTCCGCTGAAGCTGGAGCGGCTGGATCTGGGAAAGCTGCTGAGACAGACGCTGGCGGATAAAAAGGATATCATAGAGGATAGCAGCTTTCAGCTGCGTGTCAGCATACCGGAGGAGGAGACGATGATCCTTGCGGACGGACAGCGCATGTACCGGGTATTTGCCAATCTGCTTGAAAACGCGCTGAAATACTCGCTGGAGGGCTCCCGCATTTTCTTGGATCTGAAAAAAGAGGAAGGCGGGGCGGAGGTGAGGCTTCGGAACACATCGAAGGAGGAGCTGAAAACAGGAAAGGACTTTACGGAACGCTTTGTGCGCGGAGACGAAAGCAGGACGGATGGAGGCAGCGGTCTTGGGCTTTCCATCGCAAAAAGCTTCACCCAGGCATGCGGCGGCACCTTCCGGGTGGAAACGGCAGGCGACAGCTTTCTGGTGGTTGTCGGCTTCCGGGAGGAAAGGGGCACGCCGGAAGTGGATGGCTTCCGGGAGGGGACAGGTTTCCCGGCGGAGAGCGGTTCCCGGGAGGAGGATGGCTTTCCGGCGGAGGCTGCCTCTCCGGAGACGATGGAGCGAGAGGCTGCCGCGCCGGGACGGGAAATAACTTCCTGTGAGGAAGAATGATATTTGCTCCGGAAGGAAAAACAGGGAGACAGACCATCAACGGTCTGCCTCCCCAATTCTTTTTTATACGCCTATATATTATGAAATCGCTGCATACAGCCGAAGCCGATCCTATGCCGTGATCAATGTTCCCGCTTTTCCCTTTACCGCATCCGCCACAAAATCCAGCGAGGTGATCAGCACGCTTCCCTCCGGCACGGCTTCCAGGTAGCTGACGGCCGCTTCGATCTTGGGAAGCATGGTTCCCGCCTCAAACTGGCCGTCCTGCATGTAGGCTCTGGCCTCCGCGGCGGTCATGGAATGGATGGGAGCCTCCGTTTCCTTCCGGTAATCCTTATAAACCTGCTTCACGCTGGTCAGGATGATGAGCTGATCCGCCTGCAGGTCGCAGGCCAGCTTTCCGGCGATGCTGTCCTTCTCGATCACGGCGGAAGCGCCCTTCAGAGCATGCTCCTGCGGGATAACGGGGATTCCGCCGCCTCCGCAGGCGATGACCACCTGATCTGCGTCCGCCAGCGTGCGGATGGCATCGATCTCCAGAATATCAATGGGCTTGGGCGCGGCCACGATCCTGCGGAAGCCCTTGCCCGGCTCCTCCACCACATAATTTCCCTTTTTCTGTTCGGTCTCGGCATCCTCTCTCGACATGTAACGGCCGATGATCTTGGTGGGCTCATAAAAGGCCTCGTCGTAGGGATCCACCGTCACCTGCGTCAGGATCGTGCTGACCGGCTTGGAAATACCCCGGCTCAGCAGCTCCGCGCGCAGGGAATTCTGGATATCATATCCCACATAGCCCTGGCTCATGGCGCTGCAGACACACATGGGAGCGGGCGTGTAGTCGATGTAGACCCGACGAAGCTCCGTCATCGCCTTGTGGATCATGCTGACCTGCGGCCCGTTGCTGTGCGTGATGGTGAGCTGATAGCCCGCCTCAACCAGATCCGCAAGCGCTTTGGCGGTCACCTTCACCGCGTCCTTCTGCTCTGTTGTGGTATATCCAAGGGCCTGATGCCCCAGAGAAACGACGGCCCGTTTCTTTCCTGCGGCTTTTCTTTGCTGCGCTCTGTTTTCCGTATTCGTGCTCATATGCATTCCCTCGCTTTATTGTGATATTGATAAAAATTTTCATCATCGCTCCGGGGCGGCCTTCCCCGGAAAAAAAGAAAAAAGGCTTTTTGAAAGCCTTTTTATTATAGCAAAAACGGGCCGTTTTGTATACCAAAAGAAAAAAGCGCCGGGTTTTATGAAAGGGTGGTGTTACAGTTCGCTGGCTTGTCAGTGAACTGCAGCATGGAGGTCATAAAAGCTTTCCTGACAGCCGCTGCGGCTTTCCGGGCTATTTCTCATCCCTGGCTTTTGTTTCCGCTGCGAAGCCTGGTCCGAGCGTTTCCCGCGGCTTTTCCTCCTCCATATCCAACATGACGCCCCGGTTCAGCGACCTGTAGGAGGAAGGGGCACACCCGTTTTTCTCCCGGAAAAGGCGGTTGAAGGTGGAGAGGCTGTTAAAGCCGGAGCGCATGGCCGTCTCGGTGACGGACAGATCGGGGGAGAGCAGCAGCCGCTCCGCATGAACCAGCCTCCGCGCGGTCAGATATTCGTGGCAGGAGACGCCGGTGAACTGCTTGAAAAGCCGGGAAAAATGATAGCGGCTGAAGCCGGCGAGCCGGGAAAGCTCCTCGATCCGCAGAGGCTCCGAACAATGCTCGTTGATATAATCGCAGACGGACATGAATTTCTCGATATACTCCTGCTGCTTGCTGGGAGAGAGCAGGGGAAATTTTCCGGCGTCCGTCACCACAGTCCGCCCAAGCAGGACAAAAAAGCGCAGAAGCAGGGAACGGACGGAGGCCTCCCGGAAAGGCTCATCCCCCATATATTCCCGCAGGATGTGCTGAAGAAGCTCCGAAAGGGCGGCTGCTGCATCCGGCTGCTCACAGCGCCGGATCAGCAGGCAGGGACGCAGGGAATGAAGCAGAAAATCCATGCCCTCCAGTCCTGCGAACAGGGAATGGTCAAACTGCAGGATCAGCCGCTCGCCCTCGGCGGGCGCCAGAAGGGCGTGCAGCTCGCCCGGCGGAATGAGCAGGATATCCCCCGGATAAAAGGTTACGGCTTCTCCGTTTGTTTTCACCGTATATTCATTTTCAACCGGATGGATGATCTCCAGCGCGGTATGCCAGTGGAGGGGAAAATCCTCCGCATCCCGGTTGATGAAGGCGCGTACCCCGGACATGCTCCGGTAGGCGACGGTTTCATGGGTGCCGTTGAGAATTTCAATCAGAAAGACCACCTCGGATATTGCGGATTTTTATTTTCATGCCGAAGCCATTTACGCTGAGGTCAGATTAAGCCCCTCTGCTTTGGCGTGTTTTTCATTCAGTATAGCATTCGTGCCGGGAAGGCGCAACGACGGCTTCCGTATCAGGGGAGGGCTTTTGTCCGGATCGTTTTGAAAGAAAGGGTAATCCTGCACAAAAATGGGGGCGAGCATATCTGTAAAAAGGGATAAAAAGAAAGAATATTAGAAAAATTATTTGATTTATTTTTAAATTTTCTGATAAAATAAATAATATGAAAGGAGAAAGCAGATATGTTTCAGAAAGGAGAATTTATCATTTACGCAAGCAGGGGTGTTTGTGAGATTACCGACATTTCCACGATCAACATCAGCGGCATGAACCGGGAAAAGCTTTATTATTTTCTCAGGCCGGTAAATGATCGGGACGCCAAGATCTTTATCCCGGTGGAAAGCGATAAAAACCGCATGCGCAGTATTCTGACGGAGGAAGAGGCTCAGGCGCTGATCGACAGCATCCCGCAGATCGGCTGTCTGTGGATCGCGGACGAGAAGCAGAGGGAATACAGCTACAGACAGGCCGTCAACGGCTGCGACTGCAGGGAATGGGTCGGCATTCTGAAAACGCTTTGGAAACGGAACCGGGAGCGGCAGGCCAGAGGGAAAAAAGAAACCGCGATGGACAAAAAGTATTTCCGTATCGCGGAGGATAATCTGTATACAGAGCTTTCGGTAAGCCTGAAGCTGGATCAGAAGCAGGTGAAGGAATACGTCGCAAGAAGGATGGAGCAGACGGAGGAGGAAACGGTTCCGGTATAACGGCAGAATGTGATGCCGCAGAACCCTCTGCAGTGGGAAAATTTGAAAAAACAGTGGAAAACCCTGCCGCGTCTGTTGACTGATGTGGATAAAAGGAATATGATAATAGCAGGAAGAACGTTGGAAACGCGCGGGTTCCCGGCTTAGCCTGCTGAATAGGGAAAAGGGGTGGATGCATATGATGGGAACATTCATTATTTTTCTTGCTGCGGTTTATCTTCTTCTGATCTTTGCCTGGATCATGAAGGATCCGGACATCGAAAAGGGCTTTGGGAGTAAGACATATCACATGCTTTTGCTTCTTTTTATGAAGGCGGATCTGGCCCTTGCCGCCGGAATGGAATACGGAAAGCTGACGCTGGAGCATATCTGCAGAGGCTACCGCCGCCCCGTTTCGGGCGCGCAGCGTCTTGCGGATAAGCGGGAGCGCCTTCAGGATTTCCGGTGCCGGATGGCGGGGGAGAATCAGGAATACCGCCGGAGAGAACGGTATAACAGAAAGATTCCCGGATGAGGCTGCCGCGGCGGATTTCCGGAAATTAAGATCGGAATAACGGAACAGGAAACCGGGCGCGGACTGGCGGAAGGAAGCCACGAAGTGCCCGGCGCTTTGTTTGCTTCAGGTTTGTCTGCTTCAGAACAAAATTTCCATTGCTTTTGACGGAAATCTGCGGTATACTTCTTTCCATAATCGAAGGCTTTCATTTCATTTTTCATTCTAAAACGTCAGAGGCCGTTTGACCAGCCGGCGTTCAGTCGGGCACTCGCCCCGGGCATGCTTCTGATTTTGCCCGTATTTTCAGCACATGAACCCAAAAGGCTGTAAGCTTTAAGAACCGGAGGAAACTGCATGGGAAGCAGGCTTAGGGAAAGAACCGTGAGGAGGAGTGAACGAAGTGATTCCCGCGATAGATAAGAAAAGGACGGGGGACAGAATCCGTTATTTTATGGAGAAAAGAGCGCTGAATCCGGCGGATATTCAGGCTTATCTTGGACTCTCATGCGTGCAGACGATCTACCGCTGGCTGGACGGAACGAACATTCCGAGCGTGGACAATCTGTACGCGCTGAGCTGTCTGCTGCAGGTGGGGATGGACGATCTGGTCGCGGGAACACAGGACTACGGCCGTTCGGTTCGTCCTGTATACGACTGGCATGCCTGTTTTATCCTGGACGGGTTTCACAGAAGAGTGCTGTCCTATTACGAAGCAATATGCGGCTGCCGGGAAGCGGCCTGAAGGAGCGGGCCTATGCGTTCTGTCATCGTATGAAAGTCTGAAAGCGCGGAAGAATGCGGGTCAGCCGCTCTTTCCGGTAAAAAATTGAATTTTGCGTTCAATGACAGAAGTGCCCATGCGGGTTATACTTTTTATACCACAGAGAACAGTTGTTTTCTGGCGGGAAATAGAAAGGAGGCCGGTATGGGTATTTTTATTGATCTGTATATAGGGGAAGATGTGACAGACGAGGAATGGGCTCCGGTTTACGCGGAAAGCCTCAGGCTGGCGGAAGCGTTTCATCTGATGGATTCCGAGGTGCTTAAGCTGTACGGACATGATCTGGTCTGCGGTATTCCGACGGGAAAGAAGGGATGCGAGAAGGGCTGGAGAACGGTTGGGGACAGTCATACCATGGAGCGGGCGGAGGAACAGGCACTGCCAGCCCGCCTGAGCAGCCCGGAAAACGGACGCGCCGCAGACAGGCGCTCCATGAGGAAGACCGTCTCCGATCCGCTGCTTGCAGCGGCGTCAGGTCGGAGTGTGCTGGACTGGCAGGACAGCAGATGCGAGGGAATCCGGCATTTCTGGGGAAACAAGACGCAGGGGGCGGCTTACCACATCTATCTGCTTGCCATCGGGTGCATGATCGAGGACAGGCTGGAAGGGCGGGCCTGTGTGGACGGAGACATCACTCTCGGTCAGTGCAGAAGGGCGGTGAGGATGGCGACCCGGTATCTGGACAGACCGGTGAGGCTGCCGGCCCGCTGTGTGCCGGAGCGTCTGTATAAGCGCATCCGGGCGCTTCCTCTTAAGAAACAGGAGGTTTTGAATGTTTACCATAATCTGTATCTGGGTGTGCCGGACGCAGGATACGGAAAATATGTGAGGGAGCATTTTTCAAAGGAGGAGCAGGCTTTTTTCTGGAAACGGGAATTCCGGGATCTGAGGATCGGTTCGCCCGGATTTTCGTCCGCACTCCGGGATTTCCTCAATCTGGGCAACAGTCTGGAGGATCTCTGCCGTTACGTGCAGTTTGTGGACCGCGACGGAACGGAATATTATAAGCCGTTCGTGGAAGAGCTCATGAGATCGAAGTTGTTTCTGAAGAAAAAGGATCTGCGGGACTGTCTGGAGATCAACAGGGAGGAGGAGGCGCCGTATTCCATTTATACCCTTCTGGCGCAGTTCGCTCTTTCCGGCGCAAAAAACTACAGTGTAAACCGCTACATCCCGCCGGATGAGATCCGGGAAACTCTGGAACGTTTTATCGGCGGTTACTGCGATGTGGGAGGGATCATGGGAGATTTCCTGAAACGGGCGGCGAAGCAGGAGGAGCCCGCTGTCATGCTGAATAATCTGATGGAGCAAAAGCTGGAAGCGATCAGGAAGCAGCAGGAGGAATATGATATCTGCAGCTTCCGGGAGCTGCTGTACTATGAGCCCGGAGACCGGATCGAGCCGGGCGTGGAGGAGCACTGTCTGAAATTCCTGAGCTTTTATAAGAGTCTTTGCGAGGAGGAATGCTTTGAGAAGCTCATGAAGGGTACGGCGGAGGAAAGAAATGCTTTCCTGGTTTATCAGAATGTGGATGTATTTCTCATGGAGGAAAGATGGCGGAGGATTTTCACGGAAATGGAGGACTGCCCGGAGCGTTTCAGCCGGTATTATCCGATGGTCAGGATTCAGGGGGATGAAAACGGGAAATGGGTGATCTGCGCATATGTAATGAACGACGCTCTCTATCAGTATTTTGAAGACCGGATGAAGGACAGAGCGTTTGAAGGAAAAGGAAAGTCTTGACATGTATAGATAATCTATATATACTCATATATAGATAGCCGATATAAGAAAGGAGAAAGTCATGCCGATTGACAGAAGTCTGATCTCAGGAAGTACAGCCATGCTTCTGCTCCGGCTGCTGGAGGAGAAGGATATGTACGGTTATGAAATGATCGAGGAGCTGAAGAGACGCTCCAACCATGTGTTCAGCCTGAAGGCCGGAACGCTGTATCCCCTCCTGCATTCCCTGGAGGAAAAGAATTATCTGCGTTCCTATGAAGACGAGGTGAATGGAAAGATCCGGAAATATTACAGTATTACAGAGGAAGGGAAAAAGCACCTGAAGGACAGAAAAGAGGAATGGCAGGAATTTGCGTCCGCCGTCGCGGACGTGATGTATATACGGGAACATATTCCGGGCTGTATCCCGCGTTGTATTCCGGGATAAGGGCGGCGGAGAATATCCCCGCGGATCGTTATCCGGTTTCTGATCGATAAGCTTGATAAGCTATGTAAGCAATATAAGCTATATAAGCAATATAAGTGCGCCGGGGAGCGCAGATGGGAGCAGGCATGAAAAGCAGAGAAGAATTCATAACGCTTCTGGCGGAGCAGATCCGCTGCAGAAGGGCAAGAGAGGATGTGATCCGGGAGATCGAGGCGCATATTTCCGATCAGGCTCAGGAATATGAGGCGGCGGGAATGACGCCGGAGGAAGCGCTTTCGGAGGCGGTGGAGCAGATGGGAGATCCGGTTTCAGTGGGAGTGGAACTGGACCGGATCCACAGGCCGCGCATGGACTGGGGGATGATAGCCATGGCGGTTCTGTTCAGCCTGGGCGGTCTTTTCGTTCAGTGCGCGGTCGGAATGTTATCCGTGGGCGGCGATGCGTTTGGAAGGCAGTGCCTGTTCATGGGACTGGGCTTCTGCCTCATGCTGGGAGTCTGCTTCCTGGACTACAGCTTTATCGGGAAATATGCGAAGCCGCTCTATCTGCTTTTTGCCGTCGGGATGCTTTTTTACATGACGCAGTTTTCCTATACGGTAAACGGCATGCACAGGGGAGCGATCCTGCCCATGTATCTTTTTGTGCCGCTGTATGCGGGAATCCTGTATCAGTATCGGAAAACAGGATACGGGGGTTTGGGCAAATGCGTTCTGTTTCTCATCCCTCCTGTGTGGATTGCCTGGTACGGCATACCGTCGATATCCGTTGGTTTCCAGCTGTTTCTGATCTGCGCGGGAATGCTTTTGCTGGCGGTTTTCAGGGGATGGTTCGGAGAAAAGGGAAAGCGGGCGCTCCCTGCGCTTCTGGCTGTGGGGATCCTTCTGCCGCTTGCGGGGGCTGCAGCGGGCTGGCTGTTCTTTCTTGCGGACTACCAGAAAATGCGGATCGCTGCCTTCCTGAATCCCGGAACCTATGCGGACGGAGCGGGCTACATTTATCTGCGTGCCGCTGACCTGCTGGAACAGGTGAAATGGTTTGCCGGAGTGGAGAACGGACGGATGCTTCTGGAACAGATGCCAGGCAGCGATCTGAGCCTGTTCAGCTTCGTGGTTCTGTATGGAGCGTTTGCGGGCCTCCTGGTCATCGCGGCGCTCGCGGTTCTTGTGGTCGACGCTTTTCTGGTTTCCTTAAAGCAGAAGAATCAGCTCGGCCTGATGATCGGCATGGGATGCACCCTCGTGCTCGGGGTACAGGCAGTGATCGGAGCGGCGGTGAATTTCGGTAGCCTTCCTGCCACCACCGTGACCCTGCCCTTTCTTACCGGAGGCGGTTCAGCCGTTCTGGTGTATGATATTCTGATCGGCCTTCTTTTGAGCGTTTCCCGGAACCGGGATGTGCTTTCCGACCGCATGTACCGGCCCGGGTGGAGGCTGCGGCTGGAGCGGCTTGAAAACCCGCAGAAAAGCAGGGAATGATCCATACCGGAAGAGGAATGTTTGTAAAAAGGCAATAAGGCAGACCGGCGGCAATGTTATGCAGACGCAGGTCTGCCTTTTGCTGTTTTTAGAAAAATTCACCTGTCAGGCGAAAAAGCTATCCGTTCCCGGACAGGACATGTAAAAGAGAGAGTGCTATTATTTTTTAAAGAACAGAGACGCAATTGGTTCAAAGCAGTTCGGTTTCAAGCTTTTTAAGAAGCGGCGATCGTTTGCATTAGGAGAATTGGAATGAAAAAGCTGAATGCCATGGTTTACATGGGGATCAAAACAAAATTTGCTTATCGAGGCGGAGCGTTATTGCATATCGCGGTTTCCGCCTTCAGCGTTTTGATTTTAGCTGTTTTCTGGAAGGCCTTATATCCGGAAAATGTGGAAACGCAGAAATATATGATCCGGTATGCCGCGCTGTCGCAGATACTATCGACCTTTTATGCTGTGGAAAGCAAACTGCCGGAGGATATCCGCAGCGGGGATATTGCGTTGTCCCTGTTGAAGCCCTGGAATTATCTCGCTGTGATGCTGCAGGAAAATATAGGGAAAATGCTGGGAAATCTGATCTTAGTCGGTCTGCCTGCCTTTTTGATCTGTTTTCTGGTGATCGGTCTTGAAAACCTGAAATGGACGAAGCTGTGCTTTTTTGTGTTTTCCGTTCTTTTGGCCTTCCTGATCCTGTATCTGGTGCGGATCCTGGTTGAATTGAGCTGCTTTTGGATCATTGAGGCATGGTCGCTGGTGTTTTTGTCAGATGTGATCGTCAGGATTTTTTCCGGAAGCTTCATTCCCAGCTTCCTCATGCCTGCGTGGGCTCAGTCGATAATGGAAGCATTGCCTTTTATCTGGATCTATGAAATGCCCCTGAGAATCCTGCTTGAAAAGGAAGAGGCAGCCGGCGTGAATATGGGTTACGTTTTTTCCTTGCAGATCGTATGGATCGTGATCCTGACGATTCTGACCGCGATGATCTGGAAGCGCGGAAGAAAAAGGCTGGCGGTGCAGGGAGGATAAGAAAATTGATGCTGCTGAAAAAATTATTTGGTATGTGCCTGAAACGGGAAACGGAATACCGGTTAAATTTTATTCTTCTGTGCCTGAGCGTGGCGCCGCTCCGGCTGATGCATCTTCTGTTTGCCCTTATTTTATCTTCGAAGATTGAAGCATTGTTTGGCTGGGGGGCATGGGATATCGCTTTTCTTTACGGAATGTATGTCGTTTCCTACAGCCTGGCCCAGATTTTTTTCAAACCCTTCAGGAACCTGGATCAGTTTGTCAGACGCGGAACGCTGGACAGTTATTTTATTAAGCCGCAGCCCGTCCTGTTCAGCCTCATTTTCTATAATATACATATTATGGAGATCTTTTCGCAGCTGATTCCGTCGGTGATCATCCTGGCCCTCGCATGCTTTCGGGCTTCGATCCGCTGGGATTTTTTTAAGGTACTGATACTGGTGTCCGGAATAGCGGGGGGTACCCTGATCCAGGCGGGGATATTCGTTTTCATGGGCTGTACGTCCATTTTTATGCTCAGCTCAAGCTGGCTTGGCGAGCTGTACTATGCCTTCCGGGATTTCCTGAGTTACCCGCTGGCCCTTTTTGGGAAAAAGATGCTTGCTTTTCTTACGTTCGTCCTTCCGCTGGCATTTGTAAACTACTATCCGGCCAGATATATTCTGGAAAAGGAAAGCAGCGATTCGCTGATCAATTTCCTGTCGCTGCCGGCAGGCCTGATCGTGGGAGCTCTTATGTACCTGCTGTGGGAGGTTTCCTGCAGGCATTACGCAAGCTCCGGAAGTTAACACGGGAAAAGGGAGGAAAAGATGGAAAACAGTATGGCAGTGCGGAATCTGGTAAAAGAATTTACCATAACCAAAAAGAATAAAACGATCAAAGGATATCTGAAGCCGGAAAAAGCAAAATTTCGCGCGGTGGATGGTATCAGCTTTACGATCGAAAAAGGGGAGATCGCAGGGCTGATCGGCCCCAATGGGGCGGGAAAGTCCACCACGATAAAGATGCTGACCGGGATTTTGATGCCCACAGAAGGAGAGATACGGATCGATGGGATAACGCCCTGGCAGAAGAAAAGACAGTTTCATAAAAGTATCGGAGTGGTTTTTGGTCAGAGAAGCCAGCTGTGGTGGGATCTGCCTGTTGAGGATACCTTTCAGCTGTACCGGCAGGTGTATGGCCTGACGGATCGTCAGTATCGCAACAACATGGATTTGTTTCATGAGATTCTGAAGATCGGTGAACTGCTGCACAAACCGGTACGGCAGCTGAGCCTGGGACAGAGAATGCGGTGTGAGGTGGCGATCAGCTTTTTGCATGACCCGTCGATCGTATTTCTGGACGAGCCGACCATTGGCCTTGACGTGGTCGCAAAGGATCATATCCGCGGGTTTATAAAAGAGATCAATCAGGAAAAAAAGGTTACCGTATTGCTGACGACGCACGATATGGAGGATATCGATGCGCTGGCAAAAAGAATGATCATTATTGATAAGGGAGTGGTTGTGTATGATGGAGAAAAGGATAAAATAAAAGATAGAAAGGGAAAGCAGAGACGCATTCGACTGGAGCTTGGCGCAGACTTTAAGATCGACTATCCGGGAGTAGAGATCGTCAGCGATGATAAGAGGGAGAAGAAGGTTTCATTCTCGCTTGAAAATGTGTCTATGAAAGACTTTCTGCACTATGTTATGGAACACACGGAAATACTGGATCTTGAAGTGATGGGGATTCCCATTGAAGAAATCATCAGGGAGCAGATATGCAAAGGATCAATCTGAAGATCGCAATTTTAAGAAAAGCCAGGGGCCTTACCCAGCAGGGACTGGCGGATGCGCTCGGCGTGTCCTTTCAGACGGTGAGCAAATGGGAGAATCAGGTGACGATGCCGGACATCACCATGCTCCCGGCTCTGGCGGAGCTGTTCGGGGTCAGCGTGGATGAGCTCCTCGGCCTGAAGCCGCTGGCGGAGGAGGCCTACCTGTCCAAAGGGACGGACGGGCCGGATTACTGGGAGAAGCGGGAAGCGTGGCTTCAGCAGACGGGAGAAGCGTTCTGGAACGAGGACTATCTGAGGTTCCTGCTGGAACGGGTATGGAAGATCGGGCATCCGGTCAGCGTGCTGGACTGCGGCTGCGGCTGCGGCGCATTTGGACTGGCCGTGCTGCCCTTGCTTCCAAAGGGAAGCACCTATACGGGAATTGATTTTTCCGGAACGCTTCTGGAGGCCGGAAGGCGCCTCTTTGCCGGGGCAGGACTGAACGGAAGGTTTATAGAGGGCGATTTCTATGCTTATCCGGTCAAACGTACCTACGACCTGGTGGTCTGCAAATCCGTGCTGAGGCATGTGAAGGATGCGGCAGGCTTTCTGGAGCGGATGGTGCGGCACGCAAAGCCGGGAGGGCTGGTGGCCTGTATCGAGGTGAACCGGGAGCTGGAATGCGGCGGGCTGTACGTGGAGGGAATGGATTATCTGGAGCTGTGCGCCCACGAGGGACTGAAAAAGCTCTGGGCCTGTGAAAAAAAGGAGGAGGGCCGGGACTTCGCGGCGGCAATAAAAGCCGCTCAGATCATGGAAGGTCTGGGCCTGAAGGAAATAGGAGTCCGGCTGAACGACAGAGTCCATTTTGTCAGCCCACAAACGAAGGGATATGAACGGCAGGTAAGGGACTTTATGGCGGGCTGCGGCTGGATGGAGGTGGGCGGGAATAAAACTGCGATGAGCAGGGAAGAAAAATGCGGGGATGAAATAAGCAGGGCTTTCCCGGATCCGGAGGGGAAGGAGCCGCAGATCCGCGCGCTGATGAGCCGTGGGATGGACAGAAAAGAAGCGGATGAATTCCTGGAGCGGGATGAAAGGCTGGCCCGGTTTTTTGCGCAGAACCGGGATACGGTCAGCTTTACACGCCTGCAGGGGGCGATCATCACCTTCGGACGAAAGGAAGAAGCTTTATAGGTCCGCGCCCTTTCGATATTGGGAGGGCGTCAGGCCTTCCCATTTGCGGAAGGTGGAGCAGAAGGCGGCTTCGGTGGAAAAGCCGCAGTCCAGCGCG
Source organism: Candidatus Eisenbergiella merdavium (assembly GCA_019119595.1). Classification (GTDB taxonomy): domain Bacteria; phylum Bacillota; class Clostridia; order Lachnospirales; family Lachnospiraceae; genus Eisenbergiella; species Eisenbergiella merdavium. The sequence continues at coordinate 7,030 of DWWS01000043.1, read as the reverse complement.
ATGCGCTTGACGGAAAGAGCGGTGGAGCGCAGCAGGAAGCGGGCCGCGCAGAGCCGGGTGGAGATCAGATACTGATGAGGGGTGAGGCCGGCAGCCTGGGAAAAAATGCGCAGAAAATGAAAGGGACTCATTCCTGCTCTTGCGGCGAGCAGCTCCAGGGAAACCGGCTCCCGGAAATGCTCGTTGATATAGGCAATTCCCTCGGCTGCGGCGTCCTTTCCCGGTTCCTCCTGCCCGGCCTCCCTGCCTGCCAGCAGCAGGTCGAGAAGATGGACAAGCCGTGCGGACAGGGCGGCTTCCCCGATGGAAACGGGCGGACGGAGAGCGCTCCGGATCTCGTCCAGCAGACCGGGAACGCCTGCCGAAGGCGTAAGGATGCGGCCGTGTCTGGCAGTGATCTCCTGCTCATAGGCGCGGGCGATGGGGCCGTCAAAATGCAGCCAGGAGGCTTCCCAGGCATCCCTGCTTCCGTAACGGTGAGGCCGGTAGCAGTCCAGAAGGACAAGCTGCCCTGCCCTTGCTTCAAGGGGCTGTCCGTCCGCTTCAATCTCGCAGCGCCCCCTTGTAAGATACATCAGAAGAAAGCTGTCATAGCTGACACGGGTGATGAAGTAGCCCGGGCCATACTTATAATAGCCGGAATAAAGCGGATAAAGATACAGCCTCCTGGCAAGGCTGCTGGGAGAGTGGATATCATATTCGGAAACCGGGGAGATCCCCGCGACCTTTGGTTGCATGCTGCTCCTTTCCGGGCGGGCCGTCCGCGCAAACGGGAATGCCGAAGCACGATGCTTTCGGTAAAATACGCTGACTCACCACTTCTGTTTCTTCTATCATTGTAACGGATCGATTCTGAAATGCAACGAAAAACAGCAATTTTTAGAAATCCTTTCTCAACTTTCCGAAATGCTTTTCCGCGGCTGCCGTTCTACAATGGAAAAAATGAAACCGTTCAGGCCGGGCGGAAGCGCCTGCGGGGAGCTGGCGTTTCGCAGACGCCTGACGGATAGAAAAGGGAAAGGAAGGGAAAGCAGAGGATGAAACCACAGCTGAGATTCACGGAGCAGAGGATCAGAAAGGCGCAGCTTGGCGGGGAAGCGTCCGTACCGGATCTGTCGGGCGGACAGACCCTGCAGAACCGCATGAAATTTTTCCTGGATGAGGAGGATGAGATCTACGAGGGCTACGGAAGACGGGCGGGCTCCTGGCCCTACCGGCAGTTTTCCTGCTATGAGAGAACGCTTGAGGAGGAAAAGGTGAAGGCCGCGGTGCTGGAAAACGATCATCTGCGTGCGGTCTTTCTTCCGGAGTACGGCGGAAGGCTTTGGAGCCTTTGGGATAAGCAGAAGGAGCGTAGCCTTGTATACACCAACGAGGTGCTGCGGTTTTCCAATCTGGCGGTGAGAAACGCCTGGTTTGCGGGCGGTGTGGAATGGAATGTGGGCGTGATCGGCCATACGCCCTTCACCACGGCGCCTCTGTTTACAGCGAGCCTGAGCCTGCCGGACGGGACGCCGGTGCTTCGGATGTATGAATATGAGAGGATTCGCCAGGTGACCTGGCAGATGGATTTCTGGCTGGGAGAAAACGACCGCTTCCTGAACGCCCGAATGCGGATCGTCAACTTCGGAGAAAACGTGACGCCCATGTACTGGTGGAGCAATATCGCTGTGCCGGAGGAAAAAGGCGGACGGATCCTGGTGCCCGCCTCCGAGGCGTTCACCTTCCGAAATTGGGGCGTTTACAAGGTGAAGATTCCCATGGTGGACGGTGTGGATATTTCCCGTTATGAAAATATCCCCACCTCTGTGGATTATTTTTTCGATATTCCGGACGGGGCCCCAAAATACATCGCCCATGCGGACGCATCCGGCCGCGGGCTTCTGCACCTGTCCACGGACCGTCTGCGCTCCAGAAAGCTGTTTTCCTGGGGGAACAGGCCCGCCGCCTCACACTGGCAGGAGTTTCTTTCGGACGGAAACGGCCGCTATGTGGAGATTCAGGCCGGCCTTGGCAAGACCCAGTACGGCTGCATTCCGATGGCGCCTCATACGGCATGGGAATGGCTGGAACGGTACGGCGCGCTGCAGCTTTCGGAAAAGCAGCTGGAGCTTCCCTTTGAGGAGGCCCGCGACAGCCTGACGGAGCAGATCCAAAAAAGTGAGGTCTTTTCATCCATGAGCAGCGTGCTCCGGGAAACGAAGGAAATGGCGAAGCGGGGGGCGCAGATTGTCTGGCCGGGAAGCGGCTTCGGCGCCATGAAGAACCGGGAGCGGGAGCTTGCGGGAGACGGGCCGATTTCCGCTCATCTGGATTATGGAGTGCCGGATGAGAGCCAGGAGCGTTGGCTTACCTTCCTGAAAACCGGCGTTCTGCATGAGCCGGAGCCGGAACAGCGGCCGGATCTGTTCCTCTCCGATGAAGTCTGGAAAAGGAAGCTGAAGGAGACCATCGGGGATATCAATGCAAAAAACTGGTACGCTCATTACCACCTGGGCCTGTTCAACTTTCAGGACGGAGCGTATGAGGAGGCCGTCCGCCGCTTTGAGGCGTCTCTGACCTGCCGGAAAAATCCATGGGCCCTTCACGGCCTTGCGGCGGCGCTTCTGGCGCTGCCGGATCGGAAGGAACGGGCGGCGGCAGCCATGGAGGAGGGAATGCGTTTCAGAACGGAGGATCTGTCTTATTTAAAGGAGGGCTTCCGGCTCCTTTCCCGCTGCGCGGCCTGGGAGCGGATCTGCGGGCTGTACCCGCAGCTTTCCGGGGCCATGCAGGCGGACGGAAGGCTTCGCTTTTACCAGTGCCTTGCCCTGTATGAGACAGGAAGGCCGGAGCAGGCATTTTCGCTTCTGGAGGCGGAAGGAGGACTTGTGCTGAGCGATGTGAGAGAGGGAGAGACGAACCTGGGCGGCCTGTGGCAGAAGCTGCGCGCGGCTCTTACGGAAAAAGAGGAGCCCGTGCCATACCGGTATGATTTTGAGGCCCTGTGAGCCGCTGCGCGCTGGAACACCATCCAGCCGGGAAATATCTGGCCGGAAAGCTTTCCATATAGGACAGCTTTCCGGCCGGTCATTTTTGTCGGTCATTTTGGCCGTCAATCTTTCCCGCTGGAAATCTTTCCGAAATGGACAAGAACCCGTCCGATATTATATAATGGTTCTGAAACAGACGAAAATCCCTGCACAGGATGAGGAAAAACCTGCGCGCCGCTCCGGAAACGCGTGGGTCTGGAGGAAACAGATGAGAAAACGAATGAAAGCGGCGGCACTGACGGCAGTCTGCCTGATGCTTTTCGCTCTCTGCGGTTCCGGCTGCGGCCAAAAGACGCAGGAGACCATGGAAACCGTAACGCAGACGGAGGAAACGCAGAGCGAGGAACCATCTGTGGAAGAGAGCGAAACGGCAGAGACAGAGACGGAAACCGAAGTGGAAACAGAAACCGAAACGGAAGCTCTTTCCGTGATCGGAGAGCGGGAAGCGGTAAACGGGCAGATGCAGAGCTATCTGACCGGAGAATGGAAGGACGAAGAGGTGGTCACCAGAAAGCCGATCGCCGTGATGATCCCTAATAACGCGCCTGCCATGCCGCAGTATGGACTGGCAAATGCCAGCATCATTTATGAAGCCCCCGTGGAAGGCCGGATCACCCGGCTGATGGGGATATTTGAGGATTTTGACGAGCTGGATCACATCGGCCCGGTGCGCAGCAGCAGGGATTATTTTGTTTATACCGCCATGGGCTATGAAGCCATCTACTGCAACTGGGGGCTTGCGCGGCCCTACGTGGAAGCGTTGCTCGCAAGCGACGCGGTGGAGAATGTCAGCGTGGGAGTGGAGGGCATCCACAACCCGGCGGACGAGGCGTTCGGAAGGATCAAACGCCCGGGCTATGCGGTGGAATTTACGGGCTATCTTTTCATTGACGGATTGAAGAAGGCTGTGGACCGCCTCGGCTATGACTGGGAATACGATGAGGAATTCGTCCCCCAGCTCACCTTTGCCGCGGACGGCGTCCGGGCCGAATATGAGGACGCGCAGGAGGCATCCGTGATCCGGCCCGGCGGGACGGGGAACAATTCCGGCGGCTACGGCGCGTACAATCCCCGGTTTGAATACGACAGCGAGGATCAGCTTTATTACCGATTCCAGGACGGGGAGGCGCAGATCGACGAGCGGACCGGAGAGCAGCTCGCCGTTTCCAATGTGATCCTGCAGTACTGCCATGGGGAGGTGCGCGACAGCCATGATTATCTGGCGTTCGGCGTGCACGGGGTGGGAACCGCTCTGGTTTTCACGGACGGGAAGGTGATCCCGGCCTCCTGGTCCCGCATGGAGGGAGACGGTGTTCCCGCGAAATTCTATGATGAGGACGGAAACGAGATCGTTTTCAATCAGGGAAAAACCTGGATCTACAATATCTGGGAGGAATATTCCGAATTTGTGGAATTTGAATGACGGCATGGAAGAAAGGAAGCGGACAGCTTGCATGAGCTTGGAATTTTAATGGAGATCATAAAAACCGTGGAACGTTTCGCGGCGGAAAATCAGGTGGGAAAGATCGAGAAGCTGGTGCTTCAGATCGGAGAGATTTCCTCCGTGATCCCGGAATATATGAAAAAGGTCTATCCCGCCGCGGCGGAGGGCACGCTGCTTGCGGAGGCGGAGCTTGAGATCGAAATCCTGCCCGCCAACGCGGAATGCCGGGACTGCGGAAGCGTTTTTCATGCCACAGTGACCGGCGGCGTCTGCCCGCACTGCAAAAGCCGGAACATGCATCTGGTCAGCGGCAGAGATTTTTTCATCAAGGAGATCGTATGCAGCGAATAGAGGACCGGAAAAAAGGAACTGCGGCTGATCCTGGAACGCCTGCGGCGCGATGTGAAAAATTACCTCCTTGCTGCCGTCGGCTTTCTGGCCTATGCCGCCGCGGTCACCCTCCTGTTCGGAACGGTTTGCCCGTTGGCAGCGCTGACAGGCTTTCCCTGTCCGGGCTGCGGGAGCACCAGGGCGCTTGTGCTGGCCCTGACGGGCCGGTTCGGGGAGGCGTTTCGCTACAACCCCTGCATTTTTCTCTGGATCCTGCTGGCACTCTATGCAGGCTGGCAGAGATATGTCCGGGGGAAAAAGCCTGCGGGAGCCCTCCCTGCGGCCGGGGCCATCGCAGCTGCCATGATCCTGATCTACCTGTACCGGATGGCGGCGTTCTTTCCCGGCAATCCGCCCATGAGCTACCGGGAGGAAAACGTGCTGGCGGGACTGTTTCCCGCATACGATGAATGGATGAGACGCCTGTTTTCTTTTTGAAAACAGGACAGAAAAAAACACTGGAAAAAGGAGGAGCATTTCATGGACGACAGAGAATGGCAGGCGGCGGACGATAACAGAGGAGTCGCGGCCGGAACGGAAAATGCCGGAACCGGAGAAGCCGGAACAGAAAAAGCAGACGGCTTTTTCAAAAATGAAGACGGATGGTGGAAGGAAGAAGACGCCGGACAGGCGGCAGAGCCGATCCGGAACGGGAATGGCGGCCAGTACCAGAACGGCAATCCGGGGTATTTTCCCAACAGTCCTTATCAGGGGGCGCCGCTTCAGCCGGAGGGATGGGTGGATGGTCCGGAAGAACCGATCAAAGTGTCGGAATGGCTCCTTACGATGCTTGTGCTCGCTATCCCCTGCGTGAATCTGATCATGCTGTTCGTCTGGGGCTTCGGTGGATCGGAAAAGCGTAGCAAAGCGAATTTCTGTAAGGCGCAGCTGATCTGGATGGCGATTTCTGCCGTCATCGTTTTTCTATTTTATATCGTGATCATCGCAGGAGTGATGGCCGGAATGAGCTGACGGCCTGAAAAGAGGACTGCAAGGCTCCTAAATGGGGATGAAAATGAAAAATCCGGGAAATCGGTATGCTCCGTACCGAAATTTCCCGGATTTTTTATGTGCTGTAAAGTGTGACCGTTTTTCAGCGCATCCATCTGCCGGAGGCGCCGCAGGGAAGGATCAGTCCGCTCTGTGTGACGGGAAGCCCGATCTCGCCGGCCTCCACATGACCGCCGAAGGCGGGCGTGATGCACAGGTTCATCATATAGGACAGGACGGCGGGCTGCAGGCCCGTGGTATAGGAATTGATGAGAAAAAAGCGGGCATCTCTGGAAAGAAGCTGCGTGCACAGCCGGACAAAGGGAAAGATGCTTTCCTCGATCTTCCAGATTTCTCCCTTCGGGCCTCTCCCGTAGGAGGGAGGATCCATAATGATGCCGTCGTAGGTATTCCCGCGCCGGATCTCCCGTTCCACGAATTTGACGCAGTCGTCCACCAGCCAGCGGATGGGGGCGTCGCCCAGTCCGGAGGCCGCCGCGTTTTCCTTTGCCCAGGTCACCATTCCCTTAGAGGCGTCCACATGGGTGACGCTTGCGCCCGCCGCCGCCGCGCTCAGGGTGGCTCCGCCCGTATAAGCGAAAAGATTGAGCACCTTCAGCGGCCGTCCCGCGTCCGCAATGAGCCCGGAAAACCAGTCCCAGTTGACGGCCTGCTCAGGAAAAAGTCCGGTATGCTTGAAGCTGAAGGGCTTGAGACGGAAGGTGAGCTCCCTGTAACGGATGCTCCATTCCTGCGGCAGATCAAAAAATTCCCACTCGCCGCCGCCCCGGCTGCTCCTGTGGTAGTGTCCGTTTTTCTTTTTCCAGCCCGGATGCTTTCGCTCCGATTCCCAGATCACCTGCGGATCCGGACGCACCAGCAGGTATTTCCCCCACCGCTCCAGCTTTTCTCCGCTGCCTGTATCAATGACTTCATAATCCGTCCAGTTATCTGCTGTCCACATAGTAATCCCGTTTCTCCTGTTTTTTATCTGCTTAACACTATACACTGTCATCCCCTGCTTTGCAACCTGGTGTCTGCGAGAGTATGTGTCAAGTAATCGTTGGCACTTTTTCTTCTTTTTTTGATGTCAGTTTATTTGTTGATTTTTCTGATAATTCAAATCCTATTTTCTCGGTTTCATATAAGGTCTATTTTTAACTGAACGCTTTCA